>NZ_JBFTIS010000003.1:0-271113 GCF_056395005.1 Stenotrophomonas sp. 10N36 | reverse complement strand
CCCCATGCCCTTTCCGGCGAATGTCCCCCGGCGTCGGCCTGCGGCCGCCMCCTCCTCCTTTATTTCGCCTCCAAGGGCATGGGGSCCCAGCGCCCGACCCACCGACRGCGCCAGAAAAGCCWGGCTTCCGYTGCTTACCGCWAGCCGAGCCCCKTAGCRGCCGGTAGGCTCCTGGGCAAAATAAAGGAGGAGGCCGCGACCGCGGCCGGGGGACATTTGCACCAGGGGCCTACCGGCTGCTACGGGGCCCTCACGCTCGCGACCGGCCCGATCGGAGACGCCAGCCGCGGCGCCTGCACACCCGGCCACGCGCGTAGCGTCGTGCTCACGCTTCGACGGTTCTTGCAACAAGACGCTTCCCTCAGATGGACGAAGAACCTTTTTTAGTTCTTCGTCCATTCGCAGGGAAAATACGTGGCGTCCGTACCAACCAACGGTTGGTACCTACCGGTTTGGCGCGATGCGGTGCGCACCTCAGCCCAAGGTCAGGTGGCCGTGCCACAGCCCCCACACCGCCGCCAGCGATACAGCCAGCACGCATACCGCGATCACCCGCTCCACCGGGGTGAACACCGGCTGCCCATGTTGCCGCTTGGCCTGCGCGAACATCAGCATGCCCGGCGCATACAACAGCGCCGACAGCAGCACCTGCGTCACCCCGCCGGCATACACCAGCCATAGCGCGTACACCGTGGCCAGCACCGCAATCACCAGATCGCGCCGGCGCGGCGCCGAAGCGTCGGCGTATCCTTCACCACGCCAGGCCACCAGCACCCCGTAGGCGGCCGAGAACAAGTACGGCACCAGCGCCATCGATGCCCCCAGCAGCACCAGGCTGGTATACGTGCTGGCACTGAACAGCGTGATCAACAGGAACAGCTGGATCAGCCCGTTGGTCAGCCACAGCGCGTTGGCGGGCACATCGTTGGCGTTCTGCCGGGCCAGGAAAGCCGGCATGGTGCCGTCGCCGGCAGCGGCGTGCAGCACTTCGGCGCACAGCAGCACCCAGGCCAGCAACGCACCCAGCACCGACACGACCATCCCGATGATGATCAGACGCGCGCCCCACGGGCCGACGATGGCCTCCAGCACGAACGCCATCGACGGGTTGTGCAGGTGCGCCAGCTGCTGCTGGCCCAGCACGCCCATCGACAGCAGGTTGACCAGCATCAACAGCGCCAGCACGCCCAGAAAGCCGATCACCGTGGCCCGGCCGACATCGGCGCGGCGTGCCGCCCGGCGCGAATAGATGCTGGCGCCTTCGATGCCGATGAACACCCACACGGTGATCAGCATCATCCCGCGCAGCTGCCCGCCAAGGCCGCCCAGCGACAGCGTGCCCCAGAAGTCCGCGGTGAAGACCTCCAGCCGGAAACCGACGGCGGCAATCACCACGAACACCACGATCGGCACCACCTTGGCCACCGTCACCACCGCGTTGATCAGCGCCGCCTGGCCGATCCCACGCAGGACCATCGCGTGCATGGCCCACAACAGGACCGACGCACAGGCGATGGCCTGCCAGGTATTGCCCTCACCGAAGGCTGGCACGAAGTAGCCCAGCCCGCTGAAGATCAGCACGAAGAAGCTGACGTTGCCCAGCAGCGAGCAGATCCAGTAGCCCCACGCCGACGAGAAGCCGATGTAGTCGCCGAAGCCCGCCTTGGCATAGGCGTAGATGCCGGCATCCAGCTGCGGCTTGCGATTGGCCAGGTTCTGGAACACGAACGCCAGCATCAACATGCCCAGGCCGCTGATCGCCCAACCCAGCAGCGCTGCGCCAGGACCGGCGCTGCGGGCGATGTTCTGCGGCAACGAGAAGATGCCCGCGCCCACCATCGACCCCACCACCAGGGCGGTCAGTGCGGCCAGGCCAAGCCGGTTGGACGGCGCAGTCATGCGCGCACCGACGACAAGGCCGCGGGGTCACCGGTACATAGCGGGGGGCGTGCAGTGCGTGCCATCCAGTGTCCTGTGCGTGGCAGGTGCAGGGGCACCTGCCGTGTTCCAGGCACAGTCTAGCCGAGCGCGCGGCGGGCCCCGCCGCGCGCCGGGATCAGAACGTCTGCCAGTCGCCGCCGGCCACCGCCGGCTCACGCGGCGCGCCGCGCGCCGCGACGGCGGCACGCTTGGCCGGCGGCGCCGCGTGCGGACGGGAGGCAGGGATCGGGGAGGCACCGGCATCGATACGGAAGATCGCCACGGCGGTGCCCAAGTGCTGGGCCTGCTCTTCCATTGCACGGGCGGCCGCCGTGGCTTCTTCCACCAGCGCGGCGTTCTGCTGGGTGGTTTCGTCCATCTGGGTGATGGTCTGGTTGACCTGCTCGATGCCGGCCGACTGCTCCTTCGACGCCGCCGAGATCTCGGCCATGATGTCGTTGACGCGGCGCACGCCACTGACGATTTCCTGCATGGTGTCACCGGCGGTGCGCACCAGTGCCGAGCCTTGGGTGACCTGGCTGACCGAGTCGTCGATCAAGGTCTTGATCTCCTTGGCCGCACCGGCGGAGCGCTGCGCCAGCGCGCGTACTTCAGAGGCCACCACCGCGAACCCGCGGCCCTGCTCACCGGCACGGGCGGCTTCAACGGCGGCGTTCAGCGCCAGGATGTTGGTCTGGAAGGCGATGCCGTCGATCACCGAGATGATCTCGGCGATGCGCTTGGACGAGGCCTCGATGCCGGCCATGGTGGTGACCACCTGGCCCACCACCTGCCCGCCCTGCGACGCCACCTCGGCCGCGTTGGCCGCCAGCGTATTGGCCTGCACGGCGTGATCGGTGTTCTGGCGCACGGTGGAGGTCAGTTCCTCCATCGAGGCGGCGGTTTCTTCCAGGCTGGCGGCCTGCTGCTCGGTGCGGCGCGACAGGTCGCTGTTGCCCGAAGCAATCTCGCCGGCGGCCAGGTTGATGCTGGCCGTGGCCTGCTGGATGCGGCCCACGATGTCGGTCAGCTGGGTCACGGTGGTGTCGGCGTCGTCGCGCATCTGCGCGAACACGCCATGGAACTGCCCGTGCATGCGCGCGGTAAGGTCACCGGCGGCGATCGACCGCAGCAGCGCGGAAATCTGCTGCAGGTTGTCGTCGCTGACCTGCATCATGGTGTTGAGGTTTTCGACCATGCCGCGGAAGTCGTGGTCGAAGCGCACCACATCGCCACGCTGGCTGAAATCGCCCAGCGCGGCAGCACCGGCGAGGTCGCGGATCTGGGTGTTGATCGCGCGCAGGTTGGCCTTGGTGGTGTCCATCGCCTCGGTGAAGCGCGCCTGCTCGCCCGGCAGGCGGTCCATATCCTGGGACAGGTCGCCCACCGCGTACCGCTGCATCACTTCCACCAGGCGGCGGGTAACGGCGATGTTCGCGCCCACCAGCTGGTTGGTGTCGCCCACCATCTGCCCGTATTCGCCCGGGAAGGACTGGGCGTCCATGCGGTAGCTGAGTTCACCGGCCTCATGTCGCTGCGCCATTTCGCCCTGTGCGGCCATCACCGCGCGCACCTGACTGCGCATGCGCTGCATCGATTCGAGCAGGCGCCCCACTTCGTCGTTGCGCGGCGGCGGCAGCGCGGTGTCCAGGCGACCTTCGGCAACATCGGCCGACAGCCGCACCGCTTCGGCCAGCGGGCGGATCGCCTGGCGGCGCAGCAGTATGTAGACGCTGGCGCTGAGCACCAGCGCCGCGCCCAGGCCCACGGCCAGGATGATCCACAGCAGCGAACGCGCCTGTGCGGTGATCAGGTCGTGCGGCACCACCACGCCCAGGGCGAAGCGCTCCTGGCTGGTGCCGATGCGCAGCGGCACATACGCCTTCACGTTGCCGGCCGCATCCACGCTGAAGTCTTCGTAGGGCTTGTCGGCACCCACCGCAGCCAGGATCCGGCGGGTGGCGGTATCGTCGCGACGCTTGCCGATCTCCTTGGCATCCTGGGCCGCCAGCACGATGCCGCCCGGAGAAATCAGTTCGACATGGCCTTCGCCCATCGGGCGCAGCGCGGCCAGGCGCTCCTGCAACGCGGCCAGGCCGAAGTCGACGGTGACCGCGCCGAGGAAGGTGTCCTTGTCCAGCACCGGGGTGGACAGGGTGGTCATCAGCACGGGCTTGCCGGCGATCTCGTAGTTGTACGGTTCGGCCACGGTCTGGCGCTTGAGCGCACGCGGGCGCAGGTACCAGTCGCCATCACCGGGGACCTCGTAGCCCTTCAGCGGGTCCTGCTTGGGCGTGCCGTCCTGCCAGGACCAGTAGCTCATGAAACGGCCCGTCGCGTCGTGTGCTTCCGCATCGACGAACTCGCTGTCCTTGCCATCGAAGGCCTGCGGCTCCCACAGCGTGCCCAGCCCCACCCACTCCGGGTGCGAGCGCAGCTGCTGTTCGATCACGTGCGAGGCGGTGGCCCGGGTCAAGCCGCCGGCCGCGTGCTGCACCACCAGGCTGTCGGCCAGCGCCTGGCTGGTGGAGAACGCGGCGGCCAGGTCGGCACCGACCCGGCGCGATTCGGCATTGGCCTCGCTCTGCATGGTCTGCCGCGAAGAATCGATCAGCGCCTGGCTGGCTTCGCGGTAGCTGATGGCAGCGGTGATGCCGAAGCAGAGCATGGCGATGAGCGCGGTCCCCAACATCAGCCGGTTGGCGATGCTTCCGGGGCGCTGGGAAGAGGTCGGGCGGGACGCAGGCATGGGGGCGGTTCCGGAAAAAGGGTCGGATCAGCGGTCGCCTGGGGGCGCCACTACGGCTTCGCGCAGTCCATTGCGGTCCGGGTGGCGCGGTGCAACTCACGGCCAGCCCTTGCCCCGATCGCAGACATCGGGGCATTGAGCTGGATAACGGCGCTGGCGCGCCGATGTTGAGGACCGTTTCCTGACCCCGTTCAGTGTTCGCCGGGGCGCGCGGCCGCGTGGCCGGTCGAACGCCCCACGCGCTCGACCAGGGTCTGGCTGGCCGCGTTGAGCCCGCGCACCTCCACCTCGGCGCCATGGGCGCGCAGCTTGTCCACCACCCGCTCCAGCGCCGCCACGGCACTGAGGTCCCAGAAGTGCGCATTGGCCAGGTCGATCACCACCCGCCCCGGCACCTGCTGCAAGTCGATACTGGCCGCGAACTGCCCGGCCGAGGCGAAGAACACCTGGCCGCTGACCGTGTACACGCGGGTGCCGTCGGCCAGCACCGTATCGCCCACCTGCAGCATGCGCCCTACCTTCCGGGCGAAGAACAGCGCCGACAGCAACACCCCGGTCAGCACGCCCTTGGCCAGGTCGTGGGTGGCCACGGTCACCACCACGGTGGCGATCATCACCACCGAGGAGCTCTTCGGGTGCTGGCGCAGTTCCTGGAAGGAGCGCCAATGGAACGTGCCGATGCTGACCATCACCATCACCGCGACCAGCGCGGCCATGGGGATCTGCCGCACCCACTCGGCGCCGTACACCACCAGCAGCAACAGCAGCACGCCGGCCACCAGGCACGACAGCCGCCCGCGCCCGCCGGACGACACGTTGATCACCGACTGGCCGATCATCGCGCAGCCACCCATGCCGCCGAACAACCCGGCGGTGATGTTGGCCAAGCCCTGCCCGGCGCACTCGCGGTTGCGCTGGCTGGGCGTGTCGGTCATGTCCTCCACGATCTGCGCGGTCATCATCGACTCCAGCAGGCCCACCACCGCCAGCGTGGCCGACACCGGCAGCAGCAGGCGCAGCGTGTCCCAGGTGAGCGGCACGTCGGGGAACAGGAACACCGGCAGGCTGTCGGGCAGCGCGCCCATGTCGCCCACGGTGCGCACGTCCCAGTGCAGGCCGATCGACAGCGCGGTGAGCACCACGATCGCCACCAGCGGCGAAGGCACCGCGCGCGTCACCCGCGGCAGCAGGTAGATGATGGCCAGCCCGGCCGCACAGACGGCCCACACGTGCCAGGAGCGCCCGATCAGTTCCGGCATCTGCGCCAGGAAGATCAGGATCGCCAGCGCGTTGACGAACCCGGTGATCACCGAGCGCGACACGAAGCGCATCAGCACGCCGAGTTTCAACGCCCCCGCCAGCACCTGCAGCAGCCCGGCCAGAATGGTGGCCGCCAGCAGATACTGCAGGCCGTGGTCCTTGACCAGGTCCACCATCACCAGCGCCATCGCACCGGTGGCCGCCGAAATCATGCCCGGGCGACCGCCGGCGATGGCAGTGACCACCGCGATGCAGAACGAGGCGTACAGCCCCACCTTGGGGTCGACCCCGGCGATGATCGAAAACGCGATCGCCTCGGGGATCAGGGCCAGCGCGACCACGGTACCGGACAGCAGGTCACCGCGGATATTGCCGAGCCATTGCTGGCGCAGCGGGTAGGAAACAGACATGGGCAGACTCCGCGCACCGGCGATACGCACGGCGCGCTGTGTGATGAAGACAGGACACTCCCTGGAACCCGGCAGTGGCACGGGCGCGTGGTCAACGCGGTATCAGGGTGGGGTCATCACAATCCAGCGGGGCGGGCAAAGGCGGCGCGCAGGATAGCGCAGCGCCGGGGCCGGCTCAAACGCCGGTTGACCACCGCCGCGCGCCGCGCGCACGATGCCGGCTGATTCCTCGTGGCAGGTGGCAGGTATGTACGGCTTGATTGGCAGGATGTTGATCGCACCCGGGCAGCGCGACGCGGTCATCGCGATCCTGCAGGAAGGCACCGATGCCATGCCCGGTTGCCGCAGCTACGTGGTGGCCCGCGATCCCACCGATGCCGACGCGCTGTGGATCACCGAGGTGTGGGACAGCCAGGACCACCATCGCGCGTCGCTGGCACTGCCTGCGGTACAGGCCGCGATCGCCAAGGCCCGGCCGCATATCACCGGGTTCGGCGAACGCTTCGAGACCGAGCCGGTGGGTGGCATGGGGCTTTAGAGCCCTACGCCCGGCCGCAGCTCAGCGGGCAAACCGACGGGCCCCGGCCACGCAGCTCACCGCACACACGGTGACCGCCAGCATCGTCCAGCTCACCTGTTCGTGCAGCAGCAGGGCCGCCAGGCCCAGCCCGAAGAACGGCTGCAGCAACTGCAGCTGGCCCACTGCGGCGATGCCTCCCTGGGCCAGCCCGCGATACCAGAACATGAAGCCGACCAGCATGCTGAACACTGACACGTAGGCCAGGCTCCACCAGGCCGGCGCGCCGATGGTGGCCAACGTGGGCGGCCAGCGCAGCCACATCAGCGGCACCATCAGCGGCATCGCCAGCAGCAGCGCCCAGCTGATCACCTGCCACCCACCCAGCGTGCGCGACAGCCGCGCCCCTTCGGCATAGCCCAGCCCGCACACCACCACCGCCGCCAGCATCAGCAGGTCGCCCTGCAACGACGCAGCACCGCCGCCGAGCAGCGCGTAGCCGGCAACCGAGGCACTGCCCAGCAGCGAAAACCCCCAGAACGCCGGGCGCAGCCGTTCGCCGCCGCGCAGCACGCCGAACACCGCCGTGCTCAGCGGCAGCAGGCCCAGGAACACGATCGAGTGCGCCGAGGACACATGCTGCAGGGCCAACGCGGTGAGCAGCGGGAACCCCACCACCACGCCCAGCGCCACCACCAGCAATGACGCCACCGCGGTGCGTGCCGGGCGCGGTTGGCGCAGCACCAGCAGCATCGCCGCGGCGATCAGGGCGGCGATGCTGGCGCGCGCGGCGGTCAGCAAGGTCGGATCGATGTCGGCGACCGCCACGCGCGTGGCGGGCAGTGAGCCGGCGAAGATCAGTACGCCGATGAATCCGTTGATCCAGCCCCGGGTGGTGGTGTCCATTCTGGTGTTCCTGAGAGTGGCCACCAGTGGACCACGCGTCGCCTGCCGGCCCCAGACACAGTCCAGTACACTTTCACCAAACTGTTATGCCCCCACCCCCAGTACGGACCCCGTGGCATGGAGCTTCCCCCTACCCGCATCGCCGCCGTGATGGCCAGCGTGCGCGCCCGCATCAACGCCCGCAGCTACGTGCCGGGCATGCGCCTGCCGTCGGTGCGCGCCCAGGCCAAGGCCCTGCAGGTGTCTGTGTCCACGGTGGTGGAAGCGTACGCACGGCTGGTGGCCGAAGGCGTCATCAGTTCACGGCCCGGCGCAGGATTCCACGTCAACGGACCGGTGGCACCGCTGGCGCTGAGCGGCATCGACCCGCCCCGCGACCGCCAGGTCGACCCGCTCTGGCTGGCCCGGCAATCGCTGGAACACGATGCGCGCGTGCTAAAGCCGGGCTGCGGTTGGTTGCCCGAAGACTGGATGTACGTCGAGGGCATTCGCCGTGGCCTGCGCAGCGCGGCCCGCGCATCGGCGACGTCCCTGGCCGACTACGCCAGCCCGTTGGGCCTGCCGCCGCTGCGCCAGCTGCTGGCACGGCGGCTGGCCGGCCAAGGGGTGGACGCAGCACCGGAGCAGATCCTGCTGGCCGAGTCGGGCTCGCATGCCATCGACCTGATCTGCCGCTTCCTGCTGCAGCCCGGCGACACCGTGCTGGTCGATGACCCCTGCTATTTCAATTTCCTGGCCCTGCTCAAGGCACACCGGGTGCAGGTGGTGGGCATTCCGTACACGCCCAACGGGCCCGACGTGGAGGCGTTCGGTGCGGCGCTGCAGGCGCATTCGCCGCGGCTGTACATCACCAATTCGGGCCTGCACAACCCGACCGGGGCGGTGCTCTCGCCGGTGACCGCACACCGCCTGCTGACGCTGGCCGAAGGCAGCGACCTGGTGATCGTCGAAGACGACCTGTTTGCGGATTTCGAACACAGCCCCGCGCCACGGCTGGCCGCCTTCGACGGGTTGTCGCGGGTGATCCAGATCGGCAGCTTTTCCAAGACGCTGTCTGCTGCGGTGCGATGCGGTTTCATCGCCGCGCGACCGGAGTGGATCGACGCCCTTGCCGACCTGAAGATCGCCACCAGTTTCGGCGGCGGTCGCCTGGCCGCCGACATCCTGCTCACCGCACTCACCGACAGCGGCTACCGCCGCCACGTGGAGACCGTGCGCACGCGCCTGGCCGCCGCGCGCGAGGTCACCCTGGACCGCCTTGCCACGCTCGGCATCCAGCCCTGGATCGTGCCGCAGGCGGGCATGTTGCTGTGGTGCCGTTTGCCCGATGGCCTGGACGCTGCAGCCATTGCGCAGCGCAGCCTGGCCGACGGCGTGGTGCTGGCGCCCGGCAATGCGTTCAGCCCGTCGCTGGGTGCGACCGGCTTCCTGCGCTTCAATGCCGCGCAGGCACAGGACACGCGCGTGTTCGAGGTGCTGGCGCGGGCCATGCGGGGGTGATCCATCGTGAACGCTTCATGCGTGTGCCCCACGCTGCCCTGCACTTCACGGGCGTTGCGCACGCCGCGCGGGATAGTAGCGGCAAGGCAGGGGACGACAGGCGCAGTGCATGTGGGACAGAAGCGACGATAGTGACCGGGTGGCGTTGATCGAAGCCCTGAACGTTATGGACCCTGCGCTGGGGAAATCACTGGACCCGATCACCGAGCTTGCGGCCTTCACCTTCGGCGTTCCGATCGCGCTGATCTCCATCCTCGATGCCGACAGCCAGCGCTTCATCTCGCGCGTCGGGCTGGCGCTGGATCGCACCGACCGGCACGCCTCGGTGTGCGCCTGGGCGATCCAATCCGACCAGGTGATGCAGGTGGCCGACCTGCGCGAAGATCCGCGCTTTGCCAACAACCCATTGGTCACCGGGCCAGAGCAGCTGCGCTTCTATGCCGGCGCACCGCTGGTGACCAAGGCCGGGATGGCGCTGGGCACGCTGTGCCTGATGGACCGTGTGCCGCGGGTGCTGTCGCCCCTGGAAACCCAGCAACTGCAGACCCTGGCGCGGGTGGTGATGGCGCAGATGGAACTGAAGGTGTCGATGGGCCGCCGCGAGCAGGTCACCGGGCTGCCCAACCGCCAGCAGTTCCAGGCCGATCTGGACCTGCTGACACGGCGCGGCGACGGCGGGCGCTTCACCGCGGTGATGCTGGATGTGTTCGACGTGCACAGCGCCAACGACGCCGGCCAGGCGTTGGGCATGAAGCCGGTGGAAACCCTGCTGCGACAGGCCGCCCTGCGCGTGCAGCACGTATTGCAGGACCAGGCGGCGGCCTACCACGTGGGCGTGAGCCGCTTCGCGTTCGTGCTCAGCGACCAGGACCACGCGCAGGTGGACGCGCTGCTCGATCGCCTGCGTGAGCGCCTGCGGCGGCCGTTGCTGGCCGGCAGCATCCCGATGTCGCCGCAGTTCCATGCTGGCGTCTGCGATTTCCAGGCCACGCCGGTGGACACCGGCGATGTGATCCGCAAATGCCTGGTGGCGATGAACCACGCCATCCAGACCGATGCGGGCCGTTGCTGGTATTCGGAAGACCGCGATACGCGCCTGCGCCGCCGCTACCGGCTGGCCTCCGACGCGGCGCGCGGCCTGGCGCAGCATCAGTTCAACCTGGTCTATCAACCCCGCTTCGCGCTGTGCGACGGCCTGCCGGTCGCCGCCGAAGCGCTGCTGCGCTGGGTGCACCCGATGCTTGGGCCGGTCGGGCCGGGTGAGTTCATTCCCGTGCTGGAGCGCACCGCGCTGATGCCGGCGATGAGCCGCTGGGTGGTGGACCATGCCCTGGCCCAACTGGCGCGCTGGCAACACACGTTGCCCGGCTTCTGCCTCTCACTGAACCTGTCGGCGCGTGACTTCGATGATGCCGGCCTGTGGGACATGCTG
Source organism: Stenotrophomonas sp. 10N36 (assembly GCF_056395005.1). NCBI lineage: Bacteria > Pseudomonadati > Pseudomonadota > Gammaproteobacteria > Lysobacterales > Lysobacteraceae > Stenotrophomonas > Stenotrophomonas sp. 10N36. The sequence continues at coordinate 260,419 of NZ_JBFTIS010000003.1, read as the reverse complement.
TCCTCGCAGATGGCCGCACACCACGTGCCGGCGTCGTTGCTGGAAGTGGAAATCACCGAGGGCGAATGGCTGCAGGGCCATCCGTCGGCGCTGCCGCAACTGCGCGCGATGGCCGCGGCCGGCATCCGCATCGCCATCGACGACTTCGGCAGCGGCTACAGCAACTTCAGTTACCTCAGCGAACTGCCCATTTCGCTGATCAAGATCGATCGCAGCCTGGTCACTGGCATGGCCCAGTCACGCACCGCGCGATTGAAAGTGGAGGCGATCATCAAGCTTGCGCGGCAACTGGGCTACCGCACAGTGGCCGAAGGCGTGGAAAACGAGGCGGAGCTGTCGCTGCTGCGCCTGTGGGGATGCGACGAGGCACAGGGCTACCACCTGGCCCGGCCGATGCTGGCCGAGGCGGTTGCCCACCTGGTGGCCGCCTGCCGCGCTGGATCGCCTGCCGACGAAGCGGGCTAGCGCCGCCACGCGCTGGGTGCCTGGCCCACCACCCGCCGGAACGCGGCGGCGAACTTGCCCGGGTTGGCGTAGCCCACTGCCAAGGCAATGCCGGTCACCGGCTGCCCGGCCTGCAGCATCTGCTTGGCCGCTTCCATACGGCGCCAGGTGAGGTAGGCGTAGGGCGTCATGCCACTGGCCTGGGTGAAGCCACGGCTGAAGCCGCTAGCATCCCGCGCCACTTCGCGTGCCATGCGGGCCACGCTGATGTCCTCGCCCAGGTGATGTTCGATGAACGCCTGCACGCGCGCCATCTCCGCGCGGGGCAACGGGCGTGCCGGTGGGCGACGCGCGGGCAACGGCGCACCGACACTGGCCAGGCGGCGCAGCACGATGTCCACCCCGTGGTCGAAAAATGCCGTCGAGCAGGCGTTCGCATCGGCGCACTGCCACAACGCATGCAGCACCGCGGCCACCACCGGGTCGGCGTGCAGGCGGGCGGCGGCGTGCTCAAGGTCGGCCATCCCCGGCACGGCGGGCTCGAGCCTGAAACGCGGCAGGTCGACCACCAGCCCAAGCAGGTCCAGCGCCGGGCTGCGGTACTCGCCGGGGCAGCCCGGCAGGGCCACGTTGGTTTCGCCCACCCGCCAGCGACCGTCGATGGTGCCCAGCGCGGTGCGCTGGTAAAGCAGGCCACCCCCGCCCACCAGCAGCCCGATGCGGAGGCCGGTGCCGTCGCCCATGCGTCCCTCGGCAGCGGCGAAGGGCTGGCGGACCAGCAGGACGCTGCCGTCGGCGTTGCGGATACACGCGTCCGGCCGCAGCCCGCCGCCGTCCTCGAGAAGGCGCGGGGGGATCGGTTCGGCGGCAGCGCGCAGCGACGACATCGGCAGAAATCCGGTTCTGGAGCAGTCCGCGCAGGAATGGAGCGGCGGCCGCTAATTGTTACACCATAACATTGCCGGATCATTCGCATCGCGGTGCCTGTCACCGCCATCCAGGGGTTCTGTGAAGCACGCCGTACTTGCCGCCGCCCTCGCTGTGGCACTCCCGTCCCTGCAGGCCAGCCCTGCCCACGCGCAGGACGCGCCCACTGCCGCCAGGGCCACCGAGCTGGACGGCATCGTGGTCACCGGCAGCAAGCGCGATACGCCGTACCTGCGCAGCGACATCTCGGTGACCGTGCTGGACCGCGACGCCTTGCAGCAGGCCAACGTCACCGAGTTCCGCGACCTGGACAAGCTTGCCCCCAACGTGAAGTTCAACGTGATGGGCCAGCTCAGCGACATGTTCATTTCCATCCGCGGCATCGAGTCCAATCCGTTCCTGGTCAACCGCGCCTCGGTCTACATCGACGGCATCCCGTTCCGCGAACTCAGCAACGCGGTGCTCAACCACGTCGCGTCGGTCGAGATCCTGCGCGGGCCGCAGGGCACGCTGTACGGTGCCAACAGCGAATCGGGGCTGGTGCTGGTGCGCACGCGCGCGCCATCGGCCACTACCGAAGGCGAGGTCAACCTGCGCGCCACCCACTTCGGCAATGGCCACGGCACCAGCGTGGATGGCTTTCTGGGCGGTGCACTGGGCAGCAGCAACCGCCTGTTCGGCTCGCTGGCGTTCATGGCCTCCGACGAGGACAGCCACCTGAAGAACCTGACCCCGTTCGACGGCATCGCGGGCAAGGTCAAGGAAACCTATCTGCAGGGCAAGCTGCGTTGGGAACCCACCGACACGCTGTCCATCAACGCCATCGCCTACCACCTGGGCACGCGCGCGCCGGGGATGTTCGAATACGAATACCTGCCGCTGGACGTGGGCCTGTACAACCGCCGCTACGCCGACCTGTACAACGGCGGCCGCCACGCCGGCGACTTTACCTACATCAACGACGCGCCCAAGCGCACCAGCAAGACCGAGAACGTGGCCGGTGCCAGCGCGCAGTGGCAGCTTGCGCGCGGCACGATGGACGCGGCGGTGTCCTACCGCGAGCAGCGCGACACGTCCGGCGGCTACGACTTCGACATGACCCACACCCCGGCGCTGGCCGGCCGCATCCACGACGCCCAGCGCAACTGGAATGGCGAGCTGCGCTTCAGCTCGCTCGATGACCAGCCGTTGACCTGGATCGGCGGCGTGTCCACCTACCGGGTGAACAAGGATTCGGTGCTGGGCACGCGGGTCGGACCCCCGCCGCGCGGGCTGGAAAGCTACGTGCTGGCGCCGCTGCAGGGGTCGGACGGGCAGGACTACAGCGTGTTCGGCACGCTCAGCTATACCCCGCCGGCCCTGCCAAAACTCACCGCCAGTCTCGGCCTGCGCTACGAACAGGCCAGACGTTCCACCCGCCAGAGCGCGGGCGAACTGGACCTGGGCCCGGGCGGATTGGTGTTTTACCGCGACGCCGAACTGTCGCATACCTTCACCGCCACCCTGCCCCGGGTGTCGCTGCGCTACGACGCCTCGGACACGTTGTCGTTCTACGCGGCCTCGGCCAAGGGGTACATTCCCGGCGGCTTCAACCTGGCCGCCGCGCAGAACGACGTGGTGAACGACAAGGTGCTGCGCTACGAATCGGAAATGATGTGGAGCCATGAAGCGGGCTTCAAAATGAACGTGCTGGGCGGGCGTGGGCACATCGGCGGTGCGGTGTTCCAGATCGAGTCCAACAACTGGCAGGAGATCCAGCTGGCCACCGATGCCAACGGCCGCCCGATCTCATCGGACTACGTCGGCTCGGATGCGTCCATCCGCTCGCGCGGGGTGGAACTGGAAGGCGTGCTGCAGGCGCTGCCGGGACTGACGCTGACCGCCAACGCCGGCTACGTGGATGCGCAGTACCGCAAACTGCTGGTGGGCGAGAACCAGAGCCTGGCCGGCAACAAGGTCAAGCTCACCCCGCAGTACACCGCCTACCTGGCCGCGCGTTACCAGCACCGTTCCGGCGTGTTCGCGCGGGTGGAATCGGCCTTCAACGGACGCATGGCGCTGGACGAGCGCAACCGGGCGTTCCAACCGGCGGTGGCGATCATCGGGGTGCAACTGGGCTACGAGACCGGACCGTGGACCACGCGCGTGTACGTCGACAACCTCACCAACAAGCGCCGCATCAACGGACTCATCTTCGACAACCTGGCCTTCGGCCGCGACGGCAACGTGTACGGGCCGGTCGATCGGCCGCGGATCATCGGTGCAGAGGTGGGCTACCGGTTCTGAACACGCTACGCGGGAGAGCAATGCACCGCGTGACGGCCGCACGGGAATTCACCCGACCTTGATCGGCTCCGGCAGTACCCTCAGGCTGCATCGTCGAGGAACCAAGCGGATGCCCAACACAGGCCTGTTTTACCTGCTGGACGTGATCGGTGATGCCAGCCAGGACGATCCGCAGGCGCTGAACCGATTGGCGTTCGTGCGTGCGCAATGTCTGCAGTGCCACGCGCTCCTCAGCCTGTCCGGCGCGCCGGGCCTGGTCAACGTGGCCCATGGTGCGGCCGTGCTCACCTGCGACCGGTGCAACAACCGCCAGGCTATTTCCGGCGCGCGCTTCGCCGACTTTGTGCGGCGCGTGCAACACGGGCTGATACCCGTCGTGGGGGACATCCCCCAGGCACCGGGCGCGGGCACGGATGAGGTGCATCTGCAGCGCCCCACCTAGGCACCCGCGCCGGTTCATGCAACCGGCACCGTGGCCGCTCAATGCGGCGCGGAGGTCATGCGCGCGGTGCGCGCGGGAATCCGAGGGTGAAACAGGCGCCCTCGCCCGGGACCGAGTCGATCTCGACGAAACCGTCGGCCTGGCGCACCGCGGCCCGGATCTGGGCCAGCCCCAGCCCGGTGCCCATACCGGCCGGCTTGGTGGTGAAGTAGGCTTCGAACAGGCGCTTGCGCACCTCCGGCGCGATGCCCGGCCCGTCGTCCTGCACGCTCAGCACGATGTACGTACCCGGCGCGTGCGGCTCGTCCACGGGCACCTCATCCACGTGCCGCTCGCCCAGCACCACGGTGACCTTGCCGCGCTCGCCACAGGCATCGCGCGCATTGATGACCAGGTTCATCACCGCCCGTTCCAGGCTGTGCGGGTCGACCTGGACCAGCGCCTGGGCGATCTGCGGGCGGTAGGCCAGCGCAATGGTGGCGCCGGCGGCCTGCTGCAGCAGCGGCAACAGCTCCTCCATCATCCCCGCCACGTCCACCAATTGCGGCCGATACGGGTGGTGGCGGGCGAACCCCAGCAACCGCTGCGACATCGCCGCGCCTTGCTGCACTGCCCGGTCGGCCATCTGCAGCAGGCTGGCATCGCGCTCCACCAGCTCGCCGTGCGTGCGCACCATCTCGATGGCCGTACCGGCCACGTGCAGCACGTTGTTGAGGTCGTGCACGGTGCCGGCCAGCAGCTGCCCGACCGCGTCGCCCTTCTGTGCCTGCGCGGCCACGGTCTCGGCCACGCGCTGGGCCACCCGTGCGATGTCCAGCTCCCCCTGCAGCTCACTGCTGCGCTGCTGGGCGGTGGCCAACTGTTCGTTGAGCTCGTCGGTGAACACCGTCCCGACCATCGACGGGGCATGCTCGCGCAGTGCTGCGGTAAGGGTGCGCAGCGCGGCCTCGGCGCGATGCCGGGCGGTGACATCGCGGTTGACCGCCAGCAGCCCACGCACCGCGCCCTGCGCGTCGCGCAGCGGGCTGGTGGACACCAGCCAGAACCGGTGCTCGCCGGCGGGCGTCAGGCATTGGGCCTCGAACTGGCGGCGCTCGCCGCGCGCGGCGGCGGCCAGGGCATCGGCCACCTTGTGGCCCTCCTCGGGCGGCCACAGCGACGCCCACGGCGCGCCGATCACATGTTCGGCATTCTCCGCCGCCACCCGGGCCAGCCCGTGGGCGTTGACGAACCTGACCGTGCCGTCCAGTGAAACCTCCTTGATGGAGTCCAGGGACAGCTCGACGATCTGGTGAAAAACATCATCCATCTGGGGGATGGTCATGGACGCGGCGCTCGACGATAGGGGGCCATTCTGCACCCATCCGGGGCGCGCCGCGCTGGGCCGTCGGTGGCCAGGGCACGGGTGCCGCCCCACCGGGCCCCAACGACCGGCCACGGGAACGCGCGTGGGCGCCACCAGATGTGCCATGCTCCGCCCCACAACCACCGGAGAACACTGCAATGGCCAAGGGTATGGACAAGCAGAAAGAGCAGAAGAAGAAGCCTGCCAAGACTGCCAAGGAAAAGAAGGCAGAGAAGAATGAAAAGAAGAGCGCACGCGGTTTCGCGCCGACCTGATTCTTCCTGGAAAACTGCGGGCGCCATGGGTGGGGCAGTGCATCTGCAACGTGCGCTGACCCGCTCTGGCGCCGGCTTCCGTCTGGCCGTCTGGACGGCCGCACTGCCCCCGGCAGGCGGTGCTTAGGGCAACAGCGCGACGATCAGCTTCGGCAGGTAGAGCATCGCGGCCACCACGGCCGCCAGGATCAGGAACGTCTTCAGGGTCAATGGCCGGCGCCGCGCTACTACGGATACCATTGGCCCGTGTCGGGACTCTTCGCGCAGCTTTTCGAGCACGCAACGGTATACGAAATCATTCTCTGAAATTCTGACGAATTTCTATCTCTGCCACAGTCCAAGGACTGCGCTGCGCGATAGGACGTCTAGTTCTTCTTGAAGTCGAATGGCAAACGGACGAAAACTGTCCCGGGCCGGGAGGTACGACCCTTGAAGCGCCACTCGCGCGCCGCCGTCAGGGCCGCCTCATCGAAGTCCTCGTATCCGCTGGATGTCTCAACGACCGCCCCGATCAATTCAAACTGATCGTCCAGCAGTACGATTACCACGGTTTGCCCTTCGCGATCCTGCCTGTATGCAGCAGCTGGATAACGGCCTGGCTGCTGTGCCGTTACCTGTATCTCGTACTCGTCGCCTGCAAGATCAGGCCCGACGGCGCCACCCAGGCTGCAGCGGTTATCCGGCGCGCTCTGGACCAAGCGCATGCGCATTTGCACGCCCTTCCCCTGTTCTGCCCGTTCCTTCGCAGCAGGGTCTGGCGCGTCCTTCACGATCGTGGCGCCGCAGCGGGACGAAGCCAGTGCGGCAAGTACGTTCTTCTGGTCGTCTGCAACCTTCTGGCTACTGGCGGTCCCCTCGAAATAACATGCGGACCAATCCTGCTCCAAGCGCGCGCCGCCTATCCTCGAATCAATGAAGCGGAGGGTAGTGGGGAGCATCCGGCATCCTGGCTCAACCACATCGGCTTCCCGTGTAGTGGCGCAACCGGTGAACAGCAGGATCAACAGTGCAACCCCCGGCAGCAGGCCGGTACGAATAGACATGACGCTGAAACTCACGATAGAACGGTCGCGAATTCTAGCAATTGGCAATGAGCTCCCTGAGGTTCACCGCGATGAAGCGCAATGGATGCCCAGCTGCAACGATTTGGCGGCTTTCAGCCGGCGCTAAACCGCGCTGCGGGGCACCTCGCCATGGCAGACCGGGCACTTCAAAACCCTTGCCATCCGATCATCCGTGTTTCAGCGGTACTGACTGATAGGCGATGCCGACTCCACCCTTGGAGACCCCCCTTCGTCGTTGACGCCGTCAATATGAGTTGACGACCACGGCCCCTATTCCACGGATGGATCTGGAACCTGTATCCCTGCTCGCTCCAGCATCTCGATGGTCCGTCGGGCAAATTGCATGGGCAGGGCGGTGCGATCCCCGAACATATCCACGATGCCGATCTCGACCACGCATTCGACCAGCATCCCAAATTCGACCGCCTCTTCCTCGGTCAACAGGCTCTCGACGTCGGCAGGGAGGGCATCCCCTCGTCCACTCAGCCGAAGAACGGCCCCTCCCGCCGCCCATCCAGGCAGATTGTCAGACGCGGAAATGGACCTCAGATGACCTATCAGTTCGAGAACGGATGGACAGTGCTGGAGTCCTTTCGCAGCGCAGTACTGGTACAGGCATGCAGCCCCGAAGACCTGCTTGTTTGATGTCGACGCGTTCTCAAGCACCCGCAGGAGCTCAAGCTTGTCCATGGCGGCCATTCTTCACTGCAGGGATCGGGGGATCGGCATTCTAGCCAGAACGGGCAGGTATTCAGCGCCGGGGAGAGCGCCACCGCCGCACCGCCAGCCGTCTTGGCAGACAGCTGGGTACTGAAATCGTCTAACCCTTGCCCCAGGCTCTCCAACAACGCGCTGCAGGCTAGCCGCTGACCTGCGGATGGAATGTCGGGCTGATCCAAACCACCGCCGCCCGTATCGGCAAGCGGTTGCTTCACTTGATGGAGGAAGTGGAAGATGCCCTCAAGGGCTTGGCAACATGCTTTTCGTCCACAGATGTGGCAACACGGCATGTTGAAGTGGTGGCCCACCAGCAACCACATCAGCTACGTAAGTTGTTGATATTAGTTGACTTATATCCAACAACATCCACTTTAGACTCACAAAGCGACTCACTTGTCTCTTGGCTGGATGCCGAATGGGCTTGCCAATGCTTCTGGCGTGAAGAGACTATTCTGCAAGAGTCAAAGGAGACTGATTGTGGCAAGAAAGCCCGAACTGAGTGATTTTGAGTACCTGGAGAGCCGGGGGTGGACATCGGAGTTCGTGGTCGAAAAATCCCACTTCACTGCCTTGAACAAGCTGGAAGGAAGCTTCACGGGCATCGGGGGCGCAGGTGATTCGGAGCTGATTGAGCTGTCCCCGAAGAACGTGGACTTCGTGGAAGATCACTTGAGGCAGGCCAAAGCTCATCATGCAGAAGGCAGCTTGGAGGACGCGTGGTTCCATCTGCTTCAGGCGAGCAATTCGCTGGCGTATCACCGAGGCGTACGCGAAGGCCGGTTTCAAGCAAGCAAAGTCGACCGGCCAGCTCGAGCAGGGAAAAGAGGGGGGGACTCCAAGGCAGCCAACCTCGCTGAGAAGCTGGACGCGATAGCAGCGAAGTTGAAATCGCACCATGCCAAAAGCGCTTTTAGGACAATTGCAGCTCTTGAGATTCAAGCCCAGGCGTTCGGGAAGGATCACGACATGGGCTCAAATCAGACCGATTGGCTTGCAAGGCTGAAAAAGCGACCGGCGATGTTAGCGTTGGTATCTCAGTTGAGTTCAGCAAAATGACCGCTGACCCCCGAGGGGGCCAGCGTTGCATTGCCTACTCAACGGGCTGGACGCCACCGTACGGCCCCCCGGAACCAAACGTCCGAACGCCCTTGGCGGGGCGGAACCGGAGGTAGTAGTCCTGTTTGGTGAGGTAGAACATTGCCTCCTCCACGTTGGCCCAGGCCGTATCGTCAGTACGTGCAACCATACCGATCCCGCAGCGCTCGTACGCTTCCTTGTTCTTGTTGCAGCTGAAATACATACCGTGACCACCCGAGGCACGATTCTTCCAGTAGTGCCCTAAGGCGTCGGCGATACTAATGTCCTTGGCCAGCGCCTGGCCGTCGAAGAAGATGGCCATGTGGAAGTGACTGCCCTTCTCCAGGCCGCACTCAAGGCGCCAGATGTATCCGGCGAGGTGCTTCGAGTACGGCCCGCTGCGGAGGTAGGCAACGAATGCATCGCGATGGCGCTTCACCTCATTGATCGGTAGATCCTGAGCGCAGAAGCCGAAATCCGTCAGGATCTTCGAGAAGTAGCCCAAGTCCAATCGAATGATCAGCAACTTGGAGTAGCCCTGGCGCAACTGATGCAGCAGCTCGCGGGTGCTGCTGCGGTTCTTGCGCTCAGCGCGACGCATGTTCGCTAACGCAGGCCCCAATGCGGCGCCCTTAGAGAATGCGCGCATTTTTGCCACGGCAGCATTGAGGGGAGCAACATCCTCTGGGAAGAGCTTCCCACTGCACTTGAAGCGTACGGGCGCGCTGAAGCGCTTGAAGATGGTGAAGAGCGGGCTGTGGCGATGGGCAGGGAAGTGCCGCGCGATCTTGGCCAAGTCAGCCTTCAGGCAGGTCCGGAACTGCTGAGCCAGATCATCCTGCAAGACGAGACCCGTGGCGCCCACCTTGAAGAGGTCACCTTTACTGCGCATCAGCCTTGCCATCATGTCTACGACCTTCTTCACGGCATAGATCGCGGTCTGCTCACCGGTGATGACGGGCCTGCCGTCTTCGTTCCAGAGATACGTTCGCCGCGTCATTGAAACGCTGTTTGCTGCGATACCCATGTAATTTCTTCCAATTCTGTTCGTTGATAACTCTGTTCGTTGATAACAACGTTCATTCCTGCTGGCAGTTAGTCGCCATTTACAGGGAACGCCACGCGAATCCGGTCTCACTAGGAACCAAACCGGCTCACTAGTCGGGAAAGTTAGAGCTCCCTAGCGGCTCACCTCCCGCGCCTGCATGAGGCTACGAACGTAGTCATCCACCTCGTGCTCAATGAAACCCACCAGGCCGCCCTGACGAACACGCTTGGGGAAGGACGGCTTGTACGAGGGCGAGTTCTCATTGGAGAACGCGTAGAAAGTGGAACGGCCGAGCCCGAGGCGCCTCTGTGCCTCTTCACGGGTAATTACACAGAGCGGTTTGTTGCTAGCGAGCGGCATTTCCTGATCCTCAGCTGGTTGCGAAGAGGAGAGCTTAGGCAGCCAAGATCGAGCTGGGGAGCGCGCTAGCGGTAGTGAACTTTTACTCAACTAATTCGCAAGTCATTGATTTCAATGGGCCAGAGAGAGCCTGCCATCGATATGGCGCCAAAAGGAACCAAATTTCTCTGACCCGGAACCAAGTTTCAGGAGGGAGGGGAGCTTGAAGCTCCCCTCTGGCGATTCACCTGAGCTGGCTCGTCAAGAAGCCAGCCATGAAGACGACCGCGAAGGCGGCTAGGTACTCGAGAGGGGAATTGGATCGTTCGATGAACACGATAGGCTCCTAGTCGGTAGGGAGCCGGCATTGCGCCGGCATAGCAGAAAGGCTGATGCCTCTCCCTATCGTGTTATGGGTTTGAAATCCGTTTGATTGACGGCACTTCAGCCGAGGTCAGGCACTTCCTTGTTGGATCGCCACTCAAGCACCTTGGCCACCGGAGCCGGTTCGATGATCCCCACTGCGGCCCGCAGGACCACCGGCCACCCGTGCCCGTCGATGTAGTGCCGGATTCCGTTCTGGCGAAGGAACTGCAGCTGACGGGCCTTCATGGGCGTGCGCGTCAGGGCTTTGATCTCATCCTTTGTGAGGCAGAGCTTCTCAGACATTTCAAATCTCCTTGTTGGACCGCCACACTGGCCTAGGCGCGTCGGGCGATTCTGGCGCTCCTACTACCTTGCGCAGCACGATCACCCGGTTGTACTCGTTGACGTAATGAGGGATTCGGTTCTGCGTAAAGAACGCCAACTGCCGCACCCTGATCGGGGTTCGAGTGATCTCTTCGACTTCAGCGCGCGACAGCACTTCCCCATTCATCGGACGTCTCAGAGTAGCCAGTGCCGATCATGCCCCAGGGCGCTACTCTCGGCTACAGACCAAGGAGAAGCCATGGACGAGTTGCCAGCCGCGCTGCCGCTTGAGCAGGAGATCGCCCTCTTGAGGCAGCAGCTGATCACCCTGCGGATCGACCTTTCCGGCAAAGACTGGCTGACCGTGGAAGAGGCAGCGCACTACTGTGGGGTGTCACTCAGTCAGTTCAATACGAAGGCCGGAGAGTACGACCTCTCGCCTAGACAGTTCATGGGCAAGAAGCTCTACGAGAAGAACGAGCTGTACAGGGCAATCCACAGCTCCAGCGGCTGGAAATCCAACGTGGCGGCCGGCGCGTCGCCCTCCATTGTCCCTACGTCTCCTCAGATGGAGGAGGCATTAGCGCGGCTGCGCCGCTACGACCAACGCAACGGGAAACGCTAATGGCCCTGTCTGGAAAGCTGATGACGCTGGCCGAGGCAGCAGAACGAAGCGCCTGCTCGCCCAAGACCATTCGCAGAGCCATCGATGGAGGGCAACTCACCTCTATCCGACTAGGATCTAGTGCCAAGTCGGATCGGATTCACCCGGCCGATCTTGAGGACTGGTGGGAGCGCTCGCGGCGGACCTCTGCAGTATTGCCTGCGGCACCAAAAGCATCCCAAGCAGCCCCCCGCCCTAGCTCGGCCGATGAGAGGCTCGCAGCTCTGTTGGCACCGACGACGAGGAGAACTAACGGGCGCCGGTGCGCCGACGCGCGGCAGGCTTAGCGGCGGCGGCCGATGCACTGCTCCGCTTACCTTTCCGGCCCTTCGGAATGCCCCTGTTCTCGTCCCTCCATTTGAGAACCTCTCCTGCAGTCGCCACCAGACAGAGTTTCATCGAGCAGATACGGGCGCCTCGGCTCCGAAGCATGGTGGGGCTTTACCTACAGCCTTCTGAGCGGTTTTCCGATTGCACCTCTGCCGGGCTGTTGCGACCGTACACGAGCAATGCAGCACTACCCTACTCATGGAGAGATGGAAGTGAACTCAAAGCAAAACGATTGCAGGACTGCCCGCTCGAACCCGCGCCGCCTGATGTTGGGCGTGTCCCTTGCTCTGTTGTCGGTCGGCTTCGCCCAGAGCGCGTTCGCCGGTCAGTGGGTGCCAACGGGCCGCCTGCTATGGGTGGATTCGGAAACCATCCAGCCTTATCCGGTGGCCTATACCAACTTCTGCCAGGGCGGCGTGGATGGGCCGAGCGGCGTCTACTTGTACGGCGACTGGGGCCCGGAAGGACTGGGCTCGTGCCCGAGCGACGCATCCACCGGTTTTCAGAATATGAAGGGCGCTGGCGGCACCTGTAGGCCAGATCCCGAAGCCGTTGGCGGCGGCTACTCCTGCGAGGAGTCCCACTACACCTTCAGCGGTCAATTTTACCAAGGCGCAATGCCTGCGACCTGTAGCTCGCCTGGAGTCTATGGCGTCGCCAACTACTACCGTAGAGAGCTTGTGTACTTCGGCTCTGGCCACAATCCCAACGACTTCTACGACAGGTTCTTTGAAAGCTCTACGGAGTACGTTTGCCAGTAGTTGCTAACCCCGTCACACGACGCATTTCAAAGTTTGTTGATCCGCACCTGACTACGTCGAGTACGGACGTCCCCGCGCGAGCGGGGACGCTACTTCAGATCTCCCCCGGTTTCAGCGATAACGGTTTTCCCTGACATAGAACCAGGTTGCGGCGGCAATAGTCACGGCCAAGGTCAACCACTGGAAACTAGGCGTAGCCCACCAAACAACCCCGGGGTCCACGCCCTGGAGAACCAGCAGCTCAGGCGTGCTGGTGACTTTCGCGATGATCACCGACCACCATGCCCACCACAATCCCGGAAGTAGGAACGGCCGCGGATTGCTTCACCCTGTCTTGCTGGCAAACCAAGACCCGCCTTCCGCTCACTCCCCATTCCCTAACCATTTTTAGCACGAAACCGATTGAGCCTTTGCATAATGACAACGCGCGTTTCACGCTTGACTTCATCCTGAGCATCAAGGCCACTGAGAGAATCGTCAAAATTTTCAAGAAGGCTGAGCAGGGCTTCGAGACCACCTTCATCGCTCGTCTCGTTCGCTGTCTTCGCCAGGTGCTTGTAAGCCTTGTCAGCCAATCCGGTGTGGTTCAACACAGCTATCCCCATATAGTTCAGACCGCAACGATACCGCGCACCATTGACTTCGATCAACACAAGCCCTTCGAAGGCTAGGGGTCACAAGACGTTGGCACTAATGCTGATCTTGAAACGACCACGAGATTGAGCGGCCCTCACAGAACGATGGTCACAGCGCCTGTGAATTGATCGCCCCCCCGCGCAGACTAGCAAGACTGGAATCTGATGCCTCCCTTCGCCACCCACTCAGCAGGCAGAGAATTTCGTTCGTCATACTTGGCCGATGCGTTCGCAATGCTGTCGCGTGGTGGATGCTGATAGGATGCCCATGAACGCCAAGGATCCGGCCATGCTTAGATTGCCGTTCGTCGTTCTACCCGTCTTCGCCCTGCTCGGGGCCTGTGCCAAACCGCCATCGACTTGGACGGCCTTCGTCTACCCTCCAGGGAGGTCGCTGGCAGCCGAAGACGCCTCCAAGGCGATCTACGGCCACTACGAGTCCTTCGAGCAGTGCCAAAGCGCCTCCATTGGCGCACTGAGACAATTGGCATCTGAGAACCCATCAGACGACTTTGGGAGCTATGAGTGTGGCGTTGGCTGCCGATACGAAAGAGAGTGGGACATGTACGTCTGCATGGAGACCCGGAAGTAGGACTAATGCAGCGGGAGGATGTCTTGGATCGAATGGAAGATATCCATCGTCCATTGCTGAAGTAGCTGACCAACCCATATTGGCAGTTGCCACCCGCTACGATCTTGCAAGGGCTCCCAATTGACTCTTGTCCAACCACGACAATTGATCGCATATTGTGCGTAGAACCTCGATCACACCGAAGCAGGGGATTGGAAATGGAAGACGTCATAAAGGAAGAGCTGAAGGAACTGATTCGTGAAGCAGCGGCGATATTGGATCGCACTGCTTTCCAACAGGAACCAGCCTACACAGCAGCTCTCTTTGGAAGGTTGTACAAAAGAGAGATTCGGAGTCCTAGCGGTCAGTACCTGAGGATCGAAGGTGTGCCCTCGACAGATCGAGGCCCTGGAGCAGCCGAAAAATCTACAGGTATTGATATAGGCGTCGTGCTCACATGGGAGGATGAATTCGGAAACAGCGACCAGAAGGCTGTCCTGATTCAGGCTAAGAATGACGTATCGAGCCTTGCTGGTGGCTCCGTAGCGGGCGATAAGCTAGCGAGCCAAACCCGTAGAATGCTTCAGATCAGCAAACACTCAGTCGTCATGGAATGCCCATCAGACCGTTCTCAGCCACAGATCTATCACGCAGTTGGTGCTTCACCGGGCTGGGAGCCTCCGCCGATGACATTGGGTGATTTCCTTGTTGATCAAGTGTTGGCATGCAAATTTGGAGACTTCAAGCAAGAAATCGTCGCGCTTGCTCTCCGTGCCGATCGCGCGATAGTCATATCTACTAACGCGCCTATTCCTCGCAACAAGCCCGCTTGGAAGCAGTGACAGTTAGCAAAGCCCGTGGACCGTCCTTACGGCCGGTCGAGTCCATGGCTGCCGTTCATGGGCGGCCAAGAGCCACTCCATCCAGTCCCAGGAGTCCAAGGCTTCTGCTGCCGCGGGGAGGGCTGGGATATCCGCTAGAGAACTCATTCCTGGCCCCCGCCTATTGCCGCAGCCCTGCCAGCACCTGAGCGAGCTCGCGAAGAGCAGGGCGCTCTCCTCCCTTCCAGGCATTCAGGGCGACCTTTGCCTTGCCCTGGCTGGTGCGAGGCCCCGTTGACCGCTCCCACGGTCGCCATTTCTGGATCGCCAGCGCTTGCCGCCGACGCCGCTCTGGGGTCCAGCCACTGCGCATCTTGGACGTCCTCCAATAGTTTGTTCTGCTGTCTTTTTCTTCCCGCGCGCCCGGTCCTTTCCGGTGCCTGCCCGGGACTTTCCGGGGCATGGTTGTTCACCTGTTGATGGCCGCCGGCAATGTTTGCCTGCTTCACAAATGCCACCGCCCGGGGGTTCTTGATCTCTGCCAGTGACTCCAGTGTGGTCCGACATTGGGACTGCGCCTTCAAGGCCAGCCGCATGTAGGTCTCCATCGCACCAAGGTGTGAGCCCATGTTGAGCGCAGTTCGCCGGCTCATCTCCAAGAACACCGCGTTCAGGGCGATGGTTTGGCTGATAAGTAGGCCGTCTGCCTGGCCAATATCGCCCTTCGCGACTCGTCCAACTGCAGCGCGGGTAGACCTCACAAGCTCGTTCAGCTCATTGCCGCCGGCTACCCCAGAGTGCTGCGCAAACGGCATGCTGACAAAGGCATTGCTCGCAACCCCCTCGACGATAAGCTTGGCTTATTTCTACTCGAGGGTCTGCCCCTTGCCTACCTCGACATTTAGCTTGCCGGCGGCCTGGTCGGCGGTGTGAGGGGCTTGTCTCGATGGTCTCATTGGCGTTGGGTTCCTATGCGAAGCGAGGCCGCCTCGCTGGGTGCTACGATTCGGCAACTCATGGAGGGGGAGGAGATGGCAGCCCTGCAGGTATTAGTTCTTACCGCGTCGATGGCCGCTGCTGGCCTGGCCACGGCTCAGGAGTACCAAGGCAAGGAGGGACATCTCTTTGCATGCATCAGGGACGGCATCCGGACCTACACCGCGAATCCTCTTCCCACCGATAGCGCATGTCGCCAGCTCAACTACCGGTGGGTCGAGAGTGCGACTAAGCGCCCTAGCGATCCCCCTGGGACATTCATGGACTACAGGTGCGCCACCGATTGCAGTGGGCATCGTGCCGGCTATGCCTGGGCGGCCCGACAAGGCGTATCGGCGGCCTCCAACTGCACTGGCAACTCCCAGTCGTTCGTGGAGGGCTGCATGGCATACGTCGATGCGATGACACGAGGAGCGACGCGATGACCCTCCTTCAGAGCACGGTGACCAAGCTCCTGTCGTTTGCGGTCGCAACCATCGCTCTCGTAGGCTGCGAACAAAACTCCTGTAAGGAGTACTCACGATTCACCTGCAAACAGTTAGAGCAACAAACTTTCAACGTCTACTACTACGATACGCCGGAGTCCACAGAACGACTACTTGGCAGCACAGTAGGGTTGCAGCAATGTGCTTCCGTGGCGTGGAACGCGGCGCACGCGAGGAAGAAGGAACGGGGCGACGACTGGTCGTATGTTTGCTGCCTCCAAACCGAAGAATCGAGTTGCGCAGAGAAGCACCGCTGAACGTGAAATCACACAGCCCGAGGAGGCAGTCAGATAAAGCGCGATAAGGTGGACCTGTCAAACGCTGGCGGCCAGCCGAAGGGATGGATGCAGAAGGAGCATGAGAAAGAAGTGGCATTCCGACCGTTGGGCCGCGTGCTGATGCGCCTGCCCGACGAACTTGGGGAACGCAAGTGGAAGCATCCGATCCGTCTCTGAGATAGCGGTCGCATACCAATACACGTCGTGGCTTGTGCATTGAGGTGCGTCCGACCGGCCCCAAGGTGTGGCGATACCGCTATCGCTATCGCTACTTCAGTAGACGTCAATGTGGTGGGCCCACCAGGATTCGAACCTGGAACCAAAGGATTATGAGTCCTCTGCTCTAACCGTTGAGCTATAGGCCCCCGCAGCTGCACAGTGTAGTGGAGCCCCCTGCACGCTTTCCACTACACACCCAAACATCATCCGAAACGCTGCCCCATCGCCTCCACCCGGCGTGCATTCTCCGCCGCCAGCTCGCGCAGTTCGGCCGAGCGCAGCAGCGCCGAGCCCGCCACGCGCTGCCAGTAGTCCACCGCCAGCGGTGCAGCCCAGTGCAGGTGCGCAGCTCCGGGGGCGGATGCATTTCACTGTCGCCGATGAGCCGCTGGAACGCGTGCAACCTATCCCTGGTGGCCTACGCGTCGCGATCGACCAAGGCCTGCCACCTTGCCAGCAGGCAAGCTGTCGAACAGCGCCTGCGGTTGGATGGCACGGGGACGGACGACGGCCTCGGTTTGGGCGAATTAAGTTACGAATCCACACGCCAACTTCAGGGCGGCCATTACGGGATGAACTCGTAACCCGTTGATTAATCTCGCCTCAAGCCGATCATCGATGTAGAGAACGGCGGAATTAAGTTACGAAACGTGCAACGAAACAACACCTCTAACCTACCGATCCTCCAGCCGCTTCATCAGCCGCTCCAACCTCTCCGCAACCGTCCGGCTGCCATAAACGCCCCGCAGGCTGTCGGCCGGGGTGGCGCACTGCCCGTTGTCGGTAACCACCAACTGCGAGCCCTGCAGCGAGGCACGCGCCTCACAGGGCGCCTCGCCCAGGAACAGCTCGTCGCCCATCGGCTCGGCGCTGCCAATCAGCGTGCCTGCGCCCTCGCCACCCGGTGGCAGCATGCTCAACAGCAGCGTGCGTCCCTCGTACCGGATTTCCAGCGTGCGGCCACCGCGCCCACCGCGCCCGTCCCAATACCCCAGCCAGCTGGTGAAGTCGGTTTCGGCCATATGTCCCTTCTTCATGACACGCCCGGCCGGCGCCCAGCCCACTACTTCCTTGCCGGGGGGAAGCACCTGCACGCAGTAGTACTCGTTCCAGCGGTCGCCGATCACCAGGCTGCTGGCCGGCGCCACCTTCTCGCCAGTGCGGCACCCCGCGCGCTCCTCGTCCAGGCACCCCGCACGTTCGCCCAGCAGCACCACCTGACCGGGTTCCACCACACTCCCCACGGTGTAGTCGAACTGGCTGGTGAAGAAGTCGGACAGGTTGCATGACGGCTGCTGCGGCGTCTGCGCCAATGCGGCGAACGGACACAGCGCAAGCAGCAGGACCCACGGTTTCATAAGCATTGCGTTGACTAGGCAGTAAACAGCGACGCGCATGCTACCCCGCGTGCGCTGCAGCGCCCAACCCGGGCGAACGCCAGAAACAACAAACCCCGCTTGCGCGGGGTCTGCTGGTGTTTCATCGCGAACTGCCGGAATCGATCAATCGATATCCAGGAAGCTGCGCAGCTGCTCGGACCGGCTCGGGTGACGCAGCTTGCGCAGCGCCTTGGCTTCGATCTGGCGGATGCGCTCGCGGGTGACGTCGAACTGCTTGCCCACTTCCTCGAGGGTGTGGTCGGTGTTCATGTCGATGCCGAAGCGCATGCGCAGCACCTTGGCTTCCCTCGGGGTGAGGCCGGCCAGCACGTCGCGCACGGTTTCAGACAAGTTGATGTTGGTGGTGTTCTCGATCGGGGACTCCACGTTGGTGTCCTCGATGAAGTCGCCCAGATGGGAATCCTCGTCGTCGCCGATCGGGGTTTCCATCGAGATCGGCTCCTTGGCGATCTTCATCACCTTGCGGATCTTGTCTTCCGGCATGTCCATTTCCTTGGCCAGCTCCTCCGGCGTAGCCTCGCGGCCATACTGCTGGAGCATCTGACGGGAAATGCGGTTCAACTTGTTGATCGTTTCGATCATGTGCACCGGAATACGGATGGTGCGCGCCTGATCGGCGATCGAACGGGTGATGGCCTGGCGGATCCACCAGGTCGCATACGTGGAGAACTTGTAACCACGGCGGTATTCGAACTTGTCCACGGCCTTCATCAGGCCGATGTTGCCTTCCTGGATGAGGTCGAGGAACTGCAGGCCGCGGTTGGTGTACTTCTTGGCGATCGAGATGACCAGGCGCAGGTTGGCTTCGACCATTTCCTTCTTGGCCTTGCGCGCACGCGCTTCACCGTAGGCCATGGCGCGGCTGATTTCCTTCAGCTCGTCCAGTTCCAGCCAGGTGGTCTTCTCGATGTCGATCGTCGCCTGCTGTTCGGCGATGATCTGGTCCTTCACGTCACGCAGGGCCGAAGACCACTTCTGCTTGCGCTTCAGTGCGTCTTCCACCCACTCCAGGTTGGTCTGGTTGCCTTCCCACGAGCGGATGAAGTCCTTGCGCGGCATGCGCGCGGTCACGGTCGCCAGGTTCAGCACGCGGCGTTCGTGGGACTTGATCGAGGCCATGACGTCGCGCAGCTGCTTGACCAGCACATCGGTCAGCGGCAACGGCAGCTTCAGGGTCACGAACACGGCGGCCATGTCGTCGCGCAGCTTGGCCAGCGGCTTGCGGTCGCCCTTGGCAGCGGCCTTCTTGAACGCGGTGTACGCGTCGCTCAAGGCCTGCATGCGGCGTGCGACTTCTTCCGGATCCGGACCGGTCGGGCCGGCTTCTTCTTCAACGTCGTCGCCGTCGTCTTCGTCGTCGGCGTCGTCTTCAGCGTCGTCGCTGGTGTCTTCAGCCACGGCCGGGGCCGGGACTTCTTCGACCAGGTCGTTGAAGCCGACGATCACTTCGGCCAGGCGCTTCTTGCCTTCCTTGTGCGCGTCGTAGTCGGCCAGCAGCGATTCCACCGACACCGGGAAGGTGCCGAGTGCGGCCTGGACCTGGCCCAGGCCTTCTTCGATGCGCTTGGCGATGGCGATTTCGCCTTCGCGGGTCAGCAGCTCGACAGTACCCATTTCGCGCATGTACATGCGCACCGGGTCGGTGGTGCGACCACCTTCGGTGTCGAGCGCGCTCAGCGCGGCGGCAGCTTCTTCGGCCGCGGTGTCATCGACTTCGCGGTTGCCGGTGTTGCCATCGTTGAGCAACAGGGTTTCTGCATCGGGAGCAACTTCATGGACATCGATGCCCATGCCGTTGATCATGCCGATGATGTCTTCAATCTGCTCCGGATCGACGATGTCGTCGGGCAGGTGATCATTGACTTCGGCGTAGGTCAGGTAGCCCTGTTCCAGGCCCTTGCTGATCAGAAGCTTGATGTCGTTTTGCTGGGCAGGACGTTCGTTGGCCATGTAGTGCTCGCGCCACCGGCAGGGAGAGGAATAGGACCTAGCATTATACCAGCCTGGCGCCCCACCGCCCGGGCGGTGGTCCCGGGGGTCAGGGTCTGAGCAGGAAGGTCACCGGACCATCGTTGACCAGGCTGACAACCATATGGGCACCAAACTGGCCTGTTTCCACCCCCGGGGCGTGTTTTTGCCTGCAGATGTCCACCAACCGGTTGAATCCACGTTCAGCCTCGGCCGGCGGGGCGGCCGTGCTGAAGCCCGGCCGCATGCCACTGCCGGTATCGGCGGCCAAGGTGAACTGGCTCACCAGCAGCAGCCCGCCGCCGGTATCGGCCAGCGACCGGTTCATCTTTCCCCCTTCATCGGCAAACACACGGTAACCGAGCAGGCGATCGGCCATCCGCGCGATCTGCGCCTCGCTGTCGCCGGGCTCCATGCCCACCAGCGCCAGCAATCCCGGGCCGATCCGGCCCACCGCCACGTCATCGACATGCACGCTGGCCTGGGTGACGCGCTGGATGAGAACGAGCATGGGCGGGGCTTCCGGGGTGGGGGCCGCCTACCTTAACGCGCCCGCCGGTCCACGCCGATTGTCCCAGCGGCTAGACTTCCCCGTGATGAAACCGCATACCACCGCCCGCCTGGCCTACCGCGCCGCCGCCCTGTTCACCCGCCTGCCCTGGTCCTGGCTGCGCGGCTTCGCCCACGTGCTGGCGTGGCTGTGGATCCGTCTCAATGCGCGCGAGAGCCGGGTGACCCGGCGCAACCTGGAACTGGCCTTCCCCGAACTGACCGACGCCCAGCGGGTGCAGATGCACCGCCAGGTGCTGCGCTCCACCGCGCTGCAGGCGCTGGAAACCCTGCGCCTGTGGACCCGCCCGCGTGAGCAGAACCTGGCCTGCCTGGTGGAGCGCCATGGCGAGGCGCTGTATGACGCGGCGCTGGCCGCCGGCAAGGGCGTGATCGTGGCCGCCCCCCACCATGGCAACTGGGAGCTGCTGAACCAGTGGCTGGCCTCGCGCGGGCCGATCGCCATCGTCTACAAGGCCCCCGACGAGGCCGTGGGCGATGCCTTCCTGCAGCTGGTGCGTGGCGGCGACAACGTGCAGCAGGTGCGCGCCGAGGGCCCGGCGGTGCGCCAGCTGTTCAAGGTGCTCAAGGACGGCGGCGCCACCGGCATCCTGCCCGACCAGCAGCCCAAGGCCGGCGACGGCGTGTTCGCCCCGTTCTTCGGGGTCGAGGCGCTGACCATGACCCTGGTCAACCGGCTCGCTGAACGGACCGGGGCCACCGTGCTGTACGGCTGGTGCGAGCGCGTGGGCCCGGGCATGCAGTTTGCCCTGCACGTCGAGCCGGCCGACCCGGCCGTGGCCGACCCGGACCCGCGCACGGCGGCCACCGCACTCAACGCCGGGCTGGAGCGGATCGCCCGGCGCGACCCCACCCAGTACCAGTGGACTTACAAGCGTTACACGTTGCGCCCGCCGGGCAGCAACGAGGTGGACCCCTATGCCACCGAGGAACACCCCCACTGACTGCGACGCAGCGTCGCGCCCCCGGCGCGATTGGAAATGGCGCCTTCCGTCCCCACTGTGGAACCCACGATGTCCCCCACGGCCCCTGCCATGTCTGATGCTGCTTCTTCCCTGTTCGGCGACCCGGCCGCGATCCGCTGCGAACGGGCGGTGGCCGAACTGCGCGCGGGCCGCCCGGTGGTGATCGACGACGGCCACGGCCAGCGGCTGGCCTTCATCGCCCTGGACAGCAGCACCCGCAGCAGCTTCAGCGCGTTCGCCCAGGCCGCCGCCGACCGCCACTACCTGTTCCTCACCGCCACCCGTGCGCGGGTGCTGGGGGTAGCCGCCGAACACGGCGCCCGCGTGCCGCTGGCCGGCATCGACTTCGACGCCCTGCCCTCGCTGAGCTACCGCCGCGAACCGGAAGTGATGCCGGCGGGCTGGTCGGCCGGGCAGGCGCTGGACGATGGCGCGGTGGAAATCGCCCGCCTGGGCCTGCTGCTGCCGGCGATGGTGGGCGTGCTGCTGGAGCCGGCGGACCACCGCTTCGATGACTGTGCACAGGTATCGCTGTGCGACCTGCACCAGGGCGCCGAGCAGGCCGCCCACGCCTACGAACTGGTCACCCGCTCGCCGGTGCCGCTGCGTGAGGTGGGCATGACCGAATTTGCCGTGTTCCGCGGCGGCGTGGCCCAGCGTGACCAGGTCGCGATCATCGTGGGCACCCCGGATCTGTCCGCCGTGGTGCCGGTGCGTGTGCATTCGTCCTGCCTCACCGGCGACCTGTTCGGTTCGCTCAAGTGCGACTGCGGCGACCAGCTGCGGCGCGGCCTGCGCAAGCTCAAGGAACTGGGCGGTGGCGTGCTGCTGTACCTGGACCAGGAAGGCCGTGGCACCGGCATCGCCGCCAAGATGCGCGCCTACGGCTACCAGCACGACGGCCTGGACACCATCGACGCCGATGCGCAGCTGGGCTTCGGCGCCGACGAGCGCCGCTACGGCAGCGCGGTGGCGATGCTGCAGGGGCTGGGCGTGCAGCGCGTGCAGCTGCTCAGCAACAACCCCACCAAGGCGCAGCGGCTGCGCAATGCCGGCATCGACGTGGTGGACTGCGTGCCGGTCACCGGCGATATCACCGCCGAAAACGAACAGTACCTGCGCACCAAGGCCGAACGGGCCGGCCACCTGCTCGACGTCGACGCGCTGATCCAGGCCGCGCAATAGCGCGCGGCAACCTGCTACCGTCTGCGCGACGGGCGCACCGCCAGCAGCAGCACGCCCGGCATTTCCCTTGCCGAGCGCCCTGCCTTGTCCGACGCCATCGACACCCCTGCCGTTCCCTCGCCGCCGCCGTTGCCGCCGCTGCCGCTGCCGCACAGCCCTGACTGGCAGGCGCTGCCACGGCGTGCCGCCGCCATCGCCGCGGTGGCCGGGGCCATCACCGGCACCGTATTGATCGGTGGCGGGCTCGGCACGGCATGGGTGCTGCTGGACCTGCCGCTGCGCTGGCTGGGCGTGGCCGGCATGTTGGTGCTGGGTGCGGCCATCGGCGCGGCCATTGGCTACCGCCGCCAGCGCCGCACGTTCTGGCGGCTCGATGCACAAGGCCTGGGCGTGCGCCGCGACCTGATGTGGCAGCAGGAAACCCGCGTGCCGATCTCGCGCGTGCAGCACCTGGACCTGCGACGGGGGCCGATCGAGCGCGGCGCACGGTTGGCCACGCTGGTGGTGCACACCGCCGGCAGCCGCTTCAGCGCGGTGAGCCTGAGCGGGCTGGATGGCGAAGATGCCGAACGCCTGCGCGACACCCTGGCCCACCAGCTCGACCGCGACGACGACGCCCTGTGAGCAGCCCGCCCCCGGCAGAGGCCGCATTGAACGAGGCGCCGCCAGAGCAGCGTCTGCACCGGTGGTCATGGCTGTTCGTGCTGCTGATGCAGCTGCGCCAGTTCCTGCTGCCGCTGGTGGCGCTGCTGGTGTTCGGCAACCGCGGTGATCGCGATCAGATGTGGTCCTACCTGGCCGCGCTGGTGGTGATCGTGGTGCTGGTGGGCACCTCGGTGCTGCAGTACCTGACCTATCGCTACCGGATCGGCCGCGACGCCATCAGCGTGCGCAGCGGGGTGGTGTCGCGCAACCGGCGCGAGATTCCGTTCGCGCGCATCCACAACGTGGTGGTGCACCAGAACCCGCTGCATCGCCTGTTCGGGGTGGCCGAACTGCGCCTGGAATCGGCCGGTGGCGCCCGGCCCGAGGCGGAAATGCGCGTGCTCAAGCTGTCCCAGGCGTTGGCGCTGGAACAGTTGGTGCGGCACCGCGGTCAGGCGGTCGTGGCGCCCCCGACGACCGCGGATGCGGATCTGGATGCAGAGGCGGTCACGCCGCCGGTGGATGACGGCGTGCTGCTGCAGCTGAGCACGCCGGAGGTGGTGCGCATCGGCTTGCTGTCCAACCGCGGCTGGGTGGTGGTGCTGGCCGCCGTGGGCGCCTCGTTCCAGCTGTTCCCCGATGGCACCGTGACCGACGCGATTGAAGAAGGCGGGCGTCAGGCGCTGGGCTACGCCAATGGTCTGCATCCGGCCACTTGGGTGTGGGCGGTGGCGGCGCTGGTGGCTGCGGCCGCGTTCTGGGTGCTGCTGCGCGTGTTTTCGGTGGTGCTGGCACTGCTGCGCTATCACGGCTTCCAGTTGAGCGAACAGGAACGCCGGCTCACCGTGGTCAGCGGCCTGCTCACGCGCCTGCGCAGCAGCGTGGCGCGGCGTCGCATCCAAGCCTGGACGCTGCGCGAAAGCCCCTTGCAGCGCTGGGCCGGGCGCCGCCATCTGCGCATCGACATTGCCGCCGGGGTCTCCGAAGAGAACCAGCGCCGCGACCTGCGCGAACTGGCCCCGCTGGCCACGCCAGAGGCGGCCGACGCGCTGGTGCAGCACCTGCTGCCGCAGGTGCAATGGCCACCCGCACACTGGCAACCGGTGCAGCAGCGCGGCTGGTGGCGGCTGAGCCTGGGCACGGCGGTGTGGGTACCGCTGGTGGCCGCGGCAGGCATGTGGAACGAGGTGCCGTGGGCAGCTGTGATCCTGCTGTGGCTGCCGTGGTCGGCCTTCCGCGCGCATCGCCAGATGGCGCGCATGGGCTATCACCTGGACGACCAGTACGTGGCCGTGCGCGGGGGCTGGTGGCAGCGCTGGTGGCGGTTCGCCGAGCTGGACAAACTGCAGGTGCTGCGTTTGAGCCGTTCGCCGCTGGACCGCCTGCTGGGGACCGCCAGCGTGTGGCTGGATACCGCCGGTGCCAGCGGCAGCGTGGCCTTGTGCCTGCGCTACCTGCCCGACGCCGAGGCGCGCGCGGTGCATGCGCGGTTGAGCGCGGCGTTGGCGCAGCGACGCCTGCGCTGGTAACCGACGCAGCCGACCAACGGTCGGCTCTACCGCTTCGACGGCCCCCAATACCCCAGGTCACGCCGGATCTGCAGGCCGCGCGTCCACGCGCCGAACGGCTTGCGCTTGAGCGTGCCCAGCTCCCCGGCCAGGAAATCCTCCGTGGCCGCGATCACCCGCTCGCTGGAATACCCGTCGCGGTACGGGTGGATGCTGTCGGCGTACTGCTGGATCTGCGCTACCAGTGCCGGCTCGGGCGACAGCGCGCGGTCCAGCATCGCCGGCAGCTGGGGGGCGTCGTCGAAGTCGATCATGTGCGGCTGCGGCACGCGGTTGCGGAAGGTCACCACCGGTTTGTACTGCACCACGAACTCGGACACGATCGAGGAGGTGTCCGACACCAGCACGTCGGCGGCACGCTGCGCGGCCATCACCTGCTCGGGCTCGATGAAGGCGGCGTTGTCGCCGGCCAGGGCGCGGTAGCGCGCAAACATTTCTTCGCTGCACTTGGGATGCAGGGTCAGCAGCCAGTAACGCTCACCGCGCGCGATGTCGGCGGCGATGTGATCGTAGAGGTGCGGCGCCGCACTCAGGCGTTCGGTGAAGGTGGAGCCGAACAGGATCACCGGGCGGCCAGCGGCGGGCGCCCGCAGCGCCGCGCTGGCGCCCCCGTCGTCGCGGAACAGCGGGTCCAGCTTCGGCCAGCCGGTCTGCGCCACCGCGAAATGGCCCTGACGCGCGGCCAGTTCGCGGAACGGGTCGGTGGTGGCCGGTCCCTGCGTGCAGTACAGATCGAACAGGCCCCGCACGCGGAAATGGCCGCGGGCGCTGTCGCGCTTCTGCACATTGAAGCCATGGAAGACCTGCACCTTGGCCCCGGCAATGAACGGCGGCACCCAGTTGGCGGCGCTGAACACCGCACGCGGGCGCAGCGCCAGCGCCTGCGTGAGGTCCACGTTGGGCACCCCCGGCAGGCTGCCCCCGGCGGCGCCATCGGCAAACCAGGCCGACACCGATTGCCCGGACGCGTGCAACGCCTGGGCCAGAGGGGCGAGAATGGGCAGCGCATAACGCTCCGTCGCAAACAGCAGGTACTCGGCCATCATGTCCTCCACGACCGCTCCCACTGAACGGCCTCGCATCTCGGCCTGCATTATCGCGTTCAATGAAGCCGACCGCATCGGCGACTGCCTGGCCTCGCTGGCCTTCTGCGACGAGATCATCGTCGTGGACTCCCATTCCACCGATGCCACCGTGGCCATCGCCCGCGCCGCCGGGGCCACCGTGCTGCAGCGCGCGTTCGACGGCTTCCGCAGCCAGAAGGCGTTCTGCGTTGAACAGGCCCGCCATGACTGGGTGCTGTGCCTGGATGCCGACGAACGCATCAGCGACGACCTGCGCGCGGCCATCCTGGCCGCCCAGGCCAGCGGCTTTGCCGGCCACCATGGCTACCGTTTCGCGCGCCTGTCCGAGTATTTCGGCAAGTTCCTTCGCCACGGCAACGCCTACCCGGACCGCGTGCTGCGCCTGTTCGACCGCCGCCACGGCGGCTGGCGCGGCAAGCGCGAGATTCACGAAGCGGCCAGCGTCGACGGCAGCGTGGGCGTGCTGCGCGGCGACCTGATCCACTACCCGTACCGCTCGCTGGAACAGCAGTTGAGCAAGACCCAGCGCTACGCGCGGATGATGGCCGAGCACGAGTTCGCACGCGGCAAGCGCGCCACCCTGGCCAAGCTGGTCCTGGCCCCGGCGTGGCGGTTCTGGCGCGGGCTGCTGCTGCGCGGCGGCTTCCGCGATGGCTGGCACGGGCTGGTGTATGCCTACGTGCGCGCCAACTACGTGCGCCAGAAAACGATCATGTTGTGGATGCTGCAGCACGGGCAGCCGGTGAGCGACCCGCCGCGCCGCAGCGACGCCGCATGAGCGCTGCTGTGGCAGACTTCATGCGCGTTTGATCGAAGACCTCCATGAAGATCCTCTACACCAACTTCCATTCCGGCGACGGCGGCGGCCACACCACCTACCTGGTGTCGCTGGCACGCGCGCTGTCGGCGCGCCATCAGCTGTTCATGGCCGCCCCGGACAACAGCCGCGTGCTGCGCGTGGTCCGCGACGAAGGCAGTGCCGAACCGCTGGACATCGCCTTCAGCAGCGGCCTGCCCACGCTGCCCCAGCAATGGGCCGACATGCGCCGCCTGCGCGACCTGGTCCAACGGCACCGCATCGACATCGTGCATGCCAACGGCGCGCGCGACCATCGGGTGATGATGGAAGCGGTGGCCGGCCTGGCCCACCGGCCCAAGATGGTGTTCACCAAGCACAACAGCAAGCCCAGCAACACGTTCGGCAACAGCCTGCGCGCGCGCTGGGGCACCGACCGGGTGATCGCCGTATCCGCCCATACCCGCCAGATGCTGCTGGACAGCCCGTACCGGCGCTGCCCCATCGACGTGGTGCGCAATGGCGTGGACCTGGCCCGCTTCGCCCCGGTCGATGCGTCTGCCGGCGCGGCGCTGCGCGCCCGCTGGACGACCGATCCCGATGCGCTGGTGATGGTGAGCAATGCCGGCACCGACGGCCACAAGGGCTGGATCGACCTGGTCGAGGCTGTTGCCACGCTGCCCGAGCCGATCCGCGGCCACATCCACGTGGCCGTGGCCGGTCGCGACGCGGACCCGCGCCTGCTGGCACGGGTAGCCGCGCTGGGCCTTGGCGCGCAGGTCCACCTGCCCGGGCTGCTGGAGGACATCCGGCCGTTCGTGGCCAGCGGCGACGCAGGCTTCGTGCTGTCCCACGACGTGGAGACGATCTCCTTCGCCTGCCGCGAAATGATGGCGATGGGCACGCCGGTGATGGTCAGCGATTACGCCGGTCTGCCGGAGAACATCGACCACGGCCAGGACGGCTGGATCGTGCCGGTGCGCAACATTAGCGCCATCGTCGCCCAGGTGGCCCAGCTGTATGCGCAGCGCCACGACCTGGGCCGGATCGGCGTGGCCGCGCGCGCGCGTGCCGTGCGCGAGTTCGGCCTGGACACGTTCACCAGCCTGACCGAAGCCAGCTACGACGCCGCCCTGCAGGGCGGTTGAACCGGGCTCAGTCCGCCTGGCGCCTGCGCACCGGGTCGGACAGGGCCAGGAACACCGCCACCCAGGTGGCGTAGAACGATGCCGAGCGCATGTCGCGGAACATCATCTCGGTGAGGCCGAACACCAGGTAGCTGGCGCAGATCATCACCCCGGCACCGGCGAACAGGCGCCCGGCGTCGTCCTCGCGCCACAGGCGGCGCAGCAGCACCCAGCCGGGCGCGGCGTACAGCAGCACCAGCCCCAGCCCGCCCAGCACGCCGTAGGTGGCCAGGAAATACAGCAGGTCGTTGTGGGTTTCGCCGTAGTCGCGCGCGACGGTGGGCGACACCTGGCGCGCCTCGGCCAGGCTGCGCAGCTCTTCGCGGAAGCGGTCGCCCCCGCCGATGCCGAACACCGGCTCGCTCTGGATCATGTGCCCGGCCGCACTCCACAGCTGCAGGCGGATGCACACCGACGTATCGGCCAGGTGGGTCACCTGGCACTCTTCGAATTCGTTCACGCCCAGGTGGATGCGCTCGCGCAGGGTGCTGTCGCTGAGCACGATCAGGCCCACCGCGCCGAGCAGCAACGCACCGGCCCAGGCCTTGTAACGGTTGAGCCGGCGCCCCTGCACCAGCAGTGCGATGAACACCAGCACCGGCACGGCAAGCAGGCCGCCGCGGGTCTGCGTGGCCAGGAATGCGCCCAGCCCGGCCACGCCGGTGATCAGCTTCAGCGCGAACTCGGTGCGCTTGAAACGGGTGATGCGGTAGCCCAGCAGCAGCAGCGCCAGCATCGAAAACAGCAGCGTCAGGTTGCCGTAGGTCACCGTGTTGAACTGGCGGGTGGCCGGGCGTCCCCCGGTGCTCAACACCAGCCAGCCGACGTTGATCACCGCATACCAGATGCCCAGCAACAGGCCGAACAGGCCATGGGCCAGAATCGGGCGCGGAATCCGCAGCGCGGCGGCCAGGATCAGCAGCACGGTCAGGAAGCGCGAGGCCTTTTCCACCTCCGAGCCCTTCCACAGGCCGTGCACGAGCAGGCTGGTCAGCACGCCGATCAGCATCACCGCCACGCCCACGCCCATCCACACGTACTCGCGGCGGTTGTCGCACCAGACCTGCCCGGGCGCGGCCCTGCGCACCACGAACAGCACGATGATGCTCAGCAGGACCAGCAGGTAGTAGCCCGCGCTGCCACCGTCCAGGGTCGACATCAGCAGCACCGGGGACAACCCGAGCGCGATCGTGAAGGCCCATGCCAAGGCGAGGTTGGCGCGGGCAGGACGGAGTGGAGACATGGTCACGATCTGGGCAATGCGGCGTAATGACGGTGGAGGAACGGGTTCACCGGCCTCCATTCCAGGATCGGGCGAGCAGGCGGCATTGTCGCTGATCGTCCCGTAATGATCCATGAGAGTCCCATCACTCCTCCGGCGCTTCCCGGCCCTGTTCCAGGGTGATCCGTGCCAGTTCCCGGGCACTGGGCCGACACGGGCCGACCACGGCGTTGGCCGGTACCAGCCACCAGCCGCGGCGATTGGCCACGCCCACCCGTTCGGCACGGTTGCGGTCGATGCACTCCAGCACGGCCGCTTCCTGTACCAGCAGCCAGCGCTGCTGCGGCGCCTGCGCCTGCCAGGCCACGCCGTCCTGCAGCTGGCTGTACCAACGGCGTTTGAAGCCAAACGTGGTCGCCGGGCGGTCGGCCATGAGCAGGTTCTGTTCCTTCCAGCCCACCAGCCCGAGCTGGGCGTCGGCGCCGATGCGCTGCCCGGCCTGCTGCATCAACCCCCGCGCGGAGCTGGAATCGTTGAACAGGGGGTAGCCCACCAGCCCGTAGGCCACCCAGACCATCGCCAGGGTCGACAGCACCGCCACGTGGCGTCGCCGTGCGCCGCTGAAACACAGGCTGGCCATGCCCCAGGCGCCCAGCGCCACGCCGATCCAGCCCAGCGCCGCGGTCACCGAGGCATCGATGCCGCGCTGCAGGATCAGCCGGCTTTCAAAGCCGGGCTGGCCGACGAGCATGGCAATGCCCGCCCCCAGCAGGGCCAGCACCAGCAGCACGTTGAACGCGCCCAGCAGCCACTGCACGTCGCGCCGTCGCAGCAACCCCGGCAGCAGCGGCGCCAGCGCCAGGCAGAACATCGGCAGCGCCGGCAGGATGTAGACATCGCGCTTGCCGTGCGGGATCGAGAAGAACAGCACGATCAGCAGCCACCAGCCCAGCAGCATCAGATAGCGCGGATCGCGGCGGCGCAGCCGGCGCCACCAGGCCGGGATCGCCCACGGCACCACCAGGATCGCGGGCAGCCACATCGACGGCATGGTGGCCAGGAAGTACCACCATGGCTGGTGGTGGTCCCACGACTGCGCGTACCGCTTGGCGGTCTGCCGGAACAGAATGTCGTTCATATAGGCCCGGTACTCCACCGAGCCGCTGGACGTGGCGGCGAGCACCATCGGCACCAGCCACAGCGCCACCGCCAGCACGAAGGCCAGCGGGGCCAGCCAGAAGCGCCAATCGCGCACGTGCAGGCGAACCCGCGGCCAGCCCAGCAGCGAGGCCACCGCCGCCGGCAGCACCATCAGCAGCGCCAGCACGCCCACGCCCTTGGTGATCACGCCCAGCCCGGCGGCGAACCAGCCCAGCCACCACCACCGCCACGCCGGTCCGCACAGCAGGTGCCGCAGCAGGCCGTAGTTGGCCAGGGTGATGAAGAACACCACCAGCGGGTCGATCTGCGCCTTCTTGGCCTGGAAGGTGAAATGCACCGCGAACAACAGCGCCCAGGCCGCGTACAGGCCCACCCGACGGGTCCACAGGCGCCGGCCCAGGTCGTACACGCAGGCCAGCGTGCCCAGTGCCGCCAGCAGCGACGGCAGCAGGAACGCCACCCGCCAGTTGCCGAACACGCTGTAGAGCGCGGCCTGCGCCCACATCAGCATCGGCGGCTTGTCCGAGTACAGCTCGGTGCCACGGTGCGGGAACAGCCAGTCGCCGCTGAGCACCATCTGCTTGGCCACCAGCGCAAAGCGCGGCTCGTCCGACGGCCAGGGGTCGCGCAGGCCCAGGCCGGCGCCGAGCACCAGCAGGGCCATCGTGGCAAGCAGCCAGAACTCGCGTCTGGCAGGGGTGTTCAACATATGACGCGGGTCCAGCAGCGGGGTATCAGCCCTTTTTTAGCAGACGCGCGTAGAAGAATCCGTCTGCACCTTCTTCACCGGGCAGGCGCTGGCGGCCGGCCCAGGAGTCGTGGCCGAAGGCCTCGCCCAACGGCAGGAAGCCTGCGCGGGGGGTGCGCTGCAGGAAGGACTCGATCTGGAACTGGTTCTCTTCACGCAGGATCGAGCATGTCGCATACAGCAGGGTGCCGCCGGGGGCCAGCATGCGGAAGCAGGCATCCAGCAGGCGGGCCTGCAGCGCCACCAAGGCCTCGATATCGGCCGGGCGGCGGTGCACCAGCACGTCCGGCTGGCGGCGGATGATGCCGGTGGCCGAACACGGCGCATCCAGCAGGATGCAGTCGAACGGCTGCCCGTCCCACCAGCTGTCCGGCGCGGCGGCGTCGGCCGCCAGCACGCGCGCCTGCGCGCCCACGCCGGTCCGGGCGAAGGTCTCGCTGATGCGCTTGAGCCGGCGCGGATCGATGTCCAGTGCCAGCAGCTGCAGGCTGGGATCACGCTCCAGCAGGTGCGCGGCCTTGCCGCCGGGTGCGGCGCAGGCGTCCAGCACGCGGGCGCCGGGGCGCGGGGCCAGGGCATCGGCCACCTGCTGCGCCGACAGGTCCTGCACCGACAACGCGCCGGCGGCAAACCCGGGCAGCGCGGCCACCGGCACGGGCACTGGCAGGCGGATCGCATCGCTGCACAGCGGCGACGCCTCGGCCTCGATGGCCGCGCCAGCCAGCTGTTCCAGCACCGCCTCGCGGCTGCCGTGCTGGCGGTTCACCCGCAGCCACAACGGCGCGGGCTGCAGGCTGGCGGCGAACACATCCTCGGCCTGCTCCGGCCAGTCCTGTTCGATCATGCCGGCCAGCCAGTCCGGGAACGCAGCGCGCGCCGGCTGGGCCGGAATGCCGTCGCGCTGGGCGCGGCGCAGCAGCGCGTTGACCATGCCCGCCTGGCGGTCGCGGCCCATCGCACGGGCGGCGTCCACGGTGGCCGACAGCGCCGCATGGGCGGGCAGTTCAAGCGCATCCAGCTGGGCAAAGCCCACCAGCAGCAGCGCCCGCAGTTCGTCTTCGCGCACGCCCAGCGGGCGTTGCATCCACTGCGCCAGCGCGGCGTCGTAGGCACCGCGGCGGCGCAGCACTGCAAAGCAGAGCGCCTCCAGCAGGGCACGGTCGCGGCTGTCGTCCAGGGTGGGCAGTGCCTTGGCCAGTTCGGCCTTGAGCGAGCGCCCGCGGCCGATCACCTGGGCCAGTACCTTGGCGGCCAGTACACGGGTGGGCACGCCGGGGGCGGTGGCGGCACGTTGCGGGGCCTGCTTGTCCTGCCGGAGCTGGGTCATCTCAGGCACCCACGCTCAGGTCGCGGCGCGCGTTGAGGTAGTCGGCAGCGGTGATCGCCTTGCCTCCTTCGCGCTGCAGCACCCGCAGGCGCAGTGCACCCTGACCGCAGGCGATGTCGATGCCTTCGCGGGCGGCCGCCAGCAGCGTGCCCGGGGCCTTGCCCTGGTTGTCCGGCAGCGCCACCGCGCCGTGGATGCGCACGCGCTCGCCGGCCAGCTGGGCCTCGGCGATCGGCCACGGGTTGAAGGCGCGCACGGTGCGCTCCAGTGCCTGCGCGTCCTGCGCCCAGTCCAGCCGGGCTTCGGCCTTGTCCAGCTTGTGTGCGTAGGTCACCCCCGCCTCCGGCTGCGGCTGGGCAATCGGCTTGATGCCGGCGCGCAACAGGCCCAGTCCGTCCGACAGCACCTGCGCGCCCAGTTCGGCCAGGCGGTCATGCAGCTGGCCGCCGGTGTCATGGGCGCCGATGGCCAGGTGCTGCTTGAGCAGTACCGGACCGGTGTCCAGGCCCGCTTCCATCTGCATCAGGCACACGCCGCTTTCGCTGTCGCCGGCCTGGATCGCACGCTGGATCGGCGCGGCGCCGCGCCAGCGCGGCAGCAGCGAGGCATGCACGTTCCAGCAGCCGTGGGTGGGGATGGACAGCACGGCCTTGGGCAGGATCAGCCCGTAGGCCACCACCACCATCAGGTCCGGCTGCAGGTCGCGCAGCTGCTGCTGGGCTTCGGGGGTCTTCAGGTGCTCGGGCTGGAACACCGGGATGCCACGCGCGATCGCCTCCAGCTTCACCGGCGACGGCATCAGCCCGCGCCCACGCCCGGCCGGACGGTCCGGCTGGGTGTACACGGCCACCACTTCATGGTGGCGCGCGGCGACGCGCAGCGAGGACACGGCGAACTCCGGCGTACCGGCAAAGACAATCTTCATGGCTACCCCACTTGCAGAAAGAAAAACGGCGCCGGTGGCCGGCGCCGCACAACCAGGCCCGGCCCGCGGTCAGCCCGCGCGGCCCGGCCCTTGGGCATCTCAGGCAACGTGCTTGCGCGCCTTGGCCAGCTTCTTGCGCACCATCTCGCGCTTCAGCGGCGACAGGTAATCGATGAACAGCTTGCCGTCCAGGTGGTCCATCTCATGCTGGATGCACACCGCCAGCACGCCGTCGGTGGTCAGTTCCTGCGGCTGGCCCTGGCGGTCCAGGAAGCGCACGGTGATCTGGTTGGCACGGGTGACGTCGGCAAAGATGCCCGGCACCGACAGGCAACCTTCCTGGTAGACCTGGCCGCCCTCGTTGGCGACGATCTCCGGGTTGATGAACACCCGCGGGGTGTCCTTCTCTTCACTGACGTCGATGACCATGAAGCGCTGGTGCACGTCCACCTGGCTGGCAGCCAGGCCGATGCCCGGAGCGTCGTACATGGTGTGGAACATGTCGTCGAGCAGTTGCTGGAACGCCGGCGTGGTCACTTCGGCGGCGTCGATCAACGCGGCCTTGGTGCGCAGGCGCGGATCGGGGAACTCAAGAATGGGCAGGATAGCCATGGCAAATACCGGTAGGGGGCGCCGGTCAAAGCGGCGTACGTCGCAATTCTATCGCCAACGCTTGCCCTGCGCCCCGGTTTCTGGACTATAGTGCGGCAACCTGTTGGGGAATCAGGCACCACCTATGTTTGAACGTACTCGTACGGTCGTCGCCGTGGCGATGTTGACCGTTGCCACCTATGCTACCGCCGTTGAAGTGAATGGCGGGCACCCGGATACCTACGTCGTCCGCAAGGGCGATACCTTGTGGGACATTTCCGCGCGCTTCCTCAAGAAGCCGTGGCTGTGGCCGGAAATCTGGCAGGCCAATCCGCAGGTCAAGAACCCGCACCTGATCTACCCGGGTGACGTGCTGAGCCTGGCCTACCTGGACCGCGTCGTGGCCCAGCCCGGCCCGCGCCAGGAAGCGCCGATCACCGGCATTCCACTGGACCAGGTCGAGCCCTTCCTGAAGCAGCTGAGCGTGGTCGACGAGGTCAAGTCGCTGCCGTTCGTGGCGGGCCTGGAAGACAACCGCCTGCGTGCCACCAGTGGCCAGACCGCCTATGTGCGCGGGCTGGAAGGGGCTGCAGTGGGCCAGCGCTGGTCCGTGGTCCGCCCGACCGTGCGCTTCGCGCTGCCCAAGCCGACCGAGGAACTGACCGCCAACGGTGACGTCACCCCGGGCAGCGGCAACCTCTGGAAAGACTTCTTCGTGCCCAGCAAGCGCAACCAGACGCTGGGCTACGAGCTGGCCCAGGTCAACGTTGGCACCGTCACGAAGGTGGCGTCTGGCAACGTGGATGTGACCACCATCGCCCTGCAGACCCAGATCGGCGGACGTGAAGTCCGGGTCGGTGATCGCCTGGTGCCGGTGGAGGCCAAACCGTACGACCTGCAGTTCTTCCCGCACGTTCCGGCCGCCCAGACCGAAGGCCTGGATATCCGCGTACTGGCCGTCACCGACATGTTCCTGTCCGGTGGCCCGCGCGACATCGTGGCGATCTCGGCCGGCAGTGCCGACGGCATCGACAACGGCACCGTGGTGTCGCTGTGGCGCCAGGGCCGCCACGTGGCCAACCGGATGAAGTTCCCCGGTTCGTCGCGGATGGACGACTCGCTCACCGACGGCGCCGGCCGCATCACCCTGCCCGACGAATACGCAGCCCATGCGATGGTGTTCCGCACCTACGACAAGGTCAGCTATGCGCTGGTGATGCAGGGGGTCAAGCCGGTGCTGGTCGGGTACGCAGCGAAGCATCCTGACGCTCAGTAAACGCAAAACCCTACGCACTACTCCGACGGCGCCCCAGGGCGCCGTTGTTGTATGCGGCCTAGCCTTGGCGGATGTGCGAAACCCTCCTGCCTGACACCCGCGACGCCCTGCTCCGCCTGGTCCTGGCCGGCGGCCCCCTGCCGCCGCGGCGGCGCCTCCTGCAGACCCACGCCGATGCCGCCCTTGCGCTGCGTGCCGGGCCATCGAGCTGGCGGGCCAGCGGCTGCACCGCCGAGCAGTGCGCGCGGCTGGCCCACCCCGACCCGGCTGCACTGGCACGGGCCCATCACTGGGCCTCGCAACCGGGCCACCACCTGCTGCCGATCCACAGCGACGACTACCCGGTGCTGCTGCGCCACCATCCCCAGGCCCCGTTGGTGCTGTTCGTGCAGGGCGACCCGGCCATGCTCTGGCATCCCGGGGTTGCCGTGGTGGGCAGTCGCACGCCGTCGCCCAGCGGCGCGGAGCTGGCGGCCGAATTCGCCGCCGCGTTCGCGCGCAGCGGGCTGTCGGTGGTCAGCGGGCTGGCCGCCGGGGTGGATGGGCGCGCCCATGACGCGGCGTTGCGGGTGCCGGGCGGCGTGACGGTGGCGGTGGTGGCCACCGGCCTGGACCAGACCTACCCGCCGCGCCATGCCACCCTGCAGGCGCGGATCGCCCAAGGCGGCGCGGTGGTCAGCGAGTATCCGCCCGGCACCGCGCCCAAGGCCGGCCAGTTCCCCGCGCGCAACCGGCTGATCGCCGGGCTCAGCCTGGGCACGGTGGTGATCGAAGCGGCGCTGCGGTCCGGGGCGCTGATCACCGCCCGGCTGGCGGCCGAGGCCGGGCGTGAGGTCTTCGCCCTGCCCGGCTCGGTACGCAACCCGCGGGCGCGCGGCTGCCACCGGCTGATCCGCGAGGGCGTGATGCTGGTGGAGCACCCCGACGAAGTGATCGCCGGGCTGACCGCCTTGGCCGGCACCCTGGGCCAGGCCTTGCGAACCCGGCTGGACGCCCCCACTGAACAGGCACGACCGGCGCCTCGGCGCGCCCCCTCCTTCCCCGACCCGGACTACCAGCGCTTGTGGCAGGCACTGGATGACAACCCAACGGGTATGGATTCATTGATCCAACGCAGCGGATTGACGACGGCCCAGCTGTCGGCCATGCTGCTGGTCATGGAACTGGAAGGAAAGGTGGTTGCCGCCTATGGCCGCTACTGTCGAAAACCCTAGTTTCTTCACCTCCACAGCGTCGTTGACGCAGGCCGAGGGGCAATGAAAGAGAGCATTCTGGATGTCCTGCTGTACCTGTTCGAACATTATTTCAGCGAGGACCCGGACCTCGTCCGTGACCGCGACACCCTCCAGAACAGCCTGATACAGGCCGGCTTCAGCCCCACCGAAATCAAGAAAGCGTTCGACTGGCTCGATGCCCTCGCCGACCAGCGCCCGGCCGTGAACGTGGCCCGGGTCGATGGCCCGGTGCGCATCTACCACGGACCGGAACTGGACAAGCTGGACGTTGAAGGCCGCGGCTTCCTGATGTTCCTGGAGCAGCACGGCATTCTGGACGCCAACCAGCGCGAGCTGGTGCTGGACCGCGCCATGGCCCTGGACCAGGACGAGCTGGACCTGGACGACCTCAAGTGGGTGGTGCTGATGGTGCTGTTCAACCAGCCCGGGTCCGAGGCCGCCTACGCCTGGATGGAAACGCAGATGTTCATTGACGAACCGGAACCGCTTCACTGACCGTACACTGGGCGCCTAGCGCATTCAGGAGCGTGCCGTGGGCCAGTGGTTCTATGCAGAAGGAAATCGCCAGCAGCGCGGGCCGCTGGCGTCCGATGAACTGATCGCGCTGTACCAGTCCAGCCGCATTGCGGCCGATACGCTGGTCTGGCGCGAGGGTATGGCGCAGTGGCAACCGCTGCGCGAGGTGGCCGACGAGATCGGCCTGGTGCTGGCCGCGCCGCCGGCGCCTGTGGCCGACATCCCTGCCGAAACAGACACCCTCGCTGCTGCACTGCCGCCGCAGATCCCCGTGGACAGCCCCGCGCCCGGCCCGGTGCCGCCCACGCCTGCCCCGCCGCTGACGGCCGCTGCCGCGCCCGCCATGGCCGCCACGTCGGTACCGCCGCGTCAGGGTCTGTCCGGCTGCGCCATCGCCGGCATCGTGGCCGGCATCGTCGGCCTGCTGCTGGTGGTGCTCATCGGCATTCTTGCCGCGATCGCCCTGCCCGTTTACCAGGAGTATGTGCTGCGCTCCAAGACCGCGCAGGCCATCACCGAACTGGACCCGATCAAGGTGCAGGTAAGCGAGTTCGTGCAGACCCACGGGCGCTGCCCGGTCAACGACGACGACGGATTCCAGCCGGCCGAAAGCTATGCCAGCGGCGACCTGGCGGCGGTGCGGATCGGTCGCTTCGACAACAGCCACTGCGGCATCGAAGCCGAGCTGTCGGTACCCGACAAAGCGGCCCTGGACGGCAAGCAGCTGTGGCTGGATTTCGACCCGGAACTGCACCAGTGGGAATGCACCGGCGAGCCGGATGACAAGTACCTGCCGCAGCACTGCCGCGGCTGACAACGGACGCATGTCCATGGATGAACCCAAAGGGGATTGAAGCAATGACTGAGTGGTATTTCGCCGATGGCCAGGAACGCCAGGGCCCGTTGACCGCCGACGAGATGCGCCTGCGTTTCCAGCGCGCGCAGATCAGCCTGACCACGCTGGTCTGGCGTGAGGGCTTTGCACAGTGGAAGCCGTTGTCCGAGGCGGTCGACGAACTGCAGCTGCAGAACCTGAGCAGCGCTGCGGAGAACCTGGGCAGCGGTTTCGACCTGCGCGGCGATTACACGGCCATCGACAACGGCACCGCGCCGCTGCCGGGCACCGGTGGCGGCACCCATTCGCCGTACACCGCACCGGCCGCCGGTGGCTATGCCAACGCGGCAGTGGTGGGTGGCGGCAACGTGGTCTACGCCGGGTTCTGGAAGCGCTATGCCAGCTACTTCCTCGACTCGGTGGTGGTCAGCGTGGTCAACATTCCGATCAGCCTGATCTTCAACGGCATCGGCGCGGTGTCGGGCAACGAGTCGGTGGCGCTGGTGATGAGCCTGCTGGCCATGGTCGCCGGCCTGGCACTGGGCGTGGCCTACTACGCCGGCTTCCACGCCTCGGCCGGTGGCGCCACCCTGGGCAAGATGGCCGTGGGCATCAAGGTGGTGCGTGGCAATGGCGAACGGCTCACCCTGGGCCGCGGCATCGGGCGCTACTTCGGCTTCCTGCTGAGCAGCCTGACCCTGATGATCGGTTTCATCATGGCCGCCTTCACCGAGCGCAAGCAGGCCCTGCACGACATGATCTGCGACACCGTGGTGGTCGACAAATGGGCGTACACCGAAAACGAGCACCTGCAGCAGCCGGCCCTCGGCACCGTCACCATCGTGGTTCTGGTGGTTTCCGGCCTGGTCACCGTGGCCGCCATCGGCGTGGGCATTGCCATGATCGGGGTCATCGCCTCGTCCATGTCCTGACCCCGCCCTCACACCGGGCCGCTTGACACGAGCGGCTCGGTCGTGATTCCTCTAATAAGAGGAAAAGCTGAACGCCCGGCGCATACCCGGGCGTTCAGTTTATGGAAATCGCCCGCTGCCCTTCACTAATGCGGCCATTTGCTCCACCCTAGCGCCCTCTCCCGGGCTGCTGCCCACAGAATTAATCTGACATGCCCAAGCACCTGCTCATCGTCGAATCGCCCGCCAAGGCCAAGACGATCAACAAATACCTCGGCAAGGACTACACCGTCCTGGCCTCGTATGGGCATGTGCGCGACCTGGTGCCGAAGGAAGGCGCGGTCGATCCCGACAACAACTTCGCGATGCGGTACGACCTCATCGAGAAGAACGAGAAGCACGTCGATGCCATCGTCAAGGCTGCCAAGGGCGCCGACGACATCTTCCTGGCCACCGATCCGGATCGCGAGGGTGAAGCGATCAGCTGGCACATCGCCGAAATCCTGAAGGAACGCGGGCTGGTCAAGGACAAGCCGATGCAGCGCGTGGTCTTCACCGAGATCACCCCGCGCGCCATCAAGGAAGCCATGGGCCACCCGCGCGAGATCGCCGGTGACCTGGTCGATGCGCAGCAGGCACGCCGCGCGCTGGACTACCTGGTGGGCTTCAACCTGTCCCCGGTGCTGTGGCGCAAGGTGCAGCGCGGCCTGTCCGCCGGCCGCGTGCAGAGCCCGGCGCTGCGCATGATCGTCGAGCGCGAGGAAGAGATCGAAGCCTTCATCGCCCGCGAGTACTGGAGCATCGATGCCGCCTGTGCGCATCCCTCGCAGCCGTTCACCGCGCGCCTGACCAAGCTGGACGGCAAGAAGTTCGAACAGTTCACCGTGACCGACGGCGATACCGCCGAAGCCGCACGCCTGCGCATCCAGCAGGCCGCGCAGGGCGCGCTGCACGTCACCGACGTGGCCAGCAAGGAGCGCAAGCGCCGCCCGGCCCCGCCGTTCACCACCTCCACGCTGCAGCAGGAGGCCTCGCGCAAGCTGGGCTTCACCACCCGCAAGACCATGCAGGTGGCGCAGAAGCTGTACGAAGGCGTGGCCATCGGCGAGGAAGAAGGCACCGTCGGCCTGATCTCGTACATGCGTACCGACTCGGTCAACCTGTCCCAGGACGCGCTGGCCGAGATCCGCGACGTGATCGCCCGCGATTACGGCATCGCCTCGCTGCCCGACCAGCCCAACACCTACCAGACCAAGTCCAAGAACGCCCAGGAAGCGCATGAAGCGGTGCGCCCGACCTCGGCCCTGCGGACCCCGGCGCAGGTGGCACGCTTCCTGACCGACGACGAGCGCAAGCTCTACGAACTGATCTGGAAGCGGGCCGTGGCCTGCCAGATGATCCCGGCCACGCTCAACACCGTGAGCGTGGACCTGTCGGCCGGCAGCGAACACGTGTTCCGCGCCAGCGGCACCACCGTGGTGGTGCCCGGCTTCCTGGCCGTGTACGAAGAAGGCAAGGACACCAAGAGCGCCGAGGATGACGACGAAGGCCGCAAGCTGCCGGCGATGAAGCCCGGCGACCGCGTGCCGCTCGATCGCATCGTGGCCGACCAGCACTTCACCCAGCCGCCGCCGCGCTTCACCGAAGCGGCGCTGGTCAAGGCGCTGGAAGAATATGGCATCGGCCGCCCGTCGACCTACGCCTCGATCATCCAGACCCTGTTGTTCCGCAAGTACGTGGAAATGGAAGGCCGCAGCTTCCGTCCGTCCGACGTCGGCCGTGCGGTGTCCAAGTTCCTGTCCAGCCACTTCACCCAGTACGTGGATTACGACTTCACCGCCAAGCTGGAAGACGAACTCGATGCGGTGTCGCGTGGCGAGGAAGACTGGATTCCGCTGATGGCCCGTTTCTGGGACCCCTTCAGCAAGCTGGTTGAAGAGAAGAACGAGTCGGTTGACCGCGCCGAAGCCAGTGGCGCGCGCGAGCTCGGCACCGACCCCAAGACCGGCAAGCCGGTCAGCGTGCGGCTGGGCCGCTTCGGGCCGTACGCGGCCATCGGCAGTACCGCCGAGGATGCCGAAGACAAGCCCAAGTTCGCCTCGCTGCGCCCGGGCCAGTCGATGCACACCATTTCCCTGGAAGACGCGCTGGAGCTGTTCCTGATGCCGCGCGCGCTCGGCCAGGACAAGGACGAAGACGTCAGCGTCGGCATCGGCCGGTTCGGTCCGTTCGCCAAGCGTGGCAGCACCTATGCCTCGCTGAAGAAGGAAGACGACCCCTATACGATCGACCTGGCCCGTGCGGTGTTCCTGATCGAAGAGAAGGAAGAGATCGCGCGCAACCGGATCATCAAGGAGTTCGAAGGCAGCGACATCCAGGTGTTGAACGGCCGCTTCGGCCCGTACATCAGCGATGGCAGGATGAACGGCAAGATCCCCAAGGATCGTGAGCCGGCGTCGCTGACCCTGGCCGAAGTGCAGCAGCTGATGGAAGAAACCGGCAAGCCGGTGCGCAAGGGCTTCGGCAAGAAGGCGGCCAAGAAAGTGGTCGCCAAGAAGGCCACGGTGAAGAAGGAGGCTGCGCCGAAGAAGGCCGCCGCCAAGAAGGCACCGGCCAAGAAGGCAGCCACCAAGAAAGCGGCCACCAAGAAAGTCGCCAAGAAGACGGTCGCCAAGAAGGCCTGAGGGCCTCCACCGGCGCAGGCCCACGCCATGCGTGGATCTGCGCGGGGATCACCCGGTTGCCACGCCGCGGGCGGATAATGTGGGCCTATGCCCACGCCCGCTGTTGCCGCCATGAACGAACTCACCCTGGATACCGCCCTGCCCGTGCTCCGCGCAGGCGGGGTCGTGGCGTACCCCACCGAAGCGGTCTGGGGCCTGGGTTGTGATCCGGCCCACGAGGCGGCGGTGATGAAGCTGCTGCAGCTCAAGCAGCGCCCGGTCGAGAAAGGCATGATCCTGGTGGCGGCCGACTTGGCCCAGCTCGACGACTGGGTGCGCCTGCAGGCCTTGCCGGCGCAACGCCAGGCCGTGGTGCTGGCCAGCTGGCCTGGCGCGAACACCTGGATCCTGCCGGCCGGCCCGCGCGCACCGCGCTGGATCACCGGCGCACACAGCGGCATTGCCGTACGCATCAGCGCGCACCCGTTGGTGGCCGCGTTGTGTCGCGCCTGGGGCGGCCCGCTGGTGTCCACCAGCGCCAACCTGGCCGGCAAGCCACCGGCGCGGACCCGGACCGAACTGGACCCCGCGCTGCTGCCACTGCTGGATGGCCTGATCGACGGCGACACCGGCGGACTGGCCCAGCCCACCCCGATCCGCGACGCGCTCAGCGGGCAGATACTGCGCAGCTGAGCAGCCCCCATGCCCGCTGTTTTGCGCCGCTGCCGGTAAAGCCGCACACTGGACCCATGCCCCGAACGACCGCCCTGCGCCTGTCCCTGCTGTTGTGCTGCGTCAGCGCGCCACTGGCCGCGCAGGACGCCGGCAACGTGCGCGTGTACCGGTGCGTGGGCAGCAATGGCGCGGTGTCGCTGCAGGATGCGCCCTGCCGCGACGGGCGCCAGGAAGTGCGCGACATGCAACGCCCGCGCGACCCCGCCCCGCGCGTGGTGCGCAGCGACCGCGACCCCACCGCCACGCCGGCACCGGCCGCGCCGCAGCGCGAGGTGCGCCACGTGTACGTGCAGCCGCCGCAGCCGTTGTACGAATGCGTACGCGACGACGGCAGCCGCTATACCAGCGACAGTGGTGAGGGCAATCCGCGCTGGGTCCCGATCTGGACCAGCGTGTACCTGCCGTATGGCGGCGGCCATCGCCCGCCCGGGGGCGGCCGTCCGCACCGTCCCCTGCCGCCGATCGCCCCAATGGGGTCCGGCGCGGGATCGGGCTCGGTCAGTTCCAGTGGCGGCTCGCTGTCGATCTCCGGCGGCGGCCCGCACGTGGGCGGCAGCCTCAGCGTGGGCAGTGGCAGCACGCACTGGGAAGGCAGCCGAGAGGTCTACCCCGGCACCTACACCGACACCGTGGTGCCCGCCGGCAACGTGCTGGTGCGCGACGCGTGCAACCCGCTGCCGCAGCAGGATGTCTGCGCACGCCTGCAGGATCGTCGCTGGGAACTGGTGCGCCAGTACAACAGTGCGCTGCAGGGCCAGCGCGACGCGCTCACCCGCGAGCAGCGCAGCGTGGATGCGCGACTGGAACGCGACTGCCGCTAGCACGTGCTTCAATGCGCACTTCGCTACGCCTTCGGCCTTGCCACCACGACCCGATGCACATCGCTTCCCTGCCCCTCTTGTCCATGATGCGCCGCGCCGCGCCCCGCGGCAGCGTGGCACTGCTCGCGGTGTGGCTGTGCCTGCCCGCACCGGCGCATGCCGCGGAGGATGTGGTGCTGTTCCGGTGTACGGCCGCCGATGGCGCCCTCACCGTACAGAACGCGCCCTGCCCGCCGGGCACGCAGCAACGCATCCAGCGCTTCACCGCGCCGGCCAGCGGCGCTGCACCGGCGGCGGTGCCGACGCCCGCCCCGGTGGCGGCCGCGGTGCCGACCAGCGCCGATCCGGCCGGTGCCGCCGTCACCCTGGCACACGCGCCGCTGCAGGTACTGCTGGCCGGCGATGTGCAGACCTCGGTAGCAGCCGAGGGCACGGCCATCCTGGACAGCGACGTGGTGCGCCGCCAGGCCCAGCAGCAGGCCGAAGCAGACGCCGTGGCCAAGCAGCCGCTGCCGGAGATCTACGCCTGCCAGGGCCGCGACGGCGGCGGCTACCTGCACGAACGCGAACCGGCGCCGCCGCACTGCGAACTGATGACCG
Organism: Stenotrophomonas sp. 10N36; assembly: GCF_056395005.1. NCBI lineage: Bacteria > Pseudomonadati > Pseudomonadota > Gammaproteobacteria > Lysobacterales > Lysobacteraceae > Stenotrophomonas > Stenotrophomonas sp. 10N36. Next base: position 217,067 of record NZ_JBFTIS010000003.1, on the reverse strand, counting down.
TCACCGGCCTGGGCGGCACCACGCCGCTCAACGCGGCCGGTTGCGAAGTGATCCGCGATATCTGCGCGCCGGTCGTTGAAGCACAGCGCTGCAACAGCTGGCAGCAGCGCTTCCGCGATGCGCGCGGACGGGAGCGCTTCGCCACGCCGGAAAACGCGGCCCTGGCAACAGCCGAACGCGAACGCCTGCAAGCCATCCTCGCCGACAGCGACTGCCCCATCCCGTAACCACTGGTCGGCTGCGCCACCCCACCCCGGTAGAGCCGACCGTTGGTCGGCTGCGCCACCCCATCCGGTAGAGCCGACCGTTGGTCGGCTGCGCCACCCCATCCCGGTAGAGCCGACCGTTGGTCGGCTGCGCTACCGCCCGCGAATCGGCCTCAAAACCCGTACCGCAGGAACCCACCATCCACCGCGATGCATTCGCCGGTGACGTAACTGGACGCCGGCAGGCACAGGAACCCCACCGCGGCCGCCACTTCCTCCGGCTCGCCGATGCGCCGCATCGGGGTGCGGTCGATCACCTCTTCGTAGTAATCCGGATCGGACAACGGCCCGGACGTGCGCCGGGTGCGGATGTACCACGGCGCCACCGCGTTGACCCGGATACCGTCTTCGGCCCATTCCACGGCCAGGTTACGGGTCATCTGGTGCATGGCCGCCTTGGTCATGCCGTACACCGCGCCGCTGCGCACGTGGGTCAGGCCGGACACGCTGCCGACGTTGACGATCGCCGAGGCGGCGTGCCGGGCCAGCAGCGGGTGCGCGTAGCGCGACAGCTCGAAGGCCGAGAACAGGTTGGTCTCGAAGATGCCGCGCCATTCGTCTTCGGTGTATTCGGTGGCCGGCTTGGTGATGTTGCCGCCGGCGTTGTTGATCAGCAGGTGCAGGCCATCGCTGTGGTCTTCGACCCAGTCGAGAATCTCACGGCGGTCCTCGTCGTCGGAGACGTCGGCGGCGAGGCCGTGGATTTCGCGGTCGGGGAAGGTATCCACCAGTTCATCGCGGGCCATTTCCAGCGCATCGGGATCGCGCCCGACGATCAACAGGTCCGCGCCGAACCCGGCCAGTTCCCGGGCAATCGCCAGTCCGATGCCGGCACTTGCACCGGTAATCAAGGCGGTCTGCCCATCCAATCGCCAACGTTGCGCGCTCACCTGTATCTCCTGCGCGGGGCCCTGCCCCGTGATGCTGCGCACTGCACCATGCGGTGCGCTGGACGCAGGATAGCGCAGCCCCTGCACATGGTCCGCCCCGCATGCACGCCGGCGGCGACGGTGCGACACTGTCCTCCCCGGCCATCAAGGTGCGCTTGCCATGAACATCCGTGTCGTCCTGCCGCTGACCGCGCTGCTGGCCCTGGCCGGCTGCAACCGACCGGTTCCACCGGCACCGGACAAACCGCCGGAGCCGCAGGCCACCGCACTGCGCGACTCCATCCAGCAGCCGCTGGACAAGGCCAAGGCGGCTCGCGAGATGCTGGAAAAGGCGCCGGACACCCGCGCCGCCGAAGAAGCCGCCAGCGACACCCCCGCCAACCGGTAGAGCCACCCCATGGGTGGCTGCGCATGGCGCTGGATCGCATCGGTAGAGCCACCCCATGGGTGGCTGCGCGTGGCGCCGGATCGGAGAGCAGCCACCCATGGGGTGGCTCTACCGGGTCTGGAACCCCAAAAAAAACCCGGCCTTGGCCGGGTTTTTTCATCGCGTGCGCGTCAGCGCATCAGAAGCCGCAGAAGCAGTACGCCAGTGCCTTCACCGGTGCGCTGCCGCGCGGATCGCGGGCCGCGTCTTCGACGAAGCGCAGCTGAGTATCCAGCTCCGGCATCGAACGGGCCAGCATCAGCCGCGCCATGCCCGACTCACCCAGCATCCACGCACCGGCGTGGCTGCCGGCAAAGCCGCTCATGAACTGCGCGAACGGCGTGGCGCCCTTCTCGATGTAGCGCACGCGAACCTTGTCCACCTCGCCCAGCTTGGCGCGCTTGGCCGCATCGGCGACGGCAGCCTTGAGCCCACCGAATTCGTCGACCAGACCGCGCTCCTTGGCCTGCGCACCGCTCCACACGCGACCGCGGGCGACTTCATCGACCGCCTCGACCGGCTTGTTGCGTGCATCGGCCACCTTGCCGGTGAAATCGGCGTAGCCCTTGTTGATCACCGACTGGATCACCTGGCCCACGGCCGGGTCCATCGGACGGGTCATGTCGAACGCACCGGCGAAGCGCGTGGTGCCCACGCCATCGGTGTGCACGCCGATCTTGTCCAGCGAACGGGCCACGTTCGGGATCATGCCGAAGATGCCGATCGACCCGGTGATGGTCGACGGATCGGCGTAGATGCGATCGGCGTTCATGCTGATCCAGTAACCACCGGAGGCAGCCAGGTCGCCCATCGACACCACCACCGGCTTGCCGGCCGCCTTCAGCGCCACCACTTCGCGGCGGATCTGCTCGGAGGCGAACACTTCACCGCCGGGCGAATCCACGCGCAGCACCACCGCCTTCACGTCCTTGTCGTCGCGGGCTTCGCGCAACAGGGCCGAGGTCGACACGCCACCGACGCGACCGGCCGGCAGGTCGCCACCGGCGATTTCACCGGCGGCCACGATCACCGCTACCTGCGGACGCGAATCCACCGGCGAGCGGCGGCTGTCCAGCGCGGACAGGTAGGCATCCAGGTTCACGCTGCGGAAGCCGCCGTCGGCGTCTTCGTCAGCAACGCCGCGATCGGTGAGCAGGTCTTCCACTTCCTCGCGCGTCTTCAGCCCGTCCACCAGCTTCTGCTGCAGGGCGAACTTGGCCAGGTCGCCACCGGCGGCGGCGATCCCTTCGGGCATGGTGTCGATGCCGGCAGCCAGCTGTGCAGCGTCAAGCTTGCGCGCCTTGGCGATGTCGCCCAGGTAGCGCTGCCACACATCGTTCATCCAGAACAGGTCGGCTTCCTTGGCCTGCGGCGAGGCGGCGTCGAGCACGTACGGCTCGGCGGCGGACTTGTATTCACCCACCTTGAACAGATGCACGTCCACGCCCAGCTTGTCCTGCAGGCCGGTGCGGAAGTACTGGCGGTAACGGCCAAGGCCTTCCAGCACCACGCCGCCCATCGGGTCCAGGTAGACCTCGTCGGCCTGCGCGGCCAGCAGGTACTGCGACTGGCTCATGTTTTCGCTGAAGGCCACCACCTGCTTGCCGGCGGCGCGCAGTTCCTGCAGCGCGGCAGCCACTTCACGCATCGAGGCAAAGCCGCTGGGCTGCAGCTTGTCCAGCTCCAGCACCACGCGCTCGATCTTCTTGTCGGTGCGGGCCGCATCGAGGGCGCGGATCAGGTCGCGCAGCTGCACTTCCTCGGCGCTGTTGTCACCGATCGCCTTGGACAGCGCGCGGCTGACCGGGTCGGCGCTGAACTGCTCGACCAGCCGGCCTTCCGGCGCGATCACCAGGGTGGTGCGGTCCTGCAATGCGTTGCCAGAGCTGGCGCCCTTGCCCATCGCCACGACGAACAGGATCAGGATCAACAACAGCAGGCCGAAGAAGACCAGGTTGAGGATCAGCCTGCGGGTAAAGTTCATCACATCCCACAGCCCGATGAAGAAGCTGGCGACGGGATTGCGACGCGCGGGTTGGTTCATGGGGAAAACTCCAGTTGGCTTCTTGCCGTAATGCCAGCATAGCCGGTGCCGGGCAGACCGGCATCGGACACAAGTAAGGGGGTCGTCAGGCGGCGGGCGGCAACGCCAGGCCGACCCGGCGGCTGCTGACGCGCAGGCGCCAGGCCATCAGGATGGCGGCGGCGGTCAGGCCCAGGATCAGGCCCAGCCACATGCCCTGCGGTCCCATGCCCAGGCCAAGGCCCAGACCGGCACCGAGCGGCATGCCCAGCCCCCAGTACGAGAACATGGCGATGAACATCGGCACGCGGGTGTCCTTGAGCCCGCGCAGTGCGCCGGCCGAGAGCACCTGCACGCCATCGGGGAACTGGAACGCCGCGGCGTACAGCAGCAGCGTGGAGGCCAGCGCGGCCACGCCCATGTCGGCGGTGTACACCCCGACGATAGCGTCGTGGCCGAACAGCAGCACCAGGGCCGACAGCGTCTGGGTACCCAGGATGATCACCAGCCCGGCAATCGCGGCCCGGCGCACGCCCAGCCCGTTGCCGCTGCCCACCGCATGGCCTACGCGCACGGTGGTGGCTTCGGCCACGCCCATCGGGATCATGAAGCACAGCTGCGCCACGTTGATGGCGATCTGGTGCGACGCCGCTTCGGTGGCCCCCAGGCGACCGATCAGCAGCGCGGTGACGATGAACAGCCCGCCTTCCATCAGCACGGTGATGCCGATGGGCAGGCCGGTGCGCAGCAGGTCCCAGATCGCGGCCCAGCGCGGCAACTCGAAGTGCGAAAACAGCTGCAGGTGCGCGAACCGCTTGGTTTTCCACAGGTAGCCGGCAAAGCACAGCGCCTGGATCCACATCATCGTGGCCGAGGCGATGCCCAGCCCTTCGGCGCCCATTTCCGGGAAGCCGAACTTGCCGTAGCAGAGGATGTAACCCAGCGGCGCCAAGATCACCAGGCCGCCGAAGCCCAGGATCATGGTCGGCAGCGTCCAGTGCATGCCCTCGCTGAGGTAGCGCATGCAGAAGTACAGCGTCAGCGCCGGGCCGCCCCAACGCACCGCATGCAGGAACGCGGTGGCACCGGGCACGATGTCCGGGGCGATGCCGAACGCCGGCAGCAGCGGTGGCACCACCGTGAGGAAGGTGAACATGATCAGGCCCAGGCCGAGCGCCAGCCACAGTGCCTGGCGGAACAGCGGGCCGATCTCGCGCTCGCGCCCAGCGCCATGCAGCTGCGACACCGAGGCGGTGAGCGAGATCAGGGTGCCGATCGGGATCAGCATCGGCAGCCACAGCAGCGCGGTGCCGATGGTGACGGCAGCCAGCGTCTGGGTGCCGTGGTGGCCGGCGATGACGTTGTCGACGAAGGAGATCAGGCCGGTGGAAACATGGCCCAGCACCAGCGGCAGCGCGAGCAGGCCGGTGGCGCGCACTTCCTGGGAAAGGCGCGGCGTAGGAGAAGCGATGGACATGGGGATCACGTACGGCAACTGCGGCAGCGCGCGGAGGGCACAGGCACCGGGTTGCGGCCGGTCATCTTACGCGCGTGGCAGATCAAAACCCACGACCGGGGGTGAATATGCGGTTTGCGACACGATGGCGCCGCCGCCACGCTCGCACCTGGCGATGCGCGGCGGCGGGAATGCGCTCAATGCCCGACGTTCTGCTTCAACCAGGCGTCGCGGGCACCAGGCGCAAGCGCCAGGAACTGGCTGCGGACCTGGTCGCGCTCCTGCGGCGGCGTGCGCTGGGCCACCAGGCTGAGCTGGGCCAGCTGGTCCAGGCTGAGCTGGCGCAGGATGGCCAACGCGGGTTCGCGCTGTTCGGCCGGCAGGTAGCCGAACAATCCCTGCAGCTTGGGGAAGGCCTGGCCCAGTTGCGGTCCCAGCAGCCAGCCGTCGCGGAAGCGCTGGTCCTGCGCGTCGAAACGTGCGCGCAACGCCTGTTGCTGGGCCGGTGGCAAGGCAGCCATGCGCTGCGCGGCATCGCGGATGCGCGCCCGCTCCCCCGCCGGCAGGCCCTGCCAGGCGGCGTAGCGGCGGCGCAGCTCCTGCAGCTGGGCCGGGTCGAGCGCAGCGCGGGTGGTCGGAATGGCCGCCGCGGTGGCCGGTGTGGCGACGGCCGGCGCCGCCGTGTCGCGGTCAGGCAACGGCAACGGTTGCGAGGCGGCATTGGCCAACGCGGGCAGGGCCAGCAACAGCGCCACGCGCAGAAGGGGTTTATTCATCGGTGCTGGTCTCCAACCCGGCCGCCGCCGCTTCCGGGCGGCTGGGCTGCGGCTGTGATTCATCCACCGGCACCGGGCCACCCGCGGCCGACCAGGCATACAGGTCGGCATCGCGCGCCAGCGGCAGGTCCGGGTCGGCCAGCATGGCCGCGTCGGTGGCGGCATGGGCCGGGTCGGCCGGCGCGGTCACGGGCACATCCTCGGCCGGCAGGGCTTCCACCTGCACCGGGCCGGCGTCTGCAACGGCGCCTTCGGGCGCGCTGGCGGCCGGGTCGGTCGCGGTGCGGGCATGTTTCCACCAGGCCGCCCCGCCCAGCAGCACGCCGGCAGTGACCGCCACGATCAACAACCCCTTCCAGGGCAGCCGGCGCCCGCCCTTGCGGCGCGCCCGGGCCCGGGCCGGCGTGGCGTCGGCCTTGTTCGGGGTGCGCCAGGAGGCGGCATCGTGGTTGGCCGGGGTTGGCGCGGCCACCGGCTGCTGCAGCTTCTGCAAGCGTGACAGCGGCAGGTCGCGCAGGCGCTGCTGCACCTGTTCGGCCAGCGCGCGCCAGCCGGCCGCATCGGGATGGCCGTGCGCATCGCGCGGGCAGGCGTCGGCCAGTGCCTGCTGGTAGTCGGCCACGGGCAGGTCGAGGATCTGTGCGGCGGCCGCTTCGTCCAGCCCACCGCCGATGCGCAGCAGCAGCGCCAGCCGTGCTGGCGGCGGCAGGGCCTGCAGGTGGCCAAGCCCTGCCTCCCAGCGCCCGCCCTCGGCCGGCATGCGGATGGGGGTGCGGTGGGCCAGCAGGATCCAGAAACGGTCCGGCCATTGCGCCATCGGCACGTCGCTGGCGATACCGGCGAACGCCCGCATCACGGCCACCAGGGCCTGTTCGGCCACGGCCGGGTCGCCGCACTGCAGCTCGGCCACCACCAGGGCACGGCGTTCAACGCCGCGCAGGAACGCCGACAGCGCGCCGGCTGCGGTAGAAGAAAGGGGGGCCGTCGCAGCCGTCATAGCAACTCCATCATTTGCGGAAATGATAGCGATTGCGCGGCCAATCCGGCGTGCCGATATGGGCAGCGTGTGAAGACGGGGCAGCCGGATTGCCGCTGTCATGGCCGCAGGTTGTGCACAGCATCAAGGAAAACGCGGGTACAACGGGGTGTGATAGCCATGGGATGCATGTTTCAGCTTTGTTTCACAGCTATCTTGTTGAATTTAATCACTATTGTTGTATGGCTATTTTTTGACCAAGTTGAGGGAGAGGTCGGAACTTCCTGACGCACGGCCCGGAGATCGAGAGTGGCACACAGACTTATCCACAGAAGATGTGGATAAGCCTGAATCTCTCGACAGGACAGATATTTAGCCGCTATTTAGGTTCGCGCAGAGAGATCCGCAAGCGTGTTCATGGTCGCTGCCGGGGCGTGGGCGGGCCGCTACACTGCTGCGATGCCCAGTTCCGATCCGGCCCCCATCCTGTCGCTGACCGGTGGCCCCGCGCCCCACCTGAATGCGCCGACCGTTCAGGTTGCGCTGCCGCTGCCCCTGCCCCAGTGGTTCGATTACGCCCCGCCGCCGGGCGAGCCGCCACATGCCGGCATGGTCGGGCGCCGGGTGCGGGTGCCGTTCGGCTCGCGCGAGCTGGTGGGAGTGGTGGCGGGCATCGGCGTGGTGGCCGATGGCGGCACGCTGCGCACCGCACTGGACTGGATCGATGCGCAACCGCTGCTGGGCGGCGAGCTGTGGACCTCGTTGCAGTGGCTGGCGCGCTACACCCATGCCCCGCTCGGCGAGGTGGTCAGCACCGCCCTGCCGGCGCCGCTGCGACGGGGCGAGGCGGTACCTGCTACGCACCGCTGGGGCTGGCAGCTGACCGCCGACGGCCACGCGCAGCGCGAGCGCCTGCGTGCCGGCACCCGTCCGCAGCGGTTGGGCGCGCTGCTGGCCGAGGGCGTGGTGGACGAAGACGTGCTGGACGCCCGTATGGACGACTGGCGCAGCGCCGCCCGTGCCCTGGCCAAGCGCGGCGTGGTCGAGCGGATCGCGCTGGACCATCAGGTGCCCGTTGCGCACGCCAGCGCCGGCCCCCAGCCCAACCCCGAGCAGGCCGCCGCGATCGCGGCGATCACCGGTGCCCGTGGCTTCGGCGCCTATCTGCTGGACGGGGTGACCGGCAGCGGCAAGACCGAGGTGTACCTGCAGGCGATCGTGGACTGCCTGGCACGCGGCCGGCAGGCGCTGGTGCTGGTGCCGGAAATCGGCCTGACGCCGCAGACCCTGTCGCGCTTCCGCACCCGCCTGGGCATTCCGGTGCACGTGCTGCATTCGGGCTTGAACGACAACGAGCGCGCACGCGTGTGGGCTGCAGCCGCGCGTGGCGAAGCGCAGGTGATTGTGGGGACGCGCTCGGCGATCTTCACCCCGTTGCCCAACGCCGGGCTGATCGTGGTGGATGAAGAGCACGACGGCAGCTACAAGCAGCAGGACGGCATCCGCTACCACGCGCGCGATTTCGCCCTGGTGCGGGCCAAGGCGCTGGACGTGCCGGTGGTGCTGGGCAGTGCCACGCCGTCGCTGGAATCGCTGCACAACGCGCAGGCCGGCCGTTACACCCACCTGCGCCTGAAGGTACGCGCCGGTGATGCGCGCCCGCCGCGGGTGCGCGTGCTGGACGTGCGCAAGCGGCCGCTGCGTGACGGGCTGTCGCCGGAGGTGCTGCAGGGCATTGCCGAGCACCTGCAGGCCGGCCACCAGGTACTGGTGTTCAAGAACCGCCGCGGCTATGCGCCGGTGCTGCTGTGCCACGACTGTGGCTGGACCGCGCCGTGCCAGCGCTGCGACGCGCCGATGACCGTGCACGCCGGCGGCCGCCGCCTGCAGTGCCACCACTGCGGCGCGCGCCAGTCCGCGCCGTTGGCCTGCCCCGATTGCGGCAGCCTGGCGCTGCAGCCGCAGGGCATTGGCACCGAGCGCCTGGAAGAACATCTGGTCGAGGCCTTCGCCGACTATCCGGTGATCCGCATCGACCGCGGTACCACCAGTCGCCGCGATGCGCTGGAAACCCAACTGGCGGCGTTGGGCGACCGTGCCGGGATCCTGGTCGGCACGCAGATCCTGGCCAAGGGCCACGACCTGCCCAAGCTGACGCTGGTGGTGGTGGTGGGTATCGATGAGGGCCTGTTCTCGGCCGATTTCCGCGCCAGCGAGAAGCTGGCCCAGCAGTTGATCCAGGTGGCCGGGCGCGCCGGGCGCGCCACCGATCCGGGCGAGGTGTGGCTGCAGACCCACCACCCCGGGCACCCGTTGCTGGAAACGCTGGTCAATGGCGGCTACCACGCCTTTGCCGAGGCCGAGCTGCAGCAGCGCGAAGCGGCCGGCTTTCCGCCGTTCGCGCACCTGGCGCTGCTGCGCGCCGAGTCGCAGCAGGTGGAGCATGCCAACGCGATGCTCACCGCGGTGCGCGGGTTGATTCCCGACGATGCCGCGGTGGAGCGTTACGGCCCGATGCCAGCCCCGATGCCGCGCCGCGCCGGGTACCAGCGCACGCAGCTGTTGTTGTCGGCGCCCGCACGCCAACCGCTGCACGGCGTGTTGGACCTGATCACCCCGCAGATCCACGCGCTGCCGCAGGCACGCAAGGTGCGCTGGTCGCTGGATGTGGATCCGACGGATCTGTACTAGGTAGGTGCCGACCGTGGGTCGGCACACCACGTCCGCCGTCGTTGCATCGCATGCGCGGGGCACGTGCGGACCAACGGTCCGCACCTACCACGTACCGCCGCCGACCGTTGGTCGGTGCGGCGCGTTTGCCTTCGTTGCATCGCGTGCGCGGGCCATGTGCGGACCAACGGTCCGCACCTACCATGTGCCACCGCCGACCGTTGGTCGGTGCGGCGCGTTTGCCTTCGTTGCATCGCGTGCGCGGGCCATGTGCGGACCAACGGTCCGCACCTACCATGTGCCACCGCCGACCGTTGGTCGGTGCGGCGCGTTCGCCGTCGTTGCGTCGCACGCGCGGGGCACGTGCGGACCAACGGTCCGCACCTACCATGTGCCACCGCCGACCGTTGGTCGGTGCGGCACGTTCGCCATCGTTGCATCGCGTGCGCGGGCCGTGTGCGGACCAACGGTCCGCACCTACCATGTGCCACCGCCGACCGTTGGTCGGTGCGGCGCGTTCGCCATCGTTGCATCGCATGCGCGGGGCACGTGCGGACCAACGGTCCGCACCTACCATGTGCCACCCATCCGGTATGTGCCACCCATCCGGTCGGTGTCACCCATCCGGATGTGCCACCCATCCGGATGTGCCACCCATCCGGTATGTGCCACCCATCCGGTCGGTGTCACCCATCCGGTAGGTGCCGACCGTTGGTCGGCACGGCGCGTCAGGTCAACGCGGTCATGACCCCGCGCTGGTACGCCGGGCGCTGCTTGAGGCGCTCGTACCAGGCCGCCAGGTGGGGCAACTGCGGGCGCTGGATCGGCATTTCGAACCAGGCATAGATGAAGGCGCCCAGCGGGATATCGCCCATGGCGAAGTCATCGCCTGACAGCCACGGCTGCCGCGACAACGCGTCGTCGGCCATGGCCAGCAGGTCGCCCGAGCGCACCAGCGCGGTGGCGATGCGTGCTTCATCGCGGTCGGCCGGGGCGGTGCGCAGAGTGCCCCAGAACAGGTCGCGGAATACGCCGGAGAAGGCGGAGGTGGTCCAGTCCATCCACTTCTCCGACTGGGCGCGCGCCACCACATCTTCCGGGTACAGCGTGCCCAGCGCATAGCGCGCGGCCAGGTAACGCACGATGGTGTTGGATTCCCACAGCGGCAGGCCGTGGTCTTCGATCAACGGCACCAGGCCGTTGGGGTTCATTGCGCGGTATTCGGGCGACTGGGTGCCGCCAAACGCACCGCCGACCTGGATCGACTCGTAGGGCACGGCGATTTCCTCGGCACACCAGAGGACTTTGCGCACGTTGCTCGAATTGTGGCGGCCCCAGATCTTCAGCATGGTTGGTTTCCCGGTTCGGACAGAAGCGGTGCCACAGCACCGCGCAGTGGCGCTACGATACGCCGGTCGGCGGCGTGGCCGTCACCTCATGGGCGAAATGCAATGTTTGCGCAGATCCTCGAAATCAGTCTGTTGTGCCTGGGTATCGTGCTGCTGGTCGTGGGCTACCGCCGTCATCATCGCAACCTGATGCTGGCCGCCGCGCTGGTGCTGATGTCGTTCGGCACGCTGCAGGATTTCGGCCGCGGTGTCATCGACGGCTACCAGCAGTCCGACGCGCGCACGCTGTCGGTGGTGCACGCCACGCACTGACCGGCACCCCACCGTGCATCACTTGGCCGCCTTGGCCGCGCCCTTCTTCGGCAGCGCGCGCACGTAGGTGGATTTGCCGTCCTTCTTCATCTCGAACAAGCCGGTGGCGGCCAGCAGTTCGCTGAGCTTGCCGTAGCCGTAATTGCGCGAATCGAACGAGGCCTGGTTGCCGATCTGGCTGCCCACCGGGCCCAGGTGCGACCAGCCATCGTCGGCTTCGGCCGAGGCCACCGCGCTGCGCAGCATCTGCACCAGGCGGGTGTCGCTGCGCAGCTCGGGGCCGCTCTTGCGCGGCCGGGTTTCCTCGTTGCCGTGCTCCACCTCGGGGTCGGCGGCCAGGTCCTGCCCGAGTGCCTCCAGGTAGGTGAACTTGGAGCAGGCATTGACGAAGGGCTCGGGGGTTTTCTTCTCCCCGAACCCGTACACCTTGACCCCGTCGGTGAGCAGGCGCATCACCAGCGGGGTGAAGTCGGCATCGCTGGAGACGATCGCAAACCCATCCAGGTTGCGTGCGTACAGCAGGTCCATGCCATCGATGACCATGGCCATGTCCGAGGCGTTCTTGCCCCGGCTGTAGGCGAACTGCTGGATCGGGCGGATGGCATAGGCATGCAGCACCGATTCCCAGCCCTTCAGCGCCGGGCTCTTCCAGTTGCCATAGGCGCGGCGCACGTTGGCCACGCCATAGCGCGCCACCTCGGCCAGCACCACGTCGATCTTCGACGACGGCGCGTTGTCGGCATCGATGAGCAGGGCGATGCGCTTTTCCGGTTCGGTCATGTCAGCCTCCACAGCGATGCGACCACGGCCATGCGCCAGCGCGACGGCCCCTGAACCCAGTATCTGTCATCCGCGTGAACATCGTGCTTCACGTGCGACGATATGCCGCGTCGACCATGAACCCATGGGCCGGAGGGCCGGCCCCCGCCAAGGAGTCCTTGCATGACCCGCGATACCCTGCCCCACCTGGTGATCATCGGTGGAGGCTTCGCCGGCCTCTGGGCCACCCGGGCATTGGCCAGCGCGCGTGTGCGCATCACCCTGGTAGACCGCCGCAACCACCATCTGTTCCAGCCGCTGCTGTACCAGGTGGCCACCGCCGGCCTGTCGGCCCCGGATATCGCCGCGCCCCTGCGCCACATCCTGGGCGACCAGCGCAACGTGGAAGTGCGCCTGGGCGAAGTGACCTCGATTGACAAGCAGGCCCGGCAGATCACCCTGGCCGATGGCAGCGCGCTGGGCTATGACACGCTGATGCTGTGCACGGGTGCCACCCACGCCTACTTCGGCCACGACGAATGGGCCGCCGATGCGCCCGGGCTGAAGACCCTGGACGATGCCATCGCGCTCCGCCGCAAACTGCTGCTGGCCTTCGAGCGCGCCGAGGCCGAGCCCGATCCGGCCCGCAAGGCCGCCTGGCTCAGCTTCGCGGTCGTCGGCGGCGGGCCCACCGGGGTGGAACTGGCCGGCACCCTGGCCGAAATCGCCCGGCACACGCTGCGCAACGAGTTCCGCCACATCGACCCGGCCAGCGCCAAGGTGCGCCTGGTGGAAGCCGGCCCCCGGGTGCTGTCGACCTTCCCCGAGGTGCTGTCGTTGAAGGCGCGCCGCCAGCTGGAAAAACTGGGCGTGGAAGTACTCACCGGTACGCCGGTCAGTGACATCAACGGCGACGGCTTCCAGCTGGGCAACCAGTTCGTGCCGGCGCGCACCGTGGTGTGGGCCGCCGGCGTGGCCGCCTCACCGCTGGCACGCACGCTCGAGGTGCCGCTGGACCGCGCCGGCCGCGTGCCGGTACAGCCCGACCTGACGATCGAGGGCCACCCGGAGATCTTCGTTGCCGGCGACCTGGCCGCGCTCAGCCAGGCCGACGGCCGGCCGGTGCCCGGCGTGGCACCGGCGGCCAAGCAGATGGGCAAGCATGTGGCCGCGATCATCCGCGCGCGGTTGGACGACAAACCGGCGCCGGGCGCGTTCAAGTACCAGGACTTCGGCAACCTGGCCACGATCGGGCGCATGGCGGCCATCGTGCACCTGGGCAAGCTGCAGTTGTCCGGCGTGCTGGCCTGGTGGTTCTGGCTGGCCGCGCACGTGTTCTTCCTGATCGGCTTCCGCAACCGCATCGTGGTGCTGCTCAACTGGGCGGTGGCGTATTGGAGCTACCAGCGCAGTGCGCGGATCATCTTCGGGGATGACCGCGAGGACCGCAGGCCGAAGCTGCCCAGCGATACCCCGCCGCCGCCCGCGCCATGAGCAACCGCGAAACCTGTCCGGGCTGCGCGGCCGTGTTCGACAGCCGCAGGGCATTGGTGCGCAGCGGCGTGCCGATGTTCTTCAACGCGATCACCCCGCGCCACGTGCAGATGCAGGTGCGTTGTCCGAACTGCGGGCACCACTTCGCTGCCAGCCAGCTGCGCCTGTTCGGTGTGCTGTCACCTCAGGGGTTGCGCTGGGTGCTGGTGGGCATTCTGGCGCTGTGCGTATTGCTGATGTTCGTGCTGCCGCCGCGTTAGGGGTGAACCCATCGGTATGTCCGGTGACTTCGCCCCGATGCATCAGCTTTCCATCGCGATCGCGTCGATCTCGCCGGCCTCATCGAAGTGCACCGACACCACGTAGTTCGTGACGTCGCCCGGCAGGGTGAAATCGAAATACTCGATCTCGTTTTCGCCCCAGGCCGACTTGAATTCCAGCAGGCCGATGATGGCGGCCGACGTCGGCGCAACGTCGCCGAGGTGCTGCTGCCAATAGCTGGCCGGCAGCTCGTCGCGGTGGTGGTCGGCGAAAATATCCACGCCGTCTTCCCCGGCTTCGGTGCCCACGGCCTGCTGGAGGGCGGCCAGTGCCTGCGCCTGTCGTTGTGCGGTTGTATCGGTCATGTGCTTTCCTTGTCTGTGGGGTGAAATGCGGCCTTGCATCGTGGAGACGCGCAGGGCGCAGCGCATGATCGCGGTGACGCGGCGGGCGGTCAATCGCGCGCGTTCGTCTCCCGCAGACTATTCGAGTCTTTCCCGCTCTTCTTCGATATCGGCCTTCAGCGTGGCAGGCTCGACGGTCGCGCCCTGGCCGTGTTCGTCAGGCAGCACACAGACCCGCCGACCGTCACCGGCAAGGCCGGGCAGCCAGCGCTCCAGGAAGGCGTGCAGCGCGATCCTCTCCGGCCACGTGTTCGACCAGCTGCCCACCGCCGCACGTTCGGCGAACGCGCGAAACGGCCAGAACGGCGCCACCTGTTGATCCGCATCGGTAGCCGACATCACCCAGCCATCGGTGTTGCGCAATCCCCACACTTCTTCCCAGTCGGCCACGCGATTGACGAAATAGGCGTAGCGCTTCTCTGGCCGTGCACGCAGCACGGCGTCGACCTCGTGCGGCCCGAATCGATATCCCGCCTCACTGTCGCTGTGCGTGGTCGTCACTTCGCCGCCGCTTTCGGCTTGCTGTACCACAGCGCATTGACGATGACCCAGCGCTCGCCGAACCGGCCCATGTGGAAATAGTCCACGAACCACGGTGTTTCCAACCGCACCGAGGCGGCGTTGCCGGTAACGTCGAGCAGCGTGCAGCTGCGGTTCCACTGGTCCTTCGGGGTTTTCAACGCGCCCTGCCGGGTGAGCTCCACCAGTTCTTCCTTCGACATCCGGCGCAGGCCGAGGCGCTCATCCGGCGTGTCACCCAGGATCGCGCGCTTGGCCAGGTCCGGGTGCAGCGAACGCGCCACGCGGGCCGGGTCGCCTTCGAGCTGGCCGTCCACGTAGTCCAGGCAGGTGGCTTCGATCGCGGCACGCGTGGCGGGATCGATGGCGGGGGCGGCAGGTGTAGTAGCGCCGGCAAGGGCGAGCAACAGGGCAAGCGGGGTCATCGCAGGGTTTCCCTCGGGTAGGTGGCGCAGCTCATTCCTCGCCGAACAGCTCCAATTCGGTCAGGCCCAGCTGCATGTACATGAAGGCAGCCGCCTCGTCGCTCATCGGCTCACCCGTGCGAAGACCGTCCAGCCAGGCCGTGATCGCCGCATTGTGCGGGCTGACCGCATCGGCCATCGCCTTCTTCTTCGCCGGGCTCTCCCCCTCCTGCATCATCTCGCGGAGGACGTCGTCGCCGATGCCCCAGTATTCGGCCAGCGGCACCAGGCCACGAAGGTGGGCGGGCACCTTGGCCGGGTCGAGCGGCGTGCGCGCGGCCGCGATGGCATCGGGGGCGTAGGCGGCGCGGAAGGCGTCGGCCGGGGCAATGCCGCCATGACGCAGTGCGTTCACGGGCCTGGCCGCCGATGCGGGCGCGGCGATCACCACGCCGACCAGCAGCAGCGTGGGGAGCGACAGGAGCCACGTCGTGCGCGTCCCTGTCAGCGGCTTTCGTTGGAGATCGAACATCCTGGTTCCCTCCCGATGGTCGGCTGATTGTGGCCTACGCCGTGACGGCGAGCCAGCGTCACGCGCAGCCGTGTAGAGCCCGGCGCTACGGGGTGGCCTGCAGCCACGCCAGCTTGCGCGCCCGCGGCTGGCGCTTGAGCTGCCATTCGGCCTTGGAGGCGGTCGCCCGGTCTGGGTAGGCGCGCATGGCCAGCAGCTTCACCGGCGGATGGGCGCGGGTGTACTTGGCGCCCTTGCCGGCCAGATGGGCCTGGAAGCGGGCGTCCACGTCGTTGCTGATGCCGGCGTAATAACTGCCGTTGCGGCATTCCAGCAGGTACACGTACCAAGGGGCGGGTTCAGCGGGCATACCGGGATTATCCACCGGAGAGCGCCCGGCGGCTGCTAGAATCCGCCCCGGATGCAGGAGAGAGGTGCCACGCTGGCACCCGCCGAAGGCGCAGGCTCCCATAATCGCTCAGGCCGGTGGCTCGGAACGCCACCAACCATGCATCCAGCACGCCGATCTGGAGAGAGGTCTTCAATGACCCGCCGAAGGGGCACGTGGCCTTGGCCACCGAACTCTCAGGCAAAAGGACAGCGGGAGCGGCAACGGAATCCCACCCTCACGACAGTGCCCCGCGCTGGCGTGCGATGTGCGTGCTTCCGTCCCCGCCTGACGTGCCCGGAGCCTCCCCCATGCTGCTCTCCCTGATCTACCTCATCGCCATTTCCGCCGAAGCCATGACCGGCGCGCTGTCCGCCGGACGGCGGCGCATGGACCTGTTCGGCGTGGTCATTATCGCCTGCGTCACCGCGCTCGGCGGTGGTTCGCTGCGCGACATCGTGCTGGGCCACTACCCGCTGGGCTGGGTGAAGCACCCCGAGTACCTGGGCTTCACCATCTGCGCGGCGTTGATCGCCACCTGGGTGGCGCGCTGGATGCACCACTTCCGCCGCACCTTCCTGGTGCTGGATGGACTGGGGCTGATCTGCTTCACCCTGATCGGCTGCGCGGTGGCGCGCGATGCCGGCCACGCCGCGCCGATCGTGCTGATCTCGGGCATGTTGACCGGTGCCTTCGGCGGCGTGCTGCGCGACGTGCTGTGCAACGAGGTGCCGCTGATCTTCCAGAAGGAACTGTATGCGGTGATCACCCTGTTCACCGGCGCGGCCTACCTGGGCCTGCTGGAGCTGGGCGTGTCGATCAACGCGGCCACGCTGTGGTGCCTGGGCGGCGGCTTCCTGCTGCGTTTGCTGGCGATCCACTTCAAATGGGAAATGCCCAAGTTCGTCTACCGCGACGAGGTGCATTGAACGGAACGTTCAATGCACCGGTAGCACCCGACCGTTGGTCGGGTGGCATGACACACGTTCAATGCACCGGTAGCACCCGACCGTTGGTCGGGTGACGGCGCGTACCGACCAACGGTCGGTACCTACCGGCGGCATGCATGCGCCTTCCCGTGACCACGTTGGTCGGGTAGCGGCATGCATGCGCCCCCCGTGACCGCGTTGGTCGGATGACGCAATGCGCCCATCCACCCGGGCCCTGCCCCGCCCCATGACCAAGGGCATGTGAGTGCAGGCACCCACACGCGGTACCATGACGCCCCCGCCCCTCCCGGGTCGGTATCCAGCCACGCTGCGGCATTCGACCAGCGGCCCCGCCAGACAACCCCACTTCGCCTCGCCTGCCCCCACGGGCCGGTAAACCATGGACGCGTTCGCCGTGTGGCGCACGCGCAGGATGCCCCATGTCTGCCCCGCTCCCCTCGCGTTCCCGTCGTCTGTTCAAACCGCTGTTGGTCGTGGCCGTGCTGGCCGCCGCCGTGATCGCCTGGCGCGTGTTGTCGCCCGCGCCGGCCGCCGAAGCCGCACCCGCGAGCACCGCAACGCCGGTGCGCGTGGCCACCGTGGTGCGCGAAGACCTGGTGGTACGGCTGAAGGCGCTGGGCACGGTGACGCCGTTGCATACCGTGAGCCTGCGCAGCCGCGTGGAGGGCGAACTGCTGCGGCTGTCGTTCCGCGAGGGTGAACACGTCAAGGCCGGCGACCTGATCGCCGAGATCGATCCGCGCCCCTACCAGGTGGCGTTGGCGCGTGCGCTGGGCACCCAGCAACAGAACCTGGCCGAACTGGACAACGCGCAGACCCAGCTCAAGCGTTACAGCGAACTGCAGGCCAAGCACTTCGTGTCGGCCCAGGACCTGAGCGACCAACAGAGCAAGGTGCGCCAACTCCAGGGCCGGCGCCAGACCGACCAGGCCGCGGTGGATGAAGCCCGCCTGCAGTTGCAGTACACGCGCATCACCGCGCCGGTAGCCGGGCGCATGGGCCTGCGCAACGTGGACGTGGGCAACCTGGTACGCAGCGGTGATACCGAACCGCTGGCCACCATCACCCAGACCACGCCGATCAGCGTGCTCTTCACCGTACCCGAGCCGGACTTGCCGGCCGTGGTCGCCGCCGTGCGCGCCACGCCCGACCTCACGGTGGAAGCCTGGGATCGCGAAGAGCGCCATGCGCTCGGCAGCGGCGTGCTGTCCAGCCTGGACAACCGCATCGACACCGCCACCGGCACGCTGAAGCTGCGCGCGCAGTTCGCCAATGCCGACGAGGCGCTGTTCCCCAACCAGTTCGTCAACATCCGCCTGCAGGTCAGCAGTGCCGATGCGGTGGTGATACCCAACGCCGCCGTGCAGTTCGGCAGCAAGGGCAGCTATGTATATGTGATTGCCCCGGACAACACCTCGCACCTGCGCAACGTGGTGCTGGGCCCGGCTGATGGCGAGCGCGTCTCGGTGCGCGAAGGCCTCAAGGCCGGCGAGCGGGTGGTGGTTGAAGGCATCGACGGCCTGCGCGAAGGTGCGCCGGTAGAGGTGGTGCCCACGCCGGGCACGCAGGTGGACGCGCCGCGGACCGGCGCATGAACCTCTCGCGCCCCTTCATCGAGCGCTCGGTAGCCACCACGCTGCTGATGGTGGCGCTGCTGCTGACCGGCATCCTGGCCTACCGGCTGCTGCCGGTGGCGGCGCTGCCGCAGGTGGATTACCCGATCATCCAGGTCACCACGCTGTACCCGGGCGCCAGCCCGGGGGTGACCACCAGTGCGGTGACCGCGCCGCTGGAGCGCCAGCTCGGCCAGATTCCCGGGCTGAAACAGATGTCCTCCACCAGCTCGGGCGGTGCGTCGGTGATCACCCTGCAGTTCTCGCTGGAGGTGGCCCTGGGCGTGGCCGAGCAGGAAGTGCAGGCGGCCATCAACGCCGCCGACAGCTTCCTGCCCGACGACCTGCCGGTGCCGCCGGTGTACCGCAAGGTCAACCCGGCCGACACCCCGATCCTGACCCTGGCGGTGACCTCGCAGGGGCTGTCGCTGCCGCAGGTGCACGACCTGGTGGATACGCGCATGGCCCAGCGCCTGTCGCAGCTGCCGGGCGTGGGCCTGGTCAGCCTGGCCGGTGGGCAGCGCCCGGCGGTGCGCATCCAGGTGAACCCGTCGGCGCTGGCCGCCAACGGGCTGAGCATGGCCAGCATCCGCACCGCGATCGGCGCGGCCAACGTCAACATGCCCAAGGGCAGCTTCGACGGCCCCACCCGCGCGATCATGCTCGATGCCAACGACCAGATGCGCTCGGTGGCCGAGTACCAGGCGCTGATCCTGGCCTACAAGGACGGCGCGCCGCTGCGCCTGGGCGATGTAGCCACGATCGAAGACGGCGCGGAAAACCGCCAGCTGGCCGCGTGGTCGGGCACCACGCCGGCGGTGCTGATCAACATCCAGCGCCAGCCCGGTGCCAACGTGATCGCCGTGGTGGACCAGGTGCGGGCGCTGCTGCCGCAGCTGCAGGCGTCGTTGCCCAAGGGCGTGGACGTGGCGGTGCTGAGCGACCGCACCGAATCGATCCGCGCCTCCATCCGCGGCGTGCAGCACGAACTGCTGATCGCCATCGCGCTGGTGGTGATGGTCACCTTCGTGTTCCTGCGCAACATTCCGGCCACGATCATTCCCAGCATCGCGGTGCCGCTGTCGCTGGTGGGCACCTTCGGGGTGATGCTGCTGGCCGGTTTCTCGCTCAACAACCTCACCCTGATGGCGCTCACCATCGCCACCGGCTTCGTGGTCGACGATGCGATCGTGATGCTGGAGAACATCGCCCGCCACCTGGAACGCGGCGCCACGCCGATGCAGGCGGCACTGAAGGGCGCCCGGCAGATCGGCTTCACCCTGATCTCGCTGACCCTGTCGCTGATCGCGGTGCTGATCCCGCTGCTGTTCATGGCCGACGTGGTGGGCAAGCTGTTCCACGAGTTCGCGATCACCCTGGCGGTGGCGATCGGCATTTCGCTGCTGGTCTCGCTGACGCTGACGCCGATGATGTGCGCACGCCTGCTCAAGGCCGGGCATGCCACCCGCCGCGATGCCGACGGCCAGGAATCGGCGCAGCAGGGCGACCCGTTCGACCGCGTCGTGGCGATCTACGACCGCCAGCTGCACTGGGTGCTGCAGCGCCAGCCGCTGATGCTGGGCGCCACCGTGGCCACCCTGCTGCTTACCGCCGCGCTGTACGTGTGGGTGCCCAAGGGGTTCTTCCCGGTGCAGGACGCCGGCCTGATCCAGGGCATCAGCGAAGCGCCGCAGTCGATCTCGTTCCAGGCCATGGCGCAGCGCCAGCAGGCGCTTGCCGCGGCGCTGCTGGACGATGCGGACGTGGCCAGCCTGTCCTCGTTCATCGGCGTGGACGGCAACAACGCCACGCTCAACAGTGGCCGGTTGCTGATCGAACTGAAACCGCATGCGCAGCGCGATGCCGACGCGCAGGCGATCATCGCGCGGCTGCAGCAGCGCGTGGCGCACGTACCCGGCATCAAGCTGTACCTGCAGCCCGTACAGGAACTGGGCATCGAGGACCGGATCAGCCGCACCCAGTACCAGTTCACCCTGACCAGTCCCGACAGCGACCAGCTCGCGCAGTGGACGCCCCGGTTGCTGGCGCACCTGCAGCAGTCCGCGGCCCTGGCCGACGTGGCCAGCGACCTGCAGGACCAGGGCCTGCAGGCGCACGTGCTGATCGACCGCGTCGCCGCCGCGCGCCTGGGCATCAGCGTGGACGCGGTGGCCGATGCGCTGTACGACGCGTTCGGCCAGCGCCAGATCTCCACCATCTTCACCCAGGCCAACCAGTACCGCGTGGTGCTGGAAGCGCGCCCGGACGTGGCCTTCGGGCCGGACGCCATCGCGCGACTGCACGTGGCCGGGCCGGATGGCAAACAGGTGCCGCTGAATGGCATCGCGCGCATCGAGCAGCGCCCGGCGCACCTGTTGATCAACCACGTGGGCCAGTTCCCGGCGGTAACGTTCTCGTTCAACCTGGCACGCGGTGCGTCGCTGGGCGAAGCGGTGGAGGCCATTGAAGGCGCGCGTGCGGCGATCGGCCTGCCCACCGGGGTGGAGCTGCGCCTGCAGGGCGCGGCCGACGCGTTCCGCGCCTCACTGTCGAGCACGCTGTGGCTGGTGCTGGCCGCGGTGGTGGTGATGTACCTGGTGCTGGGCGTGCTGTATGAGAGTTTCATCCACCCCATCACCATCCTCTCCACGCTGCCCTCGGCCACGGTGGGCGCGCTGCTGGCCCTGCTGCTGAGCGGGCGCAGCCTGGACCTGATCGCGGTGATCGGCATCGTGCTGCTGATCGGGCTGGTGAAGAAGAACGCGATCATGATGATCGACTTCGCGCTGGAGGCCGAGCGTGAGTTCGGCCTGGCCCCGCGCCAGGCGATTCACCAGGCCGCGCTGCTGCGCTTCCGTCCGATCCTGATGACCACGCTGGCCGCACTGTTCGGCGCCATTCCGCTGATGTTTGCCAGCGGCTCGGGCGCGGAACTGCGGCAGCCGCTGGGCGTGGTGATGGTGGGCGGGCTGATCGTCAGCCAGGTGCTCACCCTGTTCACCACGCCGGTGATCTACCTGTTCTTCGACCGCTTCCGCCAGCGCCCGGCCGAACGTGCCGACGATGCGGCCGAGGCCCACGCGTGAGTCCGCTGGCGCGGGCGATCGGCTGGTTCGTGCAGCATCCGGTGGCCACCCTGCTGCTGTCGGTGGCGGTGGTGCTGGCCGGCCTGCTGGGCCTGCGGCTGCTGCCGGTGGCACCGCTGCCGCAGGTGGACTACCCGGCCATCAACGTCAGCGCCAGCCTGCCCGGGGCCAGCCCCGAATCGATGGCGGCCAACGTGGCCACGCCGCTGGAACGGGCGCTGGGCACGATTCCGGGATTGAGCCGGATCGACTCGGCCAGCACCCAGGGCTCCACCCAGATCGAGCTGCAGTTCGAACTGGGGCGCGACGTGGACAGCGCCGCGCGCGACGTGCAGGCGGCCATCAACGCCGCCCGCGCGCAGCTGCCCAGCGGCATGCCGGGCATGCCCCAATACAACAAGGTCAATCCCTCGCAGGCACCTATCCTGGCGCTGGCGCTGAGTTCGGACAGCCTCTCGCCCGGGCAGATCTTCGATGTGGCCTCCACGGTGATCGCGCAGAAGCTGGCGCAGATTCCCGGCGTGGGCGAAGTGCAGGTCGGCGGTAGTTCGCTGCCGGCGGTGCGGGTGTCGCTGGACCCCAATGCGCTCAACCAGCAGCGCATCGCGCTCGATGACGTCGCGGCGGCCATCCGCACCGCCAACGCACTCAAGCCGCTGGGCACCGTGGCCAGCCAGAGCCGGCAATGGCAGCTGGAGGCCAGCCTGCAGCTGCGCACCGCCGCCGAGTACCGCGACCTGATCATCGCCATGCGCGAGGGCCGCCCGGTGCACCTGCGCGACGTGGCCCAGGTCAGCGAGGGCGTGGAAGACCGCTATGCCAGCGGCTTCCACAACCAGCGCCCGGCGGTGCTGCTGATCGTCAGCCGCCAGCCCGACGCCAACATCATCGAGACCGTCGACGCCATCAACGCGCAGATGGACACGCTGCAGGCGCTGCTGCCGGCCAGCATCGACATGCAGGTGGTGATGGACCGCTCGCCGGTGATCCGCGCCACCCTGCGCGAGGCTGAGCTGACCCTGCTGCTGGCCATTGCCCTGGTGGTGCTGGTGGTGCTGGCGTTCCTGGGCCACTGGCGCGCCGCGCTGGTACCCACCCTGGCCATTCCGGTGTCGCTGCTGGGCGCACTGGCGGTGATCGCGCTGCTCGGTTTCTCGCTCAACACGCTGTCGTTGATGGCGCTGATCGTGGCCGCGGTGCTGGTGGTGGACGACGCCATCGTGGTGCTGGAGAACATCGCCCGCCATCGCGAGAACGGCGCCTCGCCGATGGACGCGGCCCTGCGTGGTGCCGGTGAAGTGGGCGCCACGCTGTTGTCGATGAACATCGCGCTGGCGGTGGTGTTCGTGTCGATCCTGTTCCTGGACGACTTCGTGGAGAAGCTGTTCCGCGAGTTCTCGCTGACCCTGGTGGCGGCAATGGGCGTGTCGCTGCTGGTCTCGCTGAGCCTGACCCCGATGCTGTGCGCGCGTCTGCTGGGCCGTGAGCGGCCCGGTGCGGGCAACGTGCTGCAGCGGGGCGGCACGGCGTTGTTCGAGCGGCTGCGCGGCGGCTACGTGGCCAGCCTGCAGACGATGCTGCGCTGGCTGGCGGTGCCGTTGCTGCTGTTCGGCGCGGTGATCGGGCTGAACGTGTGGCTGTTCCAGCAGGTGCCCAAGGGCATCGTGCCCAAGCAGGACACCGCCCAGCTGCGGGGTTTCGCGCGCGGCGACGATGGGCTGTCATTCCAGGTGATGCAGCCCAAGATCGACGCGTATCGGACGTTGCTGCTGGCCGACCCGGCCATCAGCGACATCATCGGGTACATCGGCGGGCGCAGCGGGGTCAACAACGCCTTCATCATGATCAAGATGAAGCCGCTGGCCGAGCGCAAGGTGTCCAGCCAGCAGGTGATCGACCGCCTGCGCAGCAACATGCCGAAGATTCCCGGCGGCGGCATGTTCCTGTGGGTGGACCAGGACATCAAGCTGGAAGGCAGCGGCGACAGTGGCCAGTACGAGTTCCAGCTGCTGTCCGGCGAGCTGGAACCCCTACGGCAATGGGCCCCCAGGGTGGCCGACGCCCTGCGTGCCCTGCCCGAGCTGGTGGACGTGGAATCCAAGGGCGATGAAGGCATGCGCCAGGTGGTGCTGGACATCGACCGCGACGCCGCCGCACGGCTGGGCGTGGACATGCGCATGATCGCCTCGGTGCTCAACAACGCCTTCAGCCAGCGCCAAGTGGCCACGCTGTACGACACGCTCAACCAGTACCGCGTGGTGATGGAACTGGACCCGCGCTATACCCAGGACCCGTCCACGCTGGACCAGATCCACGTGATCGGCAAGGACGGTCAGCGCCTGCCACTGTCCTCCATTGCCAGCTGGTCCTACGGCATGGCGCCGGACCGCATTTACCACAGCCAGCAGTTCGCCTCGGTGTGGATCGAGTTCGCGCTCGCACCCGGCGTAACCCTGGACCAGGCGGTGAAAGCCGTGGACCGCGCGATGGCCGGGATCATGCTGCCCACCCATGTGCAGGCCAGGCTGAGTGGCGAGGCCGGTGGCTTCGAGAAATTGCGTGAGCGTCAGCTGTGGCTGATCGTCGGCGCGATGCTGGCGGTGTACCTGGTGCTGGGCGTGCTGTACGAGAGCTTCGTGCAGCCGCTGGCGATCCTGTCCACCCTGCCCTCGGCCGGCGTGGGCGCACTGTTGGCGCTGATGGCGTTCGGCAACGAATTGAACCTGATCTCGCTGCTGGGATTGTTCCTGCTGGTAGGCGTGGTGATGAAGAACACCATCCTGATGATCGACTTCGCGCTGTCGGCCGAACGCGAGCGCGGGCTGTCGTCGTATGAGGCCATCTGCGAGGCGGCACGGCTGCGCTTCCGCCCGATCCTGATGACCAGTGTGGCCGCGTTGCTGGGTACGTTGCCACTGATGCTGGCCACCGGCGAAGGCTGGGAGATGCGCCAGCCGTTGGGCATTGCAATTGTGGGTGGGTTGCTGGTGAGCCAGTGGTTGACCCTGTACACAACGCCGGCGATCTATCTGGCGTTGGCGAAGCTGCGGCGCACACCGTGATCACCTTGCGCGCCGGGCACGGCCGGCATCCGCGGCGCCGTTATGCAACAGGCAACATCACCGTCATCGCATCCATGGGGGATTCAATGAACCCGTGCCTGAGATAGAACGCCTTCGCCATTTCATCCATGGCGTGGCACACCAACGCACGTGCACCGATCTCACGGCACACGTGGAGGGTGCGTTGCACGGCATCCTTAAGCAGCCCCGCACCGATACCCTGCCCGGTCCAATCCGCGTGTACCGCCAACCTGCCCAGTACGATGACCGGGATGGGATGGGGCATATTGCGCCGAATGCTGCCCGGCGCGATCCCGTGTGAAACCGCGCCGGCGGCGAGAGCGTAGTAACCCAACACGTTCTGTTGCGCATCACAGACCACAAAGCAGCGCGATGCCCCGGACACCTGGTTCCGGTGCGCCCGCTCCTGCAGCCAGCGGGTCAACGCCAAAGCGCTGCATCGAAAGTCGTCCACCCGATGCCCGCTGGCGAGCGCACACGGCACACCCAGCTGTACCACTCAGCGCTCCCAAGGTGCAGGCGTGTTCAGCAGCCGCCGGATGGCGGCATTGCTTTCCAGCGGTGCATCCAGCAGTGCGTTGAAGCGCTTCAGTTCTTGAGAAGTGAGCGAGAACTGGGTCTGATCTGCCAGCACCTCCCGCGCCTTGTCGCAGGCAGCGTCCAGGATGAACTCGGTGCGGCTTACGCCACTGATCTTGACCGCACGGTCGATCAGCGCCTGTTTGTCGGCAGGTGCCCTGAAGTTGATGACTTTGCTGGGGAGAGCCATGGCGGGCGATCCAGGAGGTTGTATATACACTGTACACACACCTTGCGCTGCGCTCAACGTCGTGCTCCCCGTGGGTACCAGAGTGTTCACGCTACGTCGTTGATCCCCCGCGATACATAGGGAACGCCCGCATCAACGCGTAGGTAGACGTGCCACCTACGCCGTCACCGTGGTGTTGAAGCAGCGGCGACACGCCTCAGGTAGAGCCACCCATGGGGTGGCTCTACCGGGAAACGTCATGGCGCGATGGGCGAAGACGCACGGATCAATATGCGCCCGCCCATGCGACGCAGGTGGTTTCCTGCGCCGTCGTGGGCGCACCTTCGGCTCACGCCGCTTCGCTGATCCGCACCGCCCGCCGCGCCCGCACCGCTTCAGCCAGGCTTTCCAGCACGGCCAGCGAGCTGTCCCAGCCGATGCAGCCGTCGGTGATGCTCTGGCCGTAGGTCAGCGGCTGGCCGTCGACCAGGTCCTGGCGACCGGCCACCAGGTGGCTTTCCACCATGACGCCGACGATGCGCTCTTCGCCGTTGGCCAGCTGCGCGTTGATGTCGGCGATGACCTTGGGCTGGTTTTCCGGATTCTTGCTGCTGTTGGCGTGGCTGGCATCGATCATGATGCGCGCGGCCAGGTGCGACTTTGCCAGGGTCTGGCTGGTCGCTTCCACATGGGTGGCGTCGTAGTTGGGCGTCTTGCCGCCGCGCAGGATGACGTGGCAATCCGGATTGCCGGCGGTGGCGACGATGGCAGTGCCGCCTTCCTTGGTGACCGACAGGAAGTGATGCGGATTCGACGCAGCACCAATCGCGTCGGCGGCGATCTTGATGTTGCCGTCGGTACCGTTCTTGAACCCGACCGGGCACGACAGGCCCGAGGCCAGTTCGCGGTGCACCTGGCTTTCGGTGGTGCGTGCGCCGATCGCGCCCCAGGCCACCAGGTCGGCGATGTACTGCGGCGAGATCACATCGAGGAATTCAACGCCGGCGGGCAGGCCCAGCTTGTTGATGTCGCGCAGCAGACCGCGCGCCACGCGCAGGCCCTTGTTGATGTTGAAGCTGCCGTCCAGATCCGGGTCGTTGATCAGGCCCTTCCAGCCCACCGTGGTGCGCGGCTTTTCGAAGTACACGCGCATGACGATTTCCAGCTCATCGGCGTAGGCGTCACGCAGTGGCTTGAGGCGCTGGGCGTATTCGATGGCGGCCACCGGGTCGTGGATCGAGCACGGGCCGATCACTACCGCCAGGCGGTCATCGCGGCCGTGCAGGATCTCGTGCAGGGCCGCGCGCGAGGCGCTGACCGTGTCGGAGGCTTCATCGTCGCAGGGCAGCATGGCCAGCAGCTGGGCCGGCGGGGTCAACGGTTCGATCTTGCGGATGCGCAGGTCATCGGTGTGCGGGGGCATGGGGGAAAACTCCTTGGAAGTGGGGGTCCCCAGCGCGGCGGCAACAAAAAAGCCGCCAGGTGCGCTGGCGGCTTTCGGGAATGCGTCTGAAGGTTTCTTCAGGGTGAGCGCATGCCTTCCTCCGCCGGTGGCTTCGGAAAGTAATACCAAAAGTAGGCATTGGCGGGGCGTGCGTTCATTGGGGAGTATTGATAGCACAGCTTTTGTGCGGCGCAAAATGTTTCATTCGCAACTGGGCCGCGGTGTTCAGCCGTTGCCCGCACGCCGTCATGCCTTCGGCAGCGCCGCCAGCTCGGCCAGATGCTGCTGCAGTCCGCCCGATGCGCCCGCGATGTGGGTGGTGGTGAAGTAGGTGTGCCAGCCGGTGCCATCAATGGCGGCCAGCAGCGCATCAGCGTCCGTGCGGTCGCTGCATTGCCACACGGCGTAGAACTGCTCTGCGCTGCTGCGCGGCACGTCCGTATCCAGCGGGCCCATGGCCAGCGGTTTGATCCGCGCCGGATCGACATGCTGCATGCCCGCGCCGATGCGGGCGAAGAGCGCCCCGCGCGATACCGGGTCCAGCGCGGTCCAGGCGGGGGTGGCGGTGTAAAGCTCGATCAGCATGTACGACATGGCATTCCTTGGGTCAGAGCGAGCGCAGGGCGCGCTTGCGGATGTAGGTGTTGGCCGGATCGTCGGCGTGCTGTTGCTGCCATTCGCCGCACAGCGCGCGGACCCAGTCCGGCTGGGTCTTGCCGGCGTCGTTGAGCCAGTTGCCTACCGAATCCTGCACGTAGCGCGAAGCGTCGCAGCACAGTGCGTCCAGCAGGTCCTGCGCATGGTGGGGTTCCTGCTTGAACAAGGTGATATGTGCGGCCCATACCCCGCGCGGGCGCAGTGCCTCACAAGCGAAGCGGCGCACGTTCGGCGACGCATCCTGGGCCCAGGCCTGCAGGTGCACGAGCACCCGCAGCGGCTCGGCGGCGATGTGGGGGCGCACGGCCAGCCACGCCCACTCGCGTACGCCAAAGTGCGGATCGTCGGCCAACGCGCGCAGGGCATCCAGCTTGCGCTCCAGGGTCAGCGCCGGATCGCTGCCGATCAGGTAACAGGCCCAGCCGCGCACGGTGTCGCTGGCGTGCCGTGACCAGTGGGCATGATCGCCATGCCCATGCGCGCGCAGCAGCGTGGCAGCGCCCTGCATGCGCAGGGTGATGCCCAGCTTGGCGGCGTTGCGCATCGGGGCCAGCGCCGAGGCCGGCAAGGTCGGCGCGACATGGGCCATCAGCCGGGCAAAATCGACGGCCAGCACTTCGGCCAGATGGGCCGCTTCGGCCTCGCCCCGATCCAGCTGGCCGCGCCGCTCGCGGGTGATCGGCGTTTTCATGAGGTGCGTCCCGCATCGGTGCGCGACCACACGCGGTGCAGCAGCGTGCCCAGCACCTGGCGCTCGGTGGCGCTGATGTCGGCAAAAAGCGAGGCGATCCACTGCGTCTGCTGGTCGAACAGGCGCGCCGACAGTGTCTGCCCCGCCCGGGTCAGGCGCACGTGGATGCGCCGCTTGTCATCGGGGTCGCTGTGGCGGCTCACCAGCTGCTCGCGCTCCAGCCCGTCCAGCAGGCCGGTCACGGTGGCGCGGGTAACGCCGGCGCGCTCGGCCAACTGGTGCGGCGACAACGCGGTATCGGCCCCACGCAGCAGGAACAGCAGCACGAAGCGCCCTTCGCTGAGGCCCTGCGGCGCCAGGCGGCTGGCGCAGTCCTGGTCGATCGCACGGGCCAGGGACAACAGCTGGAAACACAGCGCCAACTCGCCCGCATCGGACTGGCCACGGCGCTCCAGCTCGGTCAGAAACGCCTGGTGTTTTGTTTCCAACATACGGGCGCTGCACAAGTAATACGGCGGCTAACTATATCGCCGTCGCGACGCCAGTGGAAGTGCGTGCGCCGCGCCTGTGCGCCTCCACCGTGGGCGGTTAACTGCCTGTGCCAGCCATCCAGGGCTTCCTGCACTGGTTGCAGGAGGAAGCGGACGCAGCGACGCGCGTGCTGTGAGGCGGTGATGCGCGCACAAAAAAACCCCGCCTTTCGGCGGGGTTTTTCGTCGTACGTTGGCGCATGGCGGGTACCGACCAACGGTCGGTACCTACCGGACCGATGTGTGCCGACCGTAGGCCGGCCTCTACATCAGAAGTCCATACCGCCCATGCCGCCCATGCCACCCATGCCGCCGCCAGCTGCGCCAGCGCCGTCATCCTTCTTCGGGGCTTCGGCAACCATCGCTTCGGTGGTGATCATCAGGCCGGCGATCGAGGCAGCGTTCTGCAGCGCCGAACGGGTCACCTTGGTCGGGTCCAGGATGCCGAATTCCAGCATGTCGCCGAATTCGCCGGTGGCCGCGTTGTAGCCGAAGCTGCCGGTACCTTCCTTGACGCGGTTGACGATGACCGACGGCTCTTCGCCGGCGTTGGCCACGATTTCGCGCAGCGGGGCTTCCATGGCGCGCAGGGCGATCTGGATGCCGTGGTTCTGGTCTTCGTTGGCACCCTTCAGGCCGCTCAGCGCGGTGACTGCACGGACCAGCGCAACGCCGCCGCCCGGGACCACGCCTTCTTCAACGGCTGCACGGGTAGCGTGCAGGGCGTCGTCGACGCGATCCTTCTTTTCCTTCATTTCGATTTCGGTCGAGGCACCGACCTTGATCACGGCAACGCCGCCGGCCAGCTTGGCCACGCGTTCCTGCAGCTTTTCACGGTCGTAATCGGACGAGGTGTCTTCGATCTGGGTCTTGATCTGGGTGACACGCGCTTCGATGTTGGCCTTCTCGCCGGCGCCATCGATGATCGTGGTGTTTTCCTTGGAGACCTGCACCTTCTTGGCGCGGCCCAGGTCCTTGATCGTCGCCTTTTCCAGCGACAGACCAATTTCCTCGGAGATCACGGTGCCGCCGGTCAGCACGGCCATGTCTTCCAGCATCGCCTTGCGACGATCACCGAAGCCCGGTGCCTTGACGGCCACGACCTTGACGATGCCACGGATGGTGTTGACCACCAGGGTCGCAAGCGCTTCGCCTTCGATGTCTTCGGCGATGATCAGCAGCGGCTTGCCGGCCTTGGCGACGCCTTCCAGCACGGGCAGCAGGTCGCGCACGTTGGAGATCTTCTTGTCGTGCAGCAGCACGTACGGATCGTCCAGGTCAGCGGTCTGCGACTGCTGGTTGTTGATGAAGTACGGGGACAGGTAGCCACGGTCGAACTGCATGCCTTCGACGACGTCCAGCTCGTTGTCCAGGCCCGAGCCTTCTTCAACGGTGATGACGCCTTCCTTGGTCACGCGGCGCATGGCTTCGGCGATGATGTTGCCGATCGACTCGTCCGAGTTGGCCGAGATCGTGCCGACCTGGGCGATGGCCTTGTCGTCAGCGGTCGGCTTGGAGATGTTCTTCAGCTCGGCGACGGCGGCGATGACGGCCTTGTCGATACCGCGCTTGAGGTCCATCGGGTTCATGCCGGCAGCAACGGCCTTGGCGCCTTCGCGGATCAGGGCCTGGGCCAGCACGGTGGCGGTGGTGGTGCCGTCGCCGGCGTCGTCGTTGGTGCGGGAAGCAACTTCCTTCACCATCTGCGCGCCCATGTTCTCGAACTTGTCAGCCAGTTCGATTTCCTTGGCAACGGACACGCCATCCTTGGTGATGGTCGGGGCGCCGAAGCTCTTTTCGAGCACGACGTTGCGGCCCTTCGGGCCCAGGGTTGCCTTGACGGCATTGGCGAGAATGTTGACGCCGCGCACCATGCGCGAACGAGCGTCTTCACCGAAACGAATATCTTTGGCAGCCATTGCGATTACCTTTTATGTAGAGCCGGGCGATGCCCGGCTGCTTGAATGGGGGATACGGTCGACCGGTCAGTCCGGCTACCGCGCGGCGGGGCAGAGCCCCGCTCTGCGTCATCAGATGATGGCGAGGATGTCGTCTTCGCGCAGGACCTTGTACTCGACGCCTTCGGACTTGTAGCTGCTGCCGGCGTACTGGCCGTAGATGACCTTGTCACCGACCTTCAGCGACGGCGCGCGCACGCTGCCGTTGTCCAGGGGCTTGCCCGGGCCGACGGCCACGACTTCACCCTTGGTGGACTTTTCCTTGGCGGAATCCGGAATCACGATGCCGCCGGACGAGATTTCGTCGGCTTCGATCGGCTTGACTACGACGCGGTCATGAAGCGGCTTGATGCTCATGTGAGACCCTTTTAAGTTGTTGATTGGTCTGGAAAAGTCTGGCGATGTTAGCACTCGCACAGGGCGACTGCCAGCCACGCTCACGAAAAAACCCGACGGTGCGGGTACAGAGCAGAGATGGTGCTGGGCACTTCCCTTTCAAGGGGCGAAGACGAAATTTTTCCGGCCGGCGGCCGGTGGGGCTCGAGGCAAGATCAAGGTCAAGGTCAAGATCAAGGTCAACTGCGCCCCGAGACTGTGGGCTCGACGCGCCGGGCTGGTAGGGGCGGGGCTGCGGGACACGCTGCAAGTACGTCCATGTAAGCTCCGTCGCCGCATCCATGCGGCTCAGGGTCCCGCATCCCCACCCCTACCACCCCTCAGACACTCTGCCGTTGCTCACGGAACGGCAGAGGCAGACGCCCTCCCCGCCAAGCGCGGAAAGGCGCCCGCTCTCCCCCGGGCCCCCAGCCAACTGTCTGGGGTGGGGGTGTGAGGGTTCACGGGACCCTCCACCGCATGGATGCGGTGGCGGAGCTTACAGGGACGTACTTGCAGCGTGTCCCGTGAACCCTCACACCCCCGCCCAGCCTGCAGGACCGGCCAACCGAGGCTCTGGCTTCACGGCTCTGGCTCTAGCTCTAGCTCTGGCTCCAGCTCTGGCTCCGGCTCTTCAGCTTCGAAAAAAAAAGAACCCTCCCCCGCCAATTCCTTGACGCACGTCCCACTGCGGAAGGCCGATCCCGACATATCGATAGATGTGTCATCTGGATTGATTAGATTCGGCCAGCAATAACCAATCACAAGGAGAAGTAGATGAGGTTGCTCACACCGCTGTCCCTGGCGTGCCTGCTGGCATTGGCCGGCACCGCCCAGGCCGATGTATTCATCAATGAACTGCACTACGACGACAGCACGCCCGCCGGCGACGTCGGCGAAGCCATCGAAGTCGTCGCCACCGGCGGTGAAGACCTCAGCACCTACCGCCTCTACCTGTACAACGGCAGCAGCCCCTCGGCCGCCACCGTGTATGCCAACAACCCGGTCCCCGCCGGCACCGCCGCCGGGTGCGGCAAGGCCACCCTCGCCACCGTCACCTACCCCACCAACGGCCTCCAGAACGGCGCCAACGACGGCATCGCCCTCGTCGACGCCAGCGGCAAGGTCGTCCAGTTCATCAGCTACGAAGGCACCATCACCGCCAGCGGCGGCCCGGCCGCCGGCCTGACCAGCCAGAACATCCCCGTCAGCGAAAGCAACAGCACCGCCCCCGGCACCTCCCTCCAGCTCACCGGCAGCGGCAGCCAGTACGCCCACTTCACCTGGGCCGAATCGGCCAAACAGACCTTCGGCGCCTGCAACAACGGCCAGACCTTCAGCGGCACCGGCGGCACCGGCCCCAACACCCCGCCGTCGGTACGCACCACCACCCCCGAACAAGGCGCCAGCACCTTCCCGGCCGCCGCCGACCTCACCGTCACCTTCAGCGAAACCGTGACCCTGGCCAGCGGTGCATTCGTGCTCAGCTGCGGCCAGTCCGGCAGCGTGCCGCTCAGCCACGCCAGCAGCGGCAGCGCCTTCACCGTCTCCACCAACACCGCCCTCGTAGCCGGCGAAGCCTGCCGGTTCGACATCCGCGCCACCAAGGTCAGCGACGCCCAGGGCGCCCGCCCCGCCGCCGACACCCGCATCGCCTTCACCGTGGCCAGCAGCACCGGCAACCCGGACCCGGGCAATCCCGATCCAGGCAACCCGGGCACCCCCGGCGAGTACTACTCGCGCGTCAACACCGCCAACCCCAGCCAGCTGCGCTGCTCGCTGCATGAAACCATCAAGGGCCACACCGCCTACCCGTACAGCGGCTCGGGCACCAGCACCTGGACCATCCTGGAAATCGCCGACGAAGATCCCAACAACAGCGGCAAGATCCTGGACGCCTACCGCAACCGCAGCTACACCAAGGTCAGCGGCCGCGCGGGCACCGGCAGCGGCTTGACCTACAACCGCGAGCACACCTGGCCCAACTCGCTGGGCTTTGCCAACACCACCGGCGACAAGGGCCTGCCGTATGCGCCCTACACCGACACCCACATGCTGTACCTGACCGACGCACAGTGGAACGCCGACCGCGGCAACAAGCCGTTCGGCAAGTGCGACAGCAACTGCGGCGAGCGCGCCACCGAGTCCAACAACGGCTTCGGCGGCGGCAGCGGCGGCTATCCCGGCAACTCCAACTGGGTGCGCACGCCGGACGGCAATACCGGCACCTTTGAAGTGTGGGGCCACCGCAAGGGCGACATGGCGCGGGCCGTGATGTACATGGCCATCCGCTATGAAGGGGGCAAAGACGCCAAGACCGGCCAGTCCGAACCCGACCTGGAGCTGACCGACGACCGGGCCAAAATCGTCAAGACCTCGGCCTCGCCGGCGTACATGGGCCTGCTCTCGACCCTGATCGAATGGCACCTGTCCGACCCGCCGGATGCCGCCGAACGCGCCCGCAATGAAGTGATCTACAGCTTCCAGGGCAACCGCAACCCGTTCATCGACCACCCCGAATGGGCCACCCCGGCCCTGTTCACCTCGGCCAAGCCGACCAGCTGCCAGCTGCTCAACTGAGCCCCGCCGGCCGGCGCCGCAACGGCGCCGGCCGGACCATTCGGGTCTGGCAGTCCTATACTCGGCGGTCATGTCGACCGTCGATCCCGTATTCATGCTGTTCACCACCTGCCCCGACGCGGCCTGCGCCACGCGGCTGGCACGTGCATTGGTGGAAGAACGCCTGGCGGCGTGTGTTACCCGCCTGGACGGGGCGCACTCCACTTACCGCTGGCACGGGGAGATCAGCGAGGACCACGAGGTCCAGCTGCTGATCAAGACCACCGGCAGCCGCCTGGACGCGGCCATCGCACGGGTGCATGCGCTGCATCCGTATGAACTCCCGGAGTGCATCGCGGTCGAAACCCGCGCCGGCCTGCCGGCGTACCTGGACTGGATTCGGGCGCAGACCCGTGAGGAAAGTGATTGATGACGCTGTTTCGTCGTGTTGCCGCGCTGTGCGCGTTGTTCGTGGTGTCCCTGCCGGCGTGGGCCGTCAGCGAGAAAGACCTGCTGCCGGTGGACGAGGCGTTCGGGCTGACCGCGCAGGCGCGTGATCGCGACCGCGTCGAGATCAGCTGGAAGATCGCGCCGGGTTATTACCTGTACCGCCACCGCACCACGGTCAAGGCCGATGCCGGCTTTGCCGCCGAGGCGTTGCAGATGCCGGCCGGCAAGAAGCACCACGACGACTTCTTCGGCGAGGTGGAAACCTACCGCGAACGGCTCACCGCCGTGTTGCCGGGCAAGGCCGACGACGGCACCGACACGGTGACCCTGGAAGTGCGTTACCAGGGCTGCGCCGATGCCGGGGTGTGCTACCCGCCGCAGAAGCGCAGCATCAAAGTGAAGCTGCCCGCCGGCAGCGGCGCCGCTGCGGGCGTGGCCCCGGCCACCGCCGCGCCTGCGGCCGTTGGCGCCTCGCCGTTCAACAATCCGCTGGCCGGCAACGGCGGCGGCCTGCGCCTGCCGGGCGCCGCCAACACTCAGGCCCTGCCGCTGCCGTCCGAACGTGCGTTCGGCTTCGACGCCATCGTCGATGACGGCAACACCGTGCTGCTGCGTTTCAGCCCGGCGCCGGGCTACTACCTCTACCGCGACCGCACCTCGCTGAAGCTGGAAGGCGCCGCCGGAATCCGCGCCGACAAGCCGGCATGGCCGGCGGCCAAGTCGCACCGCGATGAACATTTCGGCGATGTAGCGGTGTATTTCGACCAGGTCGACGTCAAGCTGCCGCTGCGCCGCAGCCGTGCCGACGCCGACGAAGCCACCCTGGTGATCACCTTCCAGGGCTGCCAGACCGATGGCATCTGCTACCCGCCGATGACGCGGCGGGTGAAGCTGGCGCTGCCGGCCGGCAAGGTCAACGCGCGCGCCGATGAAGCCGCGCACCAGAACGACGTGATTGCGCCGCTGCCCGGCAAGGACAAGCGCGCGCAGGCACGCGAGCGCGACACCGACGGCATGGCCACCCAGCCGATGCTGATCCGCCCCAACGAGACGGCCGCCACCGCGACCGACGCGTCGGGCGTGCCCGATGCCAGTGCCGACAACGCGCAGCGCACCCGCCCGCCGGGCGACGATGCCGCGCCCACCACGCTGATCGGCGCGCTGCTGCTGGCCCTGCTGGGTGGCCTGATTCTCAACCTGATGCCGTGCGTGCTGCCGATCCTGTCGCTGAAGGTGCTGGGCGTGGCGCAGAGCGGCGAAAGCCGCCAGCGCGCCCGCAGCCATGCGCTCTGGTACACCGCTGGCGTGCTGGTGGCCTTCGCCGCGATCGGTGCCCTGGTGCTGGCCCTGCGTGCCGCCGGCCAGGCCGCGGGCTGGGGTTTCCAGCTGCAGCACCCGTGGTTCATCGCCGCGCTGGTGTACCTGATGTTCACCGTGGGCCTGAGCCTGTCGGGCGTGTTCACGCTGGGCGGCAGCCTGGGCGGTGTGGGCCAGTCGCTGGCCGCGCGCAGCGGCCCGGTGGGAGACTTCTTCACCGGCGTGCTGGCCTGCGTGGTGGCCAGCCCGTGCGTGGCGCCCTTCATGGGCCTGCCGCTGGCGTATGCGTTCACCGCCAGCACCGTGCCGGCGATTCTGGTGTTCATGGCACTGGGCCTGGGCCTGGCGCTGCCGTTCCTGTTGATCGGCTTCATTCCGTCGCTGGCCAAGCGCCTGCCGCGCCCGGGTGCCTGGATGGAAACGCTCAAGCACGTGCTGGCCTTCCCGATGTACGGCACCGCGATCTGGCTGCTGTGGGTGCTGGGCAAGCAGCGTGGCGTGGATGCCATGACGCTGGTGCTGGGTGGCCTGGTGGTGCTGGCACTGGCGCTGTGGTGGTACGAACGCAGCCGCTGGCGCAGCCAGCGCGTGGGCGGGCTGTTGGCCCTCCTGCTGCTGCTTGCCGCGCTGGTGCCGGTGTGGGGCGTGACCCGGCTGGTGCCGCCGGCCAAGGCGGCCGCGGCCGCCGCCGACAACGTGGTGGCCTACTCCCCGCAGATGCTCGACCGTCTGCGCCAGGACAACCGCGTGGTGTTCGTCAACATGACCGCCGACTGGTGCGTGACCTGCAAGGCCAACGAACGCACGGTGCTGGGCACCAATGCTTTCCACGACACCCTGCGCCGTACCAACGCGGTGTACATGCGCGGCGACTACACCAACGTCGACCCGGAAATCACCGCGTTCCTGGATGAGCACAAGGCCGTGGGCGTGCCGCTGTACGTGGTGTATGGCCCGGGCGCACCGC
Organism: Stenotrophomonas sp. 10N36; assembly: GCF_056395005.1. Classification (NCBI taxonomy): domain Bacteria; kingdom Pseudomonadati; phylum Pseudomonadota; class Gammaproteobacteria; order Lysobacterales; family Lysobacteraceae; genus Stenotrophomonas; species Stenotrophomonas sp. 10N36. The sequence goes on along the minus strand of NZ_JBFTIS010000003.1, from coordinate 180,754 downwards.
CGACCGTGCTGCCCACGGTGCTCACCCAGGCCATCGTCGAAGAAGCGCTGCTGCGGACCGCGCGATGAGCCCGCGGCCACCCCGCCAACTTGCGGTGGTGGCCGTTCTGGCGGCCGTTCTGGGCGTGGCCGCCGGGGCGTGGTTCTTCAACCGCCCCGGTGCAGCAACACCGCCTCCGCCACCGCGCGCGGTCACCCCGGGCGCCGGGATCGGCGATGCGATGCCCGCCATTGCCCTGCCCGATGTGTCGGGCACGCCCGTGGATCTGGCCCGCTTCCGCGGTCGCCCGCTGCTGATCAACGTGTGGGCCAGCTGGTGCGGCCCATGCGTGGAAGAAATGCCGGCGCTGGCCGCCTATGCCGCCGCCCAGCCGGCCGACGGCGTGCAGGTGCTGGGGCTGGCGCTGGATACACCCGAAGGCGTGCGCGACTTCCTGACCCAGGTGCCGGTGGGCTATCCGATCGTGCTGGACACGCCCGGGCCGGCCGATGCCAGCGTGCGGCTGGGCAACGCGCAGGGGCTGTTGCCCTACTCGGTGCTGGTGGATGCGCGCGGGCGCATCGTGAAGCAGAAGCTGGGGCCGTTCGCGGCCGGCGAGATCGAGGATTGGGCCGGCAGTGTAGAACGCCCGCCCAAGCGCATTTAGAGTCTGTCGAACACCGATCCAGAGGACGGCGTAAACATTTTGTGGTAAAGGCGCGTTGCATAGTCATCCGTCGTACCGGCCAAGTAGTCACATATGGCGCGAACCCCGTAATGCTCGTAGTCCATCTTCTGCTTGTCTGGCAATAGACGTGTTGGATTATCAGCGATCGCACTAAACAGTCTGATCACCATTTGCTGCCCTTTGTACTCTAGCGTTTGCACCTCAGCGGTTTTTACCACCTTCCTGACGACAAACGCTTTCAAGAGCTCGAGTTCGTCACGCTTACCCTCATCCATTGTGGCCGTCAGTCCGAACAGACGATTTGAGAATCGTCCATTGTCAACAATGAAGCAAGCGCGAATAAAGTACCCAACTAGGTAACTGATTGCGTGCTTTCGCTCACGACTACAGCCAGAGAATAGCTCTTTAGTTATCCAATCAATTTCCGATCTCAGCGGGTAGTTCGCAGCCCCATCCGTGATCCTGTCATGTACATGACTACGCCACTGATGCTCACTGACGAATCGCAACGCGATTGCATCCTCAAGATCGTGAACTCCGTAAGCAATATCGTCAGCCAACTCCATTATTGACGTATCGAATGCCTTATGGACTGACTTGCTGTGCTTCCCATCTACAGATTCCGCCGCCATAAATACATTGCGCTCTGTAAATGAGAGCGGCTCAAGCACGAAGCTGAGAGACTCAGCATCACAATCAAACACACATTTCGGCGGCTTGTAATCGTCCAAGTTAGAGGGCGCAGCCGCTCCACCGTACTTTCCAGAATTCACGACAGCAGAGTGGAGTACAGGATATTTTAAAAGTCCAAGAAGCGTTCGCCGAGTCAGGTTCAAGCCAAAGTCCTTGGAGTACTCACCCAACTTTGCAGCAATCCTCAACGTCTGCGCATTACCTTCAAATCCGCCCTCTTCTCGCATGCAGTAGTTCAGCGCCACCTCCCCCCCGTGCCCGAACGGTGGATGCCCGATGTCATGCGCCAGTGCGATCGCCTCAATCAGATTTGATGAGGGAAGAAACTGATGGAAATCAGACTGCCTCGAATCCCCCTGAAGCTGCTCAACGATTCCACTTCCAATTTGGGCAACCTCTATCGAGTGAGTAAGACGGGTGCGGTAGAAATCACTCTCACCAAGCCCGAGGACCTGCGTCTTCCCTTGCAACCGACGGAAGAACGCCGAGTGGATTACTCGAGCTCGGTCTCGACCATACTCATTTCGCTTAGGGTCAACTTTCCCTGTCTCGTCCTGTCGCCTTTCCCAAATATCCATAGCCAATCCCCTGTCCAGTTTGGTTAAACCTACCATCACAGTCGAATTTCTCAATACTACCTTTGTCGTCCCGATCTTGTACTTGCACCGTGTTTGTTCCAAATCTTGCGCAGGAACAGGGTGTCCTTAGCTTGACCGCCAAGTGAGGCACACTCAGAATTGACGCGATCAATTCTCATTCGCTGCTGGGCTGGTGTTGCCACGTCCATGCTCCAAGGACGTGCCCGTGCGCTTATCTCCCCTGTTCATCGCCCTTTCCGCGCTGCTGTCGGCGCCCGCCATCGCCCAGCAGACCGACGCCCGCACCCTGGACACGGTCACGGTGAGCGCCTCGCGCACCGGCCAGCTGGCCGACACCGCGCCGCAGACGGTGGTGATCATCGACCGCCAGGCCATCGAACAGCAGCTGCGCATCAGCGGCAACTCGTCGGACCTGCTGTCCAGCCTGCTGCCGTCGTACACGCCCAGCCGCGGCAAGATGAACGGCAGTGGCGAGACCCTGCGTGGGCGCACGCCGTTGATCCTGGTCGATGGCATTCCGCAGTCCAACCCGCTGCGCCCGACCGGCCGTGAAGCGCACACCATCGACTACGCCATGGTCGAGCGGATCGAGGTGATCCAGGGCGCCAACGCCATGAACGGGCTGGGCGCCACCGGCGGCACCATCAACCTGATCACCCGCCGCCCCGAGCCGGGCGAGATCAACCAGCACCTGGGCGTGCAGACCACCGTGCCGACCAGCGGCCTGGACGGTGACACCACCAGCTATCGCACCGATTACCGCATCAGCGGCAGCAAGGGCCGGTGGGACTACCTGCTGGGCGCCGGTTATGAAGACCAAGGCCTGTGGCTGGACGGCGACGGCGCCGCGATCGGCACCGACACCACGCAGGGCGACCTGATGGCCACCCGCGCCTACGACCTGCACGCCAAGCTGGGCTACTGGTTCGACGACAACCAGGAACTGCAGTTCAGTTCCAACCGCTACCGGATCAAGTCCAAGGCCGACTACCTCGCCGTGGCCGGCAACCGCAGCGCCGGCATTCCCACCACGTCGGTGCGCGGCACCCCGCCGGGCACGCCTCCGTGGAACGATGTGTGGACCACCGGGCTGTCGTATATCCATCACGACCTGGCCGGGATGGAACTGCGCGCGATGGTGTTCAACCAGGAATTCGAAGGCCTGTTCGGCGGCGACCGCTCCTCGACCTTCCAGGATCCGCTGATCGCCCCGGTAGGCACGCTGTACGACCAGTCGCGCTCGGTAGCCTCCAAGTGGGGCGCCAAGACCAGCCTGGGTCGCGACGACCTGCTGGGCGGCGCGCTCAAGCTCACCGGCGGCATCGACCTGCTGCACGACAGTGGCAAGCAGGACCTGTACGGCACCGGCCGCACCTATGTGCCGGAATCCACGTTCCGCAACGTGGCCGGTTTCGTGCAGGCCGAGTACAAACTGCTCCCCACGCTGACCGCGCAGGCGGGCGTGCGCCGCGAAGAAGCCGACCTGCGCATCGACAGCTACCAGACTCTGTACCGCTACAACCGGGTCAACGTGGAGGGCGGCAAACTGTCCTTCGGCGAAACCCTGTACAACGCCGGCCTGGTGTTCGCGCCGACCGACACGTTCAACGTGTTCGGCAGCTACTCCGAAGGCTTCGGCATGCCTGACGTGGGCCGCGTGCTGCGCTCGATCAACACCCGAGGCACGTCGGTGGCCGACCTCGATACGCTCGAACCGGTGCTGACCCGCAATGTTGAACTCGGCGGGCGGCTGCGTGCCGGTGCATGGGAAGCGGACGTGGCGCTGTTCCAGTCGCGCTCGGACCTGGGTACGCGGATCATCGCAGTCGATGGTGCCTTCCAGATGGCGCGCGAGAAAACCCGCATCGAAGGCCTGGATGCCAGCGTGCGCTACCGCCTCAACGAAGCGCACAAACTCGGCCTGTCCTATGCGTGGACGCGCGGGCGCTACGACAGCGATGCCGATGACCGGCTGGATGCGCGCCTGGATGGCCTGAACATCGCGCCGAACCGGGTGATTGCCAGCTGGTCGGCGCAGTGGACGCCCGCGCTGTCCACGTTCGTGCAGGGGCAGTACGCGTTCGACCGCAGCTTCGATGAAGCGGCCAAGCAGTTCCAGGGCTATGCACTGTTCGACCTGGCCGCCACGTACACCCTGCCCAAGGGCAGCGTGCAGCTGGGCGTGGCCAACCTGCTCGACCGCCAGTACATCACCTACTACTCGCAGAGCGCGCTGATCGAGCCGGACCGTTACTTCGCCGGGCGCGGGCGTACCGTCACCCTCAGCTACCAGCTCGACTTCTGACCGGACCGACCCGCATGTTCAAGTGGACCCTGTTCCAGCTGCATTGGCTGCTCGGCATCACCGCCGGCACGGTGCTGGCGGTGATGGGCCTGAGCGGGGCCACGCTGGCCTTCGAAGACGAGATCATGCGCGCGGCCAACCCGGTGTTCGCCCAGGTGGCCCGGCAGCATGAAGCCGGTGCGCAGCCGATGGCACTGACCGAGCTGGTGCCGCGGCTGCAGCAGGGCCAGCCGCGCGCGATGCAGCGGCTGCGCATGGACGCCACCGGCCAGCGGCTGTCGGTGGTGCGTTTCGAGGGCGGCCAGGAACATTGGCGTTACTTCGATCCCTATACCGGCAGGGTGTTCAATGACCTGCGCGGCCTGGCGTTCTTCGCCTTCGTCGAAGACCTGCACCGGCACCTGGTGGCCGGCGAGCGCGGCGGCGTGGTTACCGGCAGCTGCGCGATCGTGCTGGTGTTCTTCTGCCTGTCGGGGCTGTACCTGCGCTGGCCTCGCCGCTGGTGGCACTGGCGCACCTGGCTGGCGGTGGAATGGACCCGCAGCGGGCGCGCGTTCCTGTGGAGCCTGCACTCGGTGGTGGGCACCTGGGTGCTGCTGGTGTACCTGCTGATCGCGCTGACCGGGCTGTGGTGGTCGTTCGACTGGTACCGCGCGGGCGCTACCCAGCTGCTGGGCGGCGCCCGTGCCGAACAGGCCACCGCGACCGCCGGGCCGGACGCGCTGGACCTGGGCAAGCTGCAGGCCACGCTGTACGCGTTGGAGGGCGTGCGCGGCGGCTACGTGGACCTGCGCTTCCCGGCAAAGCCCGGGCGGGCGGTGATTGCGCGCGTGCAGGGCACCAACACCGCGCACGACCGCGCTCAGGACATCGTGCAGATCGATCCGGCCAGCGGCGCACTGCTGGGCTATGAGCCGTATGCGGCCCAGGGCGCGGGCGGCAAGGTGATGGTCAGCGTGTTCGCATTGCACTCGGGCAGCTTCTTCGGCCTGCCCGGGCGCATCGTGGTGATGCTGAGCAGCCTGGCCATGCTGCTGTTCTTCATCACTGGCTGGATGCTGTACCTGGACCGGCGCCGCAAGAAGCGCGAGGTACGCAACGCGCGCCTGCCCATCGCCACGGCGGGAGGCAACGGCCAGGCACCGTGGCTGGTCGCCTTCGCCAGCCAGAGCGGGTTCGCCGAACAGTTGGCATGGCGCGCGGCCGCGCAGCTGCAGGCGGCGGGACTGGCGGTGCAGGTCCGTGCGCTGGGGCAGCTCGATGCTGCCAGCCTGCAGCAGGCCGGCAAGGCATTGTTCGTGATCAGCACCTTCGGCGATGGCGAAGCGCCGGACGCCGCACGCGTGTTCGAGCGCCGCCTGCTCACCCGATCCCTGCCGCTGGCTGGGCTGGACTATGCGCTGTTGGGGCTGGGCGATGGCGAGTACGTGCGCTTCTGCGGCTTCTCGCGTGCGGTGGATGCGTGGCTGCACACGCAGGGCGCGCAGCGCCTGTTCCCCACCCTGGAAGTGGACCGCGACGACGCCGTGGCACTCGCACGCTGGCAGCAGCAGCTGGGCGCGATCAGCGGCATCGAAGACACGGCACCGCCGCTGGCGCCGGCCGCCCTGCAGACGTGGGTGTTGCAGAGCCGCCAGCAACTCAACGCAGGCAGCGCCGCCGCGGCGATCTGGCAGGTGGACCTGACCCCGCCGGCACACGCCAGCTGGCAGGCCGGTGACATCCTGGAAGTGGCACCGCGGCATGCCGATGCATACGTGCGCGCCGTGCTGGCCAGGCACGGGCTCGACCCGGCGGCACGCATCGTGGTGGACGGTGTGGCCACCACGCTGGTCGAGGTGGCGGCTGGCCGTGTGTTGCCCGACGTCCCGCCGGCCCTGCCGGTCACCGACGCCGCCGCCTGGCTGGCCACGCTGCCCGCGTTGCCGCACCGCGAGTACTCCATTGCCTCGGTCCCCAACGATGATCGACTGCAGCTGGTAATCCGGCTTACCCACCTGTCCGATGGCCGCCACGGGCTGGGCGCGGGGTGGTTGTGCGTGCACGCCGCCCCCGGGGCGATGATCCAGGCCCGGGTGCGTCGCAACGCTGGTTTCCACCGTTTCCCGGAACACGCACCGATGCTGCTGATCGGCAATGGCACGGGTATCGCCGGCCTGCGCAGCCTGCTGCGCGAAGCCGCCGCGCACGGCGACCGCGGCCACTGGCTGGTGTTCGGCGAGCGCACCCGCGCGTTCGACCGGCTGTACGGCGACGAGATCGCGGCCTGGCAGGCCGAGGGCCACCTGGCCCGCGTCGACCTGACGTTCTCGCGCGACGTGGACGGCGGCGGCTATGTGCAGCACCGCCTGCGTGCGGACCCGGAGGCGCTGCGGGCCTGGGTGGCGATGGGGGGCAGCCTCTACGTGTGCGGTTCGCTGCACGGCATGGCCGATGGAGTGGATGCGGTGCTGCGCGAGGTGCTGGGCGAGGACCAGGTGGATGCGTTGCTGGGCGAAGGACGTTACCGCCGCGACGTGTATTGAGGGGTGCAGCGACGCATGGCGTCGCTCTACCGGTGTTGGTTTGCTTCAATCGGTGGTCGGGTCGTGCAGCGACGCATGGCGTCGCTCTACCGGGGCTGGGTTGTTTCAGTCGGTGATCGCGTCGTGCAGCGACGCACGGTTTAGGGGAACCAGCGTCGCAGGTAGGGCGCGGTGGCACCGGCCTTGGCGCGGCTCACCTGCGCGGGTGTGCCGGTGGCCACGATCGTGCCGCCCTGCTCGCCCGCCCCCGGGCCGACGTCGATCACCCAGTCCGCATCGGCCACCACGCGCAGGTCGTGTTCCACCACCACCACGGTGTTGCCCGCGTCCACCAGTCCCTGCAGCTGCGCCATCAGTTTGTCGACGTCGGCCGGGTGCAGGCCGGTGGTCGGCTCATCCAGCACGTATAGGCTGCTGCCATGCTGGCTGCGCTGCAGTTCGGTGGCCAGCTTGATCCGCTGCGCCTCGCCCCCGGACAACTCGGTGGCCGGCTGGCCCAGCCGCAGGTAGCCCAGGCCGATGTCGCGCAGCAGCTGCAGCGGGCGCTGCACCGGGGCCTCGTCGGCGAAGAAGGCCAGGGCTTCCTCCACGGTCATGCCCAGTACCTGGGCGATGTTGCGCCCGTTCCATTCCACTTCCAGCGTCTTGGCATTGTAGCGCTGGCCATGGCAGGTGGGGCACGGCGCGTACACGCTGGGCATGAACAGCAGTTCCACGTGCACGAAGCCTTCGCCTTCGCAGGTGTCGCAGCGGCCCTGCGCCACGTTGAAGGAAAAACGCCCGGCGCTGTAGCGGCGTGCCTTGGCGGTGCGGGTGGCGGCGAACAGGCGGCGCACGTGGTCGAACAGGCCGGTGTAGGTGGCCAGGTTGGAACGTGGGGTGCGCCCGATTGGCTTCTGGTCCACGTTGACCAGCCGCGTGATGTGCCTGGCACCGGCATGCAGGCGGCCACGGGTGCGTTCGATGCTGCTGGGCACAGGCAGCTCGCTGTCGGGCTCCTCGCGCACCGGCTCGTGGCCGAGATGCTCGCTGACCAGTTCCACCAGCGCCTGGCTGACCAGGCTGGACTTGCCCGAACCGGACACGCCGGTGACCGCGGTGAACGCACCGATGGGAAAGCGCGCGTCCAGCCCGTGCAGATTGTTGCGGTGGATCCCGCGCAGTTCCAGCCAGGCCGCGGGCGTACGCGGGGTGCGACGCGTGCCGCGGCCGCTATCGAACAGATACGGCGCGGTCACCGATGCCTTGACCGTGCGCAGCCCCGCTGGCGGCCCGCTGTACAGCACCTGCCCGCCATGCTCGCCGGCGCCCGGGCCCACATCGACCAGCCAGTCGGCACGGCGCAGCATCTCCAGGTCGTGCTCGACCACGAACAACGTGTTGCCGCTGGCCTTGAGCTGGTCCAGCGCGTGGTACAGCGCCTGCCCGTCGGCCGGGTGCAGGCCGGCGGTCGGCTCGTCGAGCACGTACACCACGCCGAACAGACTGGAGCGGATCTGCGTGGCCAGCCGCAGCCGCTGCAGTTCGCCGGGCGACAGCGTCGGGGTGGCGCGGTCCATCGACAGATAGCCCAGGCCCAGTGCTTCCAGCGTGCCGATGCGCTCTACCAGGTCCTGCGCGATCCGCTGCGCGGCAATGCGTTTTTCTTCGGACAGGTCCGGCGTGCGGCGCACGTCGCTGCTGCCCACGTGGGATGGCCCGCCGGCGGCCGCACGCGCCTGTTGCGCCTTGCGACCGGCCGCACGGCTGCGCGTGCCGGACGCGGCGGGGGCCTGGAAGCGCCCTTCAGCGGCCGGGCGCAACGCATCGGCCATGGCACTGAGCGAGAGCTGCGACAGCGCGCCGATATCCAGCCCGGCGAAGGTGACCGACAGCGCTTCGCGCTTGAGCCGCTTGCCGTCGCAGACCGGGCACACGGTGCCCACCATGTAGCGCGCCACGCGCTTTTTCATCATCGCGCTCTGCGTGGTGGCGAAGGTATGCAGCACGTAGCGGCGCGCGCCGCTGAAGGTGCCCATGTAGCTGGGCTCTTCCTTGCGGCGCAGCGCGGCGCGGGTTTCGGCCGGGGTGAAGCCGGCATACACCGGCGCTACCGGTTGTTCTTCGGTGAACAGGATCCAGTCCCGCTGCTTCTTGGGCAGGTCGCGCCAGGGAATATCCACGTCGTAGCCGAGGGTGACCAGGATGTCGCGCTGGTTCTGCCCGTGCCAGGCCGGCGGCCACGCCGCAATGGCGCGCTCGCGGATGCTCAACGACGGGTCGGGGACCATCGACTGCTCGGTCACCTCGAAGACGTGGCCCAGCCCATGGCAGTTCGGGCAGGCGCCTTGCGGGGTGTTGGGCGAGAAGTCTTCGGCAAACAGCATCGGCTGCTTCGGCGGGTAGCTGCCCGCACGCGAGTACAGCATGCGCAGCAGGCTCGACAGCGTAGTGACGCTGCCCACGCTGGAGCGCACGCTGGCGGTGCCGCGCTGCTGTTGCAGCGCCACGGCCGGCGGCAGCCCTTCGATGGCGTCCACGTCGGGCACGCCCACCTGGTCGATGAGCCGGCGCGCATAAGGCGACAGCGACTCCAGGTAACGCCGCTGCGCTTCGGCGTACAAGGTGCCGAAGGCCAGCGAGGACTTGCCCGAACCGGAGATGCCGGAGAACACCACCAGGGCGTCGCGTGGGATCTCCACGTCGACGTTTTTCAGGTTGTGTTCGCGGGCGCCGCGGACGCGGACAAAGGCGTTGCGTGCGGAAGCTGCGGGGGGCGTGCGACGGGTGCTCATGCGTGCAGGATAATGAGCGCCCGTCGAAGCAGCCAGTGAAGACGCGTGAGGGCTGCGTATCGGTCGCGCGTTCAGCCCACCGCGCGCGCCGCTACCGGCCGCACTGCCGGCACCTCCAGCACGAAGGCGGCCACCGCGTCGGACAGCAGCGCGGCCTGGCGTTCCATCGCCTGCGCCGACGCCGACGCTTCCTCCACCAGCGCGGCGTTCTGCTGGGTGCTGCCATCCATCTGCAGCAGCGTATGCCCCACCTGCTCGATACCGGCGCTCTGCTGCTGCGAGGCGGCCGAGATGCTGGCCATGATGGCGCTGACCTGCTGCACGCTGCCGACGATCTGGCCCATCGTTGCACCGGCCTGGTCCACCTGGCGGCTGCCGGCGGCCACGGTGTCCACCGAGGCCTCGATCAGGCCCTTGATCTGGCGTGCGGCGTCGGCACTGCGCTGGGCCAGCAGGCGCACTTCGCTGGCCACCACGGCGAAGCTGCGGCCCTGCTCGCCGGCCCGCGCCGCCTCCACCGCCGCGTTCAAGGCCAGGATGTTGGTCTGGAAGGCGATGCCGTCGATGACCCCGGTGATGTCGCCGATACGCCGCGACGCGTCGGCGATGTCGCGCATGCTGGCCACCACCTGTGCCACCGAGGCGCCGCCCTGCTGGGCAACGCCGGTGGCCTGCAGCGCCAGCTGGTTGGCCTGCTGGGCGGCGTCGGCGTTCTGGCGCACGGTGGCGGTGAGCTCTTCCATCGACGAAGCGGTTTCTTCCAGATGCGCGGCCTGGCGCTCGGTACGCCCGGCCAGCTCCTGGTTGCCGGCCACGATCTCGCCGGCGGCCTGGTCGATGGCCGATGACGCCTGCTGGATGCGCGCCACGATGTCGGTCAACTGTTGCACGGTGGCGTTGGCATCGTCGCGCAGGTGGGCAAACACGCCCTGGAACTGACCTTGCATGCGCACGCGCAGGTCGCCCTGCGCCAACCCGGACAGCACCGCCTGCACGCCGGACAGATTGCCCTGGAAGGTATCCAGCAGGCGGTTGATGCTGACCGCCAGCGTGTGCACGAAGCCCTGCTTGCCGGTGGTGTCGATGCGACCGTGCAGCTGGCCCTGCGCGGCGGCATCGACCAGCGCGGCCACTTCGGTTTCCACCGTGGTTTCCAGCGCGCGGCTGCGCCACTCCACGGCCGCACCGAGCAGCTGGTCGTGGTCGAGGATGGGATTGACCACCAGCTGGTAGCCGATGCCGGCATGCAGGATCTCATGGCTGGACGTCGCGTTGCCGTGCAGCTGCGCCACGATGCGTTCGAACACCGGATGCAGCGCGGCGGCGGGCTGGCCGCGCCATTGGGCTTCCTGCGTGGCCAGTTCGGCCAGCAGCGCGCGGTTGAGCAGGCCGATGCGCCCGTCCGGGTCGAGCACCATCACGCAGGCCTGGGCGCTGTCCAATGCCTGGCGGGCGCGGGTGTTGTCCTGCGCGCTGGCGCGCTCGGCCTGGATGCGCTCGCGCAGCCGCTGCTGCATGTGGATCAGCCGCTGCGCCAACTGGCCGATCTCGTCGTGCGGGTTGTGCACCGCAAGCACGCTGTCGAGCCGGTCCTCGGCGATGTCCTCGGCAAACCGCAGGGTGTCGGCGATGGGCTGGCGGACGGCCCGCATGACCAGCACCAGGCTGGCGATCAGCACAAGTGCCACCAGCGCCAGCGTCGCGGCGAACAGCACGGTCATCGCCCGTGCCTGGGCCTGCTGGCGTGCGCGTGCTGCGGCAAGCGCGGCCGCCTGCGCCTGCTGCAGGTGCTGCAGCGCGGGCGCGACCTGCGCGGCGGTATCGGTGAGCGCCATCGCCTCCACGTCCAGCCCCACCCGTGCGGCGGTATAGGCCAGCAACGCGCCCTGGTAATCGTCCATCGCGGCACGCAGCGCGTCCTGGGTGGGACCTGGCAGGCCCGAGGCCGACACCGCGAGGTCGAACGGCAGTTTGGCCTCGCTGGCCTGGTCGGTATGCGCCGCATCGCCGGTAAGCAACAGCAGCGCTTCCTGCCGCCGCATGCGCTGCCACTGCAGCGCCAACGGCAGCTGGGCCGCGTCGGCGAGCAGGGTATCGAGTGCTGCGGCACTGGCGTCCAGCTGCGCGCGCAGTCCGGCGTCGCCGCGCCCCATCTCGTCGGCGCGGTCGTTCAGCGCCGCAATGCCGGCGCTGAACTCCTGGGCGCGCGCCGCCAGTGCGGTCAACGCGGCTGCGGTGCCGCGGTCGTGCGGGGCGCGTTGCAACGCCTGCAGCGACTGCTGCAGCTGCTGCTGGGCCTGCTGCAGGGCGCTGCGGTCGGCAGCGTCGAAGTGGATGGCATAGCGGGTCTGCAGGCGGCGGGCTTCGGCCACCTGGGTGGCCAGTGCACTGGCCAGCGCGGCGTTCTGCTGGTGGGCGGCGAACGTGGCGGCGGCACGCTCGCTGCTGTAGCGGGTACCGGCGTAGACCAGCGCCACGACCAGCAGGCCGCTGCCACAGACCAGCAGCGCGGCCTTGAGCTTGCGTGCCACACTGAGCCGGCGCAGCGCGCCGATGGCGCGGCTGAAGCCGGGACGTGGAAGGTGTTCACCCAAGCGGGCGAACCGGGACAACGGGCGGCGGGGGACGACCGACATCAGATGCTCCAGGCGGATTGACGCATCGGTATCGGCCGGAAACAGGCGGTCTTTAGGCTGCATTTTCGAAGCGGCCGCAGCGCGCTGCCACCCCCGCCCCTTGTAGCGGGGGCAAGCGACGGCAAGATGACGGTGGCCGGCATTCCGCGGGCGCGATTCAGCGTTCGATCGCCCGTGCTTGACCTCAACCACGGTTGAGCCGCCACAGTGGCGTCACCTTCCCGCATGGCCGCTGCCCATGGACCCGCACACCTGTCGCGACTACCTGGCCCGCCTCGGCGTCGCGGCGCCTCCGCCCCCTACCCTGGCCACGCTGGCGCTGCTGCAGGAACGTCACAACGCCACGTTTCCGTTCGAGACGCTCACCACGCTGCTGCGCGATGCGGTGGCCATCGACCTGCCCAGCGTGGCGCACAAGCTGCTGCGCGAAGGACGCGGCGGGTACTGCTACGAGCTCAACGGACTGTTCCTGGCGCTGCTGCAGCACCTGGGCTTCGATGCCCGCGCCCTTGCCGCGCGCGTGGTCATGGGACGCGCCGATGACGCCCCCACCGCGCGCACCCACATGCTGGTGCTGGTGCGGATCGACGCGGTGGACTACATCGCCGACGTCGGCTTTGGCGGCAACACGCCGACCGGTCCGCTGCGGCTGGACCATCGGTTCGCCCAGGCCACGCCGCACGAGCACTACCGGCTGGACCAGCAGCACGACCAGTTCCTGCTACGGGTGGACGTCGCCGGCGAGTGGCGGCCGCTCTACCACTTCGACCTGCAGATGCAGGCGCCCATCGACCATGAGGTGGGCAACTGGTACGTATGCACGCACCCGCATTCTTCCTTTCCCGGGCAGCTACGAGTCGCCCTGGCCGGGCCGGACGGGCGCCGCACGATCGGCGCCGGGGCCTACACAGTCCACCGCCGCGGGCAGCCCAGCGAGCGCCGCATGCTCAACGACGCCGACGATGTGCTGACCGTGCTGCACGAGGCGTTCGGCATCACCGTGCCCGCGCACCCGCGCCTGCAGGAGGCGATCACGGCGTGGCTGCGCGGGGCGGCATGACTCAAAAATGAGCCGCGAAGGCGCTTAATGGTTTATATATGAGCAAACCCGCTGCTTTGACAGGGGGTTTTCGCGGGCGCATGATTCATAAACGACCCGGGAAGCACCTCTCCGCCTCATATACGAGCTTTACATGCCCAAAGTCCGCCATTCCTTGTCCCGCTACAGCCAGGAGGCGGTGGTGCTGCTGGGACGTCTTATCCGTGAGGCGCGCCTGGAGCGGCGAATAACGCTGGACGCGCTGGCCCAGCGTGCAGGCGTATCGCGGAGTCTGGTACAGCGCGTGGAAGCGGGCGATGGGGGCTGTGCCATCGGCTCGGTGTTCGAGCTGGCGGCGATCGTGGGTGTTCCCTTGTTTTCTCCGGATCCGATGGTCACCCGGCTCGCCGCTGCCTCGGTAGAGAAGTCGCTGCAGTTGCTCCCGCGCAGCGCACGGCCCCGAACCCGCGCGGTGAATGATGACTTCTGAGCCAGCCAGCGCTCACGAGGTGTTTGTGTGGACCTGGCTACCGGGCGCAACCGAACCGGTGGTAGCCGGGCGCGTGGTGCAGGAACAGGACCGTTACGTGTTCAATTACGGCCGCAGCTATCTGGCACGCGAAGACCGGATTGCGCTCTACCTGCCCGAACTGCCCTTGGTCACCGGGGCCATCGAACCGCGCCCCGGCCTGGCCATGGCCGGCTGCCTGCGTGACGGAGCGCCGGATGCATGGGGCCGACGCGTCATCCTCAACCATCGCTACGGACGGGCTGCCAACGACATGGACCCGGCCGCCCTGGGCGAGCTTGCATACCTGCTGGAGTCCGGCTCGGACCGTATTGGTTGTCTCGATTTCCAAGCGTCGGCCACCCGTTACCAAGCGCGAGCCTCGCAAGGGGCACCGCTGGAGGAACTGCAGCAGGCAGCGGCAAGAGTGGATCTAGGTCTGCCACTGACGCCGGCGCTTGAGCAGGCGCTGTACCACGGCACCTCACTGGGCGGGGCCCGGCCCAAGGCGATGATCGAAACGCCGGCGCACAAGTGGATCGCGAAGTTCTCCTCGTCCAGCGATACCTTCAACGTGGTCAAGAGCGAGTTCGTGGCCATGCGGTTGGCTGCCTTGGCGGGGCTGGATGTTGCCGTGGTCCAGCTGACGGCAGCAGCGGGAAGGGACGTGCTGCTGATCCAGCGTTTCGACCGCCAGCACACCGCCGATGGCTACCAGCGGCGGGCAATGGTGTCGGCGTTGACGATTCTGGAGTTGGACGAATTGATGGCGCGCTACGCCAGTTATGAAACCCTGGCCGAGATTGTCCGTCATCGTTTCGATGCACCCGTGCCGACCCTGCATGAGTTGTTCGGTCGACTGGTGTTCAATGTGCTGTGCGGCAACACCGACGATCACGCACGCAACCATGCCGCGTTCTGGAATGGCAGCTCGCTTGCACTCACCCCTGCCTACGACATCTGCCCCCAGGCGCGCGCGGGCAACGAAGCCAGCCAGGCGATGTTGATCGTTGGCCAGCAGCGCAGCAGCAGGCTGGCTACCTGCCTGCAGGCGGCGCCGCATTTCCTGCTTGATGACGCAGCGGCAACCGCGCTCATCGCACGACAGATCACCAGCATCCAGCAGCACTTCGATGCGGTGTGCCAGGAAGCAGGCCTGGCCGAGGTGGACCGCAACCTGCTGCGCGCCCGGAACATCCTCAACCCGTCGATCTTCGAGGGCGCACCCGATGCGCTGCAGCACCTGGTGGCCGGCTTCCGCTGACACGCGATGACCGAGAGCCAAGGCATGGCCACGCACCTTTCTCGTTTAGTTATGTTATATCATCGCCTATTACGTCGTGGCCGCCTCCCCCTTTCCACATGAAGACCCCTGCTCTTGCCTCAGCCCTGCTGGCGGCCCTGTTTCCCCTTGATGTCGGCGCCGGCCCCGCGCCAGATCCAACCGTCACCCTCGGCAGCGTTGAAGCCCGCAAAGGCAGCACCGGCCCCCTGGCGTCGCGCCAGGTGCTGACCTCGGTGGATGTGATGGGCGCCGACCAGATCGCGACCAAGAACGTCGGCAACAGCTGGGAACTGCTGGGCCAGATGCCGGGCATCCAGCTCACCGAAACCCGCCAGGGCGCCGAGTCCGGCAAGGCCAGCTTCCGTGCGTTCAATGGCGAGGGCTACATCAACGGCATCAAGATCCTCATCGACGGCATTCCCAGCAACGTCAATAGCGGCAACCAGCGCTTCGTGGACATGATCTTCCCGCTGGACATCGACTACATCGAAGTGGTGCGCGGCACCAACGACCCGCGCTACGGCCTGCACAACATCGGCGGCAACATCAACATCGGCACCCGCCAGGGCGGCACCTACACCGATGCCCGGCTCAGCGTCGGCAGTTTCGCCAGCCGCGAAGTGCAGGTCGCGCTCGGTCGCGAGGCCAACGGCGTGGCACAGAACTACTTCATCGGCACCCAGGCCTCGGACGGTTATCGCGACCACGACCGGTCGCGCAAGTACTCGCTGGGCGGCAAATGGTTCATCGGCAGCGACGAGGACGTGCTCAAGGCCGGCCTGGTCGCACGCGTGTACCACCACGTTGCCGACGAACCCGGCTTCCTCACCGCCACCGAACTGGCCAACGCGCGCCGCGCATCGCCGCGCAAGAATGCCAACGATGGCGATGTGCGTGACATGCGCACCCTCGGTGCGCACCTCGACGTGCGCCTCACCGACACCCTGCAGCTCAGCAACCGGCTGTACTACAACCGGTACGAGGACGACCGCCAGGTGACCTTCACCGACTACCAGCCCGGCAACGCGCCGCGCCAGCGCCGGCAGTGGGACGAACGGCAGACGGGGCTGCTGAGTACCCTGACCTGGCGCGCCAGCGAGCGGCTCACCGTGGCCGGTGGCATCAACGCCGAACAGCAGGACAACGCGTACCGGCGACTGCGCTACGCCTACGGCATCCCGACCGACTTCGATGCCGTCCCGGCGCGCATCCAGAACGATGACCGCTATTCCCTGGACAACGTCGGCGGCTACCTGCAGGCCGTGATCCAGCCGACACCGGCGCTCAAAATCGTCCCGGCGTGGCGCGTGGATCGGTTCTCGGGCGACACCCACCTGCCCGGCGGCATCCGCGCGCCGTTGCAGCGCTCCGGCTGGATAGACCAACCCAAGCTCAGCGTGGCGTACGCGTTCACCCCCTCGCTGAACGTATATGCCAACTGGGGCCGCACCTTCCAGGTGCTGACCGGGTCCACCGCCCCGGCCTACCTGACCAGCGGGCAGGCCGCGTTCCGCCCGTCGGTCAACACCGGCAAGGAACTGGGCATCAGCTTCAGCCCGGCCGACGGCACCCAGGCCCGTGTCGCCGTCTGGCAGCAGGATGCCACCGATGAAGTGGCCAACATGCCCGCCACCGGCACCACCGTCGGCCTGGGCCAGACCCGGCGACGCGGGGTGGACCTGCAGTTCAATGCACGCGTGAACGCGCACTGGACGCTCTGGGCATCCCACGCCATCCAGCAGGCCAAGGTGATCAGCGCGTTCACCGCCGATGGCCGCTCGCTGGCCGGCAACGAGGTGCTGGCCACGCCGCGCCACATCACCAATATCGGGGCCGACTACCGTCCCGATGCGCGCTGGCGCTTCGGCATGCAGGGCCGCCGGCAAGGCGACTACTACATCGAAGAGCGCAACCAGCACGGTCGCTATGGCGGCTTCGCGGTGCTGGACGCCAGCGCCGGCTATGCGGTGTCGGACCGGCTCAGCGTGGACGTGCAGGTGAAGAACCTCACCGGCCGCACCTACGCCTACGCGTGGTACGACAATTTCTTCTGGGGCGGCGATGACCAGCCGATGTTCTCGCCGGCTCCGGGACGCAGCCTGTTCGTGTCGTTGAACCTCACGCTGTAGCAAGAACGGCCAAGCGGCCCTGGCGATGCTGGGCTACGCTGCGTGCCTGTCCCGATCCGGAAGGCGGCATGAGCGCGGCACGCAGGGCCCTGTGGTACATCGAAAGCCACCACGCCGCGCCGATCGCACTGGCCGATGTGGCGCGCGTGGTGGGGGTGTCGCCGTTCCACCTGTCCCGCGTGTTCCAGGCCAGCACCGGCACCTCGCTGGTGCGCTACCTGCGCGGGCGACGCCTGAGCGAAGCGGCGCGGCAACTGGCCGGCGGCGCGCGCGACATCCTGAAGGTCGCGCTGGACGCAGGCTATGCCTCACATCCCACCTTCACCCGTGCGTTCTCCGAGCAGTTCGGTCGCCCGCCGGAACAGGTGCGCGCGCAAGGGTTGGACAGCATCGCGCTGGTGGAGGCGATCAAGCTGCACGACGATGCCCTGCCCTGCGCGCAGCCACCGCGCATCGTCAACGCCGACACCTTGCTGGTAGCCGGGATCGGCGCGCGCCACC
This sequence comes from Stenotrophomonas sp. 10N36, assembly GCF_056395005.1. Classification (NCBI taxonomy): domain Bacteria; kingdom Pseudomonadati; phylum Pseudomonadota; class Gammaproteobacteria; order Lysobacterales; family Lysobacteraceae; genus Stenotrophomonas; species Stenotrophomonas sp. 10N36. The sequence goes on along the minus strand of NZ_JBFTIS010000003.1, from coordinate 163,093 downwards.
ACGGCGCATCGGTGGCCGCCATTCCCTCGCAATGGCAACGGCTGGCCCTGCACTGCCCCACCGCGCCGGAGGTGAGCTATGGCGTGTGCTGCAACAGCGACGATGACGGCAGCTTCGACTACATCGCCGGCATCGGCGTGGCCGGCTTCGCGGCGCTGCCGGACGGCTGGCAGACCGTGCGCATTCCCGCCCATCGTTACGTGGTGGCGTGGCACGCCGGCCACATCTCGGCGATCCGCTCCACCTGGTACTGGTTGTTGAACCATTACCTGCCCGCATCCGGGCTGAGCCTGGCCGATGCGCCGGAGCTGGAACGCTACGACGCACGGTTTGACGCCCACAGCGGCCACGGCGGCGTGGAAATCTGGCTGCCACTAACCGACACCAACCCTACCTGAGAGAACGCCGATGCGAGTGCCTGCCCGTTGCCTGACCCTGCTGCTCTGCCTGGCCAGCGCCCACGCGCTTGCAGCCCCCGCGCCGGCCGTGGTCGGCGAGCGCCATGGCCTGACCCGCAGCGCCAGCGCCGCGGTGCGCGATGCCGCGCAGCACGACGGCCTGCGCTACACCGTGTGGTACCCGGCTGCGCCCGGTGCGCGCGAGCGGCCCATCACCATCGGGCCACCGGACGCCCCGTTGTTCAACGTGGGCAGCGCCGCCGTCGACGCGCCCATTGCGCCGGGTGCCCTGCCCACCCTGCTGCTGTCGCACGGCAATGGCGGCAGCGCGCGGATGATGGGCTGGTTCGGCATTGCCATGGCGCGGGCCGGCTACCTGGTGATCGCGGTGGACCACCCGGGCAACAACGGCGTGGAGCCGATGACGCTGGCCGGCAGCATCCTGATCTGGGAACGGGCCGAGGACCTCAAGGCCGCCCTCACCGCGGTGCAGGCCGACGCGCAGCTCGGCACGCACGTGGATGCCACGCGCCTGGGGGTGGCCGGTTTCTCCGCCGGCGGCTTCACCGCGCTGGCCGCCGCCGGTGCCCGCGTGGACATGGCCCACCTGTTGGCGTTCTGCCGCGCCACCCCGGATGACGGGGTGTGCCAGCCGCAGCTGGAAATGCCCGCGTCCACCCTGCAGGCCCGCATCGACGCGGCGGCGACGCCCGCGTTGGCGCCCTACATGGCACAGGCAGGCGATGACCATGGCGTGCCCGGTGTGCGTGCCGCCTTCCTGATGGCACCGGCCATCGTGCAGGCGTTTACGCCGGCGCAGCTGCGCGCACTGCCGCAGCCGGTGTCGATTCTGCTTGGCGACGCCGATGCGGTAGCGCCGCCATCCACCAATGGCGAGGTGCTTGCAGCGCTCGCACCGCAGGCGACGCTGCGCGCGTTGCCTAGCGTAGGCCACTACGAATTCCTGGCCGCCTGCACCCCGCTCGGCCGCCAACGCCTGGCCACGCTTTGCCCGCCGGAGGCGCCACAAGCCGCGGCCCACGCAGCGGCCATCGCGCAGGCGCTGCAGCTTTTTGGCCAAGCGCTGGCACCGGTATCGAGCACGCCCGCTACCCGCTAGCGCGCGCCCGACGTCATCGCCGCGCTGCCGGCGTTGCGCGTGGGGCCGGCGTCCATGCGCGCAGCAACGGCAGCGGGTCGTACGCGCCTTCGCTCCCGTAGATGCCCCAATGCAGGTGCGGTGGCGTGCCCTTGGCATTGCCGCTGTCGCCCACGTAGCCCAGCACCGTGCCGGCCGCCACCACCTCGCCGCGCACCAAGCCGTCGCGCCAGCCTTCCAGGTGGGCGTAGTAATAGCGCTCGCGGGCCGGACCCAGTACCCACACCTGCCGACCGCCCAGCCCGCCCTCGCGGACGTCGGCGACGATCCCGTCGCCCACGCTGCGTACCGGCGTGCCGCGCTTGGCGAAGATGTCGATGCCGGCATGGGTGCGGTCGCGGCCACGGGGCGCGCCGAACGTATCGGCGATGCGCCGGGCCGTCACCCCGTCCACAGGCACCGGCAGTGCGGTGGGCGGCGGCATCCGCGCCAGTGTCCACATCGCCCGCGGCACCTCTGCCCAGCGGCTGTTCCACAGGGCACCCACCGCGACCACGCAGGTGGCCAACAGCAGCAGGCGGACCAGCCAGCGGCGCAGCCGACGTGCCGGTGAGGGGGTAGCGGCAGAAGAAGACATCGGTGTATCCGGGCGCATCGTTGCTCCAGTGGGGCGCAGGCAACGAGGGTACAAAGCGTGTGTGGGCTGGGCATGAAGTGCGTGGCCCGTCTGGCCAGCCTCACGGCGGTGCCGCCCAGGATGGACAGCGGCTTCACGCCCTATCTGCTGAACTGCAGCTGTCGCCTGGGAAATTCATTCCGGTTTCCCTCCGCTGGACGCCCGGCAGGCTGCTATCGAAGGCACCCCATGAACACCGCATTCAAGATATTTCTGTTGGTCGGCGCCCTGTTGTATGGGCTGCCCGGGTTGGTGTGGTGGGTGAACCACCGCCGCGCCATCCGTGCCAGGCAGAGCGGGGCCGCGATGGGGTCCAGCGGGCCGACCACGTGAGCCTGACCGCCGAGCAGCGCCGCATCCTGGATGACATCAACGCCACCCGCCCGGTATCCGACGCAGACGCGAACTGGGCCGTTGCGGCCGGCTATGCAGCACAGGCCGAGGACGGCGACATCGACCTCACCCAGGCCGGGCGACAACTGGTGGACAGCACCACGCTGTAAGTGGCACTGACAAACACGGCCAACCGCTTCAGCGCCGCAACGCCTCCACCACCAGCGCGAACGCCGGCGAATGCTGCCGGCGGCTGGGGTAATACAGGTGATAGCCCGGGAACGGTGGGCACCAGTCCGCCAGCACCCGCAGCAACCGACCGTCTTCCAGGTGCGGCGCAAACTCGTCCTCGGGCAGGAACGCAATGCCCAGCCCGTCCAGCGCGGCCAGCACCATGTGCGGCGAGGTGTTGAAGGTCAGCTGGCCGTCCACGCGCACGTTCACTGCACGGCCCCGACGCTCGAACTCCCACGCGTACAGCCCGCCACGGGTCGGGAAGCGCATGTTGATGCAGCGGTGCCCGGTCAGGTCCGCCGGCACCTTCGGCGGCGGCACGCTGGCGAAGTAGGCAGGTGAGGCCACCGCCGCCATGCGCAGCGGTGGGCCGATCGGCACCGCCACCATGTCCTTGTCGATGCTTTCGCCCAGCCGGATGCCCGCGTCGAAGCGGTCGGCCACGATATCGCGCAGGCCGTAGCTCACATCGAACTCGATGTTGATGTCCGGGTAGCGGTGCATCAGGGGCATCAACCGCGGCAGCAGCAGCGTGCGCAGCGGGAAGTCGCCACTGGTCAGGCGCACGGTGCCGGCCGGTTTGTCGCGCAGTGCGGTCAGCGCGTCCAGTTCCGCTTCGATCTCATCGAAGCGATTGCCAATGGCCGCCAGCAGGCGCTCGCCGGCCTGGGTGGGCGAAACGCTGCGCGTGGTGCGGGTCAGCAGGCGGATCTCCAGCCGCTCTTCCAGCGCCTTCAAGGCCTGGCTCAACGCGGACGGGGTCACCCCGAGCACGCTGGCGGCACGGGTGAAGCTGCCCTCGCGGGCAACGGTGACGAAGGCCAGAAGGTCATTGAGATTGCGGCGTGCCATGGGGCAAGTCTGGCACGCCACATTGATTAGCGCACCTAACAGCGTCATTCCCGATTGGTTAGCTAATCAAATAGTGCCCGCGCGACCACACTGGGCTGGCCCACTCACCGATGGATCGCCCATGCCCAGGTTGCTCGCGCTGATTGCGCTGTTGACCCTTCCCCTCTTTGCCTCAGGAGCCGATATGAGCCACGGCGCAGACAATTTCTATTCCAGCCCCCGGGTGACCGTGCAGAAGGTCACCTTCAAGAACCAGTACCAGATGCAGGTGGCCGGCAACCTGTTCGTGCCCAAGGATCTGGACCGCAGCGTGCCGCACGCGGCCATCGTGGTCGGTCACCCGATGGGGGCGGTGAAGGAGCAGAGCGCCAACCTGTATGCCACGCGCATGGCCGAGCAGGGCTTTGTCACCCTCTCGCTGGATCTGTCGTTCTGGGGCGAAAGCGAAGGACAACCGCGCAACGCCGTGTCGCCGGACATCTACGCCGAGGACTTCAGCGCGGCGGTCGATTTCCTGCGCACGCAGCCGTTCGTGGACAAGGACCGCATCGGTGCCATCGGCATCTGTGGCAGCGGCAGCTTCGTCATCAGCGCGGCGAAGATCGACCCGCGCATCCAGGCCATCGCCACGGTAAGCATGTACGACATGGGCGCGGCCAACCGCAACGGTCTTGGCCACGCGGTGAGCGTGGCACAACGCAAGGCCGCCATTGCCGCCGCGGTGGCCCAGCGCGATGTGGAATTCGCCGGCGGGCCGGTGCAGTACACCAGCGGGTCGGTTCACAGCATCGATGAAACGTCCTCGCCGGTTGAACGCGAGTTCTACGACTTCTATCGCACCCCGCGCGGCGAGTACACCCCGGCCGGATCCTCGCCGGCGCTGACCACCCATCCCACGCTGACCAGCAACCTGAAGTTCCTCAACTTCTACCCGTTCGCCGACATCGAGACCATCTCACCGCGCCCGATGCTGTTCATCACCGGCGAGACCGCCCACTCGCGTGAGTTCAGCGAAGAGGCCTACCGCCTGGCCGGCCAGCCCAAGCAGCTGCTGGTGGTGCCCGGCGCCGGGCATGTGGACCTGTACGACCGGGTGGCGCTGATTCCATTCGACGCGCTGACCGCGTTCTTCACCACCCACGTGCGCGCGCGCTGAGCCCGCAACAAACGCCGGCCCACCGCGGGCCGGCGCCCTGTTTTCGCCCCTACCGAGTCGTCATGTCCACGCCTGCCTCCCCTCCCCTGCCTGCCATCGCCGCCCACGACGCTGTGCCTCATCCGGCCAACTGGGGCGGCGTACTGGCCATGAGCCTGTGCGTGTTCGCCCTGATCGCCTCGGAATTCATGCCGGTCAGCCTGCTCTCGCCGATCGCCGCCACGCTTGGGGTGAGCGAAGGCTGGGTGGGCTACGGCATCGCCATTTCCGGCGCCTTCGCGGTGGTCACCAGCCTGCTCACCGCGCGCGTGGCCGGCCGCATGGACCGCAAGGCGCTGCTGCTTCTGCTCACGGTGCTGATGTGCGTGTCCGGCGTGGTGGTGGCCACGGCCGCCAACTACGCCATGTACATGCTCGGGCGGGCGCTGATCGGCGTGGTCATCGGTGCGTTCTGGTCGATGTCGGCGGCCGTGGCCATCCGCCTGGTACCGACGGACGAGGTGCCCAAGGCGTTGGCGCTGTTCAACGGCGGCAACGCACTGGCCACGGTGGTGGCCGCGCCGCTGGGGAGCTACCTGGGCGGCATCATCGGCTGGCGCGGTGCCTTCTTCTGCATCGTGCCCGTGGCGGTGATCGCGCTGGCATGGCAGTGGATTGCGCTGCCGTCGATGCGGCCGGCCCCGCATGCCACCGCACGCCCCGGCGCGCTGCGGCTGCTCACCCGCCCGTTGCCCGCGCTGGGCATGCTCGCTGCGGGTCTGTTCTTCATGGGGCAGTTCACGCTGTTCACCTATGTGCGGCCCTTCCTGGAAGGCACCACCGGCGTCGCCCTGCCCGCGCTGTCCAGCATCCTGCTGGCCATCGGCGTGGCCGGCCTGGTCGGCACGCTGCTGGTGGGACGCCTGCTCAAGGGCAGCCCGTACCCGGTACTGATCCTCTTCCCGCTCGTGATGGCGGTGATCGCGCTGGGCCTGACCGTGTTCGGCCATTCGCTGACGGTGACCGCCGTGCTGCTGGCGGCGTGGGGGCTGGTTGCCACCGCGGCGCCGGTGGGGTGGTGGTCATGGCTGGCCGCCACATTGCCGCGCGACGCCGAGGCCGGCGGTGGCCTGATGGTGGCGGTGGTGCAGCTGTGCATCGCGCTGGGCTCCACCGTGGGTGGCCTGCTGTACGACGGTGCCGGCTACCGGGCCACGTTCGGCGTGAGTGCACTGCTGTTGCTGCTGGCGTCGGCCGCAGCGGTCGCGGTGGCGCGCGTGGGTCGGCGCGGCTGAGTACCGGGCCCGCGGCTCAGATCACCCGCAGGGTGATCGCCTTCAACACCGCGCGGGTCCGGTCGCGCGTGCCCAGCTTGTCCAGGATGGTGGAGACATAGTTCTTCACCGTGCCCTCGGCCAGGAACAGGCTGCGTGCGATTTCGCGGTTCGAATAGCCGCCGGCCAGCAAGCGCAGGATCGCCACTTCCTTCTCGTTGAAGGTATCGCTGGGCGGCGCTTCATCGTGGAAGCGGTAGCGCGCACGCACCGGGTCGGTGCTCACCGGCAACAGCAGCGTGTGGCCGGCGGCGACGCGGCAGATCGCCTCGTGCAGATCTTCCGGGGCGGCATCCTTGAGCATGAAGCCCTGCGCACCGGCTTCGCTGGCACGCAACAGCAGATCGCTTTCATCGAAGGTGGTCAGCAGCAGCCACGGCGTGGTGTCGCCGCGCGCACGCACCTGCTGCAGCGCCTGGATGCCGTCCAGGCCGGGCATGCGGATATCACTGAGCACCACGTCCACCGGTTGGTGGGCCAGGCCATCCAGCAATGCCTGGCCGTCGTCGGCCTCCAGCACCACCTGCACGCCCAACCCCTGCAACAGGGCCCGCAGGCCGGCCCGCACCAGGGCCTGGTCGTCGGCCAGTGCGACCCGCACGGTTGCCGCGCTCATGCCGGCAACCGCGCGATCAGGTGCATGCCACCGGCATCGGTGCGCGCCAGTTCCAGCTGCCCCTGCAGCTCGGCCAGGCGTTCGCGCATGCCGGTGATGCCGTTGCCTTCGCGGATGCGCTCGCTGCGCTGGCCGTCATCGCGGATGTCGATGCGCACGCCGTGGTTGTCGGTGTCGATGTCCAGCCATACGGTGTTGGCGTCGCCATGCCGGGCCGCGTTGGTGAGCGCTTCCTGGGCAAGCCGCAGTACCGCATCGGCCACCAGCGGATTGCCGATGCGGACCTGCGCGCCGATGCGCACGCGCAGCCCGGGCCGCGGGAACGGCGCCGCCAGCGCCTGCAGCGCGGTGGCCAGGTCGAGCCCGCGGTCATCGCGCATGGACTGCACCACCTGGCGGATATCGCCGAGCAACTCAGCGGACAGGCGCTCGGCCAGCAGCACCTGCTCACGGCCGGCCAGCGCAGGATCGGTAGACAACGCGCGCAGGTTCAGGCGCATCGCGGTGAGTTTGTGCCCGGCCACGTCGTGCAACTCGCGCGCCAGGCGCAGGCGCTCGGCGTCGCGTGCGCCGTCGGCCAGCAGCGTGCGCGTGGCCAGCAGATCCGCATTGACCCGGGCCAGCGCATCGCGTGCCTGCTCGGCGCTGCGTGCGTAGTGCGCGGTAAGCGCGGCAAACGCCTGGAAGCCGGCGTAGATCGCCACGATCAGCAGCGGCTGGCTGAAGCCGCTGTGGCGCAGCACCAGGTACAGGGCAACGTTGAGCACCACCGTAGTGGCCAGCACCGCGCGCGGCGACCAGTGCTCGGCCAGGTGGGCCACCAGCACCACCAGCAGCACCGGCACCGTGCCCACGCGGGGCTCCAGCCAGCACAGCCACAACGCCAGCAGCGCCTGGAGCACGTCGCTGACCAGGCGCAGCGGCGACCGCGGCGGCAGATGGTCGTAGGCCAGGAACAGCGCGATGAACACCCCGAGCACGCCCCAGCGCAGCGCGCCGTCGGCATCGGAGGGCAGCCCCAGCGACAGCCCCACGCCCAGGATGGTGAGCAGGCCGGCCAGGCTGAGGGGGCTGATGAGGGTGCGCAGGAAAGAAGGCATGTGCGCATGCTGCCCGTGCAGGATGCCGCCCGGCAATGGGCGCGACGCAGAAAGTGACTTCCGGCACTGCGGATCGATGACCACTGGGCATGGGGCGGCGGCAGTGCACTGGGCAGACTGGCCCCACACCCAACCGAGCCACCGCCATGATCCGCAACGCCCTGTTCTGCCTTCCGTTCGCCGGCCTGCTGCTGACCTCCACCGCCGCTGCCGGCGACCTGCAGGTGGACCTGCACGGCATCCGCGCCCATACCGGTACCGTGCGGCTGGCGGTGGTGGACAGCGCCGTCGGCTGGGACGGCAAGGCGGCCCCGGTGCAGGCGCAGAGCCTGCCGGCCACGGCCGATGCAGCGCAGGTGGTGTTCAAAAGCCTGCCCGCCGGTGACTACGCGGTGCTGGTTACCCATGACGAGAACGACAACGGCACGCTGGACACCAACCTGGTGGGCATCCCGGTAGAAGGCTACGGCTTCAGCAACAACCCGCGCGTGCAGCGCAAGCCCACCTTCGACGAAGCGCGGGTACACGTGCCGGCCGACGGCGCGGCCATCGACATCGCACTGCGCTGACCGCACGCCCTCCTCCGTCCCCTTTTCGAGATTCCCGCATGGACCGCCGCCGTTTCCTCCGCTCGCTGCTGTCGGCCACCACCACCGCCGTGATCGGCGCCACTGCCCTGCGCAGCCTGCCGGCCATGGCCGGCGATGCCGCCACGTTCGCCGCCGCCCGCCAGCAGCACCCCTGGCTGACCGGCTGGCGCAGCGTCACCACCGAAACCCTCGGGCCGGCGACGGTGCAGCTGCAGGGCCGCCTGCCACAGGGGCTGGCCGGTACGCTGTACCGCAACGGCCCGGCCTGGACCGAACGCAACGGCTTCCGCTATGACCACTGGTTCGACGGCGACGGCATGGTGCACGGCTGGCACTTCAACGGCGATGGCACGCTGACCCATCGCGCGCGGATGGTGGCCACGCCCAAGTTCACCCGCGAGCAGAAGGCCGGCCGCTTCCTGTACCCGGCCGCCGGCACCGCCGTGCCGGACATGCAGGCGGTACGCAACAACGACGATGCCAACGCCGCCAACACCTCGGTGATCAGCATTCATGGCCGCCTCTTCGCGCTGTGCGAAGCCGGCTCGGCGTTCGAACTGGACCCCGATGAACTGACCACGCTGGGGCCCACCACCTGGCGCCCGGACCTGGCCACCGTGCCGTTCTCCGCGCACCCGCTGGTGGACCGCGACGGCACCGTGTGGAACTTTGGCTCGCTGTCGCTGCTGGGCGGCACCGGCCTGCTGGTCTGGAAGATCGGCGCAGACGGGCAGCTGCGCTCGGCCACCGTGCTGGACACCCAGTTCATGGGCTACCTGCATGCCTTCGCCATGACCGACGACCATCTGGTGTTCATGCTGATGCCGTTCGACGTCAAGCCATCCGGTGCGGCCTTCTTCGAGCGCCTGCAGTTCGCCCCGGACCGCCCCTGCCGCATTGCCGTGGTACCCAAGGCGGCGCCGGATACCGCGCAGTGGTTCGAAGCGGACTTCACCGCGGCCTACCACTTCGGCGACGCCTACCAGCGCAACGGTCGCATCGTCATGCGCACCGTGCGCCACGACGACATCAACGAAGCGCGCTCACCGATGCATGCCGCGATGGCCGGCGATGCCGCGCACGCGACCCATTCCAATGCCTCGCTGCGCGAACTGCACCTGGACCTGCGCACCGGGAAGGCGCACTGGGAAGAGACCGGTATCCAGGGCATCGAATTCCCGCTATTCGACCGCCGCAGCGCCGGCGGCCGAGGTGCGCGCCTGTACGCACCGGCCATGCAGGGCGAAACAACGGCGCCCTATTTCAACGCGGTGGCCAGCTACGACGTGGATCGGGGTCGGCGCGAGGTGCACCGGTACGGTCGCGATATCCTCGCCGAGGAACACGTGTTCGTCCCGCGCCCGGGCAGCCGCAGCGCCGACGACGGCTGGCTGGTGGGTACGCTGCTGGATGCGGCCACCCAACGCAGCGGTATCGCGGTGCTGGATGCGCAGCGCATCGATGCGGGTCCGCTGGTACAGGCATGGCTGCCGTATGCGGTACCGCTGGGCTTCCATGGCACGTTCGCCGCGCGCGGCTGATGGCGTGAGACGCTGAGAATCGAGCAGCACCTCCCCGGGATCGCGCGCGTCAGGGCGACGGTTCCGGGGCCGCAGCGTCGTCCATCGGCAGTACCTCGCCCACCTGCGTGGCCAGGTCATACACCACCAGCGCCTCGCCCTCCGCATCGGCACTGCACACGCATTGGCCGTCATTGCGCCAGACGGCGGAGCGACCCGCCATGACGAAATCATCGGCCGCGCCCACCCCGTTGGCCATCATCACGGTCATCCCGTGCTGCCGCGCGATAGGGGGGTAATGCCGGTAGCCTGTCTCTACGCCACGCGCGGCCTTGGCCACGCTGGCCAAGTAGACCGTTGCCCCACGCGCTGCCGCGGCCTGCGCATGCACCGCCTGCAGCGATTCGTAGCAGATGGCCGGCGCGATCACCGCACCGCGCAGCGCGACGACCATCGGCCTGTCGCCCGGATGGAAGTACGGCCGTTCGTCGGCATGCAGCATCTGCTTGGCGTACACCGCCGGCGCTTGCCGGCAGCGGAACACGAACATGCCGATCTCGATGCCCTCATACCCGCTGTACGGAGCACCGACCGCGATCAGCATCTGGTGCCGGTCACTGAGTGCCTGGAACACCGTCAGGCGCGGATCGTCCTGGGCCATCGCCAACCGCTGCGCCAGGCGGGGTTCGTAGCCGGTGAGCGAGAGTTCGGGGAACACCACCAACGCCGCGCCGTGGGACGCGGCCCGTTCAATGACGGCGATGTGCCGGTGAATGTTGCCATCGATATCACCGGCAAGCGCGCGCATCTGTGCCGCAACAAGCTTCATGGCGCTTCCTCTGCCAGGCAGGGCGGAATGCGCTGCGTGCGCCCTTCAATACACCGTCAAGCGGGCACAGGGCAACACGGCAATGCGTCCATCACTTGCGGGCGGAACGTGTACGCTTTCCGTCGCCGTCCTGCGCAGCCGCGCGACTCTCCGCGAACGCCGGGAAGGTCTCGGCGATGCTCGCCTTGTCGGGCAGGATGTAGAACACGCCACCGCGCTCGAACGTGGTCCGCACGACCTGCTCATAGAACGGGGTCGAGACATTGATGCAGCCGTGCGTGACACGGTTGTCGTCCGGCGACGCCGAGGCCAGGCGTTCGGCACGCTTCTCGGCCGGCGTACCAGGCGGGGTGGGATGAAGGGAGACGGCGGACTCGTAGTCCACCCACAGCACGCGCCCGGCATCGATGGAGGGGCCGTAGCCGCCCACGAAGCGACCGGCCGGTGTGGTGCGGTCGCGTCCCGGAATCGCGCGAAGCGCAAGACCGGCAACGCCCGGTGCGGAATGATCGCCGATGGCCGAGCCAAACAGCGCGGGTGCCGCGCCGCGAAGCTTGCCGTCGCCGCCGAATATCAGGATCTGGGCGGCGGCCTTGTCCAGCACCGCGAAGGGATAGCCCTGGCTGTCCTTGCTTGCGACCACCCAGCCGGCAAGCTCGATCACGGTGTCGGAGACTTCCTGGCCTTGCGGCAGCTCATCGACGGCGGCGGCAGGCTGGGCAACGGGTTCTTCGGCGCGGGCTACGTTGGTGCCGGCCAACGCCAACGCCATGACCAGCGCGCCACAGACGGACCGGAATGCAGGAGATGAATACGTAGGGATGGCACGGTTCCTTGCAGTTAAGACGGTGTGATCACGGGACGCCGGTGGCCTGCAACGGCCACCGGAACCCGATTCCAATTAACCGCGCGGCGTGCGGCGGGGCGCCTTTTCAAGCTGCTGGACGCGGCCTTCAATCTGATCCAGACGCTGGTTGGCCTGCTGTGCGGACTGGTTGGCCGATTCGGCACTCTGGGCTGCGCCCTGAACCTTCACGTCGAGCTGGTCGAGGCGTGAGTTGATCGTTGCAAATTCGTCTTTATAGGTGGCGCAGGCACTGAGACCGACGGTGGCGATGATGGCCACGGTGAGCGTACGGGCGGTGTTGATCTGTCGCTTGGTGAGGAACATTGCACTCCCTCCTTCGTCTGGGGAACCCGGACTATAGCGGCCTTTTCGCCAGAGCCATGACCGGCTTTCAGCTGCGATTGGAAGACGTAGAGGGAGCGTGAAGAGCGACCATCATCGCTTCAGCTTCACTCCATCGGTCTCCATGAGAACGCGTGCTACGTGAGTGACCAGCACGCCGGGCATCAGCATCATGGCGTGGCTGCGATAACAACGCGTGCTGCGCACAGAAGCGGCCACGCTCGCGGCGAGGCGCGCGACAGAGATCGCTGCTACCCCTGCTGCGTCATCGCCACCGGTTCGCACGCATCGATGCCCGCCAGTCCCGCGGCCCCAATGGCCTTCGCCAGAAGCTCACCACACAGCAGCAGCGGAGTGGCCTCGTTGTGCGAGCCGAAATACCGGTCGGCAAAGGCCAGCTCATTGCCGGCCAGAAGCGCACCGGGAGCGAGCACGAGGGTGACGCAGCCCACGACATCCAGGTGCCGTCCACAGCCGGTGCACAAACGCAGGCACTGCGTCCCCATGGCGGCATAGTCCAGCGCGACCGGGGTGATGCACGTGAGGTGATGGAAGCCCGGTGCCTTCGGCAGGTCCACGAAGCGCAGGTTGGATCCACCCAATGATGCATACAGGGTTCGGAAGCGGTCGCTGACAACCACCGCACCGTCGTAGCAGCAGGAGATGTCGAGGCGGCGCCTGCGCATCCGGAATCCGGGGTTGGTGAAGTCCGGATCGGTGCGGTAGCCGCAGGTGGCACACGTGGGAACGCAACTGGCCGGGTCCACTTCGTCGCACGATCCGATCATGTGCGCGCCATTGCCTTTCAGACGCAGGTGGTAGAGCACGGGCGGTGACTTCGGCAGTGAGTCGATCGGACGCCGATCTTAGCAGCGCAGGCTGACCAAGCAGGTCGGTGATACTGGCGGCATGAAGATCGCCCTCGCCTCCCTGCTGCCCACCACCGACCTGCACCTGGCGGCATTCCTGCACCGTCGGCTGGCGCTTTCGCTGGGCCACGCGCGTGGCCAACTGGCGCTGGGCGCCAGCGGCACGTTCTACACCTGCGAACTGTATGGCAACGACCATGTGCAGCGTGACAGTGAGATCCGCGACATCGTCCGCGTGTTCGCCGAACGCAACGCGCCGCTGCAGGTGTGGGAAATGGACGCAGGCCAATCGCCGGAGCCGCTTGAAGAAGCCCACCTGCTGAACGCGCTCGACGCGGCTGCGGGGAGTTACTGGTAACTCGCCGGCCTGCCCAACCTATGAGGCGGTCAACCCTTCGTCGTCAGCTCACCAACGAAGTCCTCATAGGTACGCATCGGATGCCCAAGGATGGCCTCCAGACGCGCAACCGTGCCTTCGGTTGCCTGCATCCCGAACGTCTGGATGCCCGCCATCATCAGGCGCATGTCATAGGCCATCCACGACGGACCGAATGCAGCCATCTGTGCCTCGAACGCTGCCACGTCATCGCCCGCATAGATCACCTCCCGACCCAACGCCGTGCTCCACACCTTGGCTACCGAAGCGCCCGTCACTGCCTGCGGCCCCACCAGATCGAGCGTAACGGTGTCCAGCGCAGACGGGGCGCGGTCGCGTCGCAGCAGTTCCGCCACGGCAATCTCCGCGATGTCGCGCGCATCGATCATGGCGACGCCGGCGGCACCGATCGGCATCGGGTAGACGCCATAGTCCTGGATCGTCTTCTGGACCATGAACTCGTTCTGCATGAAGTAGGCCGGACGCAGAATGGTGGCAGGAATGCCGAGGCTTTCGATCATGCGTTCAACCGTGTGCTTGCCGGTGAAGTGCGGCACATTGGTGAACTTGTCGGCATGGATGACCGACAGGTAGACGATGCGTTCGATGCCGGCTTCGCGGGCAAGGTTCAACGCGATCAGCGCCTGGGTCACTTCGTCCGGCGTGAGCGCGTTGAGCAGGAACAGCGTGCGTGCCGACGCCAATGCAGCGCGGATCGACGGCACGTCGGTCAGATCGCCGACGACTTCGGTGACACCGTTGGGGAACGCCACTTTCCCGCGGGTGCGGACCAGAGCGGTGACGTCGGCACCTGCGCTGGCGAGGCCGTGGGTGATGAGAGAGCCGAGGGTGCCTGTGGCGCCGGTGACAAGAATGCTCATGTGAATCTCCTTCAGGGAGTGGAACAGGAATCAGTGCGGGAAATCCGCGACGACGTTGTCAGCGCGCGAGGGGGTGCGATTGCGTTCGATGGCCAGACCGGAGCCGTGCTGTCCGATGCGTGATGTGCAAGGGCGTGACGCCGGGATGGATGCGATGGAGGGACGATAGGCCGTTGCACCTCCAGAACGAAGACGACAATATGTAGACCCACCGTTCCAGATGTGAGACACCATGGACCTGAATGATCTGGGTGACTTCCTGCTGGTGGCCGCGAGTGGAAGCCTCGGCAAGGCCAGCCGGGCAAGCGGCAAACCGAAAGCGACGTTGTCCCGGCGAATCTCGGATCTGGAAGAGCACCTCGGCGTAAGACTGGTCGAGCGCAGCGCGCGGGGTCTGATGCTCACTGAAGCCGGCCAGCTCCTTGCCAGCCGGATCGAGGCGCCCATGGGAGAGGTCGCCGAGGCGATGATCGCCACACGCGAAGGCATGGCGTTGCCGCGCGGGCACCTGCGCGTCGCCTCCCCCGTGCTGTTCTCTCAACTGGCCATGGGGCAGATAAGCGCTGCGTTCTGCGCGGCCTACCCGGAAGTGTTGATCGAGGTCGTGGCTGAGGACCGCATGGTCGATCTGGTCGACGAGCAGTTCGATGTGGTCATCCGGGTCAATCCGAGCCCCGACAGCACCCTGGTGGGACGCTGCTTCGCCATGGATCGGCTTGTCGTCGTCGCCGCTCCCGGTATTGCCCAACCAGACCCTGGTGCGGTGAGGCAGGTGCCGGCGATCGTCGCCTCGACCTTCCAATCCGGTCGTTGGGACCTGGACAATGGGCGCTTGGTTCTGGAGCCCATTCCCCGGCTCAGGCTGTCCTCTTTCCTCATGATCCGCGACGCAGCACTGGCAGGCGCGGGCGTCGCTCTCATGCCAGAGTCCATTGCCTGGCATCATCTTGCCCGCGGCGATCTGGTGCAGTGGGGCGTGGTGTCGGGCGCAGATCCCGCGCTATGGGTACTGCACACATCCAGGCGCCTGGCAGCGCCCAAGGTGCGCGCGTTCGTTGACTTCCTATGCGCCCGATATCCCGACATGTCGCTGGTTCTGAACGGATAAAAGGGCCCGGCCGACGGTGCCGCCACCACCGCACACGGGACTTCTGGCAGCTTGACGAAGGGCCGTTTTACCCAATACTCCGGCCATGCTCAGCCAACACTTCCTGTTCTTCTTCGCCATGCTGGGTGCCTTCAACGGCATCGTCGCGGCATCGGTGCTGTGGTGGCGGGCCAACGGTGCGCCGTCGCAGCGCTGGCTGGCGCTGCTGATCCTGATGGTGGGCGTGCGAACCGGGAAATCGGTGGCCTTCCATTTCTGGCCGGACATCCCCTTGGTGGTGCTGCAGCTCGGCCTGACGGCGTGCTTCTTCATCGGGCCCTGCCTGTTCTTCCTGATCCGCTCCAGCCAGGGCGATGCCTCCGGCCCCGCCCGCACAGACCGCTGGCACCTGGGCGCGCTGCTGGTGATGGCCATCGCACTGAACGTGGTGGTGCCCTATTCCACCCATGTGGACCTGTGGCGCCACGGCATCACCCCGGCCATCAACTACGCATGGCTGGGCTACCTGCTGCTGGCCAGCGGGCACCTGTACGTCTATCGCACCCGCCTGCGCGGCACGCCGGCGGCGCCGATGCTGCTCGGCGCGCTGGCGGGGATCTGGGTCATCTGGATCGCGTATTACACCGCCGGCTACACGTCCTACATCGTGGGCGCGTTGTCGTTCACCTTCGTCCTTGCGGCCAGCATCGTGGCCTGGCTGCGCCTGCGCGCGGGCCAGGCGCCGATCGAGCCCTACCAGGACCGCCGCATTCCCGACCCCGAGGCCGCCGCGCAACTGCAGGCCCTGGCCACGTTGATGGCCACCGAACGCCTGCACCTGGACCCTGCGCTGACCCTGCCCCGGCTGGCCCGGCGGCTGGGCATGCCGCAGGCGCGCCTGTCCCAGCTGCTCAACGACAACAACCAGACCTCCTTCAAGCAGTACCTGGCGCAGCTCCGCGTGGTTGAGGCAAAAGCCCTGCTTCAGCAGCTACCACCCAAGCCGTTGGAGCGGGTGGCCGAGGAGGCCGGCTTCCAGTCCATGTCCACCTTCCACAGCGCCTTCAAGAAGTGGGAGGGGATCACCCCGGCGGCGTTCCGCGCCACCGGCAGCGACTCCCAGAATCGATTTCAGCACTCCTGAAACGTTCCGCAACATATTGATCTGAAAGACATCCGATAGGGTGCAGGCTCCTTCCCACGAGCCAGCGCCATGCACACGTTCCGCACCTTCGCCGCCTGCCTGCTGCTCCTGCTGAGCGTCTGGCTGGGCGGCGCCTGCAGCACCGACGCCGCACCTGCTGCGGCTGCCTCGGCTGCCCCCGCGCGGCCCGCAGCGGGCAGCCCGGACCGCATCCTGTTCATCATCGCCAGCAGCACGGTGCATGGCACCTCCACGCTGCCGGCCAGCATCAGCTTCGGCGAAGTGGTGCATGCCTGGGACGTGTTCAATGCCGCCGGCTACGCAGTGGACATGGTGTCCCCCGACGGCGGCGCCGTGCCGATCCTCGATGACTACGTCAGCCCGGACGTGGCCGCCCGGCTGCACGACGCGCGGATCATGGACCCGCTGCGCACCACCTTCACCCCGGCCCAGGTGGACGCGGCCCGCTACCGCGCCGTGTATTACGTGGGCGGCAGCAATGCGATGTACGGCGTCCCCGAGCACCCGGCCCTGCAACGCATCGCCCTGCAGGTTTACGAGGGCAACGGCGGCGTGGTCTCAGCGGTGTGCCACGGCACGGCCGGCATCGTGAACCTGCGGCTGGCCAGCGGCGGTTACCTGATCGCGGGCAAGCGTGTCAGCGGGTTTCCCGAAGAGCACGAACAGCAGGGCGCGGCCTACTTCAAGCAGTTCCCGTTCCTGATCGGCACGACCGTCCGTGCGCGCGGCGGCGTGTTCCATGCCGTGGACGGCGAGGCGCCGCACATCCAGGTCGATGGCCGGCTGGTGACCGGGCAGAACTACGCCTCCGCCGCGCCCGTGGCCCGCGCCGTGGTGGCCGCGCTCGGCCCGCCTGCGCACCGGTTGCCGCAACGCGCCGCACCGAACTGATTCACCGCAGTACCCAACGCCGGGCGCCGCCTGGCGCTGTTCGCCTACCCACACCACAGGAACACCCATGACAACTTCGATCCGACCCCTGGCTTTTGCAGGCGCGCTGCTCCTGCTGCTTCCCACCGCCGCCGCCGCACAAAGCAGCGACCGTGCGGCCGTAGACCAGGTCATGCAGACCTTCATGCGCGCCTACCGCAGCGCCGACAACACACTGGCCAAGCAGGTCTTCCGCAGCGATGGCGTCATGATCGGCTACTCGGAAGCCCGCGGACCGGCACTGGCCTCCCGCACCGGGGAACAGTTCGCCGAGGGGTTCGATGGCAAGCCGGCCGCCAACGAGGCCCAGCGCAAACGCAGCTACCAGATCGTGGATGTGGCCCGGAACCTGGCCGCCGTGCGGGTGAACCTGGACTACCCCGGATGGGATGGCGTGGACTACGTGGTGCTGCTCAAGACCGACGGGCAGTGGAAGATCATGAGCAAATCGTGGACCGGCGTACCGAAGTAAAGGCGACAGTGCACCGTTGATCGTGCGTTGCGGGTGTAGTGCCGGCTGCGCACGTGCGCAGCGCGTAGCGCGTAGCGCTCACGCTGCGGCCATGCCCCTATTTTGCGGTGCATGGCCGTGCTCTCGGGCTGGCGGGGTGGGAATACGCGTTGCGCTTGGGTGCTTCAAAGAAGGGTGTGTCTACCCAAGATGGGTGTCGCTGCACCATCCTATCCACGGCGTGATGTTGGCCGCATCAAGCCCCCTCACCACGCGCTCAGGATCGTGCGGCAGGCGCTGCCGCGGGATGGGGCGCGTCGATCGGCTTGCGCGCCTGCGGCGCGGCGTTCGTGTTGTCCATGTCCGAGAAGATCATCCACCGTCCATCCGCCGCACGTTGCAGGGCAAGGGTGAATTTTCCCGCATCGCGTCGGCTGCCGCCGAAGCCGTATCCGCCGATGGCGTAGCCGACGGTACCGGACACTGCGTGGGCGAATGCGCGCAGGCGCAGTGACCCGCCCGGGCCCTGGCCCGCGTAGGCCGCCTCGATGGCGGCGCGGCCGCGTACGGGCGGTTGGTTGCTTTGCAGTATCACGCCGTCGTCGGCAAACAGCGCGGCAAGTCCTGCTGCGTCACCGGCATTCCATGCGCGCTCGTAGTCGCGCAGCACACGATCGAGTTCGGCCGGCAACGGCACATCGGGAAGCGGTGTCTGCGTTTGGGCGGCGGGAGCGCCTTGCGCGGCCGCCGGGCTTGCCGTGAGCGCCAGCCAAGGGAAGATCAAAGCGAGTACCAATGCGCGCATGGATCCGGCTCCTGTGGTCAAGGATGGCGACGGCTGCCGCTGCTCCAAGAATACGCCGATGGCCATGCCGGTGCGGGAAGCGCACAGGTTGACCGGTGGGACGCAGCCACGCTCAATCCATCGCACTGGCAGCGTAGACGTAGAATACGAACCCATTGAGCAGCATGTGCCCCACGATGCACAGCAGCAGCGAGCCGGTACGGACCCTGACGGCGTAGAGCGCAAGCGACCCCATGCCCAGGGCCGTCACGCGCACCGGATCGATCTTCCAGAACTCTGTTCCCACATGGGCGCCGACGAAGATGACGGTTCCCAGGCATGCGGCCACCACCACAGTGCTGCGCTTGACCAACACATCGAAGAGGACGCCCCGATACAGCAACTCTTCAACCAGCGGCGCTGTCACCACGATCGTCATGAACATGGCCACCATGTACTCGTGGCGCATCGGCGGTATCTGAGGGGCAGGTGCGCTTCCCAGCATCCAGGTGCACGCGCCGGCCGCCGCCATCGTCACTACGCCCGGGACCACAGCCGCGAGCAGACTTCTGCCTTTGTTACCCGCGATCCATCCCAGCTCACGGCGCAGGCGTGAGGCGTCCCGCCAGCTCCAGATCAGGCCCAGGCAGGCAACGAGAAAGGCCGCGCAAACGAGGTTTATCCAACTTCCGCCCGCCGGTTGCATGACGATGCGCGCGTAGGTTCCACCCACCTCAAGCCCGTTGGCGCGCAGATAGTCGGTGGCATAGCTCACCTTATCGGCTACGTACCGGCAGCGTATCCACCATTTGCCATCTGCCATGTCGTCGGTGGCATCGTTACAGGTGATGCCCTTGGCTTCGTTGAACCCGTACACCGCAGAACCGTCCCGACTGCCTGGACCGCCGGGCTCCCGGATATCGAACGTTATGTCCATGTCGGCGTGGCCCAGTACATAGGCGGGCAACACCAGAATGGCCGACACCGTAAGCACGGCGGCGACGCTGATGGCCACGGCCATATAGAGCGACAACAGCTTTCGAGCGATACGCCTGACGTCGGGTGCGTTCATTGACGGATCCTTGTCGTGCTTCTCGTGCGTTGCTACTGGCAACCAGCGGATGCATCGCAATACATCGCGATGGGACAAGCGCCCCGCAGGGTGTCGCGGGGTTCGTCAGTGCCACGTAGCCGCATACGTGATGACCGCGCCCTGCTCCTACCGCATCCCGCACGTCACCCCCAGGCAACGTCCGTTCTCGATGAAACGCACATCCGAATGCCCGGGATTGCCGGTAGGTGCCGGTACGCCGGGCGCGACGAAGAACGTGGCCGAGTGGGCGCCATACAGGCCGGCGGGAAGGGCGAACGCCTTGAGCACCGTGTAGCTGCGGTACGGCACGCTTTGTTGACGCGCTGCGCTGGCCCCCTCGATGCGCGGCACGTCCGGCGCGCCGGTGTTCTGCTGGCGGGCGGCCTCCCATGCGCGCAGGTCGGCCGCTGTTGCGGGGCGCAGGATGCCAGTGCGTAGCGCCGCGTCGATGCCGGCCTGGCCTGCTGGCGCTACGCCCTTCAACTGAAAGTCCTGCACCGGGGCCGCTGCGGCATCGGTCACCAATGGCGCGCCCGGCGGTAGCCTGCCGACCACCGCGCGGCCATCACGCGCCTCATAGGCCACATCCACAGCGCGCCCGAACACTTCGCGCGCCAGGGGATTGAGCTTCACTGAGCCTTCGCCGCCCACGTAGGCATAGCCGCAGGGACCGCGATTGTCGTAGGTGCTCACCAGCAGCGGCACCGCGGCGGGCAGGCCGGTCAGCTGCTGGCGGTGATAGCCGGTCAGCAGCACCGCGGCGATACGCGTGCCACGCGTCCAGCCCACACTCCAGACCGTGGGTTCGTAAGCGCCCAGCAGCAGCACCACCGGGGCGTCAGGTGCGTGCACCGCCACCTGGATGGTCGTGGCCTGGTGGCCGCTCTGGTCGATCTGGAGGTCGGTCTCCTTGCCTGCATAGGCACCCGCCGCATAGACCTTGGCGTTGGCCGGCATCACGAACCCATCGATGCGGCAGGTGGTCGGCGGGGTGTCCGCTTTGGCCGGCGCTTCGAACTGCGCGGCGGGCGTCGGCGTCGGCGTCGGCGTCGGCGTCGGCGCCGGGGCGGGTTCGGCCCGCGTCGCCCCCTCAACGGAAGGATCGGGCGCGCGTCTCCCTGCCGTTGCCTGCACATTGGGCTCGGCCATGGGCGGTTCGGTGCACCCGGCCAGCAGCGTCAGTCCTGCGAGGGCGATGCACAGCCTGCCCGGTCCCCTGCCCCTGTGCTTCATGTCGTGATCCTTCACCGTTGGAATCGCGATTCTACGGCCTGGAGCCGTCACCGGGAGGCCGCACCCCGATGCGGCTGCGCGCACCTGCCGAAGGGTGGCCCGGTGCAGGCACAGATCGTAGACTTGCCCCTGCCAGGGAGTGGCCATCGTGGTCCGTCGCCGTTGACACCCTGAGGCGCAACCGGAGTAACAGGGAATGATCGTTGGTCAATGGATGACGCAGGTGCGCAGTGCCCGCGTGAAGTACATCGCACCACTGCTTGTTGGCCTCCTCGCCGCGCCGGCGGCTCACGCGCTGGATGCGGCGCAATGGCGTGCCGTGGCACCGGCGATCCAGGCCGCACTGGAATGCAGGACGCAACCCGACGCGGACAGCGCCGCCTGGAAGGCCCTTGACCGCAGCGCGTCCGGCGAGTTCAAGCCGATCACCCCACCGGTTCCGTTTGCCGTGTTCGGCTTACCGGTGCGCGAGGTATCCATCTATATCGATCCGGACGGTGACCTGGGCGAAAGCTACACCGCCGCGTTCAACGCCAGCGCCGCTGCTGTGCGCAAGGCGGCAAGGCTCGCCGCCAACGCTGGACGCACGACGAAGATGGGTGAGCTCATGCTGGGCGAAGGCAGTTCATCGCTGACCTGCACGGTGATGGGCAGCTACGATGAAAGCGACTACCAGGAACCCTGACCGTTCGTTGCTTCATGCATGCATTCCTGCGCGTTGAAGAGGGATTGAGCTCCCCGCAACGCACAGGCGTGCACTAAGCCGTACGTGGACGTTTGGTCATCGGCCCCAAAGGCCGGCGTGCCAACACGCTCAGTAACCTGCCCAGCAAAGGAACTGCTCCAACATGTCGGGAAGGCACGCAACGCCGCCGGCGGCTTCGAACCTGCACGAGTCGACCTTGCAATACAGCCATTGCGCATCCGTCTCTGAGTCACCTCGGCGGATGGGGGCATAGGGCTTGTCCTGAAGCACCGTATCGATCAGGTCCACGGACACCGTCCAGCCCGGGTTGTCCAGCGTGTCGATCCTGATGCCAAAGGAATGTTCCCAGTCCCCATCGCACTGATCGGCGTACCACTTCTGAAGGCGGTCAAGCGCGTGCATCGACGTCCCCTTTGTGACCCGGACCACGGGCCGGATGGCTGCATAGTGAGAGATCACGCACGGGCTGAACTGTGCCGGCGCGAGCCATCAGTCGCCCGCATTGCTCAACCTGTCATGGATCGAATACACCACCGAGAAGATCTTCCAGCCGCGCTCGGTTCGCACCAGCTGCCACATCTCCCTGCCCCAGTTGGTCGTCGCGCCGTTGGCAAGGAAACGGTAATCGAACGACACCGACGCAACATCGCCGTCCGTGTCGATCTTCACGTTGGAGAATTCCTCGGCGCGCGGCTCGGTGGTCGCCACCACCTCGTCGATCAGGGCGACAAAGGTGTTCGAGGGAAGCTGGCGCGCCTTGATCGCGTCGGGCTTGGTTTTGCGGATCGTCGCCAGGCGAACATCCTCCGACACGAACTGCCAGCCGATGTCGGCGGGCTTGTCCGAGAAGAACAGGTCCATGTAGGCCGCCTTGTCCTTGTGGATCAGCGCTGACTGGAACGCGTCCATCACGTGTTCGATCGCCTGCACATCGTCGGCCACGGTGCGTTCGGCGCGTGCCGGGGCACAGACAACCAGCGCGACGAAGAAGGCGATCAGCGGGATGCTTCGTATGGCCATGCAACGCTCCTGATAGGTGGGTTCAACCGGCGCACGCCAGCGCATCCGCTACCGCGCACTGCCATCCACGTACGGCCGCGACTGCAGGATCAGTACCTCATCCCCCACCACGGCCCACTCGATGTCCTGGTCCACGCCACCCAGTGCCTGCTTGGTGCTGGCGCCCACCCGGGCCAACCGCGCGATGAGCGCATCGGTGAGCACCTGGCGTGAGCCGGTGATGGGCACTTCGCGCACACCGCCGGCCGCGTTGGCCACCAGCTGGGTATCTTCAGCCGACCGGCTCAGCACCTGCACCGCCTTGGACCAGGTGGAGTACATCACCTGCTCGGCCTGGCGCTTGCCTTCCACCACGCGGATACCCAGGCCGCGTTTGGCCGAGATGTAGGTGATGTGGCGGCGGGCGGCGTCGAAGGGATCGCGCGTGATCATCACGCCGGAGCTGTCCGAAGGCGCGGCACGCTGCACCAGTACCGCCATGGCCACCGCGTCCTGGCGCAGGCCGGCGGCCGTACGGGCCTCGTACGCCTCGAAGTTGAAGACCGACGCCCAGACCGTCTGCACGGCCTTGGCCACGTCGTCGGTGCGGGTGACATTGGGCACGGTGGTGTACAAACCCGCGCCGCTGAAGCCCGGCAGGTCCTCGGAGTTGGACGAGCTGCGCACGAACACCGCGCCGCCCTGCAACTGGCTGCGCCACTGGCTGTCCAGGCTGCGCACGAAGGCCGGATCGGGCGCGGCGTTGGCGATCTCCGCACGCAGTCCCGCCAGCGCGTCACGGCGGACGGCCGCGTCGGTACTGAAACCGGGGAGACGTTGCAGTTCCTGCAGGCGCTGGGGAATGCGCAGCCGCTGCATCATCGCCTGGTAGTGGGCGAACGGGATGCAGAAGCCGTCGGGCACGCGCGCGGCGGGTGGCAGCGCGGTTTTCAGCGTGCCCAGGTTGGCCGCCTTCACCCCGCAATGGCCGCTGTCACGCGCGCGCAGCGCGGCCAGCGGCTTGAGGGCGACCACGCTCAGGTCCGGACGTGGCAGGTTGCGCACCGTGGGGCGCGCCGCCGTGGCCGACGGCGTGCGTGCCGGGCGCGTCAGGCGGGTGACCTGGTAGTTGTTGTGGGTGACCTCCAGCGCGACCCACTGGCCGTCGTACGGGCGCAGGGCCGCCTGGGCATCGCGCAGGTAGAGGTTGGGAATGCCCCAGCCCTTGGCCAGCAGGTTCACGTGCGACAGCAGGGTGGAGGGACGCTGGGTGACCAGGCCGGCCACCGGTGCCAGCGCGATGGGCACCTCGTCCAGCACCGGGATGTCGCCCGGCGACAGCGTGCGCAGCTGTGCCTCCGAGCGCACGATGCGCAGCCGCCCCTCGGCGCGGCCGGTGTTCAACGGCAGGAAGCGCTGCTCACGCAGCAGTGCCTCCTGGCTGACGTAGGCCAGCCCCATGCTGGTGGCCAGCTGCTCGTGCTGGGTGGAGTTGGTCTTGAAGCGGATCGGCTCGCGGAAGGATGCGCGCACCACCGCGTCGGTCTGCCGCAGCAGGGGCGCGGTGAGTTTGTCGCCCTCCCAGAACTCGTAGGTGTAGCCGGGCAGATCGCGCTGCCAGCTGAGCGTGCCGAACAGGAAGCGCCGCTCGGGGTCCCTGTACTGGGCGTTGAGCATGGCCTTGTCCAGGCTGCGCACCAGCCGCTGGCGGCGCACGAACTGCTCGTGCAGCGCAATGCGTGGGGTGTTGATGTAGTAGATTCGCGCAGCGTTCTGCCGGTCGATCACGAAGATCAGGTGCGGCATCTCCAGCGCGGTGCCGGCGTTGTAGACACGGGCCAACTGCATGAACTGCGCGCGGTTGTCGACGCGCGAAAGATAGTCCGGCCCTTCGGTGGGCGTTGCAGCGGCCTCGTTACCTGGCCGGTACTCGTAGGGTGATGGCTTGCGTGCGGTCTGCGCCAGCGCAGCTGAGGTGCAGAACAGCAGCAGCGCAAGCAGGGCCAGCACGCGCGGTGGCCAGGCAAGGTGCGTACGGGATCGGTCCATGATGCCGGTGCAGGAGTTGAAGTGGGTGGATCATAAGCCAGTCCGGCAGCGTTGGAGGATCGGGCGTCAGCGCGCGTGGTCGGCGCCTATGCGTGTCGCCGCTACCGCCGGCACCTCCACCGTGGTGATCTGTTCGGCCCGCAGGCGCCGTAACCGGCGGGCTGTGAGGGTCAACCCGTCCACCGCACCCAGCGACGTTCGCGTGAATGTCACCGTCCATGGGCCACTGACGAAGCGGTCACCGCCCACGGCTTCCAGCACCAGGTCACTCTGGCGCGGCCAGCGCACGGTCAGCTTGCCGTCCACGATCAGCACCGTATAGGTCATGCCGACCTCGTCGATACGGTACTGCCCGGCCATCGATGCCAGCGCCTCGGCATTGGGCATCGGCGCATTGACGCGCGAGAAGACGCGCGGCGTGGGCCAGGAATCCCAGATCCGCAGCTCGCGTGCTGCTGGCAGCGCCTTGGTGGAGGTGTCGAACTGCCATCGCGCCACCTCGCCCGCGCGGAACAGCCCACCACCGAGCGCTTCCAACGGGGACGACGCGCCGACCGGACGCAGCCCACCGTCCTTCACCTCTACCCGTACGACCTCGTCGGTCACGGCACTCCAATACACGCCCGCCAGCGGCAGCAACGCCGCTTCCGGTACCTTCACCGGGGATGCAACGGGCGTCATCTGGGCCCCGAGATACACCGCCGCAATCTTCTGGTTGAGCTCCGCAGGTGCAAGCGTGGTGCCGTTGCACAGCGTCACGATCGCCAGCCGCTGGTCGGGGAAGGCCAGCGCGTCGGCCCGGTACCCGGCATGCACGCCATCGTGGCCAATGGTGCGCAGACCACGGTAGGTGCTCACGAACACGCCGCCGCCGTAGCCAGTTGGGGCGCCGCTATCCAGCGCAGCCGACTGCTGCAGGGAGGCCACCAACGCTGCCCCACCCACGCGCCCGTCAACGAAGTTGGTCTGCCACTTCAGCAGGTCGCCCACGGTGCTGAACAGCCCGGTCGGGCCGTAGTAGTCCGAGGCCGGAATACTGATCTTCCAGCCGCCCTTGCCATCGGCCTGGTACGCCGCGGCACGCCCGCGCACGATCTCGGTGTGGTCGTCCTGGAAGTGGGTGTCGGCCATGCCCAGCGGCTTGAAGATGCGCTCATCGGCAAAGGCCCACAGCGGCTTGCCGGAGACGCGCTGCACGATCACCGCCAGCAGCGTATAGCCCAGGTTGTTGTAGAGCGTTTCGCTGCCCGGCGCGAAGTTCACGCCACGTTGCCGGCTGCCAATGGCCAGCATGTCGTCCTGGGTCATGAGGTCGTCGCTGCGCCACCCGGCCAGGTACAGCAGCTGCCCCTGCTCGCGAAGGCCACTGGTGTGGTGCATCAACTGCGCGATGGTGATCTTGCGGCCAATGTTCGACATCTCCGGCAGGTAGGTGCGGATGTCATCGTCCAGCGACAGCTTGCCGTCCTGTGCCAGCAGCGCGATCGAGAAGGCGGTGAACTGCTTGGAGACCGAGCCGACGAGGAAGATCGATTCCGGGGAGAGGGGGATGTCGTACTCGAGCGTGGACATGCCGTAGCCGCGCGCGTAGTCCAGCACACCGTCGCGGGAGATCCCCACCGCGCAGCCGGGCGTGGCGGTGCCGTTCCACGGAGCGAACAGCGCGTCCACCTGCGCGTGGCGATCCGCCGGTGGGATGCCGGCGGGCTTCGCCTGACCAAGGGTGGGCTGCACGGCCCATGCGGCGGCGAGGATCGCCATCAACAAGACGGATCGACTGACACGCACGGCAGGCCCCTGGATGGATGCCCACGGCAGTGTTGGGCAGCGCAACCTAGCATGGCCATCGAAGGCTGCGATATAGGCCGGAAGTTATCTCCTGGCCTAGCCGAACCCCTGCATTTGAAACGGCGTGCTTAGGCGCCACGCCGTCGATGGGCGTCAGCGCAGCACGTCCTCGGCATCCACCAGCTGCACGTCGTGCATCAGGTTGAGGTAGGCCTCGTAGTAGGGCTTGTGCGACGCGCCGACGATGGCCAGCAGGCGCATGCCGGGGGTCTGCCCGACCACGTCGCGGATGTTGGCGACCATGCGGAGGTTGCGGGTTTCCCAGTAGCCCACGTAGTTGCGGCCGAATGCCTGCGGCGACGGTTCCACCAACGCTGCACCGAAATCGCTGCGGTAGGTCTGCATCGCGCCTTCCGGTGCGTTGTAGGCGCGGTAGATCGCCAGCAGGCCGTCAGGCTGTGCCACGTTGGCGTACAGCGGAATGTCCGCAGCGGCGCGGGCTTTCGAATACGGGTTGTCCCATGCCTTCGTGATCGCATCAGCCGCAGCCTTCTCCACCTCCTTGGGGGTGGGCGAATCGGCGGTGTGGTCATCCACCGCCCACACCCGCTCCAGTCCCAGCCGGGCGGCGAGCGTGGCGGCTACAAGCACGGACTCGTCGCGCCGCTGCAGGCGTTTGTCCAGGAAAGCCACCAGCGCGTCGGTCATACCGTCAGCGGCAATGCGTTGCTCGGCGGGCAGGCGCAGCCATTGCACCACCGCGGAGTTGCGCTCACCGGCGGCCAGCCATACCGCCGCCAGCCGTCGCCGCTGCGCCGCACTGGGGGTGGCGGGCCACTGGGCCAGCAGGCGCTCGGCCTCGGCGTTGGCGGCCGGTACGTCCAGGCCGGTTGCGGCCTGCGCCGGCCCGGTATCCACGCAGTAGCTGCTGACGCTGTCGGCATACCGCGCGGGATTGCGGCGCATGTAGTCGCACTGCAGGCCGGACACGGCCTCCACCGCAATCGCCTCGGGCTTCCATGCGGCCAGACGCTCGAGCAGCGGTTCCAGCTGGGCGGGTGCGAAGGCCTCCGGCATGCCCGACAGGTGCGGCGAGCCCAGCACCAGCACCTCGTTGGGCCGGCCCGCCGGCGGGCCCTTCAGCTGATCGGGGTGGAAGGGGGTCTGGTACCCCGTCCCGGCGGCCAGCGCGCTGGCGCTGCACAGCCCAAGAATGAACATACCGCTGATGCGTCCGATCATGCTGCCTCCATGCAATGGCGGGTGCCTTGCCTGGACGCGATGCTGGTGCACCGGGCGCGCAGCGGAAACCCCCGATGGTCATGGCAACCCTTCCGGCGTTTGCTGCATCGGGATCGGTCAGCTCCGCTGCCCCGCGTCCACCACCTCGCCGTCTTCCTTGATGAAAGGACGCGTCATCGGCGGCAGAATCTCCAGCACGACCTCGGAGGGACGGCACAGCCGGGTGCCCAGCGCCGTCTGCACGAACGGCCGGTTGATCAGGATCGGGTGGGCCAGCATCGCGTCCAGCAGTGCGTCGTCGCTGAGCGCGGCGTCGCCCAGCCCCAGCGCGTCATAGGGCGTGCCCTTCTGCCGGATGGCATCGCGAACGCTCAGGCCCGCCGCTGTGATCAGCTCGATCAGGCGCGCGCGGCTGGGCGGGTGGGCCAGGTAGTCGATGACCTCCGGTTCGATGCCCACGTGCCGAAGCATCGCCAGCGTGTTGCGCGAGGTGCCGCAATTGGGGTTGTGGTAAATGACGGCGTTCATGCGCCCTCCGTCTGGTTCAAGGCTGCGTCCACCACGCCGGCAGCGGCCGCAAGCGCGACCGCCTCCACCGCGCCCTTGCGTTCGCTGTAGCGGTCCACCAGGTAGTCGCTGCGCCCGCGCACCAGCAGGGTGAACTTGACCAGTTCCTCCATCACGTCCACCACGCGATCGTAATAGGCCGACGGCTTCATCCGCCCCGCGTCATCGAACTCCTGCCACGCCTTGGGCACGGACGACTGGTTGGGGATGGTCACCATGCGCATCCAACGGCCCAGCACCCGCAGCGCGTTGACCACGTTGAACGATTGCGAGCCACCGCAGACCTGCATCACCGCCAGCGTGCGTCCCTGGGTGGGGCGCACGCTGCCTTCTTCCAGCGGCAGCCAGTCGATCTGATTCTTGAACACCGCCGTCAGCGTGCCATGCCGCTCCGGGCTGACCCACACCTGGCCTTCGGACCACAGCGATGCCTGGCGCAGTTCCTGCACCTTGGGATGCGTGGCCGGTTCGGCATCGAGCATCGGCAGGCCACGCGGATCGAACAGCCGGGTGTCCGCCCCAAGCTGTTCCAGCAGCCGCTGCGCTTCCAGCGCCAGCTTGCGGCTGAACGATTGCGGACGCAGCGAGCCATACAGGATGAGGATGCGCGGGCGGTGATGCAGCGGCGTGCCCTGCTCCAGCCTGGCGGCCGAGGGAAGGTCCAGAGCGCCGGGCACTACGTTGGGGAGGGGGTGCATGGGGTTGTCCATCGCGAATAGTTCCATTATTCTAGAATCATGGAACATACGACGGCAACACATGCACTGGCTGCCCTGGGCCACGCCACCCGACTCTCGATCTTCCGCCTGCTGGTGCAGGCCGGCCGCGGCGGCAAGCTGGCCGGCGACATCGCCCAGGCGCTGGCGCTGCCCGGGGCCACGCTGTCCTTCCACCTGAAGGAGCTGAGCGCGGCCGGGCTGATCAACGCCGAGCAGCGTGGCCGCACCATCTGCTACCGGGCCGAGTTCCAGGCCATGAACGCACTGGTGGCCTACCTCACCGAAAACTGCTGCGCCGATGATGCGGCCTGTGACCGGCCCGGTTGCTGAGCACGCGCCATGACCCCTCAGCCCCCGCGTCTTTCCTTTCTGGATCGCTACCTCACCCTCTGGATCTTCCTGGCCATGGCGCTGGGCGTGGGGCTGGGCGCGATGTTCGACGGCGTACCGGCCGCGCTGGACAGCCTGTCGGTCGGTTCAACCAACGTCCCCATCGCGATCGGCCTGATCCTGATGATGTATCCGCCGCTGGCCAAGGTGAAGTACGAGGAACTGCCCCGGGTCTTCGCCGACAAGCGCGTGTTGCTTCTCTCGCTGCTGCAGAACTGGGTGGTGGGGCCACTGCTGATGTTCGGCCTGGCCGTGCTGTTCCTGCGCGACTATCCCGACTACATGACCGGCCTGATCCTGATCGGCCTGGCGCGCTGCATCGCCATGGTGCTGGTATGGAACCAGCTGGCCCGCGGTGACAGCCAGTACGTGGCAGGGCTGGTGGCGTTCAACTCGATCTTCCAGATCGCACTGTTCAGCGGCTATGCGTGGTTCTTCCTGTCGTGGCTGCCCTCGATGCTCGGGCTGCAGGGCAGCGTCATCAACGTCAGCTTCTGGACCATTGCCGAGGCGGTGCTGATCTACCTGGGCATTCCGTTCCTGGCCGGCTTCCTCACCCGGCGCTGGTTGCAGGCGCGCAAGGGCGCCCGCTGGTATGAAGAGACGTTCCTGCCGCGAATCAGCCCGATCACGCTGGCCGCGCTGCTGTTCACCATCGCGGCGATGTTCAGCCTGAAAGGGGGCGAGGTGCTGCGCATTCCGATGGATGCGGTGCGCATCGCCATCCCGCTGACGCTGTACTTCCTGATCCAGTTCATCCTCAGCTTCCTGATGGGCCGGTTCATCGCCCGCGACTACCCACGCACCACGGCCATCGCGTTCACCGCGGCCGGCAACAACTTCGAACTGGCCATCGCCGTGGCGATCGCGTCCTTCGGGCTGGCCTCACCGGTGGCGTTCGCCGCCGTGATCGGGCCGCTGGTGGAGGTGCCGGTGCTGATCCTGCTGGTGCATGTGGCGTTGCGTCTCGGGAAGCGGTGGTTTCCAGCGGACGCGCATACCGGGTGAGCGCTCCGGGTCGTGGCACGGCCGTGCAGGGGCGCGTGTTGCATCAGGCGGGTGAGCGCGTGAGATGCTGGCGGGGCGGGTGAATGCAGCGCATTTCAAACAATCGATTGAAACACGCGTAACTTCGCCGAACTGGACACCATCAGCCGGTTCCGCCAGACTTCGCCCTTTCCCGCTTCGTGGCACCCATGGCGAAACTGCTGGTCCTGCATGGCCCCAACCTCAACCTGCTCGGCACACGCGAGCCGGGGGTGTATGGGCACACCACGCTGGCGCAGATCGACCAGGCCCTGCTGGCCCAGGCGCACGCCGCCGGGCATGACGTGGAGAGCCTGCAGTCCAACGCCGAACACCACCTGGTGGACCGCGTGCAGGCCGCCCGTGAAGACGGCACCGCCTTCATCCTGATCAACCCGGCCGCGTTCACCCATACCTCGGTGGCCCTGCGCGATGCGCTGGCCGCGGTGGACGTGCCGTTCATCGAAATCCACCTGTCCAACCCGCATGCGCGCGAGCCGTTCCGCCAGCACAGCTATTTCAGCGACAAGGCGGTGGGCGTGATCTGCGGCTTTGGGGCCGACAGCTACCGCTACGCGATGGATGCCGCCCTGACCCGCCTGCAGGGCACGCGCGCCTGATGACGCTGCTGCGCGCCCTTGCCTGCGTGGTGCTGTCGGCTGGCCTGTGTGCCGGCGCGGCGGCATCCGACCGTGAGGCCGAAGGCATCGACTGTGCGCACCCGACCACCACGATGGAGAGCGACCTGTGCGCCTCGGACGTGGCGGCCGCCGCCGACGTCGAACTCAATGCCGTGTATGCGCAGGCGCGCAAGCAGCTGCGTACGCCGGCCAAGGGCGGCAGCTGCAGCTACTGCGGCAATGCCGAACAGGAGCTGGTGTTGGCGCAACGTGCCTGGATGCAGCTGCGCGACCACGACTGCAATGCGGTCTACGCCCTCAACTCCGATGGCACCGCGCGCAATGGCGCGCAGATGCGCTGCCTGATCACCCTGGCGCGCGACCGTACGCGGCAACTGCGCGATTTCTACGAATTGCTTTGACCCGAGCGCACCGCGCTTCCCACCACACTGACACCACGAGCCAAGAGGCCCCCATGGATCTCCGCAAAATCAAGAAGCTGATCGACCTGCTGGAAGAGTCGAACCTCGCCGAAATCGAAATCAAGGAAGGCGAAGAGTCCGTGCGCCTGTCGCGCGCCCCGGTCTCCGGCTACGGCATGATGCAGGCCGCCCCGCAGATGATGATGGCGCCCGCGCCGGTGCAGGCCGCCGCGGCCCCGGCGATGCCGATGCAGTCGCCCACCGAAGCCTCCACCGGCGGCACCGCCAAGGCCGGTAATGCCCTGCCGGACGGCCACGTGCTGCGCGCACCGATGGTCGGCACGTTCTACTCGTCGTCCTCGCCGGACAAGCCGGCCTTCGTGTCGGTGGGCCAGGCCGTGAAGGCAGGCGAAACGCTGGCGATCATCGAAGCGATGAAGATGTTCAACCCGATCGAAGCCGATGTTTCCGGCACCATCGTCGCCATCCTGGGCGAAAACGGCCAGCCGGTCGAATTCGACCAGCCGCTGTTCGTGATCGGCTAAGGACTCGTCCATGCTCGACAAAGTCGTTATTGCCAACCGAGGGGAAATCGCGCTGCGCATCCTGCGCGCGTGCCACACCCTGGGCATCCGCACGGTGGCCGTGCATTCCACGGTCGACCGCAACCTCAAGCACGTGGCCATGGCCGACGAGTCGGTCTGCATTGGTCCGGCACCGTCGTCTGAGAGCTACCTCAACATTCCGGCGCTGATTGCCGCGGCGGAAGTCACCGACGCCCAGGCCATCCACCCGGGTTACGGCTTCCTGTCGGAGAACGCCGACTTCGCCGAGCGCGTGGAAGAGTCCGGTTTCATCTTCATCGGCCCCAAGGCCGACACCATCCGCCTGATGGGCGACAAGGTGGAAGCGATCCGTGCGATGAAGGCTGCCGGCGTGCCGTGCGTGCCCGGCTCGGGCGGCCCGCTCACCGACGACATCGTGGCCAACACCAAGATTGCCCGTGAGATCGGTTACCCGGTCATCATCAAGGCGTCCGGTGGCGGCGGCGGTCGCGGCATGCGCGTGGTGCATGCCGAGGCGTCGTTGAAGGCGGCCATCGAGACCACCAAGTCCGAAGCGAAGGCTGCCTTCAGCAACGACCAGGTGTACATGGAGAAGTTCCTGGAGAATCCGCGCCACGTGGAGATCCAGGTGCTGGCCGACGGCCAGGGCAACGCCATCCACCTGGGTGAGCGCGACTGCTCGATGCAGCGCCGCCACCAGAAGGTGGTGGAAGAAGCGCCGGCACCGGGCATCAGCGACGAAATGCGCGAGCAGATCGGCAAGGTCTGCGTGGAAGCCTGCATCCGCATCGGCTACCGCGGCGCGGGTACCTTCGAGTTCCTGTTCGAAGACGGCCGTTTTTACTTCATCGAAATGAACACCCGCGTGCAGGTGGAGCATCCGGTGACGGAGATGGTGACCGGCATCGACCTGGTCTGCGAACAGCTGCGCATTGCCGCCGGCCAGAAGCTGACCATCAAGCAGAGCGACGTGGTGCTGACCGGTCACGCGATCGAATGCCGCATCAACGCCGAAGACGCCGAGACCTTCGTGCCGAGCCCGGGCCAGATCACCGCCTTCCATCCGCCGGGTGGTCCCGGTGTGCGCGTGGATACCCACATCTACAGTGGCTACCGCGTGCCGCCGAACTACGACTCGATGATCGGCAAGCTGATCGTGCACGGCCCGGACCGCGAAACCGCGATCGCGCGCATGCGCGTGGCGCTGAGCGAGATGGTGGTCGATGGCATCAAGACCAACGTGGCGCTGCAGCAGCGGATCATGCGCGACAAGGGCTTCCAGGCCGGTGGGCAGAACATCCACTACCTGGAAAAGCGCCTGGCCGAACGCAAGAACAAGTCGATTGCGTTGACCTGATCGCGCGGTAGAGCGTTACAGCAGAAAGGCGGGGGATTCCCCCGCCTTTTTGTTTGTCCGGAATATGGGTTACGGGGAGCGGTTCCTGCGTGCCGACCAACGGTCGGCACCTACCGGTGCCTGGGCCGGTTCCCCGTGCCGACCAACGGTCGGCACCTACCGGTGCTTGGGCCGGTTCCGGTGGGTCGACCAAGGGTCGACACCGACCGGTAGGTACCGACCGTTGGTCGGTACGCTTTGCCTCAACGCAGCAGCGCGATGAGCAGCAGGATCGGGATCGGAATGCCCAGGAACCACAGCAGCAGGTATCTCATGGTGAATCCTCCTCGTTGAGCGGTGGGTTACAGGTCGCGGCGGCGGCCGCCCCAGGTGGCGAACAGGCTGGCGCTGAACGCGCCGATGAGCAGCGTGATGAACAGCCACAGCGCCGCGTAGGCGGTTGCCTTGCGGGCGTCGTCAGCCGCCTGCTTGGCGTCGTTCTTGGCCTTCTCCAGCGAGGCGCGCAGGCGGGTCTGCATGTCGGTCACGCGGGCCTGTGCTTCGGCCTGGCTCATGCCGGTCTGGTTGGCCACCAGCTGCGCCAGGTACTGGGTATCGGCCGGGTCCATCGCATCGCCCTTCAGGCTGTTGACCACGATGCGGTTGACCTCACCACGGACGTCACCCCGACCCGGACCCGGGCCGCGTTCGGCACCCGGCATCGGGCGCGGCGGCGGTGCTACGGCGCCTGCCTGCGGCTGCACCATCGCCGGTGCAGCGCCGGCAACCGGTGCCGGCGGCGGGCCCATCGGTGCGGCCGGTGCAGCCGGTGCATTCGGATTGGCGCGGAACAGGCCATCCACCCAGTACTGCAGGTCGCCGTTGTCACCGCCCATGGCGGCCGGACCGGCAGCGGCGGCCAGCCCGCCTGCGGTGGTGGCGGCCGCCCCTGCGGTGGCACCGGCCACCTTGGCGCCCGCGCCCAGCACGCCGCCGATGGCGGTGGTGAGCAGGCCAGCGGTCAACAGCGTAGCCACCGACCACGACAGGAAGCCGTGTGCGGTATCGCGGAAGTAGGTCTCATCGCCGTGCAGGTTGCTCCACTTGTTGCGCAGCCGGCCCGCGAGATAGCCGCCCAGTCCGGAGGCGGCAATGGCAGTGAAGGTGAGCCAGGCAATGCTGGACCAGCCGAACGCCTCGGCCGACACGCCCTCATAAGACCACGGCGATACCGACGACAGCCCCAGGCCGACGCCCAGGATCAACAACACCAGCGACAGCGCGGCAGCCGCGGCGGCACCGGCGAAGATTGCGCCCCAGGACGTGGCACTGTCGTGCGGCGCAATGGGGGGCGGGGTGACGACCGCAACCGTCGCGGTGGCGTGTGGTTCGGATGCGGCGTAATCGCCTCGGGTATTCATTCGACAGGGTCTCCGGCACGTGCGCTGCGGATGCAGCCAACACCCGCAGGCTGCGCGTCACACCGTGAATTGCCCGAGATCCGTAAGCGAAGACCGCGTGGACAGGATCACAACGCGCCGGTCACATCGGGTGTATGCCGGCTACGCCCACGACTGTTACGCGCTGCCGCAGACATCCTGCATGAAGGCAGCCACCACCTGCGCCGCCGCTTCCGGCCGCGCCTGCAGCATCAGATGCGGGCCGTCCAGACATCGAGTGGCCTGCGCGGGCAGCAACGCCGACAGGTGGCGCTGGCAGCGCCGGGGCAATAGGCGATCCTGCACCGCATGCAGGCATAGCGTGGGCAGCCTCATCGCGCCTGCGTGGACAGCGACATCGACGCCGAGCGCGGCAATCGCACGGCTGCGCAGCACATCCGCATCGACACTGGCGAGGGCATCGCGCAGCGCATCGCGCAAGGCGGGCGTGCTCCAACGGCCCAGCAGCAGCCACGACAACGCGGGCATCGGCAGCGCACGCACCGGCGCCCAGTACAACAGCGATTGCAGGCGACGCCATGCCAGCCAGGGCGAACGCGCGAACGTGGTGGAGAGGATCACACCACGCAGACCGGGCGGCGGTGCAGCGGCGATGGACAACGCCAGCGGCCCCGAAAACGATTCACCCAACAGCAGGTAGTCGCCGTCGGTAGGCAATGCCTGCCGCACGAAGCTCGCGAGCGCGGGGTAGTCCAGCGTGCGGTCGACGGGGTAGGCAATCACCGTGACCACCACCCCAAGCCGCTGCATCGCGGCGGAGAACGCGGCGTGCTGGCTGCCGGTCGCATCCAGACCGGGCAGCAGCACCAACCGCAGCGGGCGCGTGGCAACCACGCCCCCTTCGGCCTGCGGCATCAGCGCGGCGCGTTCGCCGCGGTCACCTGGCTGTTCTTGACCGGTGCCACGCCCAGCGACGAGGTCGGGTCGACAATCACCATGGTTTCGGTGGAACCATCGGGCCACACCACCTGGAAGGTGCTGCCGGCCGGCAGCGACGCGAACGGCATGCCGCTCTGCGCGCGGTATACCGCGGCCACCTGGCTGGCACCGGCGCGTCGCACGTCTTCCTGCGTCTTCACCGAGGTCAACTGCACCTTGGACAGGTTGCGATAGCGATCCTCATAGGTATCGATCATCACCAGCCCGACCGCGCCGGCCGAATAGGCCACGAACAACACCACCCAGAACCAGAACTTGGCACCGTGCAGGAATCGACGGTAATTCATCGCCCTTTCCTCTTCTTGATCAGTTCTTCAACCAAAGCCTTCATTTTCCCCGCACCTTGCCGCGAAACCGCGGCGTCATAGACGAAGGTGGCAAAATCCTGCCCACCGTCCTGCGAACAGATCCCACCGTTCGCGCAGAAATTGTTCATCAGCACACTGTCCGGCCCGCAGGCCATGCCCAGCTGGCATGCACCCAGCCGCCAGGCCAGTTCACTGAACTGATCCCCTGCCACCAGACCCTCCAGCGCACGGTCGCCGCTGGCGCGTTGTCCCATCGCCGGCGACAGCGCCATGAAGGCTTCCGGGTCGCGGGAATCGAGCACGCGCTCGACCAGCCCCCGGCGATACTCCGGCGTGGTCATCAACGGTTGGCCGTCGGCGAACAACGACGCCTCGGCGGCCAGGTTGCCGGCCTTGGCCGCCTGCTGGCGCTGGGTGAGGATCAACTGGCGTCCCAGTCCGTCGCTGGCCACGAAGCCGCCACAGCGTCGCGCCACGCGCTCGCGGGCCTGCACCATGGCCGGCGCGGCGGTCAGGCCCAGCCCGTTCAACAGCGCGTTGTCCAACTGGTAGCCGCCCGGATCCATCGCATAGATGGCGCAGTAGTCGTACACGCGGCTGACCATCCACGACGCTTCGGCATTGCCGTTGGCGGCCTGCAGTTGCAGGCGCTGGGCATAGGCGAACAGATCGGTATCGCCTTCGATGTCGGCGCGGATATCCAGCGGCAGGCCGGAGGCCACCGCAGTGCCGCGCTCGATCGACAGCAACTGGCGCGCCAGCTGCTGGGCCTGCATCGGCGCGGACGAGACCAGCGTTACCGGCGCTTCGTCCACCGTACCGGGCACCGTGTCGTCGTGCCGCACATGCCCACCGGCGCGATAGCCCACCACCCCCAGCAACGCCAGGGCCGGTACGACCAGCAACCAGGTTTTGAGGGTGGGCACGAGCGCCATGCGCAGGACCGGAAGATGCCCGTAGGGCAGCGGAACGCCAAGTTTAGCAAGCCCTCCGGGCCGTGTCTGAACTGCGTGGCGGTTGCATTCTCGCCACCGCGCGAGACTGACCAAGGGCGCGCCACGGGCCGCAGGCCCCCACAATGGTCTAGCATTCACGGTTTTCCGCAGGTAATTCTTCCCATGCCGTTCCTGGAACTCACCCTCCGCTGCAGCGAATCCACCCAGCCCCGCTACGAAAATGCGCTGGACGATGTCGGCGCGCTGGCGGTGACCCTGCTCGACGCCGATGCCGATACCAGCAACGAGCGCGCCATCCTGGAACCGGGCGTGGGCGAAACCCCGCTGTGGAACGACCTGGTACTCACCGCCCTGTTCGCGGCCGAGACCAACGCACTGGCGCTGCTGGCCGCGCTGGAGGCTTTCGACCCGGGCCTGGACTGGTCCGATGCCAGCTTCCGTGCGGTGGCCGATGAAGACTGGGAGCGCGCATGGCTGGACCAGTTCCAGCCGATGGCGTTCGGCGAGCGCACCTGGATCGTGCCGTGGAACCACGACCTGCCCGAGGCCGCGCAGGCCGACGATGCCGCCGTGATCCGTCTCGACCCGGGCCTGGCGTTCGGCTCGGGCACCCACCCCACCACCGCGCTGTGCCTGCGCTGGCTGGACAGCCTGGCCGCCGAGGGCGTGCTGGACGGCCAGACCGTGCTCGATTTCGGCTGCGGCTCGGGCATCCTGGCGCTGGCGGCATTGAAGCTGGGCGCGGCGCGTGCCGTGGGCGTGGACAACGACCCGCAGGCGGTGATCGCCACCGGCGACAACGCGCAGCGCAATGGCCTGGAAGATCGCCTGCAGGTCTACCTGCCGCACGACGAGCCGCCGGCTACCTACCCGGTGGTGGTGGCCAACATCCTGGCCTCGGCACTGGATGCCCTGGCCGATGTACTGGCCGCACGCGTGGCCCCCGGTGGGCGCATCGCGTTGTCGGGCATCCTGCATGGCCAGGAAGACGAGTTGCTGGTGCGCTATGCGCCGTGGTTCGAGCAGCTGGAAACCGCCCAGGACGAAGACTGGATGCGCATCACCGGCGTGCGCCGCGCCTGAGCTGGCGTGAACGTGCTTGAATGGGCGCGACCCTGCCGCCCGGCCCCGAATCGATGACCGAGCCTACCCCGCCACCCCGCCGCCCGCTGGCCACCTTCCTGCGCGCCAGCCCGGACGATGCGCCGCGCGAGCGGCCGCTGCCGGACGACGCACCACCGGCCACGGACGGCGCGTTGCGTGAGACGCCTGCGCAGATCAGGCCGCCTGAGATAGCGGTGTTCGATCCGCCGCCGGCCGAACGCGATGACCGTGAGCCGCCCGTGGCGGACGTAGCGCAACGGCAACCGACGCACGCGACGGCCAACACCGACGATGACACCGTGCACGCCGCTGCCGGCGACCCGATGCCGCAGCAGGATGCGACCGACGACGACGGCAGCATGGACGTGCCTGCACCGGCGATCGGCGCAGGCAGCGCCGCCGCACCCAGCTTCATGCGGTTGCGCGCCGCACGCCTGCACACCCCGCGCTGGCAATGGAGCGTCCTGGCCGGGCTGGTGCTGTTGCTGGTGCTGCAGATTGCCGTGGCCGACCGCGCGCGGTTGGCCGCCGATGCCGGCAGCCGGCCGTGGATTGCCGGGCTGTGCAGCGTGCTGCGCTGCACGTTGCCTGCGTGGCAGGAGCCGGCGGCGTTCAGCATGATCAGCCGCGACGTGCGTCCGGTGCCGGGCCAGCCCGGTGCACTGCAGGTGCAGGCCAGCTTCCGCAACGATGCGCGCTGGGCCCAGGCCTGGCCGGCGCTGCGGCTGTCGTTGTCCGATGCCGATGGGCGCGTGATCGGCACCGGGGTGTTTGCCCCGCACGATTACCTGGACCGTTCGCTTGACGCCAACAGCGTATTGGACCCCGGCCAAAGTGCACAGATTGCGTTCCGCGTACGCGAGCCCGCCGCCTCCACCGTCGCATTCACCTTCGAGTTCCAGTAACCGTGCCTGGCGCGTCGAGCGTGGCGGGCTGCCCACGCACGCGCTAGACTGGCCCCCTACAATTCTCCGACCGGGGCTGCTGTCCGCCCCGGCATCTGCACCGGGAACCTCCTTGAACGCTGTCCTTTCTCGTCCTGACAATAGTCGTGGCGCGCCGAAGCCACCGCTGCGCGAACACGTGGCCCAATCGGTCCGACGCTACCTGCGCGACCTGGATGGCTGCGATGCCGACGATGTGTACGAGATCGTGCTGCGCGAAATGGAAATCCCGTTGTTCGTGGAAGTGCTCAACCACTGCGAAGGCAACCAGAGCCGCGCCGCGGCCATGCTGGGCATCCACCGCGCCACGCTGCGCAAGAAGCTGAAGGAATACGGCATCGCCACCTGATGCCGTGCATCGACCAACGGTCGATGCCTACCGGTTTGGGTCATGCGCTACGGTTGCTGACGTGCATCGGCCAACGGTCGATGCCTACCGGTTCGGGTCATGCGCCACGGTTGCTGACGTACATCGACCAACGGTCGATGCCTACCGGTTCGGTGTCGGTACGGGTCACGCGCTCCAGAAATACCGCACCAGGTGGAAGAACACCGGCGCGGCGAAGCACACCGAATCCAGCCGGTCGAGCATGCCGCCGTGGCCTTCGATCATGTGACCCCAGTCCTTGATGCCGCGATCGCGCTTGATCGCCGACATCACCAGGCCGCCCCAGAAGCCCATCAGGTTGACTGCCAGCGACATGCCGAACGCCTGCCACGGCGTGAACGGGGTCAGCCACCACAGCGCCGCGCCCAGTGCACTGGCCGACAGCACGCCGCCGATGAAGCCTTCCACGGTCTTGGACGGCGACAGCTTCGGCGCGATCAGGTGCTTGCCGATCAGCTTGCCCCAGATGTACTGCAGTACGTCCGAGGACTGCACCACGATCACCAGGAACGCGAACAGCAGCAGGTTGCGCGCCGGGTCCACCCCGGCCAGCTTGAGGTTCAGCAGCGCCGGTACGTGCGAGATGCAGAACACGCAGATCATCAACCCCCACTGCACCTTGGACGTCCGCTCCAGGTAGTCGGTGGTGTCGCCACCGATGGTGGCCAGGATCGGCAGGAACAGGAACGCGTAGACCGGAATCAGCAAGGTGTACATGCCGTACCAGTCGGTCCACACCAGCCAGTACTGCCACGGCAGCACCACATAGAACGCGGCCAGCAGCGCGTAGTAATCGCCGGCACGGGTGGGGGTGAGCGTGATGAACTCGCGCAGCGCGAACAACGACACCAGCGCGAACAGCAGCACCACGCCGGTTCGCCCGAAGAAAAACGCCAGCGCGACCACGGCCGCCATCACCCACCACGCGCGGATCCGCGACACCAGGTTGGCCAACACGCTGCTGGGCGCATGCCGCGCGCGCCAGCGCAGGGTTTCGGCGATGAGCGTGGCCACCACCAGCACCGCCGCAATGCCGGCAAACAGCAGGCGCGTCTGCGCGTGCGTGGACAACTGCGCCACGTCGGTGGCCAGTGTCGAGAGCCAGATGGTCATGCGCGCTCCCTGCGCGGCTGCGGGTCCAGCGCCATCAGCGACAGCCGCGCGCGCTCCAGGAAGCGGTCCTTGTCTTCATCGGCCTTCAGCCGCAGCGGCTCGCCGAAGGTGGTGGTGCACAGCAGCGGCAGCGGCAGCCAGCGGCCCTTGGGCATCACCCGCTTGAGGTTGTCGATCCACACCGGCACGAACTCCAGTTCCGGACGCTGCCGGGCCAGGTGGTAGATGCCGCTCTTGAACGGCAGCACGCCCTCGTCGGGATTGCGCGTGCCTTCGGGGAAGAGGATCAGCGAATTGCCTTCATCCACGGCCTGGCACAGGCAGGCGATCGGGTCTTCAGTGCGTTTGGTTGCATCGCGCTCGATCAGCACGCCGTTGAACACCGCGTGGATCAGATAGCGGCGCAGGCCATCGCGCTGCCAGTAGTCGGCCGCCGCCACCGGTCGCACCTGGCGGCGCAGGGTGATCGGCAGCGCCGACCAGATCAGCACGAAATCCCCGTGGCTGGCATGGTTGCCGTAGTACACGCGGTGGTCGCTGGACGGGGCGCAGCCCTGCCACAGCGCGCGCGCCCCGGTGAGCGCGCGGATGGCGAAGCTGCAGCCGCGCGCGATGAGGTCAGCAAACATGGGCAGGCGTCCTTGCGAGGGGCGGTGGTGGCATCACGGCAACGTCTTCAGGACCAGCGCGCCCAGCAGGCACACCGCCTGCGCGCCGAGCGCCAGCAGCTGCCAGCGCAGCAGGCGGCGCATGCCCTGCCAGCGCGGTTGCCAACCCCGCGTGGCGGTGGACGCTTCGCGCAGCCCCAGCTTCTGCAGCACGTCATCGATCACCCCGGGTGCGGCGTCGGGATGGCTGACCTGCAATGCCTCCAGCAACGCCGCATCGAAGCTGACCCGGGCGGCGTAGTACGCCTGCACCGCACCAGCCAGCAGCGATACCAACGCAGGCACTGCCACCACCAGCGGCGGCATCGACAGGCACAGCAGTGCCAGCGCCGCGCCTGCGAGCAGCACCGAGATGCCGGTGGCCATGCGGGCCTGGCGCAGCACCGCGGTCATCACCCGCAACTGGAACAGCATGCTCATGCGCTCACCTGTGTGCTTCCG
The DNA here is from genome assembly GCF_056395005.1 of Stenotrophomonas sp. 10N36. Classification (NCBI taxonomy): domain Bacteria; kingdom Pseudomonadati; phylum Pseudomonadota; class Gammaproteobacteria; order Lysobacterales; family Lysobacteraceae; genus Stenotrophomonas; species Stenotrophomonas sp. 10N36. The sequence continues at coordinate 121,568 of NZ_JBFTIS010000003.1, read as the reverse complement.
TTGGCCGCGGCGGCATCGCGCACGGCCTGTTCAATTGCATCGCGGTGCCGGTCATGCAGCACGATATGCGGGCAATCCAGCTGCAGCAGGCGGATCGCCGCGTCGGCACTGTCGGCGTGTCCGCTGCGGCACAGCCAGGTGGCCACGGCCGCCGCACTGCGCGAATACCCCAGCGCGCAGCACACCAGCACCTCGCCACGGCGATGCCCGTGTGCAATGGCCTCGGCAGCACGCTGCAGGTCGTGCGCGGTGGGGGTGGCCAGGTCCAGCATCGGCACGCTGCGGTAGTGCCGCACCTGCCCCGCGAAGGGCAGCTCGGCACACACGTCCACCACGGTGGACATCGGCAAGGATGCCCCGGCCGCCGGCATGCGTCCGAGCCACACGCCGTCGATCACCAGTTGCGGCTGTGGCGCGCGCCGGGTCCACCAGCGCGAGTTCAACCAGGCCGCCAGCAGGTACGGCGCCAGCAGCCAGCGCGCGGCCATGCTCAGCCGGCCGTCTTCCTGCTTCTGGAACACCGCCGTGCCCAACGCGGCGTAGCCCAGCGCCACCAGCGCCAGGGACACCGCCGGCCAGCCCAGCCACAGCACCCAGCCACTGAAGGTCAGCGCCAGCGACGCGCACAGCGCGCTGCCCAATCCGTACAGCATCGCCAGCCGCCAACGCGTGCCGTCCTGCGCCCACTGCCAGTGGGCCAACGGCGAGCGGCCGTGCGCCGGCCACAGCCACACGCACAGCCAGCCCACGGCCACGCCGGTGGGCACGTCCACGAAGTGATGCTGCCAAGTGGTCAGCACCGAAATGCCGATCAACGCAAACCACACGTGCAGGGCCGCACGCCACCACCCGCGCAGGTGCTGCTGGAAGCGCACCCACAGCACCACCAGCAGCACGATGTGCAGCGAGGGGGCCTGGTTGAACGGTTTGTCGAAGCCCAGCAGCACGTCGAACAGCCAGCCGAACACGCCGGTCGTTTCCGGTCGCTCCAGGCTGAAGCGCAGCGGCCAGAGCAGGAAACAGGCCACCGACAGCAACTGCGCGGTGAGCAGCCGGCGCGCATGCATGTCCAGTTCGGCGCGCTGGGTGCAGATGAAGAACGAGGCCACGTAGAACAGGTCGATGGACCAGTACGGCACGATGGTCCACGGCTGGAACGGAATGGCCGCTTCCCAGTCGAACACGATGGAGGGCACGTAGGACAGGCGCCCGGCCATCGCATTGGCCAGGCCATAGCTGAGGAAGAAGAACGGCCCCAGCAAGGCCAGCCACAGCAGGGCGCGGCGCCAGGGCCGCACGCCCTCGGTCACGGCAGCACCCGGCGCGCCAGCGACACGGTGAAGATGCCGAAGCGGTCGATGCGCTGGGTGACCTTCTCGAACCCGGCCAGGCGCACCAGTTCATCCATTTCCTGCTGGGTACGCCGGCGCATCACCCAGGCCGCGCCTTCGCGGTGGCTGGTGAGCGCGCGCGCGATGAACTCCAGCTGCGGGTGCCACGGCTGCCCGGTGTACACCAGGTAGCCGCCTTCGCGCATGGCCGCGGCGATGCCCTGCAGCGAGCGCAGTACCGCATCGTTGTCGGCGAACAGCTCGTACAGCCCCGACACCGTGGACAGTGTGGGGGCCACCGGCAGGGCTGCCAGCGAAGCCGCATCGAACGCATCGCCCTGTTCGAAGGTGGCGATGTCATCGGCACCGAATTCGCTGATGAGCTTGCGCCCGTCGATGACGTTGCGTTCGCTGAAGTCGCGCAGGGTGATCGCATCGGCGCGCTGTTCGCCCTGGGCCAGTGCATCCAGCACGTAGCGACCATGCCCGGCGGCCACGTCCAGCACGCGCACCGGGTGCCCCTCGCCATGCAGATGCAACGCGGCCAGCTGCAGCAGCTCGCGCACATGGGTGCGGCGGATCCGGATGCCACGCCAGCCGATCGCGTCCAGGTAGTTGCGGTCGATCATGCGGCCCAGCGGGCCGCTCCCACGTGCCTGGTCGCGGTAGATGTAGTCCAGCGTGCTGCCCGAATCGAAGCCGCTTTCCAGACCCAGCGCGATGCCCTCCGACAGCGTGCCGCCGAAGCGCAGCCCGGCCCGGGTGAAACGCCAGTACAGGTCCTTGGCGCTGTTGCGCTGCGGGGGCCAGGACAGGATTTCCGCCTCGTCGAAGGTGGGGCCATGCCGGTGCGCATCGCGCAGGCTGGGCCGCACCAGCGGCTGCGCGAACCGCTCGCTGACAAAGCGGCGGATGGCCGCGATGGCCGGTGCACGGTCGCGCTCGCCCAGGGTGTCGTGGAAGAAGCCCGGCAACAGGTGGCGTTCCTTGATCGGCGAGGACAGCCGCTCGTAGAAGCGGTCCTGCGGCGCGCGATGCACCACGAAGTCCGACCCGGACACCAGCAGCTGGGTGGGCACGGTGATGGCCTGCGCATCGCCCACCACGCGATCGGCGGCCTCGTACAGCCCCAGCAGCACGCGCACCGAGATGGGCCGGGTGATCAGCGGATCGGTGCGGTAGCTTTCCACCCGCTCCGGATCGTGGGTGAGCCATTGCGGCTTGACGTAGCTGTTGACGAAGAAGTTGCCGCGCAGCTTCTGCATCAGTTTCAGCCCGGGCACCGCCAACGGCACGTACAGCTTGACCTTGAAGGCCGGCGAGGCAAGAACCAGCGCGCGCAGCGGCGGCGCGTAGTCGTGCACCCAGGTGGCGGCGACCACCGCGCCCACGCTCTGGGCGATGATCGCGATGTCCTGCACGGCAATGCCATGCTGCTGGCCGATATGGGCGATGAAGCTGTCCAGGTCGCGCACCAGCGCCTCGAACCCCGGCGCATCGCCGCGCTCGCCCGGCGACTGGCCATTGCCACGCGCATCCCAGGCGAACACATCGGTGTCGGGCAGGTCCAGCTCATCGACCAGATGCGCTACCCGGCCGGAGTGCTCATGGCCGCGATGCAGCAGCACCACCGCACGGCGCGTGGCAGCCAACCCGCTGGCCGACCAATGCCGGTAGAACAGCGGCTGGCCATCAAAACTGTGGAACTGCAGATGGTGCTGTGCGCGCATGCATCACTCCGTTGTGCATCCGGCGGGATCCGGCCACGTCAGCCGATCTCCGCCAATCCTTGTCGAACGCGCCGCCAGCTGGTCAGCACGCAGAGTGCGGCCGCTGCCCACGCGATCCATCCCACGATGGCGCCGTCGATCCAGCCCGGCGCCAGTAGCACGCCGATCAGGCCGATCACGAACGCCCGGTCGCTCTTGCCCATCGGCCCGTCATAGCGCCGGCTGGCCCCCACCATCACGCCCAGGACGCCAGCGTACTCGCAAACCGCGGCCATCCACGTCAGCGCCCACAACGCGGTGGGGTTCACCCCCGGCACGCTGAGCAGGCTGAGGTAGAGCGCGGCGTCGGCGACGATGTCGCACAACTCGTTGAGATACGCGCCCAGGCGCGACTGCTGGCCGAATTCCCGGGCCAGCATGCCGTCCACGGCGTTGAGTGCCATGCGCAGCAGCATCCACAGCGGCAGGGCCAGATACAGCAGCGGGTGCAGGGGCGCCCAGCGCCACACGGCAGCGGCCACCAGCAACGACACCCCCGCGGCCAACACCGTGACCGTATTGGCGGTGATGCCCGCGCGGTAAAGACCGCGTACGCCCGGGCGCAGCAGATCCTGGAAGCGCCCTTTCAATGCATAGATCGACATGCCGTGCTGTCCTCCTGACGTTCGCTAATCTACCTGTCGGCGCCGATGCAGGGAAACGCCCGCCGACGGCATCGGCTCACTCCGCTGCCAGCAGCTGCTGCCAGAGCTGCAGGAAGCGGTCGGAGTACCAGTAGCCTTCGCTGCGCATCAACTGCGCCGGCAGACCTGCGGCGAGCACGTAACGCGTGGTGAAGCGCTGTTCGAACTGTCGCTTCAGCCGGCCCAGCTGCGCCGGGTCGCTCTCCAGCATCGCGCAGGCCAGCATGCCCAGCCAGCCGTCCACCTCGTCCGGTTCGCGGGTGAAGGCCTGGTCGAACAACCGCTTCGCATCCTGTGGCCGGCCCAGGTCCAGCAGCATGTAGCCATAGTTGCGCTGCGCGTCGATGTTGTCCGGCTGCGCCTGCAGCACCTGCTGCATGCGGCTGGCCGCCTCGCCGGTGCGCCCCAGGTGGAACAGCACGTAGCCGGCGTGTTCCTGCAACGCCAGGTCAGGCTGCGCCTGCGCCGGCTGCGCGTGTTGCAGTGCGTCCAGGCGCACCCACGCCGCCTCGAAGTCCGGCGCGGCCGCCGCCGGGTTGCCGGCCGACAGTGCCATCGCGGCGCGGTTGAACCACGGCCGGTAATCGTCCGGTGCGTCATCGATGGCGGCCTGCAGCGCGCGGCGCGCGGCGTCCGCATCGCCGGTGTCGGCCAGCGCGCTGGCCAGGTTGAGGTGGATGTCCATGCGCTGTCCGCGCTGGGCCGAAACGTCCAGCTCCGGATCGCCCTGCAGCTTCAACGCGGTGCGGTATTCCTGCACGGCCTTGCGCGGCTGCTTGAGCTGCTGCAGGTACAGGTTTCCCAGGTTGTAGTGCGCGTCCAGGCGCGCCGGCTGCAGCCGCATCGCCGCGCGGTAGGCGTCCACCGCCTGCGGGTGCTGGCCGCTGTCCCCCAATGCATTGCCCAGGTTCACGCGCAGGCCGTAGTCGTCCGGAAAACGCGCCACACCGTTGGCCGCCACCACCGCCGCCTCGCGGGTATCGCCCAGCTGCAGCAGCATCGCCGCGTAGTTGATGAAGGCATCGGGCGACAGGTTGCCCGGCAGCTGCACCAGCTGGGCATAGTAGCGCCGCGCCTTGTCGGTCTGGCCGGTGCGGCTGTAGTGGGTGGCCAGGCGCTGCTGGATGTCGAGGTTGCCCGGCTCCAGCTGGGCGGCACGCAGCAGGTCCTTCTCGGCCGCGCCGTCATCGCCCAGTTCGTGCAGCACGTTGGCGCGGTTGAGCAGGCCGAGGGTCTTGAGCGGAGCGCGCTGGATGTAATCGTTGAAGGTGTCCAGCGCACGCTGATGCTGCCCCAGCCGGGCCTGCGCCACACCGAGGTTGAGCCAGGCGGTGTCCAGGCCGGGGTCGAGCCGCACCGCCTGCGCGAACAGATCCGCAGCGGCCTGCCACTGCCCTGCCCGGGTCTGCGCCTGGCCCTGGTTGAAGAGCAGCTGCGCCTGGTTTTCGGTGGGCAGGTGGGCGGCCTGCGCGGCTACCGCCGCGGCATCGCCCTTTCCGGCCTTGCCCAGCAGCGACAGGCGGTTGGTCAGCGCCTTCGCGTTGCCCGGCGCCTTCGCCAACGCACGGTCATAGGCGGCCAGCGCCTCACGCGTGTGGCCCAGCCGCTCCTCGACCACGCCGATGTTGAGCCAGGTATCGGCGTCGTCCTTGCCCAGCGCTACGGCCGCCTTGAAGTCCTGCAGCGCCCCGGCCGCGTCGCCCAGGTCCAACCGGGTCACGCCGCGGTTGTAGGGATACAGCGGCTCGGTGGGGTCCAGCTGCATCGCCCGCGCATCGTCGGCCAGCGACTGGCTGGAGCGGCCCAGCGCGTGCTGGGCCAGCGCGCGGTTGCCGTAGTAGCCGGCCACCTGGGGCAACTGTGCGATGGCCTGGTCCAGCAGGTCCAGCGCGCGGCGCGGCTGGCCCAGGTGCTGGTAGGCCTGGGCGGCATGGAAGGGAATGTCCGGGTGCAGCCCGGTGCCTTCAGGGTCGCGGCGGTAGGCGTCTTCGTAGGCGGCGTGCACCTCCAGCATCCGCGCGTTGGCATGCTGCTGGTTGAGCACGTACAGGTAATTGCGAAAGAAGCCGCTGGTATGCCAGCCCGCCTGCAAGGCCGCGGCATAGTCGGCCAACGCGCCCTGCGCATCACCCGCCTTGGCCCGCGCACTGCCACGCAGCTGCAGGCTTTCGGCATCGCCCGGATCGCGCTGCAGCGCCTGCTCCGCCGCCGCCAGCACCCCGGCGTCGTCGCCGGTCGCGGCGGCGATGTAGGCCTTCAGGCGGTACAGGCCGGCCTGGTCCGGCGCCAGCGCGATGGCCTGCGCGATCAGGCGGCTGGCCTGGGGCCAGTCCTGGTCTTCGTAGGCCCGGTAGGCACGCTGCTCCAGGTCGTCACTGCTGGACCCGTCGGCATCGGCCGGCACGCTGGCCCCGTGGGCGGCATCCACCGCCACCGGCAGCGCCGCAATCTCCACGACCTGCACCGGTGCGTCGGCCGCCCCGCGCGCGGTGTCCTGCGCCTGCACGGCGGTGCCGGTCCCGGCGAATACCACCAGGCTGGCCAGCAGCGGCCCCTTCCATGTTGCTGTCGACACGTTCTGGACCTGCAAATCCCTGGCAGAGCGCGCAGCCTACCCCAGCGCCGCCGGCCTGCGGGGGCCGGGCGGTGTGCCGGATGCGGCTGCCGGGGGCAATATCGGCCGGGCGGCGCCCGCCACCGGCCCCCACCGCCTACAATATTGGCCCCGCTCCGCTGCCGATTGCCCTGTCCCCATGACTGCTGATCTGTTGCCCGTTCGTCGGGCCCTCCTGTCCGTCTCCGACAAAACCGGTCTGATCGACCTGGCCCGCGCCCTGGCGGCGCGCAACGTGGAGCTGCTGTCCACCGGCGGCACCGCCAAGGCGATCCGCGAGGCGGGCCTGGCCGTCAAGGACGTGGCCGACGTCACCGGCTTCCCGGAAATGATGGACGGCCGGGTCAAGACCCTGCACCCGATGGTGCACGGCGGCCTGCTCGGCCGTGCCGGGCTGGATGACGCGGTGATGGCCGAACACGGCATCGGCGCGATCGACCTGCTGGTGCTGAACCTGTACCCGTTCGAGTCGGTCACCGCCAAGGCCGACTGCACGCTGGACGATGCGGTGGAGAACATCGACATCGGCGGCCCGGCGATGCTGCGCTCGGCCGCGAAGAACTTCGCGCGCGTGGCCGTGGCCACCGACCCGGCGCAGTACGCCGAGCTGCTGGCCGAACTGGACGCCAACGACGGCAAGCTGTCGGCCGCCAAGCGCTTTGCCTTCTCGGTGGCCGCGTTCAACCGCGTGGCCCAGTACGACGCGGCGATCAGCAACTACCTGTCCGCCGTTGCCGCCCGCGATGCGGCGGTGCCGGTGCGCAGCGAATTCCCGGCGCAGATGAATTCCAGCTTCGTGAAGGTGATGGACCTGCGCTACGGCGAGAACCCGCACCAGAGCGGCGCGTTCTACCGCGACCTGTACCCGGTGCCGGGCACGCTGGCCACCTTCCAGCAGCTGCAGGGCAAGGAGCTGAGCTACAACAACCTGGCCGACGCCGACGCGGCGTGGGAATGCGTGCGCCAGTTCGACGCGCCGGCCTGCGTGATCGTCAAGCATGCCAACCCGTGCGGCGTGGCCGTGGGTGCCGGCAACGGCGATGCCTACGAGTTGGCCTACGCGACCGACCCGACCAGCGCCTTCGGCGGCATCATCGCCTTCAACCAGCCGCTGGATGCCGCCACCGCCAAGGTGATCCTGGACCGCCAGTTCGTTGAAGTGCTGATCGCCCCGGACTACGAACCGGCTGCGCTGGAATACGCGCAGAAGAAGGCCAACGTGCGCGTGCTGCGCATTCCGCATGGGCAGGGCCGCAACAACTACGACACCAAGCGCGTGGGCTCGGGCCTGCTGATCCAGAGCGCGGACAACCGTGGCATGGCGCGCGACGAACTGACCGTGGTGAGCACGCTGGCCCCCACCGACAAGCAGTTTGCCGACCTGCTGTTCGCCTGGAAGGTGGCCAAGTTCGTGAAGTCCAACGCCATCGTGTATGCCAAGGACAACCGCACCATCGGCGTGGGTGCCGGGCAGATGAGCCGGGTGTACTCGGCGCGCATCGCCGGCATCAAGGCGGCCGACGCGAACCTGGTGGTGGAAGGCTCGGTGATGGCCTCCGATGCGTTCTTCCCGTTCCGCGATGGCATCGATGCCGCCGCTGCGGCCGGCATCAAGGCGGTGATCCAGCCGGGCGGCTCGATGCGCGACAACGAAGTGATCGCCGCTGCCGACGAACACGGCCTGGCCATGGTGTTCACCGGCGTCCGCCACTTCCGCCACTGACCCTTGGAGCGACACGGATGTCCCCGCAGCACATGAAGACCCTCGCCGCGCTGGCCATTGCCAGTGCGGCCGCGCTGGCCGGGTGCACCCCGGCCAGTGAACCGGCGACCCCGGCCGCCCCCGTTGCGGCGCAGACGCCTGCCGCACCGGTGGCCCACGTCAGCCGTACCGCGCGGCTGCAGGCCTTTCTGACCGAACGCTATGGCAAGGCCGCGAAACTGGACGGTCAGTGGCGTGGCAGCTGGAACCAGGATGGCGACACCCGCCCCACCGACTGGCGCGTCTGCGCCGAACAACCGGTAGTGACCGGCGACAGCTGGCAGCAGCTGCTGGCTGTATGCGGCTGGCCGCTGGACGGCGCGCACCCGGACCCGGGCGCGATCGACTTCTTCGTACTGCGCCCCGAGGCCGACCGTTTCGCCGTGGCCGCCGAACTGACCGGCCAGAACTTCGGCAGCCAGGGCCAGCCCGGCACGGTGCAGATCATCCGCGCCGGCAGCGACTTCTACGGGTTCCGCATCGAGCACGGCTGGTTTGGCCAGGGCTATTCGCTGATCACCCAGACGCTGGTGCTGCCCGGCCCGAACGGGCTGGTGGAGGCCGGTGGCGTGCGCAGCCACATCGACAACAGCAGTGCCTACGACTGCGACGATGCCGACGCCGAGCCGGACTGCCAGGCCCGCCTGTTCAACCTCGATTTCGCCCTCACCTTCGATGCCCGCGACCCGGCTGCACGGCAGTGGCCGCTGGTGATCGAGGAAACCGGGATGAGCTGTGGCCGCACCCCGGTGCGCCGCGAGCATCGCTTCACCCTGGACGCGAAGACCTGGACCTACGCTTTCCCCGATACATTGAACCGCGAAGGGTGCGAGTGATGGTGCGCGCGGGCCGTGCAGTGACCTGCCCGCACCGGCCCGCGCTGGCCACCGCCCTGCTTGTGCTGCTGGCCGGCTGCACCAACAGCAGCTCACCGGCCAACCCCACCAAGCCGCGACGGGCGCTCGATACCAGCGCGCCGATAGAGGCTATGCCCCACCTGCGCGGCACCACCGAGCAACGTCTGCTGGGCTTCCTGCAGGCGCGTTACGGCGGCCGCGCACGGCTGGAGGGCGCCTGGCAGGACCAGTGGGAAGACACCGAGGTGGACGCGCAGCGCCCGGTCACGCGGGAGGTGTGCGCGCGTGAACCGGTGCATCGCGATGGCCGCGCGCGCACCCTGCTGGCGGTCTGCCAGCGGCTGGAGGATGCCGCCAGCGTGGAGCCGGGCCGGATCGACCTGTACGCGCTGCAGGTGGGCGAGGATGCGCGCGTGCCCAAGGACACCAGCGGGGTGGAACAGTTGATGGCATTGGAAGTGCCCTTCCGCATCATCGCCCAGCGCCTGCAGGCCCAGTACGGCCAGTGGGGGGCGCCGGGCACGGTGGGAATCGTGGGGCTGGGGCCGCAGCGCGACGCCTTCATCATCACCCATCCGTGGGCCCGCCGCGGCACCACGCGGATCAACCGCAGCTATGTGGCGATGCACGGCGACTACCTGCGCGAGGTGGCCAGCTACCGCGACCACCTGGACAACGACGGCAGCCAAGACTGCGATGCGGAGCGCTCCGTGTGCGAGGACGCGCACTACAACATCGACTTCAGCACGCAGCTGGGCAGCAACGAGGCGGTGGACGGCTTCTGGCCGCTCATCGTGCGCGGCACCGGGCAGGACTGCGCCGGCCCGTTCCAAGAGTATCACCGGCTGATCTTCGACCCGACGCTACGGGCGTATACGGTGCCCGACTCGCTGCAACGTGAGGGCTGCGACACGCCCTGAGCCGGGGCGAATGCAGGCCCGGCCGACACCGCGTAAAATCGCGGGCCTGCCCCCACACGCGAGAACTGCATTGAAGATCCTGGTCATCGGCGCCGGCGGCCGTGAACACGCCCTGGCCTGGAAACTGGCCCAGTCCGCGACGGTGGAGGAAGTGATCGTGGCCCCCGGCAACGCCGGTACCGCGACCGAGGCCAAGTGCCGCAACGTGCCGGTCAAGGTCACCGACCTGGACGGGCTGTTGGCCCTGGTGGCCGCCGAAGGCATCGGCCTGACCGTGGTCGGCCCGGAAGTGCCGCTTGTGGCCGGCGTGGTGGACCGTTTCCGCGCCGCCGGGCACCGCATCTTCGGGCCGACCGCCGCCGCCGCGCAGCTGGAAGGCAGCAAGGCGTACGCCAAGGACTTCCTGGCCCGCCACAACATCCCCACCGCGTTCTATGCGGTGCACACCGAGATCGAGCCGGCGCTGGCTTACATCCGCGAGAAGGGCGCACCGATCGTGGTCAAGGCCGATGGCCTGGCCGCGGGCAAGGGCGTGATCGTGGCGATGACCCTGGCCGAGGCCGAAGACGCGGTGCGCGACATGCTGTCGGGCAACGCGTTCGGCGACGCCGGCGCGCGCGTGGTGATCGAGGAGTTCCTCGACGGCGAAGAAGCCAGTTTCATTTCCATGGTGGACGGCACCACCGCGCTGCCGATGGCGACCTCGCAGGACCACAAGCGCGTGGGCGACGGCGACACCGGCCCGAACACCGGCGGCATGGGCGCGTACTCGCCGGCCCCGGTGGTCACCGACGCGGTGCATGCCCGGGTGATGCGCGAGGTGGTCAACCCGACCGTGCAGGGCATGATCGCCGACGGCATTCCGTTCACCGGCTTCCTCTATGCCGGGCTGATGATCGATGCCAACGGCGCGCCGAAGGTGATCGAGTTCAACGTGCGCTTCGGCGACCCGGAAACGCAGCCGGTGATGCTGCGCCTGCAGTCGGACCTGGTGGAGCTGGTCCAGGCGGCCATCGACGCACGCCTGCACGAGGTCCAGGCGCAGTGGGATCCGCGCCCGTCGCTGGGCGTGGTGATGGCGGCGGCGCCCTACCCGGAAACGCCGATCAGCGGCGATGTGATCCACGGCCTGGACACGGTGCCAGCCACGGCCAAGGTGTTCCATGCAGGCACGGCGCTGGACGCGCAGGGCCAGGTGGTGAGCGCGGGCGGCCGGGTGCTGTGCGTGGCGGCGCTGGGCGACAGCGTGGGCGATGCGCAGGCCAACGCGTATGCCGGCGTGGCGAAGGTGACCTGGGACAACGAGTTCCACCGCACCGACATCGGCTGGCGTGCGATCGCGCGGGAGAAGTGAGGCCGCGCTGATCCGTGCATGGCATGGAGCGTGTGACGTCAGCGGCCCGGCATTGCCGGGCCGTTGCGTTACAGGACCGACGCTTCCAGAAAAGAAAAGGCCCGGCAGTGCCGGGCCTTTCATCACCTCAACGCCGCCCCGCATTACGCGGTAAACAGCGCCTTCATCTTCTTCAGCGCGTTCGCCTCGACCTGGCGGATGCGTTCGGCCGACACACCGTACTCGTCGGCCAGCTCCTGCAGGGTGACCTTGCTGTCCGCGTCCAACCAGCGACGGCGGATGATGTCGCGCGAACGCGCATCCAGTTCGGCCATGCCTTCGCGCAGCAGCTGCAGCTTGTTGTCTTCGCTGTCGGCACGCTCGTAGGCCATCGACGGATCTTCCGCGTCGGCCACCAGGTACGCAGCCGGCGACGGCGGGGCGTTTTCGTTGTCTTCGTCGCTGGGCGCATCGAAACCGATATCGCGGCCGGACAGGCGCGATTCCATTTCAAGCACTTCGCGCTCGGAAACGTTCAGATCCTTGGCCACCGCGCGCACTTCGGCCGCGTTCATCCAGCCCAGACGGGTCTTGGACTTGCGCAGGTTGAAGAACAGCTTGCGCTGCGCCTTGGTGGTGGCGACCTTCACGATGCGCCAGTTCTTCAGGATGAACTCGTGCATTTCCGCACGGATCCAATGCACCGCGAACGACACCAGGCGTACGCCCATGTCCGGGTCGAAGCGCTTCACCGCCTTCATCAGGCCGATGTTGCCTTCCTGGATCAGGTCGCCCAGGGCAAGGCCGTAGCCGTTGTAGCCACGGGCCACGTGCACCACGAAGCGCAGGTGGGAGTGGACCAGCTCGCGCGCGGCGTCCAGGTCCAGCTCGTCGCGGAAGCGGCGGGCCAAATCCTGCTCGTCATCGACCGACAGCACCGGGATCTGGTGCACGGCACCGATGTAGGCGTCCAGCGAACCGAGCGCACTGGGAATCGGGAGATTGTTTGCCACAAGGGCAGTAGACGTGTTCTGGCTCATAGGGCTCATCTTAGCAGTCTGAAACTTGGACTGCTAAAGGGGAAAGAAGTTCCAGCGTTCTGTTCATGCAACGATGGCACTGATTACCCGGATAACGTACCGCGAAATGATGACAGTGGCGAGAGGGTCAAAAAATACGGCAAACGCCTTTTAAATCAATAGCTTGATCGAATAAATGCGACCACGGAGCGTCGATTTCCGCTGAACGACTGGGTTCCCCTACCCCATTCAGCCGAAAAGTGTTGGCAGGCATTCAGCCCGGCGAGCAGGGCGGTGCGGAACCGGCCAGCAGCATGGCAAGGGGTCGGGTTGGTCGGTGGCCCAGCCGGGCAGAGCCCGGCTCTACGAGCGGCGGCCGGAGCCGACCGCCGAAGCCGCCATCTCCGGTAGTGCCACGCCATGCGTGGCAGGCCAGACAATGACGAAGACCGATGCGTGGCAGGCCAGCCAACACCGAAGCCTAGTAGTACCCCGCCATATTCAAGAAGAACCCCTTCTGGTCATACTTCAGCTCGGTCATGTCGTCGCTGAACTCGGTGAAGTTGTAGCCCACCCCGACCTTGAAGTTCTCGCCCACCCGGCGGTCCACGCCCAGCAGCCAGCCCTTGCGGACGCCACCGTCGCGTACCTTCAGCCAGCGGTGCTCGGCCAGCCCTTCCCACTTCTCGAACAGGCGGTAACGCAGCTGCAGCGCGGCGAAGTCGGCGCGGCTGTTCAGCCAGGCGCCTTCGCCGCGGCCGGTGCGGTAGTCGCCCCAGCGTGAGGCGAGTTTGGCGGCCACTTCCCAGCGCGCGCCCAGCTGGCGGATGCCCTCCACCGACAGCACCTGCGAGCGCTGGTCGTAGAGGTTGCCGCCTTCCTGGCCCAGCGAGGCCACGTCGTAGAGATAGGTGAACTTGCCGAAGCCGGCCCACCCGGTGTTGTCGTGCGGGCGCCAGGCAAAGCCCATGTTGGTCTCCACCAGCTTGGCATCGGCCACCGGATTGATCCGGTCGTCGGTGTCGGCGTAGTTGGCGCGCAGCGCAAAGCGCCAGTCTTCGTTGAGCTTGTACAGCAGGCGGTTGGTGGTCACCCACTGCTCGCGCTGCTCGGCACCGCTGTCGCGGCGGTACTCCAGCTTGCTGTTCCACTGCGCCACCGCGTCGGTGCGGCCGCCGCTGACGCTGTATGCGCGGCGGTCGATGCGGCCCACGGTGGAATCCAGTTCGCCGTCCATCACGGTGAAGCCCAGGTTCCAGCCCTGCGCGGGATAGAAGTCCATGCCGAAGGTGTGCACCAGCCCGGCGCTGTCCTGGCGGCGGTCCTTGAGGTACTGGCTTTCGTTGTACACGTTGACCTGGTTGCTCAGGCGCCAGCGCTGGCCCAGCGTCCAGCCGCTCTGCAGGCCGGTGTCGAACAGCGGGTCGGTGCCGGTGCGGTCGGTGCTGTAGCTGTAACTGCCGTACAGGCTGTGGTCCGGCGCCATGCGGTACTCGGCATCCACCTTGGCCCCGTTGCCGCGGCTGCCGCCGCTGACTTCGGCGCCCACGCTGCTGCGGTCGCCGAACAGGTAGCGCGCGCCCAGGGTGAGCAGGTCGTTCTTCTCGTACGCGCCGCCGTCATCGTCCAGGGTCACCTGGCCGGTGCCGTACAGCTCCCACGACGACCCGAAACGCTGCCGGTAGCCGATTGCCGCCAGCATCGCCGACACGTCCTGCAGCGCCTGTTCTTCGCGCACGCGGCGCAGTTCGCCGGTGAGCTGGCCGTCGTTGCCCAGCCGCCACTCGGCGGTGAGCTGGCTCTGCTCCAGGGCCAGCTCGCCCTGCTCGGTGCGGGTGTGGCGGCCGTACAGACTGAAGTCGTCGGTGAGGTAGCCCAGGAACTCCGCGCCGTATTCCTGGATCGGCTGGCCGGTGTCCTGGCGGGCTACCGAGAAACCGGCATCTACGTCGCGCCACCACGCGCCCACGCTCCAGTCCTGCGCGGTCCAGCCCAGCTCGCGCAGGTTGGCGCGCGCTTCCACCGCGCTGGCCGTGCCCGAGCGCCGCCCTTCGTACGGGTTGCGGCGGATGAAGCTCAGGCCGCCGTTGTCCGAATAGAACACGGGTGCGGCAGTCGCATCGGTGCGGGTCTGTTCCACCTTCAGGTAAGTACCGCGCCCGGCCTGCAGGGTCAGGTCGGCGCCCTTGAGGCTGTAGTTTTCGCCGCTGCGGTTTTCGTCGATCCAGGTGCCCCCGATCGCCACGTGGTCACCGATCCACTGGCGGCCGCGCGCACCGTAGGTGACGTCGTCGCTGCTGAAGCCCAGCGGCACGTATTCGTAGTCCACCAGCAGCAACTGGTCGTAGCCGTCCAGCGGCATGTCACGGGTGATGCTGCGAACGTTCTCGCGGGTGAGCTGGGCCAGCGGGCGGGTCAGGATCAGGCGACCCTGCAGGTCGTCGATCTCGTAGTCCACGCCCTCCTGCAGGGTGGCGCGGGTTTCGGTGCGCCCGGTGGTGCGATCGCGCACTTCCAGCACCACCTGCTCCGAACCGGGCAGCACATCGGTGTGGCGCAGGTAGTACAGGCTGCCGCCGGTGCCGAGGAATTCGCTATGCCCCGGTGCCGACTGCGCTTCGGACCCGAACACCTTCAGCTGCGAACGCGCCTCGCCCAGCGGCGTGGCCTCCAGCGAGCGCCAGTTCAACGCGCCGCCGTACAGCGAGCGCACGTACTGGCCGTACTCGGTGCCGGTGATGCCGGTGGCGTAGTTGCCCCACAGCGCCTGGCTCTGGTCCCAGTCCACGCGCAGATACAAGCGGCCCTGGGTATCCACGTCGCGGTAGGTGGTGGAATCGTCGCCGTACACCGGGTAATACAGGTCCGGGTCGAGGCGGCGGAACACGTCCTGTGCATCGGCCTGGGTGAAGTCGCGGAACAGGTACTTCAGCTCGCGGTCCTGGGTGTCGGCCTGCGCGGTCACCAGGTACTTGCCGCGCATCTTGCCCTTCAGATAGAACGCCAACCGGCCATCGCTGAGGAAACCGTCGGTGTCGCGATCGTCGGCGGCCAGCGGCTGCACGTTGCCGCTGGCGCTGTTCTTGGACAGCGTCACGTCGGCGATGGCCACCAGGAATAGGTAGCGACCGGTCACATCCACGTCCAGCTGGCGTTGCGCCGAAGGGGCATCGCGCGCTTCCACGCTGACGTCGTAGCGGTGCTGTCCCACCGGCTCCAGGAACTCGGCGGCGAACTTCTGCTCCAGGTCCACCGGGAAGTCCTGGCCGTTGATGCGCACCCGGCTGTTGGGTTCCAGATTGCGCCCATACAGGCGCACGCGTGAGCCGTGGATGGGAATGTTCTGCAGGCGCAGCGTGCTTTGCCCGTAGATGCTGTTGCTGACCTGCAGGTCCTGCGCGCTGTCGCCGTCGAGCGCCTGGCCCAGGGTTTTCTGCACGTTCTCGCGGGTGACCTGCAGGCCGCGGTCGAAGTCGGCCGGGGTGACCAGCTGGATGCGCTGGATGCGCGTCTCGTCGAACGCGCCGCCGGCACCGTAGGCGCGGGCCACGTAGATCAGGTCATCGCCGGTGCGCAGCTTGATCTGTTCGGGCAGCGTGCCATCCCATTCGGCGTCGCCCACGTAATCGGCGGGCAACGGGATCCGCGCCAGCGGGGTGACCAGGTCGGTGTCGGTGCCGCGGTACAGCGTCACCTCCAGTTTCTGGATGAACGAGGCGTAGTTGTTGTAGCTGTGGAAGCGCAGCGGGCGGATCACCCGGCCGTTTTCGAACGGCACCGTGGCCGCCGCCTGCACGCTCAGGCTGGGCGGCACCATGGTGGGGTCTTCGGTGGCCCACACCACGCCGCCATTGGGCAGTTCGGCCATGAACTGGCCGCCGGGACCGGCGACATCCGGCGTGGTGGCCGGTGCCAGCGGTACCGCGTTGGCCGCGCGCGGATCAACGCGGCCCGGCAACGGCAGCACCGCGCCATCGTCATCGCCGATGCGCAGCAGCAGGCCGTCGTCGCTGCGGCAGCTGTCGTCCTGGCAGCGGATCGCATCCGGTGCGGTGGGCGGCAGCGCCGTCTGGGCGATGGCCGGCGCGGTGGCCAGCAACAGCGCGGTGCCCAGCGTGAGCGGCGCACGGCGAAGAAGAAGCGCGGTCCAGGTCGAGGGTCTGCTCAGGGTGATATCCATGGTCAACGCCCCTCCCTGGTGGTGCGGTCCGCGCCGGGAGGAGGCTCGGGTGGATCGTCCAGCCGCAGCCGGTACAGCGTGCTGCCGTCGCCGCCCACGACCTCGATGTGGCTGGCCGCTGCAACCGTCGTCGGCACGCGCGTGGCCAGTGCGGCCTGCACCGCCTGCGCACGCTGCCGTGCCAGGGCCTCCTGGCCCGGGGCGGCCGTGAGCAGCGCACGGCCGCCGCCGCGTGTGACCAGCGCCTGTGCCGCCTTGTCCAGCACGGCGTCACGGCTGGCATCCAGGCGGGCGCTGCCGGGTGCGAACAAGGCATCGCCCAGTTCGATCCGGACCGGCCGGGGCGCCGTCGCGTCGGCGGGCGATGCGGCACTCAGCGCGCCATCGGGCATGCGCACACCGAAGTCGAACCGTGCCGGCAGCCCGGGCGTGATCCGCCGGACCAGCGGATTGGGCGTGGTGAAGCGGGCCCCGCTGGGCAACGTGGACGGGTCGACCTTGAGGATGAAGTTGCGCCCGCGTGCCTGGCCGCCGGGGATGCCCACCAGGTGATAGCGGCCGAAGGCATCGGTCTCCATCAGCAGGCCTTCCACCGCTGCCACGCGCACGCCCGGAATGCCCCGCTCGCCCGGGTCCTGCACGCCGTTGCCGTTGCGGTCGTCGAACACGCTGCCGATGATCAGGCTCTCGTCGAGCAGCGGATCGGTGGTGATGTCCACATCGGCCGAGGCCACGTTGCCGATGCTGCGGTTCTCGCCATCGATGGCGGTGATGCGGTTGGTGTGCACACCGGTGCCGGTGCCCGCCCCGACGCGCAGGTAGTACACCACCGTGGCGCGCTCGCCCACCGGGATGTCGATGCCGTCGATGCGCAGCGGCTGGACGCCACTGGTGCGCGCATCGTTGTCGGCGTCCTGCACCGCGAACCCGCCGCGCACGAAGGTGAAGCCCGGCGGCAGCGTGTCCAGCAGGGTGGCGCCGTTGGCATCCACCTCGCCCACGTTGTCGATGGTCACCGTGTAGCGCACCAGGTCGCCGATCTGCGCGCTGCGCTTGGCGGCCACCTTGGTCAGGCGCAGCACGGCCTGCTGGCCGGACACGGTGACCGCCACGTTGGCTTCGGCGCACAGTGCGGTGGGAATGGACACGTCGCAGACCCGGTAGCGGAAGCTGTCGGTGCCGGCGAACCCGGCGGCGGGCGTGTAGCTGCACAGGCCGTTGGCGCACTGCACGCTGCCGTGGGTCGGTGCGGTCACCACCTGCAGCGAGGCCGGATCCAGCGGTGCACTGCGGGCGCTGTCGTTGGCCAGCACGTCGATCTGCACGGGCGCGGTGGTCTCCATGGTGACCGCGTCGTCCACCAGGGTGAGCACGTTCGGCTCCACGGTCACGGTGACCGTGGCGCTGGCGCACATGGCCGGGTCGGCCACGTCGCACACCTGGTAGTCGAAGCCCTGCACGCCGGCGAAGTTGGTCAACGCGGCGAAGCGGATGCGGGCGCGCGGCATCACCGTGGCCGTGCCATACGGCGGCGGCGCGGTGATGGTCACCGTCACCGTGTCCGGATCGATCGGCGTGCCGTTGACGCGGTCGTTGCCCAGCACGTCGATCTCGATCACGCCGTCCTGCGGCACCTGCACCTGGTCATCCTCGGCATCAACGCCCGGCGGGACCGCGATGACGGTCACGCTGACCGTGCCGGTGTCGCACACGGTGGGCTGGTTGAGCAGGCACAGGGTGTAGGTGGTGCTGTAGCTGCCCGGTGCCAGCCCGGCGGCCACGTCCACCCAGCCATCGGCGCTGAAGGTCAGCGCGGGGGTGGCCACCGGCGCGAAGCTCACCTGGGCCGGGTCCAGCGGTGCGGTGTTGAAGGTGTCGTTGGTGAACACGTTCAACACGCGTGCCTGCCCGGCTGGCCCGATCGGACCGGCGCTGTCGTCCAC
Organism: Stenotrophomonas sp. 10N36; assembly: GCF_056395005.1. Taxonomy (NCBI): domain Bacteria; kingdom Pseudomonadati; phylum Pseudomonadota; class Gammaproteobacteria; order Lysobacterales; family Lysobacteraceae; genus Stenotrophomonas; species Stenotrophomonas sp. 10N36. The sequence goes on along the minus strand of NZ_JBFTIS010000003.1, from coordinate 103,196 downwards.
CGCCAGCAGCGCACCCACCGGCCCCTGCACCAGCACCGTGGCGATGGCCGTGGTGCAGTTGGTCGGCACGCCGTTCTCGCACAGCTGGTAGGCCAGTTGCACCTGGCCCGGCTGCACGCCGGCGGCCACCATGATCTGGCCCTGGTTGTTCATGGTGTAGCCCGGCGTGCTGCCGGTGAGGCTGGCCACCACGCTGCCCACCGGCGGCGGCGACACGTTGTTGAAGCTGTCGTTGTCCAGCACCGAGCGCGCGATGGTGCCGCCCACCGACGGGTCCACCGGCGTAGCGGTGAAGTCGTCGTTGACCGACAGCACCACGTTGGCCGAGCCGGACAATGTGAGCGTGACGCTGGCCGTGCCGCACTGCGCGCTGTACGGCGCAGGCAGGCATACCTGGTAGGTGAAGGTCACCGGCCCGGTGGTGCCCGACGGTGGGGTGTAGCTGAAGGTGCCGTCGGCGTTGAACACCAGCCCGGGCACTGCACCGCTGGTGAGGGTGTGGAGCGCGCCCGGCGGCGTGTTGTCGTTGGACGACACGTTGCCAAGGGTCGGGCGCCCGGCCGGGGCGGTGACGCTGTCGTTCTGCGGGGCCGGGGTGATCACCAGGGTGACACCGGCGGTGGTGCAGTTGGCCGGCGCGGCGGCTTCGCAGATCTGGTAGGTGATCTGGGTGGCGCCCGACGCGACGCCAGTGCCCACGCTGATCGTGCCATCGGGGCTGATGGAGATGCCGGCCGGTGCGCCCACCAGGCTGAGGATCACATCGCCAGGCGGCGGCGGGCTGACCCCGTTGAGGCGGTCGTTGGCGAGCACGCTGGCCGACGAGGTGGCGCCGGGCAGCACATCGGTGAGCACATCATCGCCGGCCACCAGCGTGCCGTTGTTGATGTTGATGGTGACCGTGGCGGTGCCGCAGCTGGCCGCGTACGGCGCGGGCAGGCAGGCCTGGTAGGTGAAGCTGACCGGGCTCGGCGTGCCGCCCGGCGGGGTGTAGGTGAACGCGCCGGTGCTGGTCAGGCTCAGGCCGGCCGGAGTCGCACCCAGCACGGTATAGACCGCCGTGGCCGGCATGCTGTCGTTGCTGGCCACGGTGTTGGTCAGCGTCTGCCCGGCCGGTACCGAGTACGCATCGTTCTGCGGTGCCGGGCTGACCACCACGGTGACGCTGGCGGTGTCGCAGTTGGCGGGCGCGGCGGCTTCGCAGATCTGGTAGGTGAGCGCGGTTGCACCCGAAGTGACGCCGGTGGACACGCTGATCCTGCCGTCGGTGCCGATGCTGAAGCCCGCCGGCGCGTCGACCAGGCTCAGCAGCACATCGCCCGCAGCCGGCGGCGACACCCCGTTGAGGCTGTCGTTGGCCAGCACGCTGGGCCCGGAGGTGGTGCCCGGTGCGACGCCGGTGAACGTGTCATCGCCGGCCACCAGCTGGCCGTTGTTGATGCTGATGGTGACGATGGCGCGCCCGCACAGGCTGGCATTCGGCGCCGGCAGGCAGACCTGGTAGGCCACGCTGACCGGGCCGACCACGCCGACCGCCGGGGTGTAGGTGAAGCTGCCGTTGGCGTTGAACGTCAAGCCGGCCGGCGCGGTGTCCTGCAACGTGAACTGCGCACCGGGCGGGGTGTTGTCGTTGGCGGCCACGGTGTTGGACAGGGTCTGCCCGGCCTGCACGGCGTAGGCGTCATCCTGCGGCGCCGGGGTGACCACCACGGTGACGCTGGCGGTGTCGCAGTTGGACGGCGCGGCCGCTTCGCAGATCTGGTAGGTGAGGGTGGTCGGCCCGGAGCCCACGCCGCTGCCCACGGTGATGGTGCCGTCGGGGTTGAGCGTGACGCCACCCGGCGCGCCCACAAGGCTCAACAACACATCGCCCGCGGCCGGCGGCGACACGCCGTTGAGGCTGTCGTTGGCGAGCACGCTGGTGCCGATGGTGGCACCGGGCAGCACGCCGACCAGGGTGTCATCGCCTGCACTCAGGGTGCCGTTGTTGATGTTCAGCGCCACCGTGGCGGTGGCACACAGGCTGCCGTTCGGCGCCGGCAGGCAGGCCTGGTAGGTGAAGCCCACCGGCGACACCGCACCGGCCGGCGGCGCGTAGGTGAAGCTGCCATCGGGGTTGAAGGTCAGGCCCGGCGGCGGCATGCCCTGCACCGCCCAGGTGGAGCCGGCCGGCATGCTGTCGTTGCTGGCCACGCTGTTGCTCAGCGTCTGCCCGGCCTGCACCGAGAACGCGTCGTTCTGCGGCGTCGGGCTGACGATGACGGTGACGCTGGCGGTGGTGCAGTTGCCCGGCGCGGCGGCTTCGCAGATCTGGTAGGTCAACGAGGTCGGTCCGGCACTGACGCCGGTGGCCACGCTGATGGTGCCGGTGGGCGTGATCGCAAAGCCCGCCGGTGCGCCGACCAGGGTCAGCAGCACGTTGGCCGCCGCCGGCGGCGACACACCGTTGAGGCTGTCGTTGGCCAGCACGCTGGCCGCCGAGGTGGTGCCCGGTGCCACGCCGCTGAGCGTGTCGTTGCCGGCCAGCAGCGAGCCGGTGGCGATGTTGAGGGTGACGCTGGCGGTGGCGCACACCACGTTCGGTGCGGGCAGGCAGGCCTGGTAGGTGAAGGTCACCGGGCTCGGCGTGCCGGGCAGCGGGGCGTAGGTGAACGACCCGTCGGGGTTGAAGGTCAGCCCGGCCGGCGGGGTGCCCTGCACGGTGAAGGTCGAGCCCGGCGGCAGGCTGTCATTGGTCGCCACGCTGTTGCTCAACGTCTGCCCGGCCTGCACCGAGAAGGCATCGTTCTGCGGCGTGGGGCTGACGATGACGGTGATGCTGGCGGTATCGCAGTTGGTCGGCGCGGCGGCTTCGCAGATCTGGTAGGTGAGCGTGGTGGTGCCCGATGTCACGGTGCTGCCCACGCCAAGGGTGCCGTCGGCATTGAGGGTGTACCCGGCCGGCGCACCCACCAGGGTCAGCACAACGCTGGCCGGCAGCGGCGGACTCACCGCATTGAGCGTGTCGTTGGCCAGCACGCTGACGCTGGTGGTGCCTCCTGCAGCGACCCCGCTGAGGGTGTCGTCAACCGCCACCAGGGTGCCGTTGCTGATGTTGAGGGTGACGCTGGCGCTGTCGCAGAGCGAGGCGTTCGGCGCCGACAGGCACGCCTGGTAGGTAAAGACCACCGGGCCGACGGTGCCGATCGGCGGGGTGTAGGTGAAGGTGCCATCGCCGTTGAACGCCAGCCCGGCCGGTGTGGCGCCCTGCACCGTCCAGGTGGAGCCTGCCGGCAGGGTGTCGTTGGCGGCCACGTTGCCGTTGCTGATGGAGCCGCCGGCCTGCACGGCATACGCGTCGTTCTGCGCGGACGGGGTGATCACCAGCGACACCGTGGCGGTATCGCAGTTGGACGGCGCGGCGGTTTCGCAGATCTGGTAGGTCAGCGTGGCCGGGCCGGAGGTGACCCCGGTGGGCACGGTGATGGTGCCATCGGCGGCGATGGCGTAGCCGGCCGGCGCACCCACCAGGCTCAGCTGCACGCTGGCCGCGGCCGGCGGACTCACCGCGTTGAGCGCATCGTTGGCCAGCACGCTGGGCGTGGCGGTGCCCGGCACGACGCCGGTGAAGCTGTCATCGCCGGCCACCAGCGTGCCCAGGTTGACGTTCACCGTGGCCGTGGCAAGGCCGCACACGCCACCGTTGGGCGCAGGCAGGCAGGTCTGGTAGGTGAAGGTGACCGCCCCGGTGGTGCCCACCGGCGGGGTGTAGGTGAAGCTGCCATCCCCGTTGAACACCAGCCCGGTCGGCGGCGTGCCCTGCACTGCCCAGGTCGAGCCGGCCGGCATGCTGTCGTTGGTGGCCACACTGCTGCCCACCAGCGTGCCACCGGCCTGCACGGCAAACGCGTCGTTCTGCGGTGCCGGGGTGATCACCAGGCCGATCGCGGCGCTGTCGCAGTTGGTCGGCGACGCGGTCTCGCACAGCTGGTAGTTCAGCAGCGTCGCACCGGCAGTCGCGCCGGCCGGCACCTGCACGGTGCCGTCGTTGTTGATCACGAACCCGGCCGGTGCGCCCACCAGCAGCAGCTGCACATCGGCAGAGGCCGGCGGGGTGACCCCGTTGAGGGCGTCGTTGGCCAGCACGCTGGGCGTGGCCGAACCGGCGGTGATCGGGGCCGCGAACGTGTCGTCGTTGGCCACCACCGCGTTCACCGCGATGTTCAAGGTCGCCGTCGCGGTACCGCACACCGCGGCATCCGGCGCCGGCAGGCAGGCCTGGTAGCTGAAGGTGACCGGGCCGATGGTGCCCGCCGGTGGGGTGTAGGTGAAGCTGCCGTTGCTGTTGAAGACCAGCCCCTGCGGCGGCGCGACCACGCTCCAGGTGGAGCCGGCCGGCATGTTGTCGTTGCCCGACACGTTGCCGGTGTTGGGCTGCCCGGACTGCACGGCGATCACGTCGTTGACCGGCACCGGGCGCACCACCAGCGCGATGGTGGCCGTGGCGCAGTTGTTGGCCGCCGCGGTTTCGCAGATCTGGTAAACCAGCGCGATGGCGCCGGTGGGCGCGGTGGCGGCCACCGACAGCGTACCGGTGGGGCTGAGGGTGAAACCGGCCGGTGCGCCCACCAGCGACAGCGACACCGTGGCCGCGGCCGGCGGGGTCACCCCGTTGAGCGCATCGTTGCCGAGCACGCTGGGCGTGCTGGCGCCCGGCGCGATCGCACCGAAGCTGTCATCGGCCGCCACCAGCAGGCCGTTGTTGATGTTCAGCGTGGCCGTGGCGGTGCCGCACACGGCGCTGTTCGGCGCAGGCAGGCAGGCCTGGTAATCGAAGCTGGCCGGGCTGGTGGTGCCCGCTGGCGGTACATAGGTGAAGCTGCCATCGGCGTTGAAGGTGACCCCGGCCGGCGGCGTGCCCTGCAGCGCGTACACCGATCCGATCGGCATGTTGTCGTTGCCCGACACATTGCCGGTCAACGTCTGCCCGGCCTGCACGGCGAAGGCGTCGTTGGCCGGTGCCGGAGCAACCACCAGGGCCACGCTGGCGGTGGCGCAGTTGGCCGACGCGGCGGCCTCGCAGATCTGGTAGGTGAGCGTGGTGGCACCGGACGCGGTGCCGGTGGCCACGCTGATGGTGCCGTCGGCGGCAATCGCAAAACCGGTGGGCGCGCCGACCAGCGACAGCACCACCTCGGCAGGCAACGGCGTGGCCGCGTTGAGGGTGTCGTTGGTCAGCACGGTGGGCGACGCCGTGCCCGGCGCGATCGGGGTGGCGAAGGTATCGGCCACGGCCACCAGCGTGCCGCTGTTGACGTTGAGCGTTGCGTTCGCGGTGGCGCACACGCCCGCATCGGGTGCCGGCAGGCAGACCGTGTAGGCGAAGGTGGATGCGCCGCTGAACCCGGTTGGCGGGGTGTAGACCAGGCTGCCATCGGCGGCCAGCACCAGCCCGTCCGGCGGGATACCCACCACCTGGAAGACCGCACTGGCCGGCACGTTGTCGTTGCTGGCCACGCTGCTGGTGAGCACCTGCCCGGCCGCGGTGGACAACGCATCGTCCAGCGCCGACGGTGCCACCACCAGGCGGATCGTCGCGGTGTCGCAGTTGCCCGGCGCGGCCGCTTCGCACAACTGGTAGGTGAGGTTCTTGACCCCGGCAGGGGTACCGGCGGCCACGGTCACCGCGCCTTCGGCGGTGATGGCCAGGCCGGCCGGTGCGCCCACCAGTGACAGCAGCACGTCGGCCACTGCCGGCGGCGTGGCGCCGTTGAGCGAGTCGTTGGCCAGCACCGAGGTGGTGCTGCCGCCACTGACCGGGTTGATCGGGGTGGTGCTGAAGTCATCGCCATTGGCGGCCAGGCTGCCCACGGTGATGGTGATGGTGGCGCTGGCCGTGGCGCACAGCGCCGCGTTCGGCGCCGGCAGGCAGACCTGGTAGTCGAGGTTCACCGGCGAGGTAGCGCCCACCGGCGGCACATAGGTGAAGCTGCCCGACCCGGTGAAGGTCAGCCCGGCCGGCACCGGACCGACCACGCTGAACAGCGCGCCCGCCGGCACGTTGTCGTTGTCACCCACGTTGCCGTTGAGCGCCTGCCCGGCCGCGGTGGAATAGGTGTCGTTGCTGGCCGACGGCGTCACCACCAGGCGCAGGGTGGCGCTGGCGCAGTTGCTGGGCAGCACCGCTTCGCAGACCTGGTAGGTCAGCACCACCGCGCCACTGGTGGCGGCCGCGGGCACCTGCAGCAGGCCGTTGGCATCGAGCGCGTAACCGGCCGGCGCACCGACCAGGCTCAGCAGCACACTGGCGGCGGCCGGCGGCGTAACGCCGTTGAGCGTGTCATTGACCAGCACGCTGCTGGCAGCGGTGCCACCGGGAGCGAGCGGCGTGGCGCTGATGTCGTCGTCGCGCGCCACCAAGGTGCCCGCGTTGACGTTGATGGTGGCCGTGGCAGTGCTGCACTGCGCGCTGTCCGGCGCGGGCAGGCAGACCTCATAGGTGAACGTGACCGGGCCGGTGAAGTTGGCCGGCGGGGTGTACTGGATGCTGCCATCGGCGCCGAACTGCAGGCCCGCCGGCACCGCGCCGGGCACGCGGAACACCGCACCGGCCGGCGCGTTGTCGTTGCTGCCCACGTTGCCGGCCAGCAGCTGCCCGGCCGGGGTGGAGAACACATCGGCGGCCGCCAGCGGCGCGACCAGCAGGCGGATCTGGGCCGTATCGCAGTTGCCCGGCAGCGCCGCTTCGCACAGCTGGTAGGTGAGCGTGACCGCACCGGCAGCCACGCCGCTGGCAATGGCGAGCACGCCATCGCTGCCCAGCGTGTAGCCCGACGGCGCGCCCACCAGCGTGAGCAGCACATCGGTCGAGGCCGGCGGCACGGTGCCATTGAGGCTGTCGTTGCCCAGCACCGACGCCGTGCTGCCGCCCACGGCAGGGTTGATCGGGGTCGCGCGGATATCATCGTCGTTGGCGACCAGGGTGCCGGCATTGACGTTGACCGTGACCGACGCGCCGGCGCACACGGTGGTGTCCGGTGCGGGCAGGCAGGCCTGATAGGCGAAGGTGACCGCGCCCTGGGTGCCCACCGGCGGCGTGTAGGTGAAGCTGCCATTGGGGTTGAACACCAGCCCGGCCGGCGCGGTGCCGCTCAGGCTGAAGCTCGCGTTGGCCGGTACGTTGTCGTTGCCGGCCACGTTGCCGGTCACCGCCACGCCGACCTGCGTGCTGAAGATGTCATCGACCGCCACCGGCCCCAGCAGCAGCTGCACCGCACCGGTATCGCAGTTGCTGGGCAGTGCCGCTTCGCACAGCTGGTAGGAGAAGCTGACCGCACCGGCCGCCGCGCCACCGGGCACGGACACGGTGCCGTTGCTGTTGATCACATAGCCGGCCGGCGCGCCCAGCAGGCTCAGGATCACATCGGCCGGGGCCGGCGGAATCGCGCCGTTGATGGTGTCGTTGCCGAGCACGCTGTTGGTGGTACCGCCGCTGGCCGGGTTGATGATCGCGGCGCGGAAGTCATCGTCGTTGGCCACCAGCGTGCCGGCATTGACGTTGAGGGTGACCGTGGCGGTATCGCAGACGACGGCGAACGGCGCGGCCAGGCACGCCTGGTAGGTGAACGTGGTGGTGCCGGTGTACTGCGCCGGCGGGGTGTAGGTGAAGCTGCCATCGGGGTTGAACAGCAGCCCGGCCGGCGTGGCACCGGTCACGGCGTAGGTGGTGCCGGCGGCGACCGTGTCATTGACCGCCACGTTGCCGCTGACCGCGCGCGCCACCTGGGTGGTGAACGCATCGGCCACCGCGTCGGGCGCGATCACCACCGCGATGCTCGCGGTGGTGCAGTTGCTGGTGCCGGCCTGGCACAGCTGGTAGGTCAGGCTGATCGGCCCGGCCGGCGCGCCGGCAGGCACCTGCAGCTGGCCGTTGGCGGCCAGTGTGTAACCGGCTGGCGGTGCATTGATCAGCGACAGCGTGGCCTGCGCAGGCAGGATGGCCGCGCCGTTGAAGGTGTCGTTGTCCAGCACGCTGGCGGTCAGCCCACCGGCACTGGTCAGCGGCGTGCCGGTGAAGTCGTCGTTGCCGGCCGCGATGACGGCGGCGCCGACATTGACGGTCACGGTGGCGGCATCGCACACGCCCGCATTCGGTGCCGGCAGACACACCTGGTAGCGGAAAATATCCGGACCGATGTACGCCGACTGCGCGGTGTAGCTGAAGCTGCCATCGGCATTGACCGTCACAGTGCCATGCGCGGCCACGGCCAGCAGGCTGAACTGTGCGCCCACGCCCACGTTGTCGTTGCCGGTCACGGTGCCGGTCAGCGGCACGCCCGCCGTGGCCACGAAGGCGTCGTCGAGCGCATCGGGCGCGACCACTAGCTGCACGCTGGCGGTGGCGCAGTTGGTGGGCGCCGCTATTTCGCAGATCTGGTAGTCGAAGGTCACCGCACCGGCCGCGGCACCGGCCGGCACCTGCACCTGCCCGTTGGCGTTGACCGCGTAGTTGGCCGGTGCGCCGCTCAGGGTGAGCAGTACCGCGGCCGGGGCCACCGCCACCCCATTGAGGGTGTCGTTGCCCAGCAGGCTCACCGTGGTGGTGGTGCCCGGCAGCAGCGGCGTGGTGAACACATCGTTGACCGCGGCGATCTGGTTGGCCTGCACGTTCACGCTGACCGTGGCGGTGTCGCACACGGTGCCGTTCGGGGCCGGCAGGCACACCTGGTAGGTGAACGAGTCCGGCCCGGTATTGCCGTTGGACGGGGTGTAGCTGAAGGTGCCATCGGCGTTGACCACGACGGCGCCACGGGTGGGCGCGGTGGCCAGGGTGTAGGTGGACCCGCTGGCGATGTTGTCGTTGCCCGCCAGGCTGCCGGTGGCCGGCTGACCGCCGCCGGGGGTGGTCACCGTGTCGTTCACTGCATCCGGGCTCACCACCAGATTGGCGGTGGCGGTGGCGCAGTTGGCCGGCAAGGCGTTTTCGCAGAAGCGATAGGTCAGCGCCAGCGGACCGGCCGCGGCGGTGGCCGGCACCTGCACGGTGCCGTTGGCATTGATGGCAAAGCCCGTCGGCGCGCCCACCAGGCTCAGCGTCACCTGGGCCAGCGGCACGGCGCCGCCGTTGAACGTGTCGTTGGTGAGCACGGTAGGGGTGAGCCCCCCGGTGCCGGCCGGGATCGGCGTGGCGAAGGTGTCATCCACCGCCACCAGCGCGTTGGCGTTGACTACGATCGCAGCGGTTCCCGTCGCGCAGACGGTGCCATTCGGCGCGGGCAGGCAGACCTGGTACTGGAACGAGGTGGGCGTGGCGATGCCGCCGACAGGCGCGTAGGTGAAGGTGCCATCGCTGTTGACGGTGAGCCCGGCCGGCGGCGTGCCGACGGCGCTGAACACGGCACCGGTCGGTGCGTTGTCGTTGCTGGCCACGTTGCCGGCGAACGAGGGCGCACCACCGGTGGCGTTGAAGCTGTCGTTCACCGCGGTCGGGCCGATCACAACGCTGGCCGTGGCGGTGGCGCAGTTGGTCGGCGAGGCGTTCTCGCAGATCTGGTAGGTCAGGCTGCTGGCACCGGCGGTGGCGCCGGCCGGCACCGTGATCACGCCGGCACTGTTGATGGTGAATCCGGCCGGCGCGCCCTGCAGCGCGATGATCAGGTTGGCGCCGACCACCGGCGCACCGTTGAGCGTGTCATTGGCCAGCACGGTGGGCGTGGTGCCACCGGTGGCCGAGGAGATTGCGGTGGCGAATACATCGTTGTTGGCCACCAGCGCGTTGGCCTGCACCGGCACGGCAGGGGTGGTGGCGCTGTTGTCGCCCGGGGTCGGGTCGGTGGTGCCGGTGGGCAGCACCAGCGCGACGCTGTTGGCCGGCACGGTGGCCGGGGTGGCGCTGGGCGCGGTGCCATTGACCAGCAGCACCACGCTGTCACCCACGCCCACGTTGACCTGCACGTTGACGGCATTGCCGGTGCCACTGGACTGCGCGCACGACGATGCCGCGGTGCTGGGCTGGCAACTCCAGGCCACGTTGGTGAGCAGCGACGACACGGTGTCGACCACGCCCACGCCCTGCGCCGCCGAGGGGCCGGCATTGCTCACCTGGATGCGGTACTGCACGGCGCCGCCGGCGGCCACCGGGCTGGCACTCAGCAACGTCTTGGTCACGCTCAGCTGCGCCTGCAGGGCCAGCGCGTTGGTATCGGTGGCGGTGTTGTTGCCCGGGGTCGGGTCGCCCACATCGGCCGGCGCGGTCACCGTGGCGGTGTTGTTGAGCGGGTTCGGGTAGCTCTGCGCAAGCAGCGTGGGAGACAGCAGCAACGCCAACAGCCCCACCGCATGCGCGATGCCGGCCGATGCCCTGCGTGCCCTGCCCTGCGTGCGGCGTGCTGCCATGCGCTCATCCTCGAAGCGGTGATCGTGTCCATCCCCGGCGCGGGGTCATCCCCACGCCCACTGCGGTACCGCCCCGGGTGCTAGTACGCGCCCGGGTTGCTGCTGAAGCTGACCGGCACGCTGATCGTTGCCTGGCCCCCATTGATCAGGTTCACGCCCACGCTGACCGCGTTGCCGCCCACCGCACCGCCACTGGCCGCCGCGCACGTGCTGCCGCTGGTGGCACTGCAGGTCCAGGCGCCCCGCAGGGTGATGCCGTTGGGCAGGTTGTCGGCCACCACGGCATCGGTGACCGGGTCGGGCCCGTCGTTGCGCACCAGCAGCGTGTAGGTGGCCGTGCCGCCCGGTGTGTAGGTGCCGCTGCCGTCGCTCTTGGTGATCGACAGCTCGGCCTGGCGCGTGCGGTTGGTGATGCGGCACACCAGGGTCACGGCGGTGGCGGTCATCGCCGGCGCCTGCAGGGTGAAGCTGCCGCCGCTGCCGGAAGACACCACGGTGTTGTTCTGGTCGGTGCATTGCCAGCTGCTGGCATAGCGCGCCAGCGTGGTGCCGGCGGCGGCGGCTTCGGCCAGCGCGTAGCTGCCGCCGGGCACGGTGATCACCGCCGCGGTGGCGCCGTTGTTGCCCACGTTGCTGGCCGAGCCCACCGTGCTGCCGTTGTAGGTGATGGACAGGTTGAAGCGTCCGGTGTCGCTGGTGGGCTGCAGGTCCTTGACCAGTTGCAGCGTCGCCGCGCAGGCCTGGGTGATGCCTTCCACGGTGAACACCGCCTGGCCGATACGGATGCCCAGCAGCGCCAGCAGGTTGTCGACCAGGCCCCCGAGCACGGCCGTCAGCACGGGGGTGACCAGCACGTTGACGGCGGAGCGGATGGGCGTAAGCAGCGTGTTGACGATGCCGTTGACCAGGTCGGCCACCGGCAGCGGCAGCGGGAGGCCGCCGAGCAGGGTCACGGTGGGGTTGCCACTGGTGACCTGGATGTTCAACGAGTTGACCAGCGTGGACACCATCGTGGCCGCGCTCACCGTACCGGCCGTCAGCGTGCGGGTCTGTGGGTAGGGACCAGTGAAGCTGGCACTCTGCAGCCCTGGCGTGGCGGTGGCGAAGCTGCGCACGCTGACCGTGAGCGGCACGGTGATGTCGGCGATCGGGGTAAGCAGGCCAAGCACGTTGGCCGCCACCCGCACCTTCACACTGAGCGAGGTCAGCGTGGCGGCGGTCAGTGCCGTGTCGGTCAGCACGGTGCTGCGGTTGAAGAAGGTGGCGTCGCTGATCTGGCCGACATACAGGTTCACCAGGCCCGGGCGCGCCTGCAGCGTGACCGCGTTGCCCACCAGGTTCACCGCCGAAATCGAACCTTCGGCACGCGCCACATCGGCATACAGCTGCAGGTGCAGCACGTCAGCGGTGATGCTGGTGTTGGACAGCGACACCCCCAGCAGGTTGAGCCCGTTGAGCGCGGCGCTGAGCGTGCCGGTGTTGAGTCCCTGCACCAGGTCCAGGTCGAGCTTGATGCGGATGGCCGCGCTGTGGAACGCCGCGCCCACCGTGCCGCAGGTGTAGACCGGCGGCTCGATCACCTGCAGCCACAGGCGCACGTTGGCCACACCGTTGAGGCCCAGCGCCGCGGTGTTGACGGTGATCGGCGTCGGCGTGGTGAGCACGTTGCGGAAGTTGTAGAGCTGCACGCCGCCGGTCAGAAGGTCCAGCACGTTCAGGCGCACGGTGGCCAGCGACCCGGTGGGAAGGGCGATCTGCAGCAGGTCGGCCAGGCGGATGTTGCCGGTGGTCCCGGCCACGCCCAACGGCAGTGCGTTGAGCACGTTGGCCGCGGCGGTCTGGCCGTCGGCCTGCAGCACCTGCACCATCGCCGCGCGCAGCTGGCCCAGGGTGATATTGGCGTTGAGCACCTGGCTGGGATCGCTCACCACCACCCCGCCGTTGAGCTGGGTCAGCAAGGCGTTGAGGTTGATGTTGGCGCCGGCCAGGTTGTTCCAGTCGGCCACGCTCAGGTTGAGACTGGTGCCGGGCAGCAGCGCGCCGAACAGCAGGTTGAGCACCGGGCTCTGGGTGGAATCCACCGAGGCCAGCCGCGGACCGGCACTCACGCAGGCACCGGCGGTACAGGCCGATTGCGCACGCGCCTGGCCCAGGCATGAAAGCACCGCCAGTAGTGCCAACAGCAGCCATGACTGCCACCGCACTGACGGAACGTTCACGCCTTTCACATTAACCATACATGCGTCTCCGCCGATTTTGGGCAGAGTTCGACCGTGGCGGCGGAGTTACTCCGTCGTCGTTCTGATCGTGCCTGCCGGTGCCGTTTCCCGCTTGGGAATGCGTTTATGTCCGGTTCGGGCTGATTAATGCGGGGCAACGAAAATTCCGTCAAACAAGACGGCGTGAAATAGGGGGGCAGTGACGCTTGCTGGCGGGTCGGCGTCGGACGATTACCCCGGATATAGCAGTGGACGTAAGCGATTCTGTACACACAGGAAAAGAATCACTTCCAGGGAAGCAGTGCTTACCGAACAGGGAAAGGGGGTCACAAAATGCAGGCCATGTGCGACAGAATCCGGCGAGCCCGACTAACGGCTGGCCTGTCCCAGGCGCAGTTGGCGTTGGCGGCCGGCGTGCGACGTAGTGCCGTAGCGCAGTGGGAACGGGAAGGCGGTACATTCCCGAGCGTGCAACACCTTGCCTGCATCGCAATTGTGACGCAAGTCCATTTTGAATGGCTGGCTACCGGGCGCGGTCCCGGGCGTCCGGACGACGGCGTGGACCTGCCGTTGCCGGAGGCGTTACCGGTAGAAGCAGCACGTACCGCCCAGGAAACCGAGATTCTCTCGTTACTGCGGCGCATGCCCGCGCGCAAGCGCCAGGTGGCGCGCGCGATAATGGAAATGTTGACCGAGTAAACGGGCGGCCGGCCTGTTGCCGGCCCGGATTACAGCGCCGCGCGCGGCGGCAGCGACCAGTCGATGGGCGTCTGGCCGCGGCGCTGCAGGTATTCATTGGCCATCGAGAAGTGATGGCACCCAAGGAAACCGCGGTGCGCCGACAACGGCGACGGATGCGGTGCCTTCAGCACCCGATGGCGGCCGGTGTCGATCACCTTGCCCTTCTGTTGCGCGTAGCTGCCCCAGAGCATGAACACCAGCCCGTCGCGTTCGCGGTTGAGGGTGTCCACGACATGGTCGGTGAACCCTTCCCAGCCGCGCTTTTGGTGCGCACCGGCCTGGCCGGCCTCCACGGTCAGCACCGCGTTGAGCAGCAGCACGCCCTGGCGCGCCCACGGCAGCAGGCAGCCGTGGTCCGGGCGCGGAATCCCCAGGTCGGCTTCGATTTCCTTGTAGATGTTGAGCAGCGACGGCGGCACCGGGACGCCGGGCATCACCGAGAAACTCAGGCCATGGGCCTGGCCGGCGCCGTGGTAGGGGTCCTGGCCCAGGATCACCACCTTGACCTGCTCGAACGGGGTGGCATCGAACGCGGCGAATATCTGTGGGCCGGGCGGGAACACCTGCGCGCCGGCGGCCTTGCGCTGGCGCAGGAAGCTGGACAGGTCACGCATGTCCGGACGCAGCAGCCACTCACCAATACGTGCCTTCCAGCTCGGTTCAAGCTGGATGCTGGGGGTTGCGTCGTCGTTCATCGCACCAGGGGTTTTTCATTGAGCCGCGACAGGCGCAGCTGGAACAGGACCTTGGTTACCAGCAAGCGCTCTTCGATCGGCTTCTGCACCAGGTCGTTGGCACCGGCCTGCAGCAGGCCGGACTGGTTGAGCGGGTTGCCGTCGCCGGTCATCACCAACACCGGCAGGCGGCGTTTGCCGTAGCCGAAATCCACGCGCACGCGCTCGACCACGTCCAGCCCGCTCAGCTCGCCCTTGAGCGTCACGTCGGTGAGCACCAGGTCGATGCGGTGGCTGCTGCGGCCCAGCGATTCGGCGGTGAGCAGCGCGAAGGCTTCCTCGGCAGTCATCACGTGCAGCACGCGCAGGCTCTGGCGTTCGAGCATGCGCTTGGTCGCTTCGGCCACCACGCGGCTGTCTTCGACATACAGGATGGTGGCGCCGGGAATGGTTTCCGGTTGCACATAGCCACGTATGAACGTGGCCAGCGCCTCATGGCCCAGCGCCTTGTCGAAATAATCGGTGACGTAGTCGGTGAAGCGGCGCTGTTCCAGGTGCTGCTGCGCATCGCCGGATACCACGATCACCGGCACGTAAGCCTGCCCGGCGGTTTCGCGGACCAGCCGCGCCAGCGCCAGGCCATCGCCGTCGCTGAGCGTGAGCGAGGTGGTGACCAGGTTCACCGGCCCGGCTGCGAGGGCGTTGCGCGCCTCTTCGATGCTCGCGCAGCCCACCACCTCCACCGCCGGCAATTCGCGTTGCAGCACATCGGCAATCAACTTGCGGACCAGCTTGGAGCCGTCGACCACCATCACGCGCGGTGCATCGTCGACCAGGTGCTTCAGGGCTTGCGGGCGCATGCGGGCCTCAGGTTTCGGTCGGTCGGGTCTGGCGCAGGAAATGCCCCGTCACCAGCCACGCGCCCAGCCAGCCCAGCACCACGGTGCCGACCAGCACGAACGATGAATGCAGCAGATCCAGCCCGTGCAACACGAACGGGCTGGCATAACTTTCAGACAACGCGGCCAGCGGCGGGCGCAAGGCCAAGCCAGCCACGCCGATCAGCGCCAGCGCCACCGCGCCGGCCCCCAGGCCGTACCACGCGCCCAGGTACAGGAACGGGCGGCGGATGAAGCCGTCGCTGGCGCCCAGCAGCTGCAGCACGCCGATTTCCTCGCGGCGTGCCTGGATGTCCAGGCGCACGGTATTGCCCACCACCAGTGCGGCGCCCAGGCCCAGCAGCACCGACAGCACCTGCACCAGGCGCGCACCGAAGCCCAGCCAGGCGTCCAGGCGTTTGCGCCACAGCGCATCGTGCTGCACCAGGTCGGCCTGCGGCAGGCCTTCCAGCGACTGCGCCAGGCGTGCGTCGTCGGCGCCCGCCTTCGGGGTGACGATCAGCAGCGTGGGCAGCGGGTTGTCGTGCAGCGCATCGATCGCCTCGCCCAGGCCGGCGCCGTCGCGCAGTTCCTGCAAGCCCTGCTCCGGCGTCTGCACGGTGACGTTGGCCACATCGGCCCGGCCACGCAACGCATCGGCGACCTGCCCGGCCGCCGCCGCGTCGGTGTCGGTCTTGAGGAACAGGTTGATGTCGCGCGACTGCTGCACGCTGCCGGCGAAATGGGTGAGGTTGTCCAGCGCGATGGACAGGCCCAACGGCAGGGCCAAGGCCAGCGCCATCACCATGATGGTCAGCAGCGTGGCCCACGGCTTGCGCCAGGCACGGCCCAGGCTGAACACCACGCTATGGCCGTGGTGATGCAGCCATACGCCCAGGCGCGACGGTGCTGCAGCTTCCTTGTTGGTGGGTGCGTTCATTCGGCCAGGTCCTGCGGCGAGATGTCGTCGATCAGCTTGCCGTGGTCCAGGATCAGCACGCGCTTGCGCATGTGCCGCAGCAGGGCCAGGTCGTGGCTGACCACCAGCACGCTGGTGCCGCGCTCGGGAAGCTCGGCGAACAGCGCCATGATTTCCGCCGCCAGGGTGGGATCGAGGTTGCCGGTGGGTTCGTCGGCCACCAGCAGCCGCGGTTCGCTGACGATCGCGCGGGCGATGCCCACGCGCTGCTGCTCACCCGCCGACAGCTGCGACGGCAGCGCTTTTTCGCGGTGGCCCAGGCCCATCCGTTCCAGCACCGAGCGCACGCGCTTGCCGATATCGGCGCGGCGGGTGCCGCGCAGGATCAGCGGCAGGGCGACGTTCTCGGCAATGCTGCGGTCCATCAGCAGGCGGTGGTCCTGGTAGACCGCGCCCACCTCACGACGGTGCCGGGGGATGTTGCCGCCACGCACCTTGAGCAGGTTGCGCTCATTGAAGATCACCGCGCCGCGGCTGGGCCGCTCGTCGAGGTGGATCAACTTGAGCAGGGTGCTCTTGCCCGCACCGGAGTGACCGGTGACGAACAGCATTTCCCCGGGGGCGACATCGAAGCTGACGTCCACCAGTGCCTGGTGGCCGCCGGCATATTGTTTGCTGACATTGTCAAAACGCAGGACGCTCATCCCCTGATTATGCAGGACGAGGGTGGCGGCGTGCAGGTGGGGGGGGTGCCGACCCACGGTCGGCACGGCGGGCACGCCACCCGACCAACGGTCGGGTGCCACCCGCTGATCGGCAATGCCGATCAGCTACCGGAGAGCATCCGGCGAATCTTGCGACCGATGCGGGTCAGGAACGACGCGCCCGGATCGGCGGCCGGGGTGCCACGCATCGGCTTGGCGGTCACCTGCACCGGGGTCACCGATGCCTGCGGTGCGGCACCTTCGGCGCCTTCGACCGGACGGCCGTGGCGACGACGACGACGCTTGCGCGGGGCGCGCTCGCCTTCCACGGCCGGGCTGTCGGCGGCGCTCGGGGCGTCAGCCGGGGCAACGGCGGCCTGGGCCACCGCGGCCTGCGGCTTGACCTCACCCTCGACCGGGGCGTCGCCTTCCACGCGCGGCTTGCGCTCGCGGCGCGGCTTGCCGTCGGCACTGCGCTCGCCCGGTGCGCGGCGTTCGCCACGGCCACCGGCCGACGGCTTGCCACCGCGACCGCTGCTGCTGCCACCGCCACGGCGCTGTTCTTCGGCCGCACGCGCTTCGCGTGCCTCGCGGAAGATCTGGCCAACGCTCTCGTTCTCGTCGCCGTCCTCGCCCGCTTCGGCCGGCGCACGTTCCGGGCGCGGCAGCGAGGTCAGGATTTCGCTGGTGACCGCTTCGACCGGGATCTTCTGCTCGATGTAGGCCTCGATGTCCGGCAGGCCCATCGCGTAGCGCTCGCAGGCGAAGCTGATCGCATCGCCTTCTTCGCCCAGGCGCGCGGTACGGCCAATGCGGTGCACGTAGTCTTCGGCGTCGAACGGCAGGTCGTAGTTGTAGACGTACTTGATGCCGTCGATGTGCAGGCCGCGAGCGGCCACGTCGGTGGCTACCAGAATTTCGAGCTGGCCTTTCTGGAAGCGGTTGAGCAGGCTCTCGCGCTTCTTCTGCGGCACGTCGCCGGACAGCACGCCGACGCGGTAGCCGGCCTTTTCAAGCGAACGGGCCACGCGCTCGACGAACACCTTGGTGTTGACGAAGACCATGGTGCGCGCGCCTTCGCTGCGCGACAGCAGGCCCAGCAGCAGCGGGATCTTTTCTTCGTCGGCCGGGAAGTAGATGCGCTGGCGCACGCGCGCGGCGGTGATCGACTCACTTTCCACCACCAGCTTCTGCGGCTCGTTCATGTGCTCATAGGCCAGCTCCAGCACGCGGTGGCTGAGCGTGGCGCTGAACAGCAACGTCTGGCGCGTGCTGCGCTCGGGCATGCGGCGCAGCAGGAAGCGGATGTCCTTGATGAAGCCCAGGTCGAACATGCGGTCGGCTTCGTCGAGCACGCAGATTTCGCAGGCGTGCAGCGACACCACCTTGTGCTGCTTGACGTAGTCGATCAGGCGGCCCGGGGTGGCGATGATGACGTCCACGCCCTGCTGCAGGATCTCGCGCTGCTTGTCGTAATCCACACCGCCGTAGACCAGCGCGAAGCGCAGGCCCAGGTCCGAACCGAACTTGACCGCATCCTTGTGGATCTGGATGGCCAGTTCGCGGGTGGGGGCCAGGATCAGCGCGCGCGGGTCTTCCGGCTTGCGGTCGGCCAGTGCCGGGCGGGTCAGCAGGCGGTTCACCACCGCGACCAGGAAGGCCAGGGTCTTGCCGGTGCCGGTCTGGGCCTGGCCGGCGACGTCGCCGCCGGGCAGCGCGACCGGCAGGGTCAGCGCCTGGATGGGCGTGCAACGGGTGAATCCGGCTCCTTCAAGTCCGGCCTGCAGGGCCGGGTGCAGCTCGAAGGAGGAGAAGGTCAAATCGGTCAGCGGTTTGTCGCTCATGTGTCCGTCTTGGTAAGGCCGCCCCGGCAGCGGTGCGCGGGAGGCTTGCAATCTTGGGGGGCACCGTCGCCATTGCGGGCCCTGCGCCGGGGTTGGACGGGGCCGGACCTACCGGTCCAGGGGCGCCGCACAATGGCGCAGTTTAGCGCAATGTCGGCGCCAAACCGGCCTCCGCCGTCGCAAGGATGGCTGAGACAGCCCGCCAGAGGCCGGCTGTCACCGTCGGTCCCCGGTATCGACCCGTCGGTTTTCACATGTTTTCACCGCGCCTGCCGCCAGTTGAACGCGCGCGCCACGGCCACTGGAGGCGGTCGCACACGGCCGCATATAGAGAAGGACTGCCCCATCAATGCAGGGCGCCAATCACGGGATGCTGGGTTTCAGGCAGCACCTGCCCGGCCGCGACGATAGGGGTACACTGCCCGCCGTGAGCGACCAGGCATCCACCTGGCGCACCGCTGGCCGCCCTCGCGGCCACGAGGCAGCAGACGCGGACGGCACCTTCCGGTGGCGTCCAAATTCAACCTCCTCCGGCTCGGCCGGGTGCATTTCCAGACGAGAAACCAAGATGAGCGACAAGGTTGTACATGTCGGCGATGCCGACTTCGATAGCGCAGTGCTGAATTCCAAGGAACCGGTGCTGGTCGATTTCTGGGCCGAGTGGTGTGGTCCGTGCAAGATGATCGCCCCCGCCCTGGACGAACTGGCCGACGCCTACAACGGCCGCGCCAAGATCGCCAAGGTCAACGTGGACCAGAACCGCGCATTGGCCGCCAAGTACCACGTGCGCTCGATCCCGATGCTGCTGGTGTTCAAGGACGGCCAGGTCCAGGCGCAGCAGATCGGCGCGGTCGGCAAGGCCCAGCTGGCCGGCATGCTGGACAAGGCGCTGGCCTGATCGCAGCAGGCAGCCGGCCCCTGCCGGCTGCCCGCGGGGCCTGCCCCGCATGAATGACCCTGCCCCACCCGGCTTGCGCACCGCCGCGAGCCGGTGTTAGTGTCGGCAGCATCCGGCCGCATTCGCGCGCCGCATCTTCTGGACGACGTTCTTTCCAGAATCCTTTCCCAACGTTCGCTGCCCTGCCGGGCGCTCGCACCTTCTAGCGAGGAATCCAGCACTTGTCCGATATCACTACTTCCGAACCCGGGAGCGCCGACGCGCCCGCCGAGAAGCGCGTGCGCAAGCCGCGCGTCGCCAAGGCCGCCGCCAACACCGCTGCCGAGGCAGGTTCTCCCCCCTCCCAGCCTGCACTGCCCCTGGCTGCCGCGCATGACGCGCCGGCGCCGGTCGCCGCTCCGTCGGCGCCGCAGCAGGCACCGTCCGCCTCTACCGGCGGCGACGCCTCTGCCCAGGGCAATGCGCAACAGGACACCGGCGACGGTGGCCAGCGCAACCAGAACGGCAACAACAATCCCAAGGGCGGGCAGAACCCGTACCAGCAGGGTCAAGGCCAGGGCCAGAACCAAGGTCAGGGTCAGGGTCAGGGCAACCGCCGTGATCGTTTCCGCAATCGCCGTGACCGCAATCGCGGTGGCGATCGCTACAACGACGACGGCATGCCGCAGGACAACGGCGAACAGCAGCCGTTCGTGCGCAGCCAGCAGGCCAACGTGCCCGAAGGCTTCCCGGTCTATTCGCTGAGCGACCTCAAGCGCATGCCGGCGCAGAAGCTGCTGGAAATTGCCGAGCAGCTGCAGATCTCCGAAGGCGTGGCACGTGCCCGCAAGCAGGACGTGATCTTCGCCCTGCTCAAGGTGCTCACCCGCCATGGCGACGGCGTTGCCGCCGACGGCGTGCTGGAAATCCTGCCGGACGGCTTTGGTTTCCTGCGTGCCGCCGAAGCCAGCTACCTGGCCGGCCCGGACGATACCTACATTTCGCCCAGCCAGATCCGCCGCTTCAACCTGCGCACCGGCGACCACCTGTCCGGCCGCATCCGCTTCCCGAAGGACGGCGAGCGTTACTTCGCGCTGTCGATCGTGGACACCATCAATGGTGAGCCGCTGGAAGCGTCGAAGAACAAGGTGCTGTTCGAGAACCTGACCCCGCTGTTCCCGCGCAAGCGCTTCACCCTGGAACGCGGCAACGGCTCGTCCGAAGACATCACCGGCCGCATCCTCGATCTGATGGCACCGCAGGGCAAGGGTCAGCGTTCGCTGATCGTGTCCCAGCCCAAGGCCGGTAAGACGATGATGATGCAGCAGGTGGCCACGGCGATCACCACCAATCATCCGGACGTGCACCTGATCGTGCTGCTGATCGATGAGCGCCCGGAAGAAGTGACCGAAATGCAGCGCACCGTGCGCGGCGAAGTCATCAGCTCCACCTTCGACGAGCCGGCTGCGCGTCACGTGCAGGTGGCCGAAATGGTGATCGAGCGGGCCAAGCGCCTGGTCGAGCACAAGAAGGACGTGGTGATCCTGCTCGACTCGATCACCCGCCTGGCGCGTGCCTACAACAACGTGGTGCCCAGCTCCGGCAAGGTGCTCACCGGTGGTGTGGATGCCAACGCCCTGCACCGTCCGAAGCGCTTCTTCGGCGCGGCGCGTAACGTGGAGGAAGGCGGCAGCCTGACCATCATCGCCACCGCGCTGGTCGATACCGGCAGCAAGATGGACGAGGTGATCTACGAAGAGTTCAAGGGCACCGGCAACAGCGAAGTGCACCTGAGCCGTCGCATCTCTGAAAAGCGCGTGTTCCCGGCGATCGACATCAACCGCTCGGGTACCCGTCGCGAAGATCTGCTGATCGAACCGGAACTGCTGCAGAAGATCTGGATCCTGCGCAAGCTGCTGCATCCGATGGATGAAATGGCCGCGATGGAATTCCTGCTCGACAAGATGAAGAACACCAAGTCCAACGACGAGTTCTTCGGTTCGATGAAGCGCTGATAGGCGCTTCAGGCGAACAGAAAAAGGCCCCGCATCGCGGGGCCTTTTTTGCATTACATGCATACATCGCGCGGGTCCAGCCCCAAGGCGCGGCACACGCGATCATGAACCCGTCTCGCACCGCGTCGCTTCGACGTGATGGCGTACAACCACATCGGCATGGGCGGAATGAAGTTCTCCCAGTCATCGATCTGCAACCGTCCGCGCAGCGCCTTGAGCAGCAGTCGTGATTCCTCGTTCGCACCGGCGAAGTACGCAGCAAGCGCGAATGTTTCAAGGCATACCCCATCATAGGCATCGTCACTGCGGGTGCCGATTTCCCCGATGCGGGCAGCCAATGTAACCGGAGTAGCGTCGGCCCATTTCAGGAGGGCGCGGCGCAACCACGCCGCGACCGCATCGTCGGCAAGGTGTCCGGCGATCTTCCGGATATCGGTGATCTCTTCGGATGTAGTGAACGCGTCATCCAGTATGGCCTGCGCCGCCACGACATGCGAGCAGCTCCCGGCAGGTGCGTGCTCCACGATCCAACCGGCGAACTGCACATGCTCGTCATGCGATCCACCCCACCTGGGAAGGGTTCCCCGGGCATACTGATGAATGGCGGGACCGTGAAAGTGCCCTGCCTCAAGCAGCCGGTTGAGCCAGGCATCGCGCTGTCCTTCACCGATGCCTATGACGACGTCACAATGAATCAAACCCGCCAACGCCATGGCGTTGTCCGGATCGTGTTCAACGATCCGGACAAACTTCTCGTAGGCCTGTGCCATGATCTTCGGATAGCGTCTTCGGCGCAGGAAAGAAATGGCATTCGCATAGGTCTCGCCCCGCACCGCCCACGCGCCCCAAACATCCATGTATGCCTCTATCAGCGGGGGATGAGGGGAGGATGGCTGCTGCGCAGACCACGTCGTCAGCCAGTGAGGGGCGCGGCGATCCCTGCATATGCGCCACACCAGAGACTCATACGTCTCGGCCGGCAGGCTCGCCAGCACGGCATCGGCAGAAGCGAAGTCGCCGTCCTGCAGGAGCTGCTGCGTCCGTGCAAGATGCGGCTCGATGAAATGCGGGCGGTGCACCGCATAGGGCATGACCCGCAGCGTTTTCAGTAGGCGTCGCATGAACGGCGGGTCTCTTCGAAACCCACGATTTTGAGCGGCGACATCCCGTGCTGGCCATGCAAAAAGTTGCAAATGCACCACCCCACCAACATCGGGACCCGGCGCAGCGCCGCAGAGCTACGCGGCGCTGGCCAGCATCCGACGGTGGCGCGTTACGGGCAGCGCACCACGCCCGGCGCCTTGTCTGCATTCACCGACACGCGCACCTGGGTGAACGCCGCGGCAAACGGTGTGTCGGCACTCACCACGAACGGCGCTTCCACCGCGCCCAGGTCCACGCCGCGTTTGGCAAAGCACGCCAGCGGCACAGTCACGGTCTGCTTCTGGCCCGGCGCCAGCGTGGTCAGCAGCGGCGCGATATCCACGCCGCCTTCGCACCCGGTGCCGCACTGCATGCTCACCGTCACCGGCGATGTCGGGCGCTGCACCAGCTGCACGTCGAACTGCAGCGCGCCATGGTTGCGCGCCAGCGCCCCCAGGTTGCGCCGCGAGGTGCTGCGTGCGATCAACTGCGCCGGTGCCCGCCACGTGACTTCCTTGGCATCCTGCTGGGTGTTCATCTGCACGGTGCGCACCTGCACCACCGGCGTGGCGGTCGGCCAGCGCAGCGTGGCATTGAGGTCGTTGCCCAGCGGCTGGGTGGCACCGTTGGCGGCCACGTGCAGCGCGAACGGCGGGGTATCGGCGCGGTTGAAGATCGGCAGCGTGGTCACCTCTCCGCAGTTGTCCGGATTGGCTTCGGGCAGGCGCGTCAGCGTGCCGGGCGCGGTGTAGGCCAGGCCGTGACCCAGCGCGAACAGCGGCGGACGCTTCGGGTCGGGCCGGTCAATCGGTGCCGGGCACGGCACGCCCGGCCACGGGAAGCTCAGCCGGCCGCGGAAGTCATGCGCGGGCTTTCCGTCCTTGCCCGCCACCAGCACGTCGGTGATGCCACGGCCTTCGTTGCCCGGCAGCCACGCGGCCACGAACGCCTGGGACAGGTTGAGCAGGTCGTTGGTGTACATCGGGCGGCCGGAGAAATACACGGTCACCACCGGCTTGCCGCTGGCCTGCGCCGCGCGCAGCACGGCCAGGTCCTGCGGATAGGCACGGCTGTGGCTGACCGAATCTGAGGCCAGGATGTCGCCGTTGGTTTCGGCGTAAGGGGTTTCGCCCACCACCGCCACCACCACATCGAACCTGCTCGGATCCAGCCCGGTGCCATCGGCGCTGTAGGCCACCTGCTGCGATCCCAGCTCGGCGCGCAACGCACCCAGTACCGAATCGGCGTTGGGGAAATCGGCGTTGGTGTTCTCGGTACCCTGCCAGGTCAGCGACCAGCCACCGGCCTGGTCGGACAGGCTGTCGGCGCTCTTGCCCACCACCATCACCCGCACGTCGCGACGCAACGGCAGCGCGCTGCCTTCGTTCTTCAGCAGCACCAGCGACTCACGCACCGCCCGACGCGCCAGCGCGCGGTGCTGCACGGCGTTGGCGTCACCGGCGTAGCGGCTGTCCGACGGGGTGTGCTCGAACAGGCCGGCGCGCAGCTTGACCCGCAGGATGCGGCTGACTGCATCGTCGATGCGCGCCATCGGGATCTCACCCTTCTCCGCCTGTGCGATGGTGTTGGCGATGAACGCCTTCCAGTCGTCGGGCACCATCACCATGTCGATGCCGGCGTTGATCGCCTGCGCGCAGCTGTCGTTACGGCAGCCCGGCACCTGGGCGATGCCGTTCCAGTCGGAGACGACGAAACCGTCGAAGCCCATTTTGTCTTTCAGGGCATCGGTGAGCAGCGCCTTGTTGCCGTGCATCTTGCCGTAGTCGACGCGGCCGGTGCGGTCGTTCCAGCTGTTGAACGAGGCCATCACCGTCTGCACGCCTTCGCCCAGCGCACCGTAGTAGCCCTGCCCGTGCACGTTGACCATGGTGGCCTTGTCCACCAGCGCCTCGCCCTGGTCGCGGCCGTTGTCGGTCGCCCCGTCGCCGATGTAATGCTTGGCCGTGGCCACCACGTTGCCGTCGTCGCCGAAGCGGCCCTGCGCGCCCTTGACGTAGGCGCGTGCGTACTCGCGCACGCGTGCCGGGTCGGACGAGAAGCTCTCGTAGGTGCGGCCCCAGCGCGGGTCGTGCGCCACCGCCAGAGTGGGCGCGAACACCCAGTCGATGCCGGTGGCGCGGGTGGCGCGTGCAGTGGCCTCCCCGATGCGCTCGACCAGCTCGGCATCGCCGGCCGCCCCCAGGCCGATGTTGTGCGGGAACAGCGTGGCGCCATGGACGTTGTTGTGGCCGTGCACCGCATCGGTGCCCCAGATCACCGGCACCGGCGTGCGTGCGTCGGTGGCCAACGAGGCCGCGCGGTACGCGTCGGCCAGTTTCAACCAGTCCGCGACAGTGGCGTGCTTGTTCATGCCCGGCCACGACCCGCCGCCATTGAGCACCGAACCGATGTAGTACTGGCGCACCTGCGCCGGGGTGATGGTCTTGATCTCCGGCTGGGTCATCTGCCCCACCTTCTGCGCCAGGGTCATCTGCGCCACGATCTGCTTCACCCGCGCCTCGATGGCCGCATCGCTGGCAATCGCGCTGGTCACCCGCGGCCAGTCCTGCAGGCGGTCGCCACTGGCGGGCGCAGCGGCCACCGGTGCGGCCAGGGCCAGCAGCAGGCAGCTGCCAAGAAGGGTCTTGTTGGGGCTGTTCACGGACAACTACCTCCGGTGGAATGACGCGCGATCGGGGTGGGCGCCGCGCGGATGACGACCACGCGCGATGGGCGACGACGGGGTGCCGGCGAGGATGTGGATCGGTTCAACGCCCCTGTCTGACAGCGCTGTCATACAAACACCCGGCAACGCTGTCAACCGCGGGAAGGCCCGCGCGGGACGTGCGCCCTGCTACGACGGGCATTACCGCGCGACCGCTTGCATCGATCTCATGCTGGGTGTTGCAACGCCGCACGAAATTCAACGGCGCGCCACAAGTCATCGCGGCATGGCACCATCGGCCTGCCTCGGCAACCTCCCGGTGATGTTGCCGCACTACCATCGGCAACTGCCGACCTGCCCCCACATAGGATCTACCGCACCATGCGTAGTCGAATCGAGGATGTCGCCGCAGTTGCGGGCGTTTCGATCAAGACCGTGTCCCGCGTGCTCAACAACGAGCCCAACGTGCGCGCCGAAACGCGCGAGCGGGTCACCGCGGCCGTGGCGCGGCTGGGCTACAAGCCCAACCTGTCGGCACGCAGCCTGGCCGGGCAGCGCTCCTATGCACTGGCGCTGGTTTACAACAATCCGTCGCGCAACTACCTGATGGAAATCCAGAACGGCATGCTCGAAGCCTGCCACGCCACCCACTACAACCTGATCCTGGGGCCGGTCGGCGTCGGCCGCAGCACCCTGCCCGACCTGGCGGCCCTGTTCGAGAATTCGCGTCCCGATGGCGTGGTGCTGATTCCACCGTTGACCGACGATGCGGTGGTGCTGGCCTATCTGGAAGAGCACGACATTCCCTTTTCCAGCATCGCCCCGCGCCACCCGGACGGCCGCATCGGCGTGCGCATGGATGAAACCACGGCCGTGGTGGAACTGATGGGCCACCTGGTGGCACAGGGCCACCGCCGCATTGGCCACATCAAGGGCCCGCGCGCGCACGGTGCCTGCCAGTGGCGCCTGGCCGGCTACCGCCAGGCGCTGCGCGAGCACGGCATCGCCTACGACCCGGGCCTGGTGGTCAACGGGCAGTTTTCGTTCGAATCCGGGATCGAGGCGGCCAATACGCTGCTCGACCTGGCGCAGCCGCCCACCGCCATCTTCGCAGCCAACGATGACATGGCCGCCGCGGTCTACCGCGTGGCCGGCCAGCGTGGCCTGCGCGTTCCGCGTGACCTGTCGGTGTGCGGCTTCGATGACACGCCGATCGCCGGGCATATCTACCCGGCGCTGACCACGGTGCGGCAGCCCACCTCGCACATGGGCCGGCTGGCCACCGAACAGCTGATCGACCACATCCGCTCACCCGACGCCGGCCGCATGGTCACGGTGGACCATGCGGTGCTGGTGCGCGAATCGACCCAGGCGCCGCGGCGGCGCTGAGGCGCGCGGTTACGCGGCGTGGCGCGAGCCCCGCCACGCGTAGAACACGATGTACAGGTAGCACAGCATCGGCAGCAGGAACGACAGCTGCAGGCCGTGGTTGTCGGCCACCCAGCCCATCGCCAGCGGTACCACCGCACCGCCCACGATGGCCATCACCAGCAGGCTGGAGCCCTTGCCGGTCAGCGCGCCCAGCCGCGCGATGGCGAGCGCGAAGATGGTCGGGAACATGATCGAGTTGAACAGCCCGATGCTGACCACCGCCCACTTGGCCAACCCGCCGCCGGCCAGCATGGTGACCGCCAGCAGCGCCATCACCACCAGCGCGAAGATGCCCAGCAGGCGGCGCGGGTCGAGCCGTGCCAGCAGCACGGTGCCGACCAGACGCCCGACCAGCGCACCGCCCCAGTACAACGACACATACCGGGTGGCTTCCTGCTCGGTGAGCCCTTCGCCGATGCCCGGCATCGACAGGAAGTTGACCAGCACGCTGCCGATGGACACTTCGGCGCCCACGTAGAAGAAAATCGCCAGCACGCCGTAGCGCAGGTGCGGATGCCGCAGCGCGTCCCGGATGCGCCCGCCGGTGGCGCCTTCTTCCACGCCCGGGATGGCCGGCAGGCGGAACATCCAGATGGCTGCGGCCAGCACGAACAGCGCCACCGCCAGGCCGAAGTACGGCAGCTGCACCGACTGCGCTTCGGCGGCGCGGTAGGCCAGCGCCTCGGCCTGCGGCAGCAGCGCCAGGGCTTCATCGGTGCGCGGTTCGGCCGACAGGATCAGCAGGCCGCCAAACAGCGGCGCCAGCGTGGTGCCCAGTGCATTCATCGACTGCGCCAGGGTCAGCCGGCTGGACGCGGTCTGCTCCGGTCCCAGCAGCGCCACGTACGGGTTGGCCGCCACCTGCAGCACGGTGATGCCGGTGGCGAGCACGAACAACGCCGCCAGGAACAACCCGTACACATGCGCATGCGCGGCCGGCCAGAACAGCAGCGCGCCCACGCCGGCAATGGCCAGCCCGGCCACGATGCCACGCTTGTAGCCCACGGCCGCGACCAGCCGTCCTGCCGGCAGCGACATCAGGAAGTACGCACCAAAGAAGGTGAACTGCACCAGCATTGCCTGCACCCAGGTGAGCGCGAAGGCGGCCTTGAGGTGCGGAATGAGGATGTCGTTGAGGCAGGTCAGGAAGCCCCACATGAAGAAGATCGCGGTGACCACCGTCAGCGCCACGCGGTTGCTTTGCACGTGTTGCCCGCGCACTGCAGCAGGGTTGTCCATTGCATGTCCTTGTTGAAGGGTATGCCAGCCATTCGGCGGCCACACATGGAACCCGCTTCGTCATCGATTGTCCAGCGCTGTCAGCAGACAGGACATGGGCGGCACGGCAGCCTGCGTGGGGCATCCGCGCAGTTTCGTTCTGCACTGCACAACGCTGCCGGCATGCTGCAGCGGCAGCACGGGATACCGCAGGAAACACGCCGCAGGCCCTGCGCCACGGTGCTTTACCGGTCGTCGATACGGCCCGGATGACAGCGCTGGACGTGGCGCCCGTACCGGTGGGATCGGCACTGGCAGGGTCGTTTGTTGACAACGCTGTCAACGATGGCCCCCAATCCGGCCCGTGTGCTGTTGAACCGTGCCATCACGCCGTAGGACGCCATTATCGATTTCCCTGGGGAGGGAGCTTTCATGAAGACGTACAAGGTCGTACCCCGCAAGGCGATGCTCACTTCCGCGCTGCTGGCCGTGCTGGCCAGCCCTGCCTGGGCACAGGATCCGGCCCGCCCGGCCACGGGCGAGGCGCCCGACCCGACCACGCTGGACGCGGTGCAGGTCACCGGCATCCGCGGCAGCCTCACCTCGTCGATGAACCTCAAGCGCGACAGCCAGGGCGTGGTCGATGGCATCGTCGCCGAGGACATCGGCAAGTTCCCCGATACCAACCTGGCCGAATCGCTGCAGCGCATCAGCGGCGTGTCGATCGACCGTACCTCCAGCGGCGAAGGGTCCAAGGTGACCGTGCGCGGCATCGGCCCGGACTTCAACCTGGTGCTGCTCAACGGCCGCCAGATGCCCGCGTCCAACCTGGGCAACGGCGGTGGCGGCCTGTCCGGCTCGCGCTCGTTCGATTTCGCCAACATCGCCTCCGAATCGATCTCGGCGGTGGAGGTGTACAAGACCACCCGCGCCGACAATCCCACCGGCGGCATCGGCGCCACCATCAACATCAAGACGCTGCGCCCGCTGGAGGCCGAGCCGGTGATCAGCCTGGGCCTGAAGGCGGTCAACGACAGTTCCAACGACAACCTGCCGCGTACCCTGCAGGGCGCCAACATCACCGGCGAGCTGTCGGGCATCTTCAGCCAGCGCTACGCCGACGACCGCTTCGGCGTAACCCTCAGCGCCAGCCACCAGGAGCGCGATTCGGGCTTCAACCAGGCCACCGTGGCCGAGGGCTGGGCCACCTTCCAGGGCAGCGAAAGCAGCGACTGGCGCGCGCTGCCGCAACCCGGCCAAGGCTATTCGGACCGCATCCAGAACCGTCCCGACGCCACCGACATCTACGGCCGCCCGCAGAACACCGCCTACAACGTCAACGGCGTGCAGCGCCAGCGCACCAACGCCCAGGCCACCCTGCAGTGGAAGCCGGCCGACAACGTCACCACCACGCTGGACTACACCTACGTGGAGAACAAGGTGCAGCAGCAGCGCAGCGAGTTGTCGGTGTGGTTCAACTACGGCCCCGGCGACAGCACCTGGACCAATGGTCCGATCGCGGCGCCGATCATCTACAGCGAAGACATGGTCAACTCGGACGTGTCGATGGGCGGCATGAAGCTGGCCACCAAGAACAGCATGGACTCGCTGGGCTTCAACGTGGCCTGGGAAGTCAACGACGCGTTGAACCTGTCCTTCGACGTCCACAATGCCACCGCCGAATCGCAGCCGGACAGTCCGTATGGCTCGGCCGGCGTGCTGGGCGTGGCCGCCTTCGTGCGCGGCAAGACCACCGTGGACTACAGCGGCGACCTGCCGATCATCAACATCGCGCTGCCACCGGGCGGCGTGCAGGCCAACCAGGCGCTGGTCACCGGTTCGGTGTTCCAGAACAGCTACAACAAGTCCAAGGTGCAGCAGTACCAGGGCAGCGGTACGTTCAAGTTCGCCGACTATTCCGCGCTGGATTTCGGCGTCGGCCATACCAAGGTGGAGAACCGCTCGGCCTCGGCGATCATGCAGCGCGACAGCTGGGGCGGGCTGGGCAGCCCGGCCGACTATGACGACAGCATCTGGTACGCCGACGACATGGCCAAGTACTTCGATGCGTTCTCCGGGCACAGCGCCCCCCGCCTGACCGGCCAGTTCCTCGTATTCGATTTCGACCGCCTGCGCGAGCGTGCAGGCCAGGTGGCCGCCAATGGCGAGCCACCCTGCCCCACCTGCTACCTGGCGCCCACCGAGTACACCGAAGACATCCGCACCACCGAAACCTCCAAAAGCGCCTACCTGCAGTACCGCACCACCTTCGACTGGTCGATGCCGCTGCATGTGGCCGCCGGCGTGCGCTACGAGCAGACCGAGGTGGAATCGACCGCGCTGGTGCGCGTACCGACCAGCATCAACTGGGGCTCGGCCAACGAGTTCAACCTGGGCTATGCGGCCGAGGGCACCTTCATCGGCGGCAAGGGCAAGTACGACTACGTGCTGCCCAACGTGGACCTCAAACTGGACATCACCGAGGCGCTGGCGCTGCGCGGCAGCTACAGCCGCAGCATCGGTCGCCCCGGCTGGACCCAGATCGACAGCGGCCGCCGCTTCGACAACATCGTGCGCACCCAGGGCGGCACCGGCTCGCGCGGCAATCCCGGGCTGGAGCCGCTGCTGGCCGACAACTTCGACCTGTCGCTGGAGTGGTACTACGGCGAATCCAGCTACGCCTCGCTGGGCTTCTTCCGCAAGAACATCAAGAACTTCATCAGCAACACCATCGTGCGCGACACCAGCGCCGGGCTGCACACCCCGGTGGGCGGCACCTACTGGAACGAAGCGCTGGCCTCGGGCTGCGGGGTCACCGACATGCCCTGCATCCGCGATTACATCTTCGCCAACCACGACGGCGACCCGGGCGTGACCGCCACCGGCACCAACTCGGCCGGCCAGCGCACCGGCACCATCGTCGGCCAGCCCGGCGACCCGGTCGCCGGGTTCGACATCACCGTGCCGGCCAACCAGCGCTCGGACCACCTGGACGGCTGGGAACTGAGCGTGCAGCAGCTGTTCGGGCAGACCGGCTTCGGCCTGGCGGCCAACTACACCAAGGTGAAGTCCGGCCTGACCTTCGACAACCTGAGCCTGGGCGACCAGTACCCGATGATCGGCTTGAGCGACTCGGCCAACCTGGTGCTGTTCTACGAGAAGTACAACTGGCAGGTGCGTGCGGCCTACAACTGGCGCGACAAATTCCTCAACGGCATCGGCGGGCAGGGCCCGAACCCGAACTACACCGACGCCTATGGCCAGCTGGACCTCAACATCAGCTACGCGGTGAGCGACCAGCTCACGCTGAGCCTGGAGGCGATCAACCTGACCGACGAAACCATGCGCACCTACGCGCGCCACACCAACATGCTGCGCTACGCCACCCAGACCGGGCCGCGTTACATGTTCGGGGTACGCTACAAGTTCTGAGCACAGGAACCACGGCGCGATGACAGGCCGGATCGAGGAAGTGCATGGGCTGGACCCGGCGCAGCTGCACACGCAGCTGCCCGGCTGGACCACGCCCAAGGTGCTGCGCGGGCTGGTGGCACACTGGCCGATGGTGGCTGCGGCACGCACATCGGCGGCCGCAGCGGTGGCACACCTCAAGCAGTTCGACCACGGCCAGCTGCCGGTCACCGCCACCACGGCGCCGCCCCAGGCGCAGGGCCGGCTGTTCTACAACGCGGACATGAGCGGCTTCAACTTCCGACGTGAGCAGATCGCCCTGAAGGTGGTGCTCGACACCCTGCTCAAGTACCAACCCGACCCCGACCCGCCCGGCATCTACGTGGCTTCGACCACGCTGGACAGCTTCCTGCCCGGTTTCAGCACGTGCAATCCGTTGGCGCTTGGAGTGGACGACCCGCTGGCCAGCATCTGGATCGGCAACCGCTCGCGCATTGCCGCCCACCAGGATGTACCGGACAACCTGGCCTGCGTGGCCGCCGGCCGGCGCCGGGTGACCCTGTTCGCACCGGAGCAGATCGACAACCTGTACATCGGTCCGCTGGATTTCACCCCCGCCGGCCAGGCCATCAGCCTGGTCGACTTCGCCGCACCGGACCTGCAGCTTTTTCCGCGTTTTGCCCAGGCGTTGGCACATGCGCAGGTGGCCGAGCTGGGCCCGGGCGATGCGGTGTTCATCCCCTCGCTGTGGTGGCACCACATGGAAGGGCTGGACACGTTCAACGTCCTGGTGAACTACTGGTGGCGTCCGGTGCCGGCATGGATGGATGCGCCCATGAACGCGTTGATGCTGGCCATGCTGGCGCTGCGCGAGTTGCCACCGCAGCATCGCGAACAGTGGCGTGCCGTCTTCGACCATTACGTGTTCCATGCCGACCCGGATACCGCCGCACATGTCCCCGCCCACGCGCGCGGCGTGCTGGGCGCGCTGGATGCGAACACGGCCGCACAGGTGCGCAGCGTGCTGCGCCGACGTCTGGACCGCTGAACGCGTGCGGGTGCGCGCTTCACCCACGGCGCGCCGTAATCCGCAATAATCCGCGGCGTGATCCGTAGTACGCCCGGGGGTGGGATGTTGCGCTCCTGATTGCTCCATCGCTGCCGTTCCATCCGGATCCCGGCTGGCGCTGCACCCTGCCCGTCCGAAGCCCCGCATGCGCCCGTTTTCCACCCGCCTCAACCTTGGCAAGCTGATCCTTGGCCTGGCCCTGCTCAGTGCCGTGGTGGCGCTGGCCAATACCCTGCACGCCAGTTACCGGGTGCAGCGCGAGCAGTTGATCGGCACCACCCTGGAAGCCAACCGGGTGTATGCCAGCAAGCTGGCCGAGACCACCCAGAACTTCATCCAGTCCGCGCAGCAGCAGCTGGCCTACAGCGCCACCGCGCTGGGCCAGCGCGCGCACGACCGCCGCGAGCTGGAGGCCGAAGCGGCACGCCTGCAGCTGCAGACCAACAGCTTCAACTCGGTGTTGATCGTCGACCCGGCCGGCACCGTGCTGGCCACCTCGCCGCAGAGCCTGGCCCTGCAGGGCGTCACCCTCAACAGCCGCGGCAACAAGGATGCGCTGGACCGGCGCGCGCCATTCATCAGTGACCCCTACCAGTCGGCCACCGGGCGCCTGCTGGTGGCCATCTCCCATCCCGTCTTCAGCGCGCAGGGCCAGTACCAGGGCTACGTCAGCGGCACCATCTACCTGCGCGAGCGCAGCATCCTGCAGACGCTGCTGGGCAAGCATTACTACCGCGACGGCTCCTACCTGTACGTGGTCGACCGCAACGGCCGCATCCTGTACCACATCGAACCCAACCGGGTGGGCCAGTTCGCGATGGAGAACCCGGCGGTGCTGGCGGTCAGCAAGGGCCACACCGGCGCCCAGCAGGTGCGCAACAGCCACGGCGTGCAGATGCTGGCCGGCTATGCGCCGGTGCCGATCGTCGGCTGGGGCGTGGTGGCCCAGCGTCCCGCCGATGCCACGCTGGCGGCCTTGTCCACGCTGATGAAGGCGGTGATCTGGAATGCGATTCCGCTTGGCGTGCTGTCGCTGCTGATTACCTGGTGGTTCGCGCGGCGCATCTCGCTGCCGCTGTGGCAGCTGGCGCGCAACGTGCAGAACCGCGACACCGGCATCGCCATCCGCCATGTCACCGGCATCCGCGCGTGGTACTACGAGGTGGCGCACCTCAAGCAGGCCCTGCTGTACAGCTTCAACCTGTTGCAGGACCGCATCGGCAAGCTCAACCGCGCCAGCATGACCGACCCGCTGACCGGGCTGCAGAACCGCCGCGGCCTGCAGCAGGGCCTGGAAGACTGGCAGGCGCGCGGGCAGCCGTTCGGGATCATCGCGCTGGACATCGACCGCTTCAAGACCATCAACGACCGTTTCGGGCATGCGGTGGGCGATGCGGTGATCCTGCGCATCGCGCAGCTGATGCGCGACGACTCGCGCGACACCGACCTGCTCTGCCGCAACGGCGGCGAAGAGTTCCTGATCCTGCTGCCGGGCATCGACACCGAGGCGTCCGCACGCATCGCCGAACGCCTGCGCGTGCAGGTGGCGGCCGAAGTGTTCGAGGAGGTCGGCTCGGTCACGGTGTCGCTGGGCGTGGCCCACTACCCCAGCTATCACGACGATCCGCAGCAGGCGCTGCGGCTGGCCGACAAGGCGCTCTACATGGCCAAGGAACAGGGCCGCAACCGCACCGTGGTGCACCCGGCGCCGGAAAGGCGCGGTCCGAACTGAGGGCGCCGCCCGCCCCGGACTGCATGGCCGGGGGTGTTCAGGTGCCTGGCGGGGTCAGCAGCTGCGGCCCGGTGGGGGTTGCGTCAGCCATGTACACCCCGCCCGCTGGCAGCAGGCCGCCGGCATCATCGGCGAGCGCCCGATCCGCACGCCAGGGCGCCTGCTGGCGGGGTCCGGGAACGTAGACGTCCCACGCGCCATAGCGGACATCCTCGCCGTGGAAGGCGAAGCTCACCGGCACCCGCACCGTCCAGTCGTTGGCGTCCTTGTCCATGCCGGTGGTTGGCGCGCGGAAGCTCCAGCTACGCGCAGCGGCCATCGACGCGCGCGCCAGCACATCCCGCATGCGCTGCATCTCCGCCCCCCTGGCCACCACCTTCATGTTCACCTGTTCGGTGGCCACATCCAGTACGTGCCCGTCACGACCAATCTTCAGCAGCAGCAGAACATCACCGCGTCCGCCGATCGACGCGACACTGTCAGGGTAGGACGGCGGCCGCATGGTCAGGGCGGTCACGGTATCGGTGGCAGCGGGATCGTAGTGGTCGAAATTAGCCGCCAACAGGGTGAGCAGGGTAGCGCCATCGGGCTGTGACTTGCCGCCAATGCGCAGGGTGACGGGCGTACGCATGCGGACCGGGCGTCCGTCTTCGGTGCCGGGCGCGAAGCGCCATGCGTTCACCACCCGGTCGACGAAGCCGGCGATGGGAACGGGCACGTCGTCGCGCTGGTCCAAAGCAAAGCCTTCCACCTGGCCTTCCGGACCCACATCGACGGTCCCGGACAGCACCATGCTGGCTTCGGCCTGGGCGCGTATCGTGCGCTCGCTCTGCGCGGCAGCCTCGGGAAGCGCGGCCATGCCGATCGCGCCGATCGCCAACGCCATCGCAAGAATATGGAATGAACGCATCGCACCTGCTCCTTGTGGACGGCGCTGAGCGTAGCGCAGGGCTGGCAGGGTTTCCAATCAGGCCAGTCGCTGGCCTGAGGCATAAGGCGGCGTATCAGGAAAATCACCGGCGGCGAAGCGTGCCTGCAGGCCTTGCCACCATGCAGGATCGAACAGGTGCGCGAAGTGCTCGCGCACGGCCGCCAGCTCGGCCCCCGGCAAGCCCATGAACATCCAGAATCGCTCGGGAAACACATCGCGCGGGCCGATCTGGAACCATGGCTCGTCGGCCAGCGCTTCCTCTGCATTGCGGGGCGTGGGCCAGGCGCGGAAGGTGCAGTCACTGACCAGGCACAGTTCGTCGTAGTCGTAGAACACCGCACGCCCATGCCGGGACACGCCGAAGTTCTTCGGCAGCATGTCGCCGGGGAAGATGTTGTTGCGCGCCATGTCGGTGATCGCCTGGGCGTAGTCCAGTGCCGCGTTGCGCCGGGCCTCGCTGGCCTGCTCGCGCAGGTACAGGTTGAGCGGGCGGAACCGGCGCTGCACGTAGCACAGCGTCACCACCACGTCGTCGCCGTCCTCGCTGACGCTGCTGCGGCATTGCGTCAACAGCTCGTCCAGCAGTGCCGGGGCGAAACGCGCACGCGGAAACCGCAGGTGGCGGTAAGGCTGCGCATCCAGCAGCCGACCCACGCGGTCCAGGTTGAAGACCAGCGCGTACTTCTCTTCCACCTGCTGCCGGGACATCGCCTTGGGCCAGGCGAAGCGGTCGCGGATGAGCTTGAACACCAGCGGATAGCTGGGCAGCGTGAACACCGCCATGACCATGCCCGGGGTGCCATCGGCATGCACCAGCTGCTCGGTGGGGTGGTCCTGGAAGTGCCGGAAGAAGGTGCGATAACGCTCGGTCTTGCCCTGCTTGGCACGCCCCAGCACGGTGTAGATTTCATCGATGGGCTTGCCCGGCAGCAGGCTGCGCAGGAACACCACCGCATCGCCCACCGTAGCCAGGTCGGCCTGGAAATAGCTGCGCGATACGCCGAACAGGTGCGCCACGTCGCGGCGCCGGGTCAGCACGGCCTCGGCGCGCAGGCCATGCTGGTCGTTGACCAGTGCGATCACGCACGGCGAGAAGCGATGCTCGCCGAACACGCGTCCCACCAGGTAGGCGCGGCGTTCGCGGTAAAACACGGTGTCCAGCAACTCGATACTGCGCACCGGGTAATCGCCCCAGTGTGCCAGGTCGTCCTGCAGCCGCACCGCGATCGCCGCCGCGCAGCGCAGCTGGTGCGCATACGGAACGTCGAAGCGGTAGTCACCCAGTACCCGCAGCAGGGCTTCGGCCGGGCGCGTGGCCGACAGGGTGTAGCTGTGGCGGGCGACCGGATGGGTGATCGCGTCGGACGGCTCGACATCCATGGCCATGAACTCGATGGCCGCATCCACGCCCTGCGTGGCGAACAGCCGCCGTGCCAGGGTGTTGTAGAAGGTCTTGTACAGCTCGGCATCGATCAGGCCGTCCAGCAGCGCGGCGTAGGCCTGGCGTACGTGCAGCCACAGTGTGCGGGTGCCGACCTGCTCGCCTGCGCCGCGGCGCAGGGCATCCACGGTCTGGGCGATGCAGTGGTCATACAGGCCGATGCGTTCGACGGCGTCCTGCCGGGCACCGGCCCAGTCACGCGTTTCAAAGCGCAGCCGCGCCCGCTGCGTGACGGCCGCAAAGCGCGCGTGGTACTGCTCGAAGCCATCGCGGATCAGCAGCGCCAGCGTTGTGGCCAGCGTGCCGGGATCAGGAATATCGGCGGCTGCCATTCATCGCACCGAAGGGACCAGCGGTCACCATACGACAGCCGCCGCGGCCTGCGGTAGCAGGAAAAAGGTTCTTCTCCCCTCTGAGGGGAGCGTCTTGTTGCAAGTGCCGTCGCAGAGGGAGCACAGCGCGACGCGGGTGGCTTGGTGTGCAGGCGCCGTTTGGATCGTCTGGCGTCTTCGATCGGGCGGGTCGCGAGCGTGAGGGCCCCGCAGCAGCCGGTAGGGCCCTGGTGCAAATGTCCCCCGGCCGCAGGGCGGCCTCCTCCTTTATTTTGCCCAGGAGCCTACCGGCTGCTACGGGGCTCGGCTTGCGGTGCGGGCGGGGAGCCGGGTTTTTGATGGCCGTCGGTGGGTCGGGCGCTGGGCCCCCATGCCCTTGGAGGCGAAACAAAGGAGGAGGTGGCGGCCGCAGGCCGACGCCGGGGGCGTCGCCGGAAAGGGCATGGGGGCCCAGCGGCCGACCCACCAACGGCCGCGCCTGGAAAGGGTCAAAAGCACGTTTCTGATTGCCCCGCATAGCGACGGAGACCAAAAAAAACGCCGCCGGCCGCCACCACGGCGCGGCCGACGGCGGAGGGAACCTTACAGCGCCAGTTCGGCTTCCACGTCCTGCACCTTGCGGCGTGCCAGGGCGAGGTTGGACTTGTTGCGGTCCAGGACCAGGTACAGGAACAGGCCCTTCTTGCGCGAGACCGGGCGCAGGATGTGGTACGCCTTGCCCAGCGAGATCAGGATGTCTTCGATGGTGTCGTTGAGATTGAGCGACGCGGCCGTCTTCATCTTGGCCCGGATCACCTCGGTGTTGCCTGCCGCCGCCACTTCCATGTCCATCCCCGAACCGGCCTCCCCCAGCAGCATGCCGCTTTCGTAGTCGACCAGCGCCACCGCCTGCGCGCCATCGATGGTCATCAGCGCGTTCAAGGTATCGTCGAGTCCTGCCATGTTGCACCCCGTTGGTTGTCGAGCCCCGTGTTCCCCTGCGGATCGGCTCGTGATCCGCTGAGTTCGGCCATGATGTTGCGGCCACATTCCTTCGCACTCCACAGCACCTTGCCGATCACGCAGCGCGCGTCGCAGGCGGTCATCAGCAGCAGCGGCGCCGGCGTTGCAGGCAGGGCCAGCATCAGCACCTTGCCCTCGCCGGCTTCCAGCATCAGCACTTCCAGTTCGCCCAGCGCCAACTCGCGCCCCACCGCGGCGGCCAAGGCCAGCATCGCGCTGGTCATCGCGGCCAGGCGCTCGCCATTGCCGTGCGTGCCTGCCGCCGGCACCAGCGCGAAACCATCCACGCTGGCCAGCACCACGCTGCGCACCCCGTTGATGTCATCGGCAAAGCCCTGCAGGTGGTGGCCCAGGCGCGCGCGCAGGGCCGGGTCGAGACGGCGTGCATCGTGTCCATCAGCCATGCGCAGCCACCAGCGCACCGGCTTCCATTTCGCTCATCAGTACGTCCATCAGGCACAGCCCCTGTTCGCGATCGCGTGCGTCCACCGGCACCACAGGCAGCCAACGGCCCTGCTGGCCGGTGTGTACCGCGCAGGCCTCCAGGTCGAACTGCGGGGCCAGGTCCAGCCGCGACACACCGATCACCGCCGGCACCTGCGCAGCGTGCTGCCGCAACACCGCCAGGTACGCGGCCAGCTCGTCGGCCACGGTGTCGCGGGTGGCATCCAGCAGCAGCACCACGCCACTGGCCCCCTGCAGCAGGATCGGCCAGAGGAAATCGAACCGCTGCTGCCCGGGCGTGCCATACAGACGCAGGCGGTCGCCATTGGGAAGGTCGATGTCGGCGTAGTCCATCGCCACCGTGGTCGACGCCTTGTCCGCGCCCTGGCGGCCGCTGTTGTGCACATCGGTGTTGATCACCGCACCGGCGGCGATGGCGCGCACCAGCGTCGATTTTCCACACCCCATGCTGCCCATCACCACGATCTTGTGTTCGCGCACGTCAGCCCCCGCTGCGCTGGCGCACGCTGCGCCACATCCGGGCCAGCAGACCGCCGGCATCGCTGCCGCCGATGAACCGGCTGCCACCGGCCGGTGCCTCCAGCGCAGCGTAACCGCACAGGTAGGCCGGATGCACGAAGGCGCGTACCGCGTCGCCGGAAATGTCCAGCAACGACGCACACTCGTCCACGCTGCAGGCGCGTTTCAGCAGCAGCGAACACAGCCGGAAGCTGTCGTGCTGGTGGCCCAGCACGCGGAAATCCGGCCAGCGCAGCAGGCGCACCCGTGCGTGCTGTTGCAGGCGTACATCCAGGTCGTGCCAATGCGCCGGGTGCTGGCCCCAGTGCCACAACAGCGGACGCAGCGACTGCCGCGGCAGCTCACCGGCCAGTTGCTGGTAGCGCTTGGCGGCGATGCCATGCAGCGCCAGCTGTTCGAAATCATCGGAGAGCAGCTGCGCCAGCTCGGCATTGCCGCTGCCGTCAGGCACCACCATCTGGTCCTGCTCGAAATCCAGCAGCAGCACCGGCAACCCCTTCAAGGCCAGCACCGCATGCCCGTGCCGGGACTGCAGGCTTTCGCGCAGCGCGCGGGTGATCGCCTTGGCGCCGCGTGCCGCGCAGGGCTCTTCGATCGGCACAACGATTGGCGCGGCGGGCATCTGGCGCAGTGCGTGCTCGATGGCATGGTCGTCCAGCACCGCGTCCTCATCGCCCTGGCCATACCGCAGGTGGCCATCCTGGTCTTCAATCCAGAACTGGATCTTCGGCCGCTCGCGCACCATCCGCAGTGCGGCGTTGCGTAACGCGGGCGTGTCCTTGATCACCAACAGATCGCAGTCATCCAAGTCACGGCAGCTGCGCACGGTGTCGGCCGGCAATGCCGCGGCCGAGCGCAGGCGCTGCAACAAGGCGTGCTCCCCCTGGATATCCGATCCGACCACCAGCACCCTGGCCATCGCCTTCCCCTGCGTTGTGAGAGATCACACTTACTGCAGAAAAGATCGTCGATAGGCTATGCCATCGATACCGGGGCTTAAGTGATGCATCGCACAGATTGAAGTGACGTTTCTGCACAGCCCGTGGGTGGCCAGACGCTGTGGCGACAAGGCAAGTTCCGTACCACTCGCATTGACGCGGCCTTCATGCCCGCGGGCGTGCCTCGATGGACGTCTCAGTTCGGACGCCTGCGGAAGCCGCGCGACAGGATGCGATAGAGTCGTTGCGTATCGGTGGGTCCAGCGGGCATGCAGGGAGGCAATGGGATGCGGGGCATGACACATGCAGGCGCCTGGTTCGCCGGTGCGCTGTTGGTGCTGGTGATGGGTGTGGTGGCCTGGAGCGTGCTGCACAGGCAGCCCGGCGCGCAGGCCGCAGCGACCCACATGCCCACGCCGCCGCCGCGGCACGCGGCACTCTCTGCCCATGCCGTCGCCGCACTGCCGATGTCCACTGCGTCCTTGGCACGCATGGCCGAAGAGGCCAACGCGGAACTGGCGCAGCTCAACATCGCGGCGCAGGCCGGTGACCGCTTGGCGCAGCGCACCCTCGCCGAGCGCTATGAGCACTGCACGATGGTCAACCTGGCGCGCGCGGAATATCTTCGTGGCGTTGAGCATCTGGCCGGCGGGGCGTTCGATCCGACGGCGGGCCCGGCCATCATCGATGCCGGGCACCGCATCTTCGCCCGCTGCGGCGGCAAGGAGGGGCTGCACTATCCGCTCACCGCCACGAGGACGTTGCGCAGACAGGCAGCCGCCCAGGGCGACCTTGCATCGCAGGCATGGCTGCATATGTCCACGCAGGCCCCCTTGGACAAGGCCGACTACCTGGAATTGATCGAACAGTCGATCGCCGCCGACGATCTGGACGCCCTGAACTACCTGGGTCAGAT
The DNA here is from genome assembly GCF_056395005.1 of Stenotrophomonas sp. 10N36. Taxonomy (NCBI): domain Bacteria; kingdom Pseudomonadati; phylum Pseudomonadota; class Gammaproteobacteria; order Lysobacterales; family Lysobacteraceae; genus Stenotrophomonas; species Stenotrophomonas sp. 10N36. Next base: position 62,738 of record NZ_JBFTIS010000003.1, on the reverse strand, counting down.
GGCCTACCGCTACGACGATGGCAGCCAACCGGTCTCGGGCGAGCTGGCCGGGTACGCGTTGCAGATTGCCGCGTGCCGGCGCGGCGCCGATTGCGTGGCCGGTGGCCCGCTGATGGATCAGTTCTGCCAGATGGGGGCGTGCGGCAGCGGCGACTACGAGCAGGTGGTTCGCAACGAGCTGCTGCAGTCCGACCAGCTCGCGGGGCTCGATGCGGCCATTGAGCGGCTCACGCCGTTGTTCCCGGCGCCGGTGGCCACGCGGCGGTAGCGCCGAGATGGGCAGCCACCCATGGGGTGGCTCTACCCCCGGGGTGGTTGCGTGCGGTTGGATAGGGGCGGGGTGCCGGTGCATCGGGGCGGGTCAACGAAGCCCAACAAAAAACCCGCGCCGAAGCGCGGGTTTTCGTCGATCACCGCAGGTGCGGCGTCGAGACCTTACAGCGCAGCCAGCGCGCTGTTGAAGGTGCTGCTCGGGCGCATCGCAGCCGAGGCCTTGGCCACGTCCGGGCGGTAGTAGCCGCCGATGTCGACGGCCTTGCCCTGCACCGCGGCCAGCTCTTCCACGATCTTCTGCTCGTTGTCGGCCAGTGCCTTGGCCAGCGGGGCGAAGCGGGCCTTCAGCGCGGCATCGTCGTCCTGCGCGGCCAGGGCCTGGGCCCAGTACAGCGCGATGTAGAAGTGGCTGCCGCGGTTGTCGATGCCACCCAGCTTGCGCGACGGCGACTTGTCGTTGTCCAGGAACTGGCCGTTGGCCTGGTCCAGGGTCTTGGCCAGCACCGTGGCACCGGCGTTGTCGTAACGGTTGCCGAGGTGTTCCAGCGAGGCGGCCAGGGCCAGGAACTCGCCCAGCGAATCCCAGCGCAGGTAGTCCTCTTCCACGAACTGCTGCACGTGCTTGGGGGCCGACCCGCCGGCACCGGTCTCGAACAGGCCGCCACCGGCCATCAGCGGCACGATGGAGAGCATCTTGGCGCTGGTGCCCAGCTCCATGATCGGGAACAGGTCGGTGAGGTAATCGCGCAGCACGTTGCCGGTCACCGAGATGGTGTCCTCGCCCTTGCGGATGCGGTCCAGCGAGAACGCCGTCGCTTCCACCGGGGTCAGGATGCGGATGTCCAGGCCGGTCGTGTCGTGGTCCTTCAGGTAGGTCTCCACCTTGGCGATCACCTGCGCGTCGTGCGCACGTGCGGCATCCAGCCAGAACACCGCCGGGGTGTTGCTCAGGCGGGCACGGTTGACGGCCAGCTTCACCCAATCCTGGATCGGGGCATCCTTGGTCTGGCACATGCGCCAGATGTCACCGGTCTGCACGGCGTGTTCGAACACCACGGCGCCCGCCTCGTCGGTGACGCGCACGGTGCCGTCGGCCGGGATCTGGAAGGTCTTGTCGTGCGAGCCGTATTCCTCGGCCTTCTGCGCCATCAGGCCGACGTTGGGCACCGAGCCCATGGTGGCCGGATCGAACGCGCCGTGGGTGCGGCAATCGTCGATGACGGCCTGGTACACACCGGCATAGCAACGATCAGGGATGACGGCCTTGGTGTCCTGCAGCTTGCCGTCGGCATTCCACATGCCACCCGAATCGCGGATCATCGCCGGCATCGAGGCGTCGACGATGACGTCGCTGGGCACGTGCAGGTTGGTGATGCCCTTGTCGGAGTTGACCATCGCCAGGCCCGGGCGCTTGCCGTATTCGGCAGCCAGGTCGGCCTTGATGGTTTCCTGCAGCGCTTCAGGCAGCTGCGGCAGGCGCGCGTAGAGATCGCCGATGCCGTTGTTGGGATCGAAGCCGGCCTGCTTGAGCACGTCGGCGTGCTTGGCCAGCACGTCCTTGTAGAACTCTTCGACGACCACGCCGAACATGATCGGGTCGGAGACCTTCATCATGGTGGCCTTGAGGTGCAGCGAGAACAGCACGCCCTTGGCCTTGGCGTCGGCGATCTGCGCCTGCACGAAGCTGGCCAGCGCGTTGCGGCTCATCACGGCGGCATCGACGATCTCACCGGCCTTGACCGCGGTCTTTTCCTTCAGCACGACGGTGGTGCCATCGGCCTGCTGCAGTTCGATCTTCAGGCTGCCGGCGGTAGCCAGCGTGGCCGACTTTTCGCTGCCGTAGAAATCGCCGCCGTCCATGTGCGACACATGCGACTTGGACTCGGTGGACCACTTGCCCATGCGGTGCGGGTGCTTGCGCGCGTAGTTCTTCACCGACAGCGGTGCGCGGCGATCGGAATTGCCTTCGCGCAGCACCGGGTTCACCGCGCTGCCCTTGACCTTGTCATAGCGCGCCTTGATGTCGCGCGAGACGTCGTCGGTGGGCACGTCCGGGTAGTTCGGCAGGGCAAAGCCCTGGTCCTGCAGTTCCTTGATGGCCGCCTTCAGCTGCGGCACCGAGGCGCTGATGTTGGGCAGCTTGATGATGTTGGCGTCCGGGGTGGTCGCCAGCTGGCCCAGTTCGGCCAGGTGGTCCACTTCCTTCTGCGCGTCCTTCAGGTAATCCGGGAACAGCGCCAGGATGCGGCCGGACAACGAGATATCACGGGTTTCAACGGCGATGCCGGCGGTGGCGGTGTAGGCCTCGACGATCGGCAGCAGCGACTGGGTTGCCAGGAACGGGGCTTCATCGGTAAGCGTGTAGAGAATCTTGGGCGAACTGGACATGGGGGACGGAGGCTCTCTTGCGGATCTGATGAGTGACCGCGCCGGGTGGGGCGCGCTGCGGGAAACTCCCGCATTGTCGCGTTTTAAGCCCCCCGGAGCAAAGCCGGGCCATACGCGAACGTATTGGAACACTGTGGTGCGGCCAGCTTCGTATCATCTGAAACCAGCACATAAAAAAGACGCAGCCTCGCGGCTGCGTCCATCGTGAGCCTGTTGCCGGGAGAGAGTCGGCTGGCGGCTTACTTGACCTCGAACTCTTGCGGCGTTCCTGCCGCCTTACCATCTACCGTGACTTCCGCGCGGTACTTGCCCGCCGGCCAGCCCTTGGCATTCTTGAAGGTGACGTTGGTGGTGTCGGCACCGGTGGTGTTGAGTGCCTGGTTCTGCTCACCGGCCACCTGCCCGTCCTGGAACGTCAGCTTGGCGGCCACGTTGGCGTTGTTGGCCGCGCCGTCAGTGCGTACCGAGACGATGATGTCGTCCTTCGGTGCGAACAGCGCCACCGTTGCCACGCTCTTGTCGGCGGCCGCGGTCTTGCCCACCGTTACGGCGGTCACGTTCACGCCGGCTGCCGCGGCCATCGGCTCGGGCGCCGCAGGCGTCATCGGTGCCGGTTCGGCCGGGGTCATGGCCGCCGGTTGCGCGTTGTTGTCGGCGGTGTCTTCTTTCTTCTTGCAGCCGGCCAATGCCACGGTGGCCAGCAGGGCAGCGAGAACGGCAGTACTGATGGATGTCTTCTTCATGTAATTCCTCCCTGGGAATTCAGTGGACTACAAGCAAGGGTGACTCAGGCTTTGGGCGGCAACTTGAGGGTCTGGCCGGGGAAAATCTTGTCCGGGTCCTCGAGTACGTCACGGTTGGCCTCGAAGATCTTCTTCCAGGCGTTGGCATCGCCCAGTTCCTGCTTGGCGATCTTCGACAGCGAGTCGCCCTTCTGCACGGTGTAGGTGCCTCCTACCTTTTCGGCGGTGCTGTCCACCGAAGCGGTAACGCCGGAGAAATCCGCCTTTTCGACCTTCTGCGCGGTGCTGTCCACGCTGGAGGTGACACCGGAGAAATCGGCCTTCTTATCGGTACTCATCCACACACTCCCGTCTTCATTGACGACATGGAACGGACGGTGTCACAGCGGGTGTTAATAGGGCATGGCGTGGATGTGAAGACGCGCGGAACGGCGACGGGCGGCCACGTTGCCCGGGGGGTAGAGCCACCCCATGGGTGGCTGGGCGTGGTGCCGGGTTCCGGGGCAGCGACCCGTGGGGTCGCTCTACCAGGCGGTGCCGGGTTCCCGGGCAGCGACCCGTGGGGTCGCTCTACTGGCGCAGGTCGCGGACGGTGCGGGCCGGCAGTTCGATGCCCGGGCTGGCCCGCCACGGGTTGATGTCCAGGCCGCCGCGGCGGGTGTAGCGCGCTTCCACTTCCAGCCATTGGGGTGCACAGCGCTGGGTGATTTCGCTGAAGATCCGCTCCACGCACTGCTCGTGGAATTCGGCGTGCTCGCGGTAGCTGACCAGGTACTTCAGCAGCCCCTCGCGGTCGATCTGCGGCCCGTGGTAGCGGATGCTCACACTGGCCCAGTCCGGCTGGCCCGTTACCGGGCAGTTGGATTTCAGCAGCGCCGAACTCAACGTCTCGGTCACCACCTGGGCGGCGTCGGCCGACAGGAATTCCGGCGCCGGCGGCCCATAGCGCTCGATTGCCACATCCAGCTCGTCCAGCGATTCGCCCTCGGCCTCCTCGACCAGCATCGGCACCCCGAACCGCACCGTCACCACCGCCCCGGCGCACCCGGACAGATCGGCGGTGATCCGCAGCCGCGCCGCCTCGTCATCGTCGAAGCGCGTGCTGTTGAGCGAATTGAGGTACAGCTTGAACGACTTGGATTCGATCAGATTGGGCGACGTACACGGCACGCTGACCGTGGCCACCGCCACGCGCGGCTTGCCGCGCCGGTCCAGCCAGCTCAGCTCATAGGCCTGCCAACGGTCATGCCCGACGAACGGCAGCGCCGCCTCGTCCAGACCGATCTCTTCACGCGCGCCACGGCGCGGAATGGGAAACAGCAGCGCGGAATCGTACTGCGACGGGTAAGCAACCTCGCGACCGAGGCTGGAGTCCTGGGGGGTATTCATCGCCCCATTTTACGCCGGCAGGGGCGCGGCGTCTGGCGGCGAAAACAGACGGGCATGGCGACCGCGGGTCATTGCGCTCCCAGGCGGCGGGAGGGCCGTAACCCGCCCGCCTGCGCTGGTTTTCGCCCCGGCCAGCGGCCGGGGCCTACCGTCGTTTTACCCTGCCGCCGGCGCCGGCGCCGCCGTCCCGTTGAGATAATCCAGGCTCACCTGCAGCAACGCCCGCAGGCCCACGTCCAGCGCCTTCTCATCCAGCAGGAACTTCGGCGAATGGTTGGCCGGCGCCGTGGCCGGATCGATCCCCTCGCTCGTCGACCCCACGAAGAAGAACAGCCCCGGCACCTCCTTGGCGTACAGCGAAAAGTCCTCCGCCCCCATCTGCAGCGGCGGCTCGTACACATTGTCCTTGCCCACCACCGCCTGCAGGCTTGGCAGCATCCGCGCGGTCAGCGCCGGATCGTTCACCGTCGCCGGATTGCCCTCGGACTCGTAGATCTCCGTCACCGCCTTGGCCCCGTGCGCCGCCGCCGTGTGCTCGGCCACATTGCGCAGGTCGGCGAAAATCTGCTGCCGCATCCCCTCGTCGAACGTTCGGATCGTCCCCACCATCTCCACCTCGTCGGGAATGATGTTGTAGCGGATACCGCCCTTGATCGCCCCGAAGGTCAGCACCGCCGGCTGCTTGGACAGGTTCGCCCGCCGGCTCACGATCGTCTGCGCCGTTCCCACCAGATCGGCCGTCGCCACGATCGGGTCCACCCCGTTCCACGGCGCCGACCCGTGCGTCTGCCTCCCGATCACCTTGATCCCGAACCGGTCCGAGGCGGCCATCAACGGCCCCCCGCGCACCGCGATCTGCCCGGCCGGCACGCTCGAAAACACATGCAGCCCGAACACCGCCTCCGGCTTGAAGTCGGCAAACAGCCCCTCCTTCAGCATCAACGCCGCACCGCCCTCTTCCGGCGGCGGCGCCCCTTCTTCAGCGGGCTGGAAGATCAGCATCACCTCGCCCGGCAGGTTCGCCTGCATCTTCACCAGCGCGTCGGCCACCCCCAGCAGCGTGGCCGTATGCGCATCGTGCCCGCAGGCGTGCATCACCCCCACCGGCTCGCCGCGGTAGGTACTGGTGGCCTTGGACGCAAACGGCAGCCCGGTCTGCTCGGTCACCGGCAGCGCGTCCATGTCCGCGCGCAGCGCGATCCGCGGGCCCGGCTTGCCACCCTTGATGATCGCCACCACGCCATGGTGGGCGATCCCGGTTTTCGGTTTCAGCCCCATCGCGCGCAACTGCTCGGCCACCTTGGCCGACGTCCGCTCCTCGCGGTTGGACAGCTCCGGGTGCTGGTGGAAATCGCGCCGCCAGTCGACCACCTTGGCCTTCAGCCGGGTGGCCGCCGCCGTCACTTCCGGGCGCTCGGCGGGGGTGGCCGCGGCCAGCGCGGGGCAGGCAAGCAGCAGGGCGGACAGCAGCAGCGACAGACGAGGCATTGCACATCTCCACGGACGAACAGGACGGTCGAACCTGAATGTAGGGCATCGGCGCACTTGCTGCTGTAACTTTCTGCCCCCGCAGGCGTTCATTCATGGAACCCGGCCGGTCACATCCGGTCTGATCGCCCGTCCCATCCGTCATGCATGAAAGCTCCCGGGCGACGGGTATGCTTTGCACCAGCCATTTGGGCCCTGCCCTCCGCCAGCCTCAGGAGTTAGTTGAATGTCGCGTTTCTGGAAGATCGTGCTGCTGGTGGTCGCAGTGCTGGTGGTGGGTTTCATCGGGGTGCGCATGCTCGGCGGTGGCAAGCCCAAGGGCGATGCGGCGGCTGCGGGCGCCGGCCAGGAGGGGCAGGAGCGCAACGCCGGGCCCGTGCCGGTCACCGTGGTTGAAGCGGCCCGCCAGGACGTGCCGGTGTATGCCAGCGCGCTGGGCACCGTGGCGGCGATGAACACCGTCACCGTCAGTCCGCAGGTGGGCGGCCAGCTCATCAGCATCAACTTCAAGGAAGGCCAGGAAGTGCAGAAGGGCGACCTGCTGGCGCAGATCGACCCGCGCACCCTGCAGGCCAGCTTCGATGAAGCCGCCGCGGCCAAGCGCCAGAACCAGGCCCAGCTGGCCACCGCACGCTCCAACTACCAGCGCTCCAATTCGCCGGAGTACCGCCAGTACGTGGCCAAGACCGACCTGGACACCCAGCGCAACCAGGTGGCCCAGTTTGAAAGCGCGGTCGCCGCCAACGACGCCAGCATGCGCGCCGCCCAGGTGCAGCTGCAGTACACCAAGGTCACCGCCCCGATCTCCGGCATTGCCGGCATCCGCGCGGTGGACGCCGGCAACATCGTCAGCGCCGGCACGGCGTTGGTGACGCTGACCCAGATTCATCCGATCCATGTCGTGTTCAACCTGCCCGAGCGCCAGCTGCCCGACGTGCGCCAGGCCCAGAAGGCCGGCCCGGTCACCATCGCCGCGCTCGACCGCAACGATTCCCACGTGCTCACCGACGGCGGCACGCTGGACGTGGTGGACAACCAGATCAGCAGCGACAGCGGCACCTTCCGCGCCCGTGCGCTGTTCAACAACAGCGACAACAGCCTCTGGCCGGGCCAGTTCGTGAACGTGCGCATGCAGCTGCGCACGATCGGCGGCGGCGTGGTCATTCCGACCCAGGCAGTGATGCGCGGCCCGGACGGCGAGTACGTCTACATCGTCAAGCCCGACAGCACCGTGGCCATGCAGACGGTCAAGAGCGGCGTGGAAGTGGGCGACAGCAACGTGCAGATCACCGAAGGCCTCAAGGGTGGCGAGCGCGTGGTCAGCGAGGGCCAGTTCCGGCTCAAGCCGGGCAGCAAGGTCACCGCGCTCAAGCCGGGTGAAACCCCGGCGCCGCCGACCGACGCCGAGCTCAAGGCCGCCGCCCAGCAGGACAAGGGCGGTGGTGGCCGCCGCGGTGGCGGTCCGCGCTGAGCGCGCCTGCCTGACGTTCCCGACGCCGGCCGGCTGGCCGGCGTCTGCCCGCTTCAACGCCGCATGACGTAACAGCAAGGATCCGCCCGTGGGCTTTTCGACGATCTTCATCCGCCGCCCGATCGCCACCTCGCTGTTGATGGCGGGCCTGCTGCTGCTCGGCATCCTCGGCTACCGCCAGCTGCCGGTATCGGCGCTGCCGGAGATCGACGCGCCCAGCCTGGTGGTGACCACCCAGTACCCGGGTGCCAACGCCACCACCATGGCCTCGCTGGTGACCACCCCGCTGGAACGCCAGTTCGGGCAGATCTCCGGGCTGGAGATCATGACCTCCGATTCGTCGGCCGGCCTGTCCACGATCATCCTGCAGTTCTCGATGGACCGCGATATCGATATCGCCGCCCAGGACGTGCAGGCCGCGATCCGCCAGGCCACGCTGCCCTCCTCGCTGCCCTACCAGCCGGTCTACAACCGGGTGAACCCGGCCGACGCGGCCATCGTCACCCTCAAGCTCACCTCCGACACGCGCCCGCTGCGCGAGGTCAACAACTACGCCGACTCGATCCTGGCCCAGCGCCTGTCGCAGGTGCAGGGCGTGGGCCTGGTGTCCATCGCCGGCAATGTGCGCCCGGCCGTGCGCATCCAGGTCAACCCGGCGCAGCTGTCCAACATGGGCCTGACCCTGGAAGAACTGCGCAGCGCGCTGACCCAGGCCAACGTCAACGCGCCCAAGGGCTCGCTCAACGGCAAGACCCAGTCCTATTCGATCGGCACCAACGACCAGCTCACCAGCGCCGCCGAGTACCGCGACACCATCATCAGCTACAAGAACGGCCGCCCGGTGCGGCTGTCGGACGTGGCCAACGTGGTCGATGGCGTGGAGAACGACCAGCTGGCGGCTTGGGCCGATGGCAAGCCGGCGGTGCTGCTGGAAGTGCGCCGGCAGCCCGGCGCCAACATCGTGCAGACCGTCGAGCGCATCCGCGCGCTGATCCCGCAGCTGCAGAACGTGCTGCCGGCCGACGTGCACCTGGAGATCTTCTCCGACCGTACCGAGACCATCCGCGCTTCGGTGCATGAAGTGCAGTTCACCCTGATCCTCACCATCTGCCTGGTGGTGGCGGTGATCTTCGTGTTCCTGCGTCGGCTGTGGGCCACCATCATTCCCTCGGTGGCGGTGCCGCTGTCGCTGGCCGGCACCTTCGGGGTGATGGCCTTTGCCGGCATGTCGCTGGACAACCTGTCGCTGATGGCGCTGGTGGTGGCCACCGGCTTCGTGGTCGACGATGCGATCGTGATGATCGAGAACATCGTGCGCTACATCGAGCAGGGCAAGAGCGGCCCGGAAGCGGCCGAGATCGGTGCGCGCCAGATCGGCTTCACCGTGCTGTCGCTGACCATCTCGCTGGTGGCGGTGTTCCTGCCGCTGCTGCTGATGCCCGGCGTGACCGGCCGCCTGTTCCACGAGTTCGCCTGGGTGCTGAGCATCGCGGTGACGTTGTCGATGCTGATCTCGCTGACGCTCACCCCGATGATGTGCKCCTACCTGCTCAAGCCCGACGCGCTGCCCGAAGGCGAAGACGCCCACGAGCGTGCCGCGGCGGCCGGCAAGGAAAACCTGTGGACGCGCACCGTGGGCGCCTACGAGCGCAGCCTGGACTGGGTGCTGGACCACCAGCGCATGACCCTGGCGGTGGCCGCTGGTGCGTTGGTGCTCACCGTGGTGCTGTACGTGGTGATCCCCAAGGGCCTGCTGCCCGAGCAGGACACCGGCCTGATCACCGGCGTGGTCCAGGCCGACCAGAACATCGCCTTCCCGCAGATGGAACTGCGCACCAAGGCGGTCGCCGAGGCGCTGCGCAAGGACCCGGCCGTCACCGGCGTGTCGGCCTTCATCGGCGCCGGCAGCATGAATCCCACCCTCAACCAGGGCCAGCTGTCGATCGTGCTCAAGGAGCGCGGCGACCGCGACGGGCTGGATGAGATCCTGCCGCGCCTGCAGCAGGCCGTGGCCGGCATTCCCGGCGTGGCGCTGTACCTCAAGCCGGTGCAGGACGTCACCCTGGACACCCGCGTGGCCGCCACCGAGTACCAGTACTCGCTGTCGGACGTGGACAGCGCGCAGGTCGCGCTGCAGGCCACCCGCCTGACCGAAGCGCTGCGCCAGCGCCCGGAACTGGCCGACGTCGACAACAACCTGTCCAACCAGGGCCGCGCGCTGGAACTGACCATCGACCGCGACAAGGCCAGCGTGCTGGGCGTGCCGATGCAGACCATCGACGACACCCTGTACGACGCGTTCGGCCAGCGCCAGATCTCGACCATCTTCACCGAGCTCAACCAGTACCGCGTGGTGCTGGAAGTGGCCCCGGAGTTCCGCACCAGCACCGCGCTGATGAACCAGCTGGCGGTGGCCTCCAACGGCGCCGGCGCGCTCACCGGCAGCAACGCCACCAACTTCGGCCAGGTCACCTCGTCCAACTCGTCCACCGCCACCGGCATCGGCGCGCAGAACACCGGCATTCCGGTGGGCGCGGGCAACATCATCCCGCTGGCGGCGCTGGCCGAGGGCAAGATCACCAGCACTCCGCTGGTGGTGAGCCACCAGCAGCAGCTGCCGGCAGTGACGGTGTCGTTCAACATCGCTCCGGGCTATTCGCTGTCCGATGCGGTCAAGGCCATCGAAGAGACCAAGGACGGCCTGGACATGCCCTCGCAGGTGCATGCGCAGTTCATCGGCAAGGCCGCCGAATTCACCGGCAGCCAAACCGACGTGGTGTGGCTGCTGCTGGCCTCGCTGGTGCTGATCTACATCGTGCTGGGCGTGCTGTATGAAAGCTACATCCACCCCTTCACCATCATCTCGACGCTGCCCCCGGCCGGCGTGGGTGCGCTGCTGGCGCTGATGGTGTGCGGGCTGCCGCTGTCGGTGGACGGCATCGTCGGCATCGTGCTGCTGATCGGCATCGTCAAGAAAAACGGCATCATGATGGTGGACTTCGCCATCGAAGCGCGTCGCGCCGGTGCCAACGCGCACGATGCGATCCGCCGCGCCTGCCTGCTGCGCTTCCGCCCGATCATGATGACCACCGCCGCGGCCATGCTCGGCGCGTTGCCGCTGGCGCTGGGCACCGGCATCGGCTCGGAACTGCGCCGCCCGCTGGGCATTGCCATCGTCGGCGGCCTGCTGCTGTCGCAGCTGGTCACCCTGTACACCACGCCGGTGATCTACCTGTACATGGAACGCTTCTCCGAGTGGATGCGCGAACGCCGCGAGCAGCGCGCGCTGCGCCACGCCAGCGCCCAGGACCGCGCATGAACACGCCGTACCTGCGCGCCCCGGGGGCACCGGCATGAATATCTCCGGGCCCTTCATCCGCCGCCCGATCGGCACCGCGCTGCTGGCCATCGGCCTGTTCGTGGTCGGCCTGTTCTGCTACCTGAAACTGGGCGTGTCGGCGCTGCCGAACATCCAGATTCCGGTGATCTTCGTGCACGCCAGCCAGTCCGGCGCGGACGCCACCACCATGGCCTCCACGGTCACCGCGCCGCTGGAACGCCACCTGGGCCAGCTGCCCGGCGTGGACCAGATGCGTTCGTCCAGCTCCGAAGGCAGCTCGCTGGTCTTCATGATCTTCCAGAGCGGGGTCGACATCGATTCGGCCGCGCTGGACGTGCAGACCGCGATCAATTCGGCCCAGGCCGATCTGCCGTCCGGGCTCGGTTCGCCGATGTTCCAGAAGGCCAACCCGAACGACGACCCGGTGATCGCCATCGCGCTCACCTCGCAGACGCAGTCGGCCGACGAGCTGTACAACGTGGCCGACTCGCTGCTGGCCCAGCGCATCCGCCAGATCAGCGGCGTGTCCTCGGTGGATATCGCCGGTGCGTCCACGCCGGCAGTGCGGGTGGATGTGAACCTGCGCCTGCTCAACGCACTCAACCTCACCCCCGATGACCTGCGCAACGCGGTACGCGCGGCCAACGTGACCTCGCCCACCGGCTTCCTCACCGACGGCAACACCACCACCGCGATCATCGCCAACGACTCGGTGGCACGCGCGGCCGACTTCGCCAACCTGGTCATCAAGACCCAGGACGACGGCCGGGTGATCCGCCTCAAGGACGTGGCCAACGTCTACGACGGCCAGCAGGACGCCTACCAGGCCGCGTGGTTCGACCACAAACCGGCGGTGGTGATGTATGTGTTCACCCGCGCCGGCGCCAACATCGTGGAGACCGTGGACCGGGTCAAGGCGCAGATCCCGATGCTGCGCGACTACCTGCAGCCGGGCACGGTGATGACCCCGTACTTCGACCGCACCCCGACCATCCGCTCGTCGCTGCACGAAGTGCAGATCACCCTGCTGATCAGCCTGGCCATGGTGATCCTGACCATGGCGCTGTTCCTGCGCCGGCTGGCACCGACCCTGATCGCGGCGGTCACCGTGCCGTTGTCGCTGGCCGGTGCGGCGCTGGTGATGTACGTGTTCGGCTTCACCCTGAACAACCTGAGCCTGCTGGCGCTGGTGATCGCGATCGGGTTCGTGGTCGACGATGCGATCGTGGTGATCGAGAACGTCATGCGCCATCTCGACGAAGGCATGCCCCGCATGCAGGCCGCGCTGACCGGCGCGCGCGAGATCGGCTTCACCATCGTCTCGATCACCGCCTCGCTGGTGGCCGTGTTCATCCCGCTGCTGTTCGCCAGCGGCATGGTCGGTGCGTTCTTCCGCGAGTTCACCATCACCCTGGTGGCGGCGATCGTGGTGTCGATGATCGTCTCGCTCACGCTCACCCCGGCGCTGTGCAGCCGCTTCCTGAGCGCGCACGCCGAACCGGAAAAGCCCTCGCGGATCGGCCGCTTCCTGGATGCCGCGCACGACCGCATGCTGCGCGTGTACACGGTCTGCCTGGACTTCTCGCTGCGCCACGCCCTGCTGCTGTCGCTCACCCCGATCCTGCTGATCGTGGCCACGGTGATGCTGGGCGGGGCGGTCAAGAAGGGTTCGTTCCCGGCCCAGGACACCGGCCTGATCTGGGGCCGCGCCAACTCCAGCGCCACGGTGTCCTTCGAGGACATGGTCAACCGCCAGCGCCGCATCACCGACATGCTGATGGCCGACCCGGCGGTGAAGACCGTGGGCGTGCGCCTGGGCAGCGGTCGCCAGGGCTCCAGCGCGCAGTTCAACGTGCAGCTGAAGACCCGCAAGGAAGGCCGCAAGGAAACCACCGCGCTGGCCCTGGCGCGGCTGAGCGCCAAGGCCGACCGCTACCCCGACCTGCAGCTGCGCCTGCGCGCGATCCAGGATCTGCCCAGCGACGGCGGCGGCGGCAACAGCCAGGGCGCGCAGTACCGGGTGTCGCTGCAGGGCAACGACCTGGCCCAGCTGCAGGAATGGCTGCCCAAGGTGCAGGCCGCGCTGAAGAAGAACCCGAAACTGCGTGACGTGGGCACCGACGTGGACACCGCCGGGCTGCGCCAGAACGTGGTGATCGACCGCGCCAAGGCCGCACGCTTGGGCGTGTCGGTGGGTGCGATCGACGGCGCGCTGTACGGCGCGTTCGGCCAGCGCCAGATCTCCACCATCTACTCGGACATCAACCAGTACAGCGTGGTGGTCAACGCATTGCCCGAACAGACCGCCACCCCGCGTGCGCTGGACGAGATCTACGTGCGCGCCGGCAACGGCGAGATGGTGCCGCTGACCGCGGTGGCGCAGCAGGTGCCCGGGCTGGCACCGCCGCAGATCACCCACGAAAACCAGTACACCACCATGGACCTGAGCTACAACCTGGCGCCGGGCGTGAGCACCGGCGAGGGCGAAGCGATCATCAAGTCCACCGTGGACGGCCTGCGCCTGCCCGGCGACATCCGCATCAGCGATGGCGGCGGCTTCAACGTGCAGCTCAACCCGAACTCGATGCTGATCCTGGTGCTGGCCGCGATCATCACCGTGTACCTGGTGCTGGGCATGCTGTACGAAAGCCTGGTGCACCCGGTGACGATCCTGTCCACGCTGCCGGCCGCGGGCGTAGGCGCGCTGCTGGCGTTGTTCGTGACCAACACCGAGCTGTCGGTGATCTCGATGATCGCGCTGGTGCTGTTGATCGGCATCGTCAAGAAGAACGCGATCATGATGATCGACTTCGCGGTGGTGGCCCAGCGCGAGCACGGCAAGAGCCCGCGCGATGCGGTGCGCGAGGCCAGCATCGTGCGCTTCCGTCCGATCATGATGACCACCATGGTGGCGATCCTGGCCGCGGTGCCACTGGCCATCGGCCTGGGCGAAGGCTCCGAACTGCGCCGCCCGCTGGGCATCGCGATGATCGGCGGCCTGCTGTTCTCGCAGAGCCTGACCCTGTTGAGCACGCCGGCGCTGTACGTGATCTTCTCGTGCCTGCGCGAACGCTGGGTCAACCGCCGCGCCCGCCGCCGCGAGCGGCGTGCAATGAAGCGCAGCGCCATCGCCCGGTAGATACCGACCGTTGGTCGGTACCCGCGCAGGTCGGTACGCGCGTTGGGGCCCGGCCGCGTTACGGCGTGACGACCAACGGTCGTCACCTACCGATGTCGTGTCGCATCCCGGTAGGTACCGACCGTTGGTCGGTACGCCCCGTCGGTACGCCCCGTGGTACGCCCGGTCGGTACGCCTCGGTTTGACGCCACGTAACAAAACGACAACAATTCTCATCCAGCCACGGTCCTGCATCGCCCTCTGCGGTGCCCCCGCTGCCGGTTCCCGGCCAGCCTGCGCGATCCAGCCATCGACCCTCCCCCGCCCTCTGTAGATCGCGGACGGCGTTGTGCTGTCCGCCAAGGAACCCATCGATGCTGTCGTCCCCCCTGCCCCGCCTGGCCACGTTGGCCGTGGCGCTGTCGCTGGCCTGCGCCGCCCATGCTCAGTCCACCCCGGACGGTGCCGTGCGCGCACGCTCGGCCACCGATCTGGATGCGATCAAGGTCACCGCCGAACGCACCCACACCGACACCGGCGCGCTCGGCGACCGCCCCGTGCGGGATACCCCGTTCGCGATCGCCGTGGTCGGCCGCGACGAGATCGAGAAGCGCCAGGTGGTCTCGCTCGGCGACGCCTTCCTGACCGACCCCTCGGTGGTCACCCAGGTCAGCGCGTATGCCAGCGGCTGGAGTTCGCCGATCCGCAACCGCGGCATCGACCTCAGCTACGACAGCTACCGCGTCAACGGCCTCCAGGTGTCCTCGTGGGGCACCGAATGGCCGCTGGAAGTGATGGAACAGGTGGAACTGCTCAAGGGTCCCGGTGGCTTCATGTACGGTTTCGGCCAGCCCGGCGGCATCGTCAACTACGTCACCAAGAAGCCCACCGACACCCCCACCTTCGCTGCCCAGCTGGGCTGGCGCGAGGCGGGCATCGTGAGCGGCCAGGTCGACGTGGGCGGGCGCTTCGGCAATGACGACATGTTCGGCTACCGCTTCAACGCGTACCAGGAGAAGGGCGAAACCTTCAACGGGGGCGAGGTCGACCGCAAGGTCGGCGCCCTGTCACTGGATGCGCGGCTGAGCGACACCCTCACCTGGACCTTCGATGGCGTGTTCCAGTCGCGCGAACTCAGCAACGAATCGCCGCAGTACTACTTCATCGGTCTGACCGAGCTGCCGCGCCCGCTGGCCGGCGACATCGACAACAGCATCGACGGCAGCTACTACGACACCCGTTCGAGCCTGCTCTCCACCGCGTTGAACTGGCAGATCAACAGCGACTGGAAGGCCAGCCTCAGCTATGGCGTGACCACCTCGTGGAACGACGTCAACAAGGTGTTCGCCTACATCGACAACGTCAACGGCGATTACAACGTCAACACCTACGAGCTGGGCGGCAAAAGCGAGTGGAAGCTGGCCCAGGCCCTCGTGCAGGGGCGCTTCGACACCGGCCCGCTGTCGCACCAGGTGGTGGCCGGCGTTTCGCACCAGACCGGCCTGGGCTGGGACCGCCCGTACGAATGGACCACCATCGGCCGCGGCAACATCTACCAGCGCCCGGTGCTGCGCCACGATGCCGTGGGTTCGCGCGTGCTCAGCCGCGGCAGTGAAACCGTGCAGCAGGCCGTGTTCGTCAGCGACACCGTCAGCTTCGCCGATGGCTGGTCGCTGCTGGCCGGCGCGCGCTACAACGATTTCGAGAACAAGGGCGCCTACCACACCTACCCGGTCACCCCCACCTACGCCCTGATGTACAAGCCGGCCGATGCCGTCACCCTGTACGCCAGCTACGTGGAATCGCTGGAAGCAGGCAGCCGCGTCGGCAGCGACTACATCAACGCCGGCACCGTGCTCGACCCGACCATCAGCACGCAATACGAGATCGGCGCCAAGATCGAGTACCCGCGCTGGAACGCCAACGCCGCCGCCTTCCGCCTGGAGCGCGGTGCCAACATCGACCTGCTCACCCCGGTCGGCAAGCTGCTGGTACAGGACGGCATCACCCTGTACGAAGGCGTCGAGATCAGCGGCAACGTCCGCCTGACCGATGCGCTCACCGTCGGCGGTGGCGTCACCTGGCTCGACCCCACCTACGACAAGCTGTCCCCCGACAGCGTGGCCCAGCAGGGCAACCGCACCGCCGGCGCCGCCCGCTGGCAGGGCGTGCTGCACGCCGACTACAGCATCCCGCGGGTGGACGGCCTGAGCGTGTATGCGCTGGCCCGCTACTACGGCGATGTGTATTACGACGCCGACAACACCCTCAAACTGCCCGACTACACCCTGGTCAACGCCGGCCTGGGCTACCGCATGCAGCTCGACGGCCACCCGGTCACCTGGCGCGCCGGCGTGGAGAACCTGGCCAACAAGAAGTACTGGTCCAACGCCGGCGTCGGCCTGCCGCGCACCTTCGCGGTGAGCGTGCGCTTCGACATGTAACTCGATCGGCCGGCAGCTCCCACACCCGGGAAAGCCGGCCCTTGGCCGGCTCCTCGCACTCGCACCCGGTAGTGCCGGCCGCTGGCCGGCTCCTCGCACCTCCGTCCGGGCGCACGGGGAGCCGGCCAGCGGCCGGCACTACCGGGCGCATCGTCCCTGCCCTGTGCAGCACGTTGATGTTGGATCGCCTTCAGGCTGTCCCCTTCACCCCACACCCGCAATAATGGGCTGCCCCGCACCCCGAGCCCGCATGTCCGCCCGAGAATCCCGCCTGAGCCGCCTGTGGGCGCATGAAAAGGCCAGCTACGGCCTGCGGGTACTCATCGCGCTGTCGGTGGCCATGGGCCTGTGCTGGCACCTGGACCAGCTGCCCGCGCTGCCCGGCGTGTTCCTCGGCATCATTGCCAGCGCCATCGCCGAAACCGACGACAACTGGTGGGGCCGGACCAAATCGGTCGCCCTCTCCCTGCTCTGCTTCGTCATCGCCGCCGCCGCGGTGGTCGAGCTGTTCGCCTGGCCCTGGCTGTTCATCGCCGCACTGGCCGTGTCCACCTTCGGCCTCACCCTGCTCGGCGCGCTCGGCGAACGCTATGCGTCCATCGCCCAGGCCACCGTCACCCTGGCCATCTACACCATGATCGGCCTGGAACAGCACGGCGCCAGCGACCGCGCCCAGGCCATCAGCGCGGTCAGCCACCTGCTCGCCGGCGCGCTCTGGTACGGCCTGCTCTCGATCCTGTGGACCGCCCTGTTTGCCAACCGGCCCGTGCGCGAGCGCATCGCCCGCCTGTACCTGGAACTGGGCCGCTACCTGCAGCTCAAGGCCGACCTGTTCGAACCCATCCGCGACGCCGACGTACAGAAGCGCCAGCTCGCCCTGGCCGAACAGAACCGCCGCGTGGTGGAGGCGCTGAACATCGCCAAGGTTGCCATCCTCGCCCGCTTCGGTCGCTCCGGCCGGCCCGGCGTGCAGTCCGGCCTGTACCTGCGCCTGTACTACATGGCCCAGGACTTCCACGAACGCGCCAGCTCCTCGCACTATCCCTATGGCGCGCTCACCGAGGCCTTCTTCCACAGCGACGTGCTGTACCGCTGCCAGCGCCTGCTCGCGCTGCAAGGGGAGGCCTGTGCCAACCTGGGCCTGGCCATCCGCCTGCGCCGCCCGTTCCAGTACGGCGAGCGCACCAAGCAGGCCACCGCCGACCTCACCGATTCGCTCACCTGGCTGCGTGCCCAGCACAACCCGCAGTGGCAGCGCCTGCTGTCCTCGCTGGAGCTGCTCGGCCACAACCTGCAGAGCATCGAGCGGCGCCTGTCCGAGGCCGAAAAGTCCGACGCCACCTTGGACAACGTCGACACCCGTCTGCGCGACACCAACCCGCACACCCTGCGCGAAATGTTCGTGCGCATCCGCCAGCAGCTCACCCCCGGCTCGGTGCTGTTCCGCCACGGCCTGCGCATGGCGCTGGCCCTGATCGTCGGCTTTGCGGTGATCCGCCTGGTCAACGCCCAGAACGGCTCGTGGGTGCTGCTCACCATCGTGTTCGTGTGCCGCCCGCATTTCGGCGCCACCCGGCAACGGCTGGCCCAGCGTATCGCCGGCACCCTGATCGGGCTGGTGCTGACCTGGGCGCTGATGCAGCTGTTCCAGGACCTGCGCATCGAACTGCTGATCGCCCTGCTCTCGGCGCTGCTGTTCTTCTTCACCCGCAGCGACCGCTACCTGGTGGCGTCGGCGGCGATCACGGTGATGGCGCTGACCTGCTTCAACCTGATCGGCGACGGCTTCCTGCTGATCTGGCCCCGCCTGGTCGACACCCTGCTGGGCTGCGCGATCGCCGCGGCCGCGGCCTTCCTGATCCTGCCCGACTGGCAGGGCCGCCGCTTGAACCTGGTCATGGCCCGCGTGCTGGCCAACTGCGCACGCTACCTGGATGCGGTGCTGGGCCAGTACGGCAGCGGCATGCAGGACGACCTGGCGTACCGCATCGCCCGCCGCGACATGCACAACGCCGATGCTGCGCTGTCCACCGCGCTGTCGAACATGCTGCGCGAGCCGGGCCACGTGCGCCGCAACCTGGATGCCGGGTTCCGCTTCCTGGCGCTCTCCAACACCCTGCTGGGGCATCTGTCGGCGCTCGGTGCGCATCGCGCGCAGCTGGACAGCTACGCGCAGGACGCCCAGGCACTGGCCGGCGGCGAGCGGGTGGAACAGGCCATGCAGCAGATCGCCGCGGCGCTGGAGCAACGCCAACCGGTGGAGGAGGCCGATAACGACGGCGACCGCGCCCTGGCCGAGCAGCTGGAACAGATCACCGACGACATGCCGCCCAAGCTGCAGCTGATCCGCACCCAGATGGGCCTGATGCTGCGCCTGCTGCCCAAACTGCGCGGCGCCGCCAACGAGGCCGCGCGCACCCTGCGGTGAGGCGGTCTGCGGGGCAGCGGGGCAGAGCCCCGCTCTACGACCGTTCCTGCAACGCCGTACGGCGGCTCCTGTAGCGCCGGGCTCTGCCCGGCTGCCGTAGATCGGCGCAACGCCGGGGGCCGCCCGGCTGCATGCTAGGCTGCGCCGGTTCGCAAGGAGTTTCCATGTCCGGCCACAGCCAGTTCGCCCTGCTCAAACAGCGTCGCTTCCTGCCGTTCTTCATCGTCCAGTCGCTGGGTGCGTTCAACGACAACGTGTACAGGCAGGCCATCATCGGCCTGCTGTTCTACCTCGGCGTCAGCCAGGAAGAGCAGTCGCTGTACACCACGCTGGCGCCGGCCATCTTCATCCTGCCCTACTTCCTGTTCTCGGCACTGGCCGGGCAGATCGCCGAAAAACTGGAAAAATCGCGGCTGATCGTGATCACCACCACCATGGAGATCGCGATCATGTCGCTGGCCGCCGTCGGCTTCCTCACCCAGAGCATGCCGGTGCTGCTGGTGGCCCTGTTCTGCACCGGCCTGCAGTCCACCCTGTTCGGCCCGGTGAAGTATTCGGTGCTGCCTTCGGTGCTGCGCCCGGAAGAACTCACCGGCGGCAACGGGCTGGTCGAGATGGGCACCTCGATGTCGATCCTGACCGGCATGATCAGCGGCGGCATCATCTTCACCCTGGCCGGCAGCTTCGGCCCGGTGGTGGCGGCCACCGCGGTGATCGCGCTGGCCATCTTCGGCAACATCACCGCGCGCATGATCCCGAAAGTGGATGCGGGCGCGCCGGACCTGAAGATCAACTGGAACCCGATCCCCGAATCGCTGGCCGTGCTGCGGTTGGCCAAGAAGCAGAAAGCGGTGCGCAACGCCATCCTGGGCGTGTCCTGGTTCTGGTTCGTGGGCACCATGCTCACCTCGCAACTGCCCACCTACGCGGTGGTCAACCTGGGTGGCGAACCCACCCTGTACATCTTCGCGCTGGCGCTGTTCTCGGTTGGCACCGGCGTGGGCTCGCTGCTCTGCGAAAAGCTGTCCGGACGCACGGTGGAAATCGGCCTGGTACCGCTGGGCGCCTTCGGCATGACCGCCTTCATGCTGGACCTGTACTTCGCCCGTGCCGGCACCGCCACCGCGGCTGGCCTGGGCGTGGGTGCCTTCGTTGCCCAGCCCGGCAGCATCCGCATCATCATCGACCTGATCGGCATCGGCCTGTTCACCGGCTTCTTCGTGGTGCCCCTGTTCGCGCTGATCCAGAGCCGCACGCCGAAGTCGGAGATGTCGCGCGTGTTCGCCGCGCTCAACATCCAGAACTCGGGCTTCATCGTGGGCGCGGCGATGATCGCGCTGGCTACGCAGAAGTTCCTGCACTGGACCATCCCGCAGCTGTTCCTGGCGCTGGCCATCGCCAATGCCGTGGTGTCGATCTACATCTTCACCATCGTCCCCGAATTCCTGATGCGCTTCCTCAGCTGGGTGATGGTGCGCGGCCTGTACCGGCTGCGCCTGCACGGCATCGAAGCCAATGTGCCCGACGAAGGCGCTGCGCTGATCGTGTGCAACCACGTCAGCTACATGGACGCGTTGATCCTGTCGGCGACGATCCCGCGTCCGGTGCGCTTTGTCATGTACTACAAGATCTTCAACATCCCAGTGATGCGCTGGATCTTCCGCACCGCCAAGGCAATCCCCATTGCCGGCGCGCGCGAAGACCCCGCCCTGATGCAGGCCGCCTTCGATGAAGTGGACAAGGCGCTGGCCGACGGCGAGCTGGTCTGCATCTTCCCCGAAGGCGCGCTCACCCGCGATGGCGAAATGGGCGCGTTCAAGTCCGGCGTGGAGAAGATCCTCGAACGCCGCCCGGTGCCGGTGGTGCCGATGGCGCTGCGCGGCATGTGGGCCAGCATGTGGAGCCGGCGCGACACCCGGCTGGGCCGCATGCGCGTGCCGCGTCGCTTCCGCGCACATGTCGAGGTGGCCGCCGCACCGGCACTGGCCGGTCAGGCTGTCACCGCCGAGGTCCTTGAGCAGCAGGTACGGCAGCTTCGCGGGGAAAATGGCTGAGGCCTAGTGCCGTCTGGATGTAAACGCATACATCCGGGCGTCCATCGGGTAAATTAGCGCCGGGGGACGTCCGATCCGCGCAGGCCAGCGCGGCGGCGGCCAAAAATCATGCGTACCGTTTGTTGCACCGCTCGATGACGATGCCACTGTGTGTGCGTGCGTTGTACCCCGTTTCACGCCCGTCCAATCCACCCAAGAAAATGGAGCTTTTCAGATGAACACCACTGCCGCACAAATCCCGAACCACCTGGTCTGGGCCATTCTGGCCACCCTGTTCTGCTGCCTGCCGGGCGGTATCGTGTCGATCGTCTACGCTGCCCAGGTCAACGGCAAGATTGCCGCGGGTGACCTTGCCGGCGCGCGCGACTCGTCGGACAAGGCGAAGAAGTGGGCCATGTGGTCGGCCATTGCCGGCGTCATCGTCGCCGTGCTGTACGTCGTGCTGGTGATGGCGATGGGCGGCCTGGGCGCGCTGAGCAACGGCGGCTACTGATCAGCACCGGGACGGCCTGGCCGGGGAACCCGCATGGGTTCACCGGCCGGGCCGTTCGCGCGTCATGGCCCTGCCCTCCCGAACCACGCTTGCCCGCTGGGCGCCCACGGCACTGGTTGCCGGCTTGGGCGCAGGCGCAATCCTCGTGTTGCGCAACGTCAGCCCCTATGGCGCCAACAGCCCGCTGCCTGGTTGCCCGCTGTACGCACTGACCGGCCTGTACTGCCCCGGCTGCGGCAGCACGCGCTGCCTGTATTCGCTGGTCCATTTCGATTGGCAGGGCGCCATCGCGATGAATCCGCTGCTGGTGATTTCGCTGCCCTTCCTGCTCCTGATGCTGCTGCACGGTGCAGGGGTGCGCCCGCGCGTACTTGAACCGCTGATGCGCGTGCTGGCCAGCCCGATGTTCTGGCTGGTGTTGCTGGTGGGGTATGCGGTGCTTCGCAACCTGCCATGGATGCCGTTCGCCTGGCTTGCGCCGGGGTGAGCGCGCGCTCAAGCGAGCCCACGCGCCCTGCACGGCACACGCCCCTTTTCACCCCTCTGGAGCTTGCCCCTTGAATGCCACCACGCCGCTGCCGCCCGCTTCGGGCACCGTGCCCAACCACCTGATCTGGTCGATCGTGGTCACCATCGTGTCGTTCTTCCTGTGCTGCGTGTCGTGCCTGAGTTTCCCGGCGATCGTCACCGGCGTGGTTGCCATCGTGTTCGCCAGCAAGGTCAACACGCTGCTCAACCAGGGCGACCTGGTCGCCGCACGCCAGGCCTCGAAGAACGCGAAGATCTGGGCCTGGATCACCACCGGCATCCTTATCGCCGCCACCCTGTTCTCGCTGCTGTGGCTGGTACTGGCCGGCACCGACGGTTACATGGAGCAGATCGAGGAACTGCAGCGCCAGCTCGAAAACAGCCGTTGATGGCCCGGCTGCGCCACAGGCGCTGGCTGCTGGCCGCACTGCCGCCGGCCGCCATCGCCGCCGGGGCGGGCATCTGGGCCCTGCGCCATTTCGATCCCAACGCGGCCAACAGCCCGTTTCCGCCGTGCAGTTTCTTCGCCGTCACCGGTTACTACTGCATTGGCTGCGGGCTGACCCGGGCGCTGCACGCGCTGGTCCACGGCGATGTGCTCACCGCGCTGTCGATGAACCCGCTGGCGATGGCGATGCTGGCCGTGGCGCCGCTGGTCCTGGGGTGGGCGCTGGGGTGGCGCCCGCGCGGGCTGCAGCCGCTGATCACGCTGTTGATGACGCCCGCGTTCTGGCTGACGCTGCTGCCGCTGTACTGGGTGGCACGCAACCTGCCGTGGCCGCCGTTCAACTGGCTTGCGCCGGGTTAGCGTGGCAGGCGCCGGGTAGAACCCGGCACTACGGGATACGGATGCCGGGTAGAACCCGGCGCTACGGGGTCAGGTTACCCAGCCGGCAATGACCAGCAGGGCCAGCGCGGCCATCCACAGCAACAGCATCCGCCACACCAGGCTCATCGCATCGCGCAGCTCTGGCAGGCGCCGCCACACCGGCACCATTCCGGCATCGCTGTAGTCGTGGGCTTCTTCGCGCAGTTCGGCGCTCACGCTGGCGCGCGCCACCGCGCCCAGGAACACCGTCGAGGTCGCCCACTGGTTGCCGTGCGCCTGCCGCCAGGCCTTGTAGGCCGTGTCGAAGTTGCCCACCAGAGCCATCGACAGCGACATCAGCTGGGCCACCGGCCATTCCAGCCAGCCCAGCACCACCCGTGCGCCGACCACAGCGTCGAGCGGGGCCAGCGACCGCATCGGACCAACCGCCAGCAAGGCCAGCAGCCGGTATGCCACGGCGCCCACCGGGCCCAGCAGCAGGAACCAGAACAGCACCGCGAACCAGCGCCGCAGGCCGTTGAGCACCGTGGCCTCGACCAGCGACGATACGTCCTCGTGCAGGCTGCCCCCGGCCGATTGCAGCTGGGCAATCGCCGCGTGCCGGGTGTTTGCGTCATCGGCGTCGATCACCGCTTCCACGTCACGGTCCAGGTCGCGCGGGCCCCAGCAGATCACCAGGATGGCCACGCCCAGCAGCAGCGACGGCAGGCCGAACACGCGGCCGTGCAACGCCCACTGCAGCAGCACCACCACCAGCACCCACGTCAGCACCGCCAGCACCCAGCCCTGGCGGCTGCGCCAGAACCCGTTTTCGGCCGCATGCGCATCCAGCCATTGCAGCCAGCGCCGGTAGAACCCGAAACCGCGAAGGGCCACGGCCGCAGCCGGCGCGACATGGCCCAGGGCCAGGGCGACCAGCACGGCAACCAGGGTGGTGAACATGTATGCCTCCGGCGCGGATCGTGGCCGCTACTATGCCTTGCGACCCGGCAATTCCCCGGGCCGAGGGTAATGTACGCCGCTGCGTGTTCAGCCAGCGGCAACGCAGGCCGTGGCTCAGCCCACCTGCTGGCGGTACCAGTGCTCGATCAGGCTGCGCGAAATCGAAATCGGCGGCGACAGGCGGATGCCCTCGCCGTCGTCTTCGACATCCCGGGCCAGCGCCGCGCCCACTTCCTCGGCCGTGAACCAGCGTGCATCTTCCAGTTCGCCGTCCACCGTGGGCACGTCGTCTTCGGCCGTGGCCGCAAAGCCCAGCATCAATGCGCCCGGGAACGGCCAGGGCTGGGTGCCCAGGTACTGGCAGTGGCGAACGCGCACCTTGCTCTCTTCGAACACTTCACGCACCACGGTCTGTTCCAGCGACTCGCCCGGCTCGACGAACCCGGCCAGCACCGAATAGCGGCGCGGTGCCCAGTTGGCCTGCCGCCCGAGCAGCAGCCGCCCGTTGTTTTCCACCGCCACGATCACCGCCGGGTCCACCCGCGGGTAGTGCTCGGTACCGCATTGCGCGCAGCGCCCGACAAAGCCGCCGCGCGCGAAGGTGATGCCGCCGCCGCACACCCCGCAGAAGCGCGTGCGCGACTGCCAGTACGACATCCCGCGCGCATAGCAGAACGCGCTGGCATCGGCGGCCGACCACGTGGTGGCCGACTCGCGCAGGTCCACCCGCTGCGGGGCGGTGACATCCACGGCCGCTGCTTCCAGCGAGAACCAGGCGCGCTCACCGCGCAGCCCGAGGAAGATCGCCGTTCCCGGCCCGCCCCCGACCTGCGCGCCGGTCAGCGCAAGCGGCTGGCCATCGTCGCCGGCCAGCGCGCGGCCGTCGGTGTCGAGCACCAGCACGTGCGCATCGGGCCACAGCCGCGCCAGCGCATCGGCGTCCTGGCGCAGCGGATCGGCACGTTCAAGGGGATCGGTGGTGAAAGCAAAGCCGGACAGCGGCGTAGAAAATGTCGACATGCGGCAAGCCTGCCCACATTCGATCACAGTGGCAAGCGCCAGCCGACCGGTGTGGTCGGCAGCGCCAGACAGATCACATGCTGAAACTGCTGCCGCAGCCGCAGGTGGTTTTGGCGTTCGGATTGCGGATCACGAACTGCGCGCCGGTCAGGCTTTCGGTGTAGTCCACCTCGGCGCCCATCAGGTACTGCAGGCTCAGCGGATCCACCAGCAGGGTGACACCGTTGGTGTCCACCGCCAGATCATCCTCGGCACGGTTCTCATCGAACTCGAAGCCGTACTGGAAGCCGGAGCAGCCACCGCCCTGGATGTACACGCGCAAGGCAAGGCTGGTACTGGCCTCGTCCTGGATCAGTTCCTTCACTTTGGCCGCAGCGGCTTCGGTGAAGTTGAGGGGACGGTCCAGCGATTGGTAGTTCGGCGCGGCGACAGGTGCGCCGGGCAGGGAAACAAGCGTGCTCATGTCCCCAGCATGGGGGCGCATGGGCACGCTTTCAAGCAGTCAGCCGTTCAGGCCATGGCCTCGGCCAGCTTCTTGCGGGCTGCGCCGTCCTTGCCCTTGCCGGCGGTGTCGTCGGTCGGCGGCGGCAATGCGGCCATCTGCGCGCTGCCGTGGATCAGGCGACCGGTCAGCTGCGCGCCGGCGTTCATCTCCACCACCTGGTAGTGGATGTTGCCGGAGACCCGCGCGGTCGGGGTCAGTTCCACCTTTTCGGTGGCGTGCACGTCGCCGTCCAGACGGCCACTGATCACCACCACCTGGGCGCGGATCTCGCCCTCGATGCTGCCCTGCTCGGCCAGGGTGATGGTGGCATTGGCTGCCCCCTCGGCGGCGATGACCTTGCCCAGGATGGTGCCTTCCACATACAGGCCCCCACTGAACTCCACGTCGCCGCGGATCACCACCTGTGCGCCGATCAGCGCGTCCACGACCAGATGTCCGTCGCGGTTGGATTTGTTGCTGCCAAACATGGGCTTACTCCCCTTCTTTCGCCGATGGTGCCGCCGGTGCGCCGGCCTGCTTCCAATCAAAAACCTGGGTGGCGCCCCCCGCGCCCGATCCCAGCGTGACCCGCACACGTTGCGGGGTGAAGTCTTTCGGCAGGATGATGCTGCCGGTGAGCTGCTGGAAGTACCGGAAGGAATACTCCTGGCCCGGCACCTTGGTGCGCTGGTGCAGCTCGTCCCAGCTGACCGAGGTCAGCTTGCCGCCTTTGACGCCTTCCACGGTAAACCGCATCTGGCCCTGGCTGATGGCACCGCGATTGAGGTTCTGGGTCAGCACCACCGCGTACTGCCAGGTGCCGCCGGTTTCCGGGCTGAATTCGACCGAATGGGTGTTCAGGCCCTTGCGCTGGCTGGTCGCCCCCACCAGACGCTCGTAGAAGGCCACGTCGGCGCGCAGGCCGGCGATTTCCTCGTCGCGCTCACCCAGCGAGGTCTGCACCTCATTGTTGGCGGCCCGGCTGATGCGGTCCGACGCCTGCAGCGTGGCCTGGCGCTGCTGCAGCTCGACCACCTGCTTGTTCAGGCTTTCCGCGCGCGCCTGCGCCGCGTCCAGCTGTTTGCCGGCATCCCCGCCGGGGCCGGCGGTCCAGCGCCCGATCAGGACGGCCAGGATGACGCTGACCAGCCACACCCCGGCCAGAATGGCCAGACGGCGGCGATCCTGCACGGGCGGCGTGCCAGGCCGGCGGATCTGGATACGCGATGGAGTCGGAGAGTTCATGGCGGTTGTCCGCGGCAGCGCGCTTGGCGATACCGGCACGGCCCCTGTCGGAACGAGCGACTGGCTAGTGTAAATCAGGGTCGGGCGATTTCACGCGCCAGCGGGCGTGGCCGGCGGTGGCGTTCATTGACGTCATCCCCGATAGTGTGGGCCTGTGCACACTTTGCAGGCGGAGCGCGCGTCATGACCGAAGCCCATCTGTTCGTCGTCGGCATCCTGCTGGCCTGGCTGGCGGGCATCCGCGTCTACCTGACCGTGTTCGGCGTGGGCCTGGCCGGGCTGCTGGGCTGGGTGGACCTGCCGCCGGCCCTGCAGGCCACCGAATCGTACTGGGTGCTGGGCACCTCGGCGGTGCTGGCGGTGGCCGAGTTCTTCGCCGACAAGATTCCCGGGGTGGATTCGGTCTGGGACCTGGTCCAGACCCTGGCCCGGGTGCCGGCCGGCGCCTTCCTGGCCGCCGCCACCCTGTCACCCGGCGGCGAACTCAGCGGCACCGCGCTGGTCGCCGGGGCCGGGGTGGCGCTGGCCAGCCACGGGCTCAAGTCCGGCACCCGCGCCCTGCTCAACACCTCGCCGGAACCGGCCAGCAACTGGGTGGCCTCCGCTGCCGAAGACACCGTGGTGGTCGGCGGGCTGGCATTGGCGCTGGCCCACCCGTGGCTGGCGCTGATCGTGGTGGTCGGCTGCAGCCTGATCGGCGCGCTGGTGGTGTGGTGGGTGTGGCGCACGTTGTGGAAGGGCATGCGCTGGTTGCTCGGGCAGGCCGCCGAGCGCCCCGGGGCGCTGCCGAATCGCGACGTGCTGCCACCGTAGGCACAGTCAGGCACGGCATAATTGCGTCGCAGACTTGGAGTATTGATGGCCGTCACCGACAACGTTGTTGCATCCGCCCGCGCCACCCGCGCTGAGACCCCGCCCGCCGACCATTGGCAACGGTGGGTCGGCAGCGCCGCGCCGGTTGCTGCCGCGCCGAGCAACGTGGTGCCGCTTACCGCGGCTATCGCAGCAGCCCCACCGCCGCTGCCGCAGGCACCGCAGGTGCGCGAAGACGACCCCGCGCCGCTCGGCCTGGATGCGCCCTACCGGGTGCTGATTGTCGAAGACGACCGCTCCCAGGCCCTGTTCGCGCAGAGCGTGCTGCACGGCGCCGGGATGGAGGCCATCGTGCACAGCGACGCCGAAGGCGTGCAGCAGGCCATCGCGGACAACCGCCCCGACCTGATCCTGATGGACCTGCACCTGCCCGGCCTGGACGGCATGCGCCTGACGGCGCTGATCCGCCAGCAACCCGGCCAACAGCTGCTGCCCATCGTATTCCTCAGTGGCGATCCGGACCCGGAGCGCCAGTTCGAAGTGCTCGACAGTGGCGCCGACGATTTCCTGAGCAAGCCGATCCGTCCGCGCCACCTCATTGCCGCGGTGTCCAACCGGATCCGCCGTGCGCGTGCGCAGGCCGCCACCCAGCCCGGCGCCAATGGCGCGCCGGCCATGAACAACCCCGAGACCGGCCTGCCCACCCGCCACCATGTGATGCAGCAGCTGGCGGCCTCGCTGGCCCACCGCGACCATGGCGGCCTGTTCTTCATCGAAGTGGCCAGTGCCCTGGGCCTGCGCGAACGCTATGGCTACGCCGCGTTCGAGCGCCTGATGGTGCAGGCCGCGCAGCGCCTGGCCGACAGCGCGCAGCCGCACCTGCTGGCACGCCTGAACGACAACAGCTTCCTGGTGCTGGCGCGCGGCATCGACGAGGAAAGCCTGGACGGCGTGGCCCAGCACCTGCGTGAACAGTTGTCGGGGCGCGCCTTCGTGATCCGCGACGACGAGTCGGTGCACCTGCGCGGCGTGGTCGGGCATGCGCAGCTCTCGCTGGGCTTCAGCGATGCCGGTACCGCGCTGGAAGCGGTGGAACGCACCACTCTGCAGGCGCGCCTGCTCAGCGCCGGGGTCGCCGCGCACGTGCGCCGCGAAGATGTCGCCGCGCAGGAACACCTGGCCCTGCTCGAAGGCCAGCTGGAACTGGCCTACCAGCCGATCGTGGCCGTGGCCGGCGGCAATACCGCCCAGTACCAGGTGCTGCTGCGCCTGCGCCAGGCCGATGGCACCGTGCTCGCCGCCGGCCAGGTGATTCCGGCCGCCGAAGCCGCCGGGCGCATCGCCGACCTGGACCAGCAGGTGCTTGACCACGCGCTGGGCCTGCTCGACCTGTACCGCCATGCTACCCAGCCGTTGAGCCTGTTCGTGTCGCAGTCGCTGCGCACGCTGGCCCGTGATGCCTTCGCCGACTGGCTGCTGGAATCGCTGGCGCGCCGCCAGATCGCCGGCGAGGCGCTGGTCATCGACGTCCGCCTGCCGGACGCGCTGATCCATACCGTCACCCTGCAGCAGTTCTGCTCGCGCATGGCCGCGGCCGGTGTGCGGTTCTGCCTGAGCCAGTTCGAACCGGGCGGGGAAGCCAACGCCCTGCTCACCCAGCTGCCGCTGACGTACGTGCGAATGGCCGCGCGCTTCTCCAGCAGCCACGCCAACCAGCGCACCCGCGACGAACTGCGTGCGGCCATCGACAACGCGCACCGCGCCGGCCTGCAGATCATCGGTCAACAGATCGAAGATCCACAGGCGGCCGCCGCGATGTGGATGGGCGGGGTCGACTTCATCCAGGGCAACATGGTGCAGTCGGCGGGCAGTGAACTGAACTTCGACTTCCACAACGCGGTGTTGTGATGACGACCACCCAAGGACGGGTACCCCGCGCACTCTGGCTGACCGCCATGGCCGCCGCGGTTGCAGGCACCGCCGCACTGATGGCCGCCATCGGCAGCCGTGGCCCGTGGTCGCTGATTGCCGCCGCGGCGGCCGTGGTGACGGTGATTGCCAGCCTGAGCTGCGTGCAGCACTGGCGCGACACCCAGCAACGGTTGCAGCAGCTGCAACGCCGCGGCGACGCGCTGGCCGCCGAGCGCGATCAGCTGCACCACGCGGTGCAGCAGCAGGATGTGCTGGAACAGGAACTGCTGCAGGCCAAGCAGGCCGCCGAAGCCGCCGCGCTGGCCAAGGGCGAGTTCCTGGCCACCATGAGCCACGAGATCCGCACGCCGCTCAATGGCATCCTGCCGATGCTGGACCTGATCGCGGGCGGCCAGCTGGGCGCCGACCAGCGGCAGATGCTACAGACCGCCACCGTCAGCTCGCAGCAGCTGCTGCGCATCGTCGATGACATCCTCGATTACTCCCGTCTGGAGGCCAAGGGCCTGGACCTGGAGATCACCACCTTCAACCTGCGCGAACTGCTCGAAGGGCAGGTCCAGCTGATGCAGCGCAGCGCCGATCCCAAGGCGTTGAAGCTGTCACTGGAACTGGACCCGGCGGTGCGCCTGTCGGTACGCGGCGACCCGGTGCGCCTGCGCCAGGTGCTGGGCAACCTGCTGGTCAATGCCATCAAGTTCACCGAACGCGGCCAGGTCCGGGTGCGCGTGCAGCGCCTGGGCGAAACCAGCGCCCAGCACCAGTTGCGCTTCGAAGTGATCGACACCGGCATCGGCATCGACGCGGCCCTGCAGTCGCGGCTGTTCCAGTCCTTCAGCCAGGCCGATGCCTCCACCACCCGCATTTACGGCGGCACCGGGCTGGGGCTGGCCATCTGCAAGCGCATCATCGACCTGATGCACGGTCGCATCGGGGTCAGCTCCACGCCGGGCCATGGCGCCACGTTCTGGTTCGAGATTCCGCTGCTGAAGGTCATCGGCGACCTGCCCGCCCTCGGCACCACCACCACCCGCGCGCTCCTGGTCAGTACCGACGCGCTGCTGGCCCAGCGCCTGGACCGCGTGTTGCAGCACTACGACATGCGCCTGCACGTGGTGGAAAGCGCCTCGGCCGCGCTGGACATCCTGCGTGCACCGCAGCGCCCCGGCATCGAACCGGTGCTGAGCTGGGTCCTTGCCGATACCGAGGCCCTGCGCCACGGCGCCACCGCCCTGCACCGGGCCGTGCTGCGCGACGGTCGCGATCCTGTGCCCAGGCTGGTGTGGCTGCAGGGTGCCGAGCCCCTCGCATCGGTACTGCTGGAAGACGCGTTGCCGTTGCCGCGCGATGCCGCCGACAGCGACCTGCACGCCCTGCTGCGCCCCGCCATGGCCCCCGCCCGCCCGGCGCCGCTACTGGCCGAGGTGGTGGCCGATACCGGCAGCGCGCCTGCTCCGCAACTGGGGATGCGCGTGCTGCTGGTGGAAGACAACAGCGTCAACCTGGCCGTTGCGCAGCGCCTGCTGCAGGTACTGGGCTGCAGCGTGGTCACCGCCACCGATGGGCAACAGGCGCTGCAGCACCTGCACAGCCAGCGCGTGGACCTGGTGCTGATGGATTGCCAGATGCCGGTGCTGGATGGCTACCAGGCCACCCGCCGCTGGCGCGCGCACGAAGCCGACACCGGCGCGGCACGCCAGCCGATCGTGGCGATGACCGCCAATGCCATGGCCGGTGACCGCGAGCGCTGCCTGCAAGCCGGCATGGACGACTACCTGTCCAAGCCGGTCAACCGCGCCTCGCTGCTGGCGTGCCTGCAACGTTGGCAAGCCAACGCGGCCCCGTCGCAGTGGCCCGCGCCGCCTGCCGAGGCGCGCGCGCCGGACATGTCGTTCGCCGCACTGCCGCCGTCAGTGATGCCCGACAGCGACGACAGCCCGCTGCCCGTGCTGGACAGCAGCGTGCTCGATGAACTGGTGGAGGTGATCGGCGCGCAGACCGCGCAGATCATCGGCGTGTTCCTGGACGACACCCCGGCGCTGATCACCCAGCTGCAGGATGCCTCGGTGGCCGCCGACCTGGATCAGCTGCGCGCGCTGGCGCACAGCCTCAAGTCGGCCAGCGCCAATGTGGGCGCGCTGGCACTGTCGGCCGCCTCGCGCCGGATCGAACACGACGCGCGCGCCGGCACCCTGGAACGCCCCGCCGTGGCGGTGGCGCTGCTCATCGCCGAGTTCGCGCGCGCACGGATCGCGCTGGCCGGGTATCAGAACGGCCTGCGCGTACCGCTGCAGGGCTGACTCAGTCGTCCAGCTTGGTCAGCAGGTAGTTCGGCTCGCTGATGCGTTCGATCAGGTCGAGCTGGGTTTCCAGCCAATCGATGTGCTCTTCCTCTGAATCGAGGATCTTCACGAACAGCTGGCGGCTCACGTAGTCGCCCACCGAATCGGCGTAGGCCACCGCATCGCGCAGCGTGACCACGCCATCGCGCTCCAGCGCCAGATCGCACTGCAGGATCTCGGTGGGGTTCTCGCCGATGCGCAGCTTGCCCAGCGCCTGGAAGTTGGGCAGCCCTTCGAGGAACAGGATGCGATCGGACAGCATGTCGGCATGCTTCATCTCTTCGATCGATTCCTTGTACTCATGATCGGCCAGTTCTTTCAGGCCCCAGTTCTTCAGCATCTTGGCGTGCAGAAAATACTGGTTGATCGCGGTCAGCTCGTTGTAGAGGACCTTGTTGAGGAATTCGATGACTTTTGCGTCGCCCTTCATGAGCCTGCTCCTGCTGCGTGTGAACGCGCGCACTGTAGCGCTTCGCGCCGGGGCATGAAGAAACGCGAATCATGCTCGCTACGGTGAGGTTCCGTCGACCAACGGTCGGCGGCTACCGTGGCCGCGCCGGAACCTTGCCGCGCCCGCACGGGTAGCACCCGACCGTTGGTCGGGTGGCCCCGCCTCAGGCGACCTGCGCCAGGCCCAACACAGGCAGCGGCAGAGCGTGGGTAGCGCTGAACTTGGCCAGCAGGTCGGCTGCCATGTCCAAGCAGGAACCGCAGGTGGCGCCGCAGCCGGTGCGCATCGTCAGTTCGGACACGCTCGCGACACCGCTCTGGGCGGCTTCACGGATCTGGTGGTCGGTAACCCCGTTGCAGATACAAACGTACACGTGCGGACTCGGCAGGCAGGCCAGGAAGGGCCTGCCGCTATTCCAATAGAAATGCGAATGGTTGTCAATTTCGTATCTGAATCATTCTCGATACGGTTCAGACAGGCCAGCCACGGCTGAACGCCGTGGCGCACCCCATCACGGCGCGCCCGGGTCGCCCTTGGCCTTGCGCGGCCAGTAGCCCCGCTTGGGCGGCGTGCGCTTGCGCGGCCGATCGTGCCCGGCGGTGTTGCCCGGCATCCAGGCTTCCTGGGCCGACTTGGGCATCGACTCCACCCCGGTGCCGGCCACGCCACGCGCCAAGGGCGCCAGGTGGCGCAGCGCGCGTGCATAGACCCCGCGCTTGAACATCACCACGTGCTCGACCGGGTACCAGAAATCCACCCACCGCCACTGGTCGAACTCGGGGCTGTCGGTATGGTCCAGCGTCACATGGGATTCGTCGCCGGACAGGCGCAGCAGGAACCACACCTGCTTCTGGCCGATGCACACCTGCTTCTCGTTGCGCCGGATGGCGCGTGCGGGCAGCCGATAGCGCAGCCAGCCCGGTGTCGCACCGAGGACTTCGACGTGCTCGGGCAACAGCCCCGTTTCTTCGTGCAACTCGCGATACATGGCTTCGACGGGCGTCTCGTCGGTATTCATGCCGCCCTGCGGAAACTGCCAGCCATCCCGGCGCACACGTCGTGCCCAGAACACCTGCCCGTCTTCCCGCATCAGCACAATACCGACGTTCGGTCGATAGCCGTCCGGATCGATCACGATGCGGACTCCTAGAAAAATCTACTGATCCGACTTTGACACGCCCGCTGCCCACTCACAAGCGTGATGAAAAAGTGTTGACAGATCCCCGATACATCTCCAGAATTACCGGCTCCCTAGGCTATGTAGCTCAGCCGGTTAGAGCACAGCACTCATAATGCTGGGGTCGGTGGTTCGAGTCCACCCATAGCCACCAAGTTAACCCTTGGTTTTGTAGGGAAAAAGTGCAATACTTGCACGCACATATTGCCCCGTCGCCAAGCGGTAAGGCACCTGACTCTGACTCAGGCATTCGGTGGTTCGAATCCATCCGGGGCAGCCAAATAAAACAAAAGGCCTGATCGAAAGATCAGGCCTTTTGTTTTATTTGGTGCGGTTAGCTGGGCGCTACGCGCCCAGCACCCCAACCTTGCGCAGCAAGGTTGGGGTCCGCCTCATTTACCTCCACATCCCCGCGCCTGTCGGCGCGCCCCCTTGGACTCCAAGGGGGCTGCTTCGCCTGATGGGGTGTGAGGGGCGCTGGGCGCCATTGGGGCCGGCGGGTGGGTGGATGGCGTTAGCCATCGCCGGCGGGGATGCGCTGCGATAGCCAGGCGATGGCACGAATGCGACCAACGGCCGGAGGATAGAAGAGCAGAATCGCGGTCACGGCCATCGCGAGCGACGCCATCGGCTTGCGGAAGGCCTGCGTGGTTGCCGGCCAGCGGCCGGCACTACCGATCAAAGCCCCCAAGCGCCCGCCCCGTTTTGCCTCGCCCTTCCCATGCGCACCAGCCAACTGTCGAGGGCCGGCGCGGGTGGGTTGGCGGGACCCTGAGCCGCATGGATGCGGCGACGGAGCTTACATGGGTGAGGGCGCTTTGCTTGCGAGGCACTGCCTCGCAAGCGCCCGAACGCCCAGCCGCCAGCGGCTGGGCCGGGCCGCGGAGCGGGACTTGCAGCGTGTCCCGACAATCCACCCGCGCCGACCCAGCTAGGCCAATGCGCAGAGCAAGCGCTGTGGCTGTGGCTGTGGCTTTGGCCCCGGCTGTTCAGTGCTGTGCTACGGCAGCCGAGCAAAGCTCGGCTCTACCTCGCCCGCCCCAGCCGGCCTCGACCCCACCCTGAGCGGCACCGCTCCCCACAAACGACAAAAGCCCGGCCGAAGCCGGGCTTTTGCGTACCTCCCAGCGGGATCCCGAAGGATCCCACGCCAGGCGCGATGGATCAGCGCTTGGAGAACTGGGTGGCGCGACGTGCCTTGTGCAGGCCGACCTTCTTACGCTCGACTTCACGGGCGTCACGGGTCATGAAGCCAGCCTTGCGCAGCTCGGACTTCAGGGTTTCGTCGTACTCGACCAGCGCACGGGCGATGCCCAGACGGATCGCACCGGCCTGACCGGTGGTACCACCGCCAGCGGCGGTGACCATGATGTCGAAGCTTTCGGTGTTCTTGGTCAGTTCCAGCGGCTGACGCACGATCATGCGTGCAGTCTCACGGCCAAAGAACTCGTCCAGCGGACGGCCATTGACGGTGATGTTGCCGGCGCCCTTGCGCAGGAACACGCGGGCGGTGGAGGACTTGCGGCGGCCGGTGCCGTAGTTTTGAGTGATAGCCATGATTAGATATCCAGAACCTGAGGCTGCTGAGCGGCGTGCGGGTGCTCGGAACCCGAGTACACCTTGAGCTTGCGGTACATGGCGCGGCCCAGCGGGCCCTTCGGCAGCATGCCCTTGACGGCGGTCTCGATGACACGCTCCGGGTGGCGCTCAAGCGCCTGGGCCAGAGTTTCGGTCTTCAGGTTGCCGATGTAGCCAGTGAAACGGTGATACAGCTTGTCCTGCAGCTTGTTGCCGGTGACGACAATCTTTTCTGCATTGATGACAACCAGGTAATCACCGGTATCAACGTGAGGGGTGTAAACCGGCTTGTGCTTGCCGCGCAGACGGCGGGCCAGCTCGGTGGACAGACGGCCCAGCGTCTTGCCGGAAGCGTCGACGAGATACCAGTCGCGCTGGACGGTCTCGGACTTTGCAGTGAAAGTGCTCATGAAAGAACTCAAGTAGGTCGGGCTCATTACGGCGCTGAACGGCCGGAACTCTGCCACGCGTTGTGAAGAGGCGGGATTGTACTGGCCAACCCCGCCACTTGCAAGTTACCCCCTGCCCCGGCTTGGCACACCGCGCCTGCGGGGCGAGAATCGACGGTCCCCCGCTGCACGCTGCCACCCACCATGACCGCCACCCGCCAGATCACCCCGCTCGATCACCTGCTGACCGAAGCCCAGCGCGCCCTGGACACGGTGTTTGGCAACCCGCCGGCCAGCCGCCCCTACCCGGCCGACACCACCCCCGACGTACAGATGAACACCCCCGAGCGCCGCCACGCGGCCGGCCTGATGCGCATCAACCACGTCGGCGAGGTCTGCGCCCAGGGCCTGTACTTCGGCCAGGCCGCCGTCGCCCAGGAAGCGCAGACCCGCGCCCACCTGCTCGAAGCGGCCCAGGAAGAAACCGACCACCTGGCCTGGTGCGCCCAGCGCCTGCGCGAACTGGACAGCCGCCCCAGCCTGTTCAACCCCATCTGGTATGCCGGCAGCTACACCATCGGCACCCTGGCCGGCCTGCGCGGGGACGGCTGGAACCTGGGCTTCGTGGTCGAAACCGAGCGCCAGGTCGAGGCCCACCTGGACGAACACCTGGACACCCTGCCCCCGGCCGACCTGCGCAGCCGCGAGATCCTCAAGGTGATGAAGATCGACGAGGCCCGGCACGCCGACCACGCCGAACATGCCGGCGCCCGCAAGCTGCCCTTCCCGATCCCCGGGGTGATGGCGCTGGCCTCCAAGGTCATGAAGACCATCGCCTATCGCGTATGAGTTCCGGTACCGGCCCACGGCCGGCATCCACCGGTTGAGCGGGCCCGCCGGGCGGCCAGACACAAAAAACGGCCCGGTGTCTTCACACCGGACCGTCATCGGTTGGCTTCCGTGGCGCCAGGTTCTACGCGACCCTGACACCCCGGCGCGGGGCCGTCCCGCCTGTGCAGCACCGCCACGGGTTGCCCCGGGCGGCTGTCACCTGTCGCATTACTCGGCCAGGTTGCGGCCGTGGAACAGCTCTTCGATCTCACGACGCAGCAGCGCCTCGATCTTCATGCGTTCCTTGAAGGAGATGTTCTTGGCCTTCTCTTCGAACAGGTACTGGTCCAGGTCGAAGTCCTTCAGGTGCATCT
Source organism: Stenotrophomonas sp. 10N36 (assembly GCF_056395005.1). NCBI lineage: Bacteria > Pseudomonadati > Pseudomonadota > Gammaproteobacteria > Lysobacterales > Lysobacteraceae > Stenotrophomonas > Stenotrophomonas sp. 10N36. The sequence continues at coordinate 26,177 of NZ_JBFTIS010000003.1, read as the reverse complement.
TCGTGTGGAAGATGTTCTCCTGGTAGACGTTGACGTCGAACATCTCGTAACGCGACTTGATGTTCTTGGCCAGGAAGTTCTGGATCGAGTTGATCTTGTGATCGATGTAGTGCTTCTTGCCCTTCACATCACGGGTGAAGCCACGCACGCGGTAGTCCATGATCACGATGTCCGATTCCAGACTCTCGATCAGGTAGTTCAGCGCCTTCAACGGCGAAATCACGCCGCAGGTGGCCACGTCGATGTCGGCGCGGAAGGTGGCGATACCTTCCTGCGGGTGCGTTTCCGGATAGGTGTGCACGGTGATGTGCGACTTGTCCATGTGCGCGACCACGGCGTCGGAGATCAACTCCTTGCCGGCCTGCTTCTTGTCGATCACCGGCTCTTCCGAGATCAGGATCGTCACCGAGGCACCCTGCGGATCGTAATCCTGGCGCGCCACGTTAAGGATGTTGGCGCCGATGATCTCGGCGACATCGGTCAAGATTTGAGTAAGCCTGTCGGCGTTGTACTCTTCATCGATGTATTCAATGTAACGCTGACGCTCCTCTTCGGTGCGCGCGTAACACACGTCATAGATGTTGAAGCTCAGCGCCTTGGTGAGGTTGTTGAAACCCTGCAACCTGAGGCGAGGCAACGGCTTGACCACGGCGGTCGATCCTGTGAGTGGTGGGAAAGGGGGAATTATGGGGCAAAGTGATCGGGGGCGAAACTTGCATTGACACGAGTAGCTGTGCTTTGTTTGCCCTTAACAAATCGGATCGTTAAGCTCGCGGCACATAGCCGTGAATTGTTCATGAGCAAAGGGAGCGCCTCAACCGTGTCAACTGTGCGCCTTGCCGCAAGTCCATTGGCCCTGGATATCGCCACCATCGACCGGTTTCTGGCCCACAGCCATCGTCGCCGCTATCCCGCCCGTACCGACGTGTTCCGCCCCGGAGACCCGGCTGGCACCCTTTATTACGTGATCAGTGGCTCGGTCTCTATAATTGCTGAGGAAGAGGACGATCGCGAGCTGGTCCTCGGCTACTTCGGTTCAGGTGAGTTCGTCGGCGAGATGGGCCTGTTCGTCGAATCGGACCGCCGCGAGGTGATCCTGCGCACCCGCACCCCCTGCGAACTGGCTGAAATCAGCTACGAGCGCCTGCACCAGCTGTTCCTCGGCCCGCTCTCGGCCGATGCCCCGCGGTTGCTGTATGCGCTGGGCCAGCAGATCTCCAAGCGCCTGCTGGACACCAGCCGCAAGGCCAGCCGGCTGGCGTTCCTGGACGTCACCGACCGTATCGTGCGCACCCTTCACGACCTGTCCCGCGAGCCGGAGGCCATGAGCCACCCGCAGGGCACCCAGCTGCGCGTGTCACGCCAGGAACTGGCCCGGCTGGTCGGCTGCTCGCGTGAAATGGCCGGCCGCGTCCTCAAGAAGCTGCAGACCGACGGCCTGCTGCACGCCCGCGGCAAGACCGTGGTCCTGTACGGCACCCGCTGACGCCCCGCGCGCGGGGTAGAGCCGACCGTTGGTCGGCTACCCGGCACGCCACCCGGCATCCCGCCGGGCCCGACTGCCCACGGTTGCCGGCCAGCGGCCGGCACTACCCGGCAGCACCCACCCGGCATCCCGCCGGGCCCCGACTGCCCACAGTTGCCGGCCAGCGGCCGGCACTACCCGGCTGTTTCCCGGTAGGCTGGTGGCATGGAGCTTGGCAGCGAATTCTATTGGTTCATCCTGATCGGCCTGGGCGCGCAGCTGGTCGACGGCGCCCTGGGGATGGCGTTCGGGCTGATTTCGTCCTCGATCCTGCTCAGCATGGGCCTGCCGCCAGCGGCGGTCAGCGCCAGCATTCATACCGCGGAAGTCTTCACCACCGGCGCGTCCGGGGTCTCCCACCTGGTGGCCGGCAATGTCGACCGGCGCCTGTTCCTGCGCCTGGCCATTCCCGGCGCGGTGGGCGGGGTCGTAGGCGCTTATGTACTGACCCAGCTGCCGGGTGAGTTCATCCGCCCGTTCATCTACTGCTACCTGCTGGTGCTGGCGATCTTCATCCTGCTGCGCGCGGCCGGGCGGCTGATGCCAGCCCAGGAAGTGAAGCGGGTGCCGGTGCTGGGCTTCTTCGCCGGCCTGCTGGATGCCAGCGGCGGCGGCGGCTGGGGACCGGTCGCCACCTCCACCCTGCTGGCCCGGGGTGGCCAGGCCCGGACCACCATCGGCACGGTCAACGCCGCCGAATTCGTGGTCACCCTGGCGGTATCGATCACCTTCCTGCTGACCATGGGCCTGCAGTACCTGAACATCGTGGCTGGCCTGCTGATCGGCGGGATGATGGCCGCGCCGGTCGCCGCGCTGCTGGTGAAGCGGGTCAAGGAGCGCTGGGTGCTGGTCGCCGTGGGCGTGCTGGTCCTGGCCATCAGCCTGTTCCAGATCGGCCAGGCCGTGCTGCAGTGGCGCGCCGCCTGAGCCGGTTGCGTCATCCCGCAGGGGATGACACCAGACGCATCCTCAATCGCGTCGCTTAGACCGGATCGCCCGCTCGATCGACGCAGCCCCAGTTGAGGATCGGCGTGCCCGGCGGCAGCACCTGGCGGAAGTGCGCCACCCGCGAGGCCTTGGGGTTCACCACCACCGGCGCCTTGGCGGCCAGCAGCAGCGGCAGGTCGGCACTGCTGTCGGAGTAGGCGATGGCGATTTCGCCGTAGCCGCGCTCGCGCAGCATGCGCATCTTCTCTTCGTTGTGGCAGTGGCGGGTGGCGATCACCGCGCCCAGGCACGGGCCAACTTCGGTACCAATCACCGGCACGCCCTGGTGGGCGACGAAGGTGAGGATGGCGCGCGCCAGTTCCGGCGGCGCGCCGGTGGCCACCACCACCCGGTCGCCCTGCTCACGGTGCTGGGCGAACACATCCAGCGCCACCGGCAGCAGCCGGCGGCGGATGTCGGCCTCATGGGTGAGCACGTAGCGGTCGATGGCCTTGTTGAGGTCACGCGCACGGTGCAGGCCGAAGGTAGCGATCCACACATACCCGGAAATGCCGCGGCGGCGGGTGGGCAGCAGCGCCACCAGCGGGCCCAGGATCGGGGTGGCAAGCAGCGCGGCCAGCAGCCGCAACGGGTTGCGCTTGATCAGCCAGGCAAACAGATGGCTGCCCGAGTCACCGTCATACAGGGTGTGATCGAAATCGAAGACCACCAGCGGGGCGTCGTCGCGCGGCGTTGGGTAGATCGCAGTCATGCGCTGAAGAATAGCTGACGCAGGCCCTCGCCGGGCTCTTCCACCCGCATGAACGCCTCACCGACCAGGAAGGCATGCACGCCGGCGTTGCGCATCAGGCTGACGTCGTCGGCGCCGAGGATGCCGCTTTCGGTCACCAGCAGGCGATCGCGCGGCACCGCCTGGCGCATGTCCAGGGTGGTCTGCAGCGAGACCTCGAAGGTGCGCAGGTTGCGGTTGTTGATGCCGATCAGCGGCACCGGCACCTGGATGGCGCGCTCGAGCTCGTCGATGTCGTGCACTTCCACCAGCACGTCCATGCCCAGCTGCATGGCCAGGTCGGACAGTGCGGCCAGCTGGCGGTCGTCCAGCGCCGCCACGATCAGCAGGATGCAGTCGGCGCCGAGCACGCGCGCCTCGTACACCTGGTAGGCGTCGATCACGAAGTCCTTGCGCAGCACCGGCAGCGTGCACGCGTCGCGGGCCTGCTGCAGGTAGGCATCGCTGCCCTGGAAGAAGTCCACGTCGGTCAGCACCGACAGGCAGCTGGCGCCGCCGAACTCGTAGCTGACCGCGATGTCGGCCGGGCGGAAGTCGGCCCGGATCACGCCCTTGGACGGGCTGGCCTTCTTCACCTCGGCGATCACCGCCGGGTTGCCGGCGGCGATCGAGGCGCGCAGCGCGTCGGCGAAGCCCCGCACCGGCGGCGCCTGCTCGACCCGGGCGATCAGCGCCTCCAACGGCACCTGCGCGCGGCGCGCAGCCACTTCTTCGGCCTTGCGGGCCAGGATGGTGTCGAGGATGTCGCTCTTGTCGCTCATGTCAGTCAGGGTCCTTCAGGCCGGCCATTATCGGCCAGCCATGGGCAAAGCGTGAAACGGACGGCTCAGCCGTCCGCGCGGATGCGCTGGGTGGCCGCCACGTACTGCGCCATGCGCGAACGGGCGCTGCCGTCGGCAATGGCCGCCCGGGCGCGGGCCAGACCGTCGGCGATGCTGTCGGCCACGCCGGCCACGTACAGGGCCGCGCCGGCGTTGAGGGCCACGATATCCAGCGCCGGGCCGGGCTGGTTGTCGAGCACCGCGCGCAGCATGGCAATGGATTCCTCCGGATTGGCCACCTTGAGGTTGCGGCTGGCCGACATCGCAATGCCGAAGTCTTCCGGGTGGATCTCGTACTCGCGCACCTTGCCGTCGCGCAGCTCGCCCACCAGCGTGCCGGCGCCGAGCGAGATCTCGTCCATGTTGTCGCGGCCCCACACCACCAGCGCGCGTTCGGCGCCCAGCTCGCGCAGCACGCGCGCCTGGATACCGACCAGATCGGGGTGGAACACGCCCATCAGCACGTTGGTGGCGCCCACCGGGTTGGTCAGCGGGCCCAGGATGTTGAAAATGGTGCGTACGCCCATCTCACGGCGCACCGGTGCCACGACTTTCATCGCCGGGTGGTGCATCGGCGCGAACATGAAGCCGATGCCGGTCTCGGTGATGGCGCGGGCCACCTCATCCGGGCGCAGGTCGATGATCGCGCCCAGCGCTTCCACCGCATCGGCGCTGCCGGACTTGGACGACACGCTGCGGTTGCCGTGCTTGGCCACCTTGGCCCCGGCTGCCGCCACCACGAACATCGCGCAGGTGGAGATGTTGAAGGTGTGCGAGCCGTCGCCGCCGGTCCCCACAATGTCCACCAGATGGGTCTTGTCGTCCACCGGCACGGCCAACGCCAGCTCACGCATCACCGTGGCCGCGCCGGCAATTTCGCCCACCGTTTCCTTCTTGACCCGCAGGCCGGTGAGGATCGCGGCGGTCATCACCGGCGAGACGTCACCGCGCATCACCTGGCGCATCAGGTCGACCATTTCGTCGAAGAAGATTTCGCGGTGCTCGATGGTGCGCTGCAGGGCTTCCTGGGGGGAGAAGGTCATGCGGGGTCCTTTGTGGTGCGGGTGCGGCGCGCTCAGCGCTGCAGGAAATTCTTCAGCAGGGCGTGGCCATGCTCGGTGAGGATCGACTCGGGGTGGAACTGCACGCCTTCGACCGGGTGCTCGCGGTGGCGCAGGCCCATGATCTCTTCGACGCTGCCGTCCGCGTTCTCGGTCCACGCGGTCACTTCCAGGCAATCCGGCAGTGTGGTCTTGTCCACCACCAGCGAGTGGTAGCGCGTGGCCTGGTAGCGGTCCGGCAGACCGGCGAACACGCCCCGGCCCTCATGCCGGATCGCGGAGGTCTTGCCGTGCATGATGTTCCCGGCGCGGATCACATCGCCGCCGTAGACCTGGCCGATGCTCTGGTGGCCCAGGCACACGCCGAGGATCGGCGTGGTCGGGCCGAGCCGGCGGATCAGCTCCAGCGACACACCCGCTTCGTTGGGCGTGCACGGGCCGGGCGAGATCACGATGCGCTCGGGGGCGAGCGCGGCGATCTCATCGACGCTCAAGGCGTCATTGCGCACCACCTTGACCTCGGCGCCCAGCGTCTGCAGGTACTGCACGAGGTTGTAGGTGAAGCTGTCGTAGTTGTCGAGCATCAACAACATGGTCAGGGTCCGTCTTGAATGAGGAAAATGGCGTACACGTTTTCGGTGTACGTGATGGGCGCGGCGGTGAGCAGTTCGCCGCCCGACGACGCGCGATAGCGCGATCCGGTCACGGCCACCTTGTCCAGCGTTGCGCTTTCTCCGCCGGAGCCGAAGCCATCCCGGCCGGGCGTGCCCCAGGTGCCGGCCTGCACGCCATAAGCGAAGTTCGGCGCGACGTCGGAAATGCTGTACAGACCGGTGATCTTCGTGCCGTAGGCGCCAGCCAGGCCCTTGGCCGATTCGCGCGTCTGCGCGGCGGCCTCGGCCTTCAGTTCGCCACGCAGGCGGCTTTCACCCGAATACGTGGGTTCAGCGGTACTGACCTGGACCTCGCGGCTGGCCTTCAGCTCGCCCAAGAAGGCTTTCAGCGCCTGCGCGTCCGGGAATTCGGCCTTCAGGTCGCGCCGGGCGGCGGTGCCGTTGAACACCTCCTCATCGTTGCGATAACGCGTAGAGGGCGCGATGCTCAGGTTGGCGGCGCGCACGCTGCCGTCGATGGCGCCATGCTGGGCAAACAGCTGCAGCACCCGCTCCGCGTTGGCCTGTACACGGGCGCGGGCGGTGTCGGTCTGCATGTCGATCGATTCCAGCGCCACCTTCACCGTGAAGCGGTCCGGCATCACCGTGCGGGTGGCACTGCCCTTGACCAGCAGATGGGGCTGCGAGGGAATGGTATTGGCCTGCGCCCACACGTTCGGGGCCACCATGGCCAGCGTCGACGACAACAGCAATGCGCTCAGCAGCTTCATGCGGTATTCCTTGTCTTTGGTGAGGAAGGGTGGCCGTGTACGACGGTCGATGAACAGACAGCCCGGATCCGCAGCGACAGCGCATGCGGCCCCCTGCCGCACGCAGCCGGAGGCCGCGTCGGGGAACAAGCACTTTGCTGGGGTACGCCATGGTGCAGCACTGCATCAGCTCCTGTTTGAGGGAGCCGCCGTGCCGGGGAGCGTTGAACTGGATCTTGCCCGCCGATACGGCGGCAAGGTGCGGTCCGGGACCGCGACGACCTGCCGCTTCCTATTGGAAGCGCCACCACTTGGCTACGTTGTTCAGCGCGGTGCAGGTCATGGGATAGCTCTGAGGTTTCAAGCGGATGCAGAGGCCCTGAGGGGCCGTTGCGGCGTACGCGGCTAAGCGTATCAGATCCCGGCTGCCGGGGCGCGGAGGATGCGGGCAGGTCCAGATCGGGGCATGGAATTCAGGGGCAGCGGCACGGGTGACGCAATTGCCACGGCAATGATGGGGCTGCGTCCCAGAGCAGCGGATTGACCCCCGCTGGTCTGTGACCCGCCCTGCAATTACCGACCTGCGCAGTTGAGGCCGCCATTCCTGACCGCCACCCTTCCCCGCAGTTTCAGCAGCATAGGAGCGCCAGGATGGCGCGAGTATTCATCGTCGTGGGCGACGGACTCAGCAGTGGCGGCAGTGTGGTCACCGGTTCGCCGTTCACCGATATCGACGGGCAGCCCATGGCCCGCGTGGGCGACCGCACCCTCTGCCCGGCGCACGGCCCTGGCACCATCATTACCGGCGATGGCACGCTGATTGTGGATGGCAACGCAGCGGCCAGGCAGGGTGACTGGGTGAGTTGTGGGTGCCAGTTGATTGCGGGGCGCCAGTCGTTGGTGTTTGTGGATGAGGGCGCATCTACTGCAAGAACAGCGGCCACGCCACGACGAGAAACACCACACCAACCAGACGCCACGATTCAATCTGCGTCACCGGCCTCAACAACGCGGTCCGAGCTTGGCCGGCGCCGACCAACGGGGCCGGCTTGCTGGGCCGCTGACCACAGCATCAGGGTCGCGGCGAATGCGCATGGCCGCTACTATCAAGTCTATGGTCCTGGAGGAGCAGCCCGGAACTTCAGCTTTGAGCGTCGATACCGGATCGCCATTCCGCTGCGCAGCACTGGCGATGTTGACGTCATTGTGAAGCTCAAGATTGCACGCTTGGAGAGCACCCAGGAACCCCGTGTCACGGAAGCTCATATCAATGCACTGAAAGCACGGATGGAGAGAGGCATTGAGGAGCTATGGAACGATAAATTCACGTTGGCAGTGACCGACCCGTTGTGTGGCGAGCGGACCTTCCCCATAAGGTACAAGGTCGAATGGGTGACCAGTGGGCACGACTACACGATGAATGTTGCTGCAACTTCGGTGCACGAGAATGTTGTGAGCTTGCAGGTGAACGTCTGGAAAGACACCGATGCCTGGACACTTGCCCACGAGTACGCGCATTGCGTTGGGATTGCTGACGAGTATGCCTACGCCGATGAAGATTGGACCCTACGCTATTATGCAAGCGACGGCACACTTGCCGAAGTGGTTATCCAACTTCCTGCGGTCAAACCCGCATCTGATCCAACAGCCACCATCATGTCGACTTCAGGAAGCACCACCACAGAAACAAGACATGCCTGGCCAATCGCCCTGGAAGCACAGAAGGCGCTCAGCGTCGCGATAGGAAGGGAATTAACATGCACCATCAGTTGATCCTTCATGCCGCCATCCTCTTGAGCAGCAGCGCAAGCACGGAGATCCAACCCATGAATACAAATCCGGACTTTGAGGTCAGTGCCGCCTGCTCAGAAACTTCCCGCTGTATTTTTGATCATGACGATGTTGATTTCATTGTCACCGTAAGAAATGTCAGCAACACGGCGATCAAGTTCCCTCTGGAGTTCATTCAACACGGCGGCCCGTACATCGTCCTGCATGACAACAGGCGCGAATACTCAGAATCGGTCCCATCGGGCATGCGGGATGAGAAGTTGCTGAACAACGTTACCCTCCTCCAACCAGGTCAATCTGCTTCGGTACCGGGATCGATCAGCGCCGCCCAGCTTGAGGAGTGGGGCGGATCATCTGTGGATCTTACGGCGAACATAAAGATATCCGCTCCGCTGGACGGAACCTTCAAGTTCCGCCTGATCGGTGAAACCACGCTCCGTATCATAGGCAAGGACGTCGAGGAAAGCCGCTGAATCAGGCCTGTGGCATCTGTCGAGTAGCACCTTGTATGGCGTTCCTGTCGAACGTCACGGTAGTGGCGCCCGACCAGTCCGTTTCGATATCCGGCCTCATCACCCGGCACGAACTCGAAGCGTTTGGCGGGCGGCACCTGGACGTGACCGCAGAGGTGTCAATCAATGCGCCAACGGACGGCAGCCGTAATTTTCGGCCGATGGGCACTGCGACCCTCCGGATCGTCAGTGCCGATGTGTCGCAGCGTGTGGATCCCGTGCACCGGTGATATCACGGCGGTAGACGCGCATCAGCTTGGACGCCCGATGCGTAGTTGCGCACCGCGACCAGCGCCTGCAGGTGTCTGTCGCAGTTGTCGTGCATCAAGAGAGTCAGCGTCCATCTTGGATAAGGAAGATGGCGTACACGTTTTCGGTGTACGTGATGGGGCCGGATTTGATGACTTCCCCACTGTCGCTGAAGCCATCCTGCGCCGGCGCGCCCGCCGGGCTTGGCTTGGGTGGGGACAGGTTCCTGACCGGCGGCGGCGCAGCTTGCCCGCGCGGCCATTCGCCCGCCTGCACGCCATAGGCGAAGTCCGGAGCGACATCGGAAATGCTGTACAGGCCGATGACCTTTGCGCCATAGGCGCCCGCCAGGCCCTTGGCCGACTCGCGGGTCTGCGCGGCGGCCTCGGCCTTGAGCTCGGCACGCAGCATCGCTTCCGCGGAATAGACGGGACTCTGGGTGGACACCTGCACTTCCTGGCTGGCCTGCAGCCCACCGAGGAACCGCTGCAGGCTCGCGCCATCGGCGAAACTGGCCTGCAACGACTGGCTCACCGAGATGCCGACGAACACGCTGGTGCCGTCCTTGTAGCGGGTCTGTGGACTCACCTGCAAATTCTCGGCCTTCACGCTGTCAGCCAACGCCCCGTTGCGCTCGAACAGCGCAAGGACTTGGCGCCCGTTCTCCTGCACGCGGCGGCGTGCAGCTTCGGTCTTCAGGTCCACCGACACCAGCTGCACCGACACACCGAAGCGATCAGGCATGACCTGGCGCGCAGCCTCGCCCTTGACCAGCAGGTGCGGCTGCGAAGGAATGGTATTGGCCTGCGCCCACACGTTCGGGGACATCATGGCCAGCGTCGACGACAGCAGCAGTGCGTGCAGCAGCTTCATGCGTTTGATCCTTGTCTTTGGTGAGAAATGGTGGCGGTGCACGACGACAGAAAAACGGATGGGCCGGACCCGCATCGAAAACGCATGCGGGCCCCTGCCGCGCGCCGCCGAAGGCCGCACCGGTGAACAAGTACTATGGGAGAGTACGCCATGGTGCAGCACTGAATCAGCTCCTCTTGGGAGAGCCGCCGTGCCGGGGAACAGTGAACTGGATCTTGACCGCAGATATGGCGGCCGGGTGCGGTCCCGGACCGAGACGACCTGCCGCCTGCTATTGGAAGCGCCCCCACGTGGCTACGTTGTTAAACCGGGTGCAGGTCATGCGATTACTCGGCTTTCGGTATGTCTGGAGAAAGCCGGGCAAGGGGCCCCCCATCCGTGATCCGGCCAGCAGATCGCGCGCGCTGCACTTGCGAGCGCGATGCTGTACCCCTACCGTGTCCGCACTTCAAGGAATCTGGGAGACGCCAGGATGGCGCGACTGTTCATCGTTGTGGGCGACAGTCTTAGTGGTGGCGGCACCGTGGTAAGCGGCTCGCCGTTTACCGATATCGATGGATCGGCGATGGCCCGCGTGGGCGACCGGGTCATCTGCAAGGCCCACGGCCCAGGCTCGATCGGCTCCGGCGATGCCCGGCGCGAATGCATCGAGCATTCCGCATCTCGATTCCCTTGCCATCTCGAACTGATGTGGACATTCGGGCACCCCGGTAGTGCCGACCGCTGAAAAGCCGTCGCCGACGCACCCACGGAGACTGACGTGATCGTTGAGGAAGCACGCGTGGCCTGTCGCCATCGAGGCCCAGGAATTCTTGACGACAGCGATCGGGAGAAGAATCAAATGCACCGTTACCTAGCCCTGGGATGCGCCGTTATGTTCAGCACCTGTCTTTCCGCCAAGGAGCGAGCAATGGAGTACGACCCCGACTTTTCGGTAAATGTAGTCTGCAGAGACAATCCGAAGTGCTTTTTCACACACAGGGATCTCCACTTCGACGTTGTCATCAAGAACAACAAAGAAGCGACGATCCAGCTCCCCTTGGAGTTCATGCGCAATGTCGGACCGATGCTGACACTCCACGACAACCGCTCGAGGCGCTCCAAGACCATCCCACTCGGCATGCCCGATGCGGCGCTTCTGTCAAACCTGACGATCGTTGGACCTGGCCAGTCCGTGTCCATCCCCTGCTACATAGGCGCTGCAACCCTAGAGAGAATGGGCGGCACGGCGGCCGATGTAACCGCCGTGGTCAAGATCGGCGCACCGCTGGCAAAGTCAACCGAATTTCACATTATTGGCCGCGTGGATTTCCGCATTACGGGCACCGACGTTTCCAAACATCAGCTGCCAGGCAACGAGCTCTAGCCCGCCCCAGCGACTCCATCTACGCCACTCTTCGTCGCCCTACCCCCATCACCCGAGCGATCATAAGGGGATGGCCTATTGCCAGGATGGGTCAATTGCCGACCATGAAAAACCGGAAGAAGTGTAGATTGCACGGCTGCCTCATTCTTTTCGCAAGCATGCTTTTCTGTTGCGAGGCCGCCCCCGGAAAATCAACCACGCAGGCAGGCACCGGCTTCGTGGTGAGCGCCCTTTGCGGAGGAACTTCCCCATGCATGTTCAACAACAAAGACAACGTTCGCTTCGAGATCACGATCAGGAATACTCAGAAGAAACCTGTCCAGCTCCCTCTTGAGTTCATGCGCAGCGTGGGTCCCCGCATCGTCCTGCATGACAACCGTGCTCGGCACAGCAGGAAGCTGTCGCGGAACATGCCAAACGCCGCATTGCTGTCGAACGTCACGGTAGTGGCGCCCGACCAGTCTGTTTCGATATCCGGCCTCATCACCCGGTACGAGCTCGAAGCGTTTGGCGGGCGGCACCTGGACGTGACCGCAGAGGTGTCAATCAATGCGCCAACGGACGGCAGCAGTAATTTTCGGCCGATGGGCACTGCGACCCTACGGATCATCGGTGCCGATGTGGCGCAGGCTCTGGATCCTGCGCGCCGGTGACATAAGGTTGGCAGGCGGGAAGGAGTATCGAGTGAGGCGTCAACTACTCTTCTGCTTCGCAATGAGCGTCAGTGGCCTACTCAGTGCGGAAGATCGCCCCATGGACAGCAATCCAGACTTCGACGTATCTGCCGCCTGCAGGAACCAAACGCCCTGCGTTTTCAGGTCGCGCAACATCCATTTCGACGTTTTCATCAAGAACAAGTCGGACGCCCCGATCCAGCTGCCGTTGGAGTTCATCCGCCATGCCGGTCCGATGGTCAAGCTGCGTGACAACCGCAGCCCCCGCTCCCTGATCCAGCCGACGCACATGCGAGATGGTGCCCTGCTGTCAAACCTGACGGTGCTGGCGCCCGGCCAGTCTGTCACCGTTGCGGGACTTATCGACGCGTCCTACCTGAGAAATTGGGGTGGCGCCTCAGCGGATGTAACCGCCATTGTCACACTCGGCGCTCCACTGGGCCAGGCGACCGAATTCCAACTCATCGGCACCACTCAGTTCCGAATTTTGGGCACTGACGCTGCGAGCAAAGCCAGCAGGCAAGACAAGCGCTAGTGACAGCAAGACACGCGCCTGGTGCCGCAGTGCATTCATACGTGCCGCCACGTGCGCTCATCAAGCGTTGTGGCGGCACGATTGAGGGGCGCCGCTGGAGCGCGCCGACTTACAGGCCCTTGGCCGCCTGCGCCACCGCACGGAACAGCGCGCGGCCCTTGTTCATCGTCTCGTCCCATTCTTTGCCGGGATCGGAGTCGTACACGATGCCGGCACCGGCCTGTACGTGCAGGCGACCGTCCTTGATGACGGCGGTGCGGATCGCGATGGCGGTGTCGGCATCGCCATGCCAGCCGATGTAGCCGATGCTGCCGGCGTAGACGTTGCGCTTGATCGGCTCCAGCTCGCGGATCACTTCCAGCGCGCGGATCTTCGGTGCACCGCTGACGGTGCCGGCCGGGAAGGTTGCACGCAGCACGTCGGCGTAGCTCAGGCCCGGTTGCAGCTTGCCGGTCACCTCGCTGACGATATGCATGACGTGGCTGTAGCGCTCGATCACGAACTGCTCGCCCACTTCCACCGTGCCCGCCTGCGAGACGCGGCCGGCATCGTTGCGACCCAGGTCGATCAGCATCAGGTGCTCGGCGCGCTCCTTGGGATCGGCCAGCAGTTCGGCTTCCAGGGCGTTGTCTTCGTCCACCGTGGCCCCGCGCGGGCGGGTGCCGGCGATCGGGCGCACGGTGACGTTGCCGTCCTGCAGGCGCACCAGGATCTCGGGCGAAGAGCCCACCACCTGCACGTCACCGGTATCCAGGAAGTACATGTACGGCGACGGATTCAGCGCGCGCAGCGCACGGTACACATCCACCGGGCGTGCCTTGAACGGCACGCTCAGGCGCTGGCTGAGCACCACCTGGAAGATGTCGCCGGCGCGGATGTATTCCTTGGATTTGTCGACCGCGGCAATGAAGCCCTCGCGGGTGAAGCCGGACACGAAGTCGTTCTCGTCGAGCACGTCGCGGGTGATCGGTGCCGGGTAGCCCGCGCCCGGTGCACGCAGCTTGGCCACCAGCGCATCGAGCTTGGCCTGTGCCTGGTCCCACGCTCCGGGCTGGCCCGGGTCGGCGTGCACGATCAGGTACAGGCGGCCCTTGAGGTTGTCGAACACCGCCAGCTCTTCGGAGTGCAGCAGCAGGATGTCCGGCGTGCCCAGTTCGTCGCGGCCACGCGGCGGCGCCAGGCGCGGCTCGATGTAGCCGATGCACTCGAACCCGAACCAGCCCACCAGGCCGCCGGTGAAGCCTGGCAGGCCGGCCAGCTTGGGCACCGAATGGGCGCTGCGCAGCGCCTCGACCTCGGCGAACGGGTCGGCCACCTCACGGGTTTCGACCACCTGGCCCGATTCGCTGATGGTCAGGGTGTGGCCGTGGAAGGCATACACCCGGCGCGCCGGCAGGCCGATGATGGAATAGCGCCCGAAGCGCTCGCCGCCCTCGACCGATTCAAACAGATAGGTATGCGGGCCGTCGGCGAGCTTCAGATAGACCGAAAGCGGCGTGTCCAGGTCGGACAGCACTTCGCGGACGACGGGGATGCGGGTGTGGCCTTCAGCGGCCTGCTGCTGGAACTGCTCGAACGTGATCAAGACGACTTTCCTTCCGGGATGCGGCGGGGGTGGGACGGACGACGGCAACAGGCCACCATCGCCACCAACGGCGAGCGGAAGAAAGGGTATGCGGGGTCGTCAGAATGGACACCCGGTGACTGTATCGCAGCTGGGGGTGCCAGGGAAACCCTGGCGCGCAGGCCCGGTGCGTCAGGGCGGCGACAGCAGGTGGCTGCCCGGGTGCAGGTGCATGCGGACCCGCGCGGCCACGCATTCGATGCGGAAATGGCGGGCCTTCACCGGCTCACCGTCCAGGTTGAGGGTGATCGACTGGTCCGCCTCGATCTCCACCCACGGCGCGCGGGTGCGATGCGCCACCTGCTCCAGCGCCCCCTGCTTGCCGCCCTTGAGCAGCGCGCCGATGGTCGAGGCGACTTCGCCGGTGAGTTCGGGAATCACGGTGACATCGAGCAGGCCGTCGTCGATCACGGCATCCGGGCACAGCACCTGCCCGCCGCCGGCCTGGCGCCCGTTGCCGATGCCCAGCGCGATGAAGCCGCCCTCCCAGTCGAAGCCCGGCGCGCGCAGGCGTGCGCGGATCGGGTCGATTCGGCCCAGCCGCGAGATGCCGGTCACCAGATAGGCCAGGCCGCCGAGCACCTTCTTCAGGCCTTCGTCGGTTTCCACCGTGACCTCGGTTCCGAACCCGCCGCTGGCGACATTGGCACACCACCAGTGCTTGCCGTCGGCATCGATGTTTAGCAGGTCAACCGGGCGGGCGGCCTCCTGCGCGATCAACGTCAGTGCTTCCAGCGGCGCATCGGGGATGCCGGCGGCGCTGGCGAAATCATTGGCGGTACCCAGTGCAACCAGCCCCAGCGAAGGCAGCACGTCGGCGGGCTCCGGCCGGTGCGCGAGGGTCTCGGCCACTTCGCTCAGGGTGCCGTCACCACCGGCGGCGATGATGGTATCCACGCCGTGATCGATCGCCTCGGCCACGTAGCGCTCGGCGTCGCCGTCCTCCCAGGTCACCCGCACCTCCAGCTGCACACCGCGCTCGCGCAGGGCGTGCACGGCCTCGCGCAGATCCGTGTTGCCGGTGGACTTGCCGTTGAGGATCAGACGCCAGCGCGGGGTGGTCATGCAGAGCTACCAGGGAGGTGGACGGCCAAGGCTAGCAGCGCCCGACGGCGGACCCGGTGAAGTCGGCGAAACCGTTCAGCCGAGCGCAATGACCGCTACTCTGACGGGACGCTAGTTCCGTGCACATCGGCTCGTAGGCGGCGACGGCGAACTCATCATCCGTGTCGAATTCGTCAGTCGCATCACGTTCCTCAAAGCACATGTATCGAGGGTTGTTCCAATCATCGAGCAGGATGGGCTGCACAACGCTGCGGATATCCGTTGTCTCGACGTGGTAGCCGCCAAATGGCAGGTAACCGTGCGCGGATCACACCAGATTCAGGCGCACCTGGCGCATCTGCCGCACCTGCACGCCCTGCCAGCAGTAGCACGTCGCCGCCACCACACCCAGCGCCAATGACGACATCATGTGTCATGTCTTTGTCACTAATGGCCCGGAGAATGGAAGTCCATAGCAGGGACGATGGATGGAGGCAGGATCAGCCTCCCGCAGTTCCCAGGGCCGTACCAGCAATGGTGCGGTCCTTTTTTTTTGCGTGCCAGCTCGGCTGCGTGCTCAAAGATAGGCCTCGATGGCGCTATGCAACAGGCAGCTGTCGAAGGCGTCGATACCGCGCAGCATCCCTTCATCGATCGCGTGCGCCTGCAGCAGGGCGGCGAGCGCCGGGAGGCCGGACGCGAACGTGCGTTCCACCCGGGTTTGCGGGTCGCGCAAGGCGACGTCGTAATCGAAACCGTAGGCGGTTTCAGTGAAGCGTACGGCATGGGTGATCAAGCGCAGTTCGTGAACACCCTGCGCGCCCGGAAGAACATGGGCAAAAAGGCGCATTCCGGGCTCCGCCGCTTCAAGCTCCGCAGCCATCGGACGCCCCTTTGCGATCAAGGCGAACGGCGGCAAGGGATGCTGACGCCTCCACAGGGCGACGGCGCGTTCAACGTCATGGCCGGTTGCACGCAGAGCGGCGGCAGCCTGTGCTGCGTCCACACCCGTGCGTCGCATGTAATCGGCACCGAGCTGACGCACCACGTACGTATGGGCGTCATGCAGATGGCCGCCGGAGGCCTCCAGCGCCTGCCTGCAGAGTGCGATGGAGGCCGGCAATACCTGGCGGAGTGAAGCGATCGCGCTTGTCTTCGAGACCTCAACCATCTGGGCAGCCTAGCCGGCAAACGCCTTCAACGCCTCACCTTCCATCCGGTACACCGTCCACTCGCTCTGCGGCTTCGCGCCGGCCGCTTCATAGAACTTGATCGCCGGTTCGTTCCAGTCCAGCACCGACCATTCGAACCGCCCGCAACCTTCAGCCACGGCGATGCGTGCGATGTGCTGCAGCAGCGCCTTGCCGGCACCGCTGCCGCGGTTGTCCGGGCTGACGTAGAGGTCTTCCAGGTAGATGCCGTTGCGGCCCAGCCAGGTGGAGTAGTTGTAGAAATACACGGCGTAGCCGATGGCCGCGCCGTCGGCTTCGCAGATCAGCGCGTGCGCCTTGGCATCGGGCCCGAACAGGCTGGCGCGGATGCCGGCCTCGTCGGTCTGCACCGACGACTCGGCCTTTTCATAGATCGCCAGTTCGCGGATGAAGCGCAGGATCAGCGCCGCATCGTCGGCGGTGGCCACGCGGAGGGTCACAGTGGCCGCCGTCATGGCTCAGCCCCGCGCCTGGGCGACGTTCTGGCGCATCTGCGCGATCACGTCCTGGTAGCTGGTCTTGGCGTTGAAGATCGCCGAGCCGGCCACGAAGGCGTCGGCACCGGCGGCGGCGATCGCCCCGATGTTGTCGGCCTTCACCCCACCGTCGATCTCCAGGCGGATGTCGCGGCCGCTGGCATCGATCTTCTGGCGGACCACGCGCAGCTTGTCCAGCGCCGACGGAATGAACGCCTGGCCGCCGAAGCCCGGGTTGACCGACATCAGCAGCACCAGGTCCAGGTCGTCAAGCACCCAGTCCAGGATGTCCACCGGGGTGCCGGGGTTGAGCACCAGGCCCGGCTTGCAGCCCAGCGAACGGATCAGCTGGATGGTGCGGTGGACGTGGCGCGAGGCTTCCGGGTGGAAGCTGATGTAGGTGGCACCGGCCTCGGCGAAGTCCGGGATGATGCGGTCCACCGGCTCCACCATCAGGTGCACGTCGATCGGCGCGGTGACCCCGTGCTTGCGCAGGGCCTGGCAGACCATCGGGCCGATGGTCAGGTTGGGCACGTAGTGGTTGTCCATCACATCGAAGTGCACCCAGTCCGCACCGGCGGCGAGCACGTTGTCCACTTCCTCACCCAGGCGGGCGAAATTGGCGGACAGGATGGAGGGGGCGATGATGCAGTTGGACATGGCCGGGGCCTTCAGTACTTGGAAAGGGGCGCCCTGCGCGCGCTCAGCGCTTGCGCAGGGTCTTGATGCGGTCGTAGGCGGCGTTGAGCTGGCGCGACTTGCGCTCGGCCTGCTGGCGCAGCTCCGGGGCGGCGCCGACCACCTTGTCGGGGTGGTACTGGGACATCAGCCGGCGGTAGGCCAGGTCGATCTCGGCGTCGGTGGCCTCGGAGGTCAACCCCAGCTCGCGGTAGGGGTTCTCCTTGTTCAGGCGGAACCAGTCGGCGTCGAAGGCATGCCCGAGCAGCAGCCCGACCACGGCACCAAACAGCGGATTGGGCCTGAACAGCAGGGCCCCGGCGATGAATCCGAGCAGTTTTCCGTACCAGCGCATGGGGGTCTGGGCGGCCGTGGCAACAAAGGAGCCTCATTTTACGTCACAGCGGGCCCAACCCGCTTTACACTAGGCCGCCCGCTGTCTGTGCGGGCCCTCAGGGTCCCTTGGACGGCTGTCATGACAAGCCCCAGGAGTGCCCGTGCCGACCACGTTGTTGCAATCCGATCTCCCCGGCCTGCCCTTGCGCCATCGCGGCAAGGTGCGTGATGTTTTTGACATTCCGCGCGACCGGCTCCCCGCCGGCACGCCGCCGGGGGAGTACCTGCTGATGGTCGCCACCGACCGTCTGTCGGCCTTCGATGTGGTGCTGCCTGATCCGATCCCGGGCAAGGGCGAAATGCTCTGCCAGGTGTCGAACTTCTGGTTCGCCAAGACCGCCCACCTGATGCCCAACCACCTGACCGGCATCGACGTGGCCAGCGTGCTGCCTGACGGCGTGGACCCGGCCCTGTACGCCAAGCGCGCAGTGGTCACCCGCAAGCTCAAGCCGGTGCCGGTGGAAGCGATCGCCCGCGGCTACCTGATCGGCAGCGGCTGGAAGGATTACCAGCGCACCGGCAAGGTCAGCGGCATCGACCTGCCCGATGGCCTGCGCCAGGCCGAGCAGCTGCCGGAGCCGATCTTCACCCCCTCGACCAAGGCCGCCGTGGGCGACCATGACGAGAACATCGATTTCGATGCGATGGTGAAGGCCGTGGGTGCGGATCTGGCCGAGCGCGTGCGGGATGCCACCCTGCGCATCTACAAGTTCGCCGCCGATTACGCCCGCGAGCGCGGCATCATCCTGGCCGACACCAAGTTCGAGTTCGGTACCGATGAAGACGGCCGCCTGTACATCATGGATGAGATGCTGACC
Organism: Stenotrophomonas sp. 10N36; assembly: GCF_056395005.1. Taxonomy (NCBI): domain Bacteria; kingdom Pseudomonadati; phylum Pseudomonadota; class Gammaproteobacteria; order Lysobacterales; family Lysobacteraceae; genus Stenotrophomonas; species Stenotrophomonas sp. 10N36. The sequence continues at coordinate 7,422 of NZ_JBFTIS010000003.1, read as the reverse complement.
CCGGACTCCTCGCGCTACTGGCCGGCCGACGAGTACGAGGTGGGCACCAGCCCGCCGAGCTACGACAAGCAGTTCGTGCGCGACTACCTGGAGACGCTGGACTGGGGCAAGACCGCCCCGGGCCCGACCATCCCGGCCGACATCATCGAGCGCACCCGCGCCAAGTACGCCGAGGCGCTGCAGCGCCTGGCGGGGATCAACGTCGACTGATCCGCCCGCGCCCCCGGCCGTGATGGCAGGGGGCGCCCGGGCCGGGGTCGACCGTAGAGTCGACCGTTGGTCGACTGCCTCGGACGTTGGTCGCCTGCCGCGTGCACCGCCAGGAATGTTGTCTGGGCGAGGCGCAGCCGACCAACGGTCGGCTCTACCCGCCGGGGCGGTATGCTGTGCCGATCCTGGGAGGGACCATGACCACCACCACCGTCGCGCGCCCGATCGACCGCTACTTCGCCAGCTATTCCGACGACCACCGGAATGTGCTCAACCAGCACATCCACGTGGTGGCGGTGCCGGCGATCCTCTGGTCGGTGGTGGCCCTGCTGTGGTGCCTGCCGCCGCTGGTGACCTGGTTCCAGAACGGGATCTGGTCGGCCTTTGCGATGTTCGCCGCGTGGTGCTTCTACAACCGGCTGTCGCGTGCGCTGGGCATCGGCATGCTGGTGCTCTTGTTCGTGTTCGGCTGCCTGTGCCGCCTGCTGGAGGCCGAAATCGGCCTGCACAACCTGCTGTGGGTGGCCATCGGCGTGTTCGTGGTGGCCTGGATCGCGCAGTTCATCGGCCACAAGGTTGAAGGGCGAAAGCCGAGCTTCCTGACCGACCTCACCTACCTGTTGATCGGGCCGGCGTGGGTGATGGCCAAGCTGTACCGGCGGTTGGGTGTGGCTTACTGAGGTGCCCCGTGCCGACCAACGGTCGGCACCTACCCGGCTTTTTCGGCGCCTGCCTGGCTTTTTCGGCACCGATCCGGTTTTCGGCAGCTACCCTGGTTTTTTCTGAACGAGATGGATGCTCACCGGCGCGCGACGCGTGGGCGTCCAGCATCGTCGTGGACGGGCCGAGGCATGCATCCGGCGTTCATCTTCGTGCAGGGCGCAGGCCCTGCGGTTACTGGCTTCGGACCCGTTCGAGGGGCCAGATCCGGCAAAGTCGAGCGCGCCGTTCCATACGCCCGTCAGCGGTCTCGAATGGGCACGATCCGAGGGTGGAAAAAATGAATCACGCACGTTACATGCAATTGATGGCGTATTCGGGTGTATCGGCAGCAATTGCCTGCCTGTTAGACTGAACGACCTGCTCGTGAATCGCGTATTCCCTGCATGAATCCCAGCCTGATCCTGCTGCTCGCCCTGCCGTTCCTGATGGCCGTGGCGGTCGCCTCATTCCGCCGCACCTCCCGCTCCACGGCTGCCTGGTTGGCCGCGGCCGCCCCGTTGGGCGGACTGGCGCTGTTGGCCACCATGACCCCGACGATCATGGACGGCGGCATTGTCCGCAGTTTCGGCACCTGGCTGCCCCAGATCGGCTTGGCCTTCTCGCTGCGCCTGGACGGCCTGGCCTGGATGTTCGCCGGCATGGTCCTGGCCATCGGCGCGCTGGTGGTGATGTACGCCCACTACTACCTCAGCGCGCGCGACAGCGCCCACCGCTTCTACTGCTACCTGTTGCTGTTCATGGGCGCCATGCTGGGCATGGTGCTGTCGGGCAACCTGTTGCTGCTGATGGTGTTCTGGGAAATGACCAGCATCAGCTCGTTCCTGCTGATCGGCTTCTGGTCGCACCGCCAGGATGCCCGCGAGGGCGCGCGGATGGCCCTGGTGGTCACCGGCGGCGGCGGCCTGGCCCTGCTCGGCGGCGTGCTGCTGATCGGCCGCATCGTGGGCAGTTTCGAGCTGGATACGGTACTGGCCAGCGGCGATCTGATCCGTGCCAGCGCGCTGTACCCCTACGCGCTGTTCCTGGTACTGGCCGGCATCTTCACCAAGAGCGCGCAGTTCCCGTTCCACTTCTGGCTGCCGCACGCCATGGCCGCGCCCACCCCGGTGTCGGCGTACCTGCACTCGGCGACGATGGTCAAAGCCGGCGTGTTCCTGCTGGCGCGGCTGCATCCGGCGCTGGCCGGCACCGACCTGTTCTTCTATACAGTCAGCGGCATCGGCGCGATCACCCTGCTGATCGGCGCCTGGAACGCGATCTTCCAGCATGACTTGAAGGGCCTGCTGGCCTATTCGACGATCTCGCACCTGGGCCTGATCACCATGCTGTTCGGGCTGTCCAAGCCGATGGCGGTGGTGGCCGGCGTGTTCCACATCCTCAACCACGCCACGTTCAAGGCCTCGCTGTTCATGGCCGCCGGCATCATCGACCACGAAACCGGCACCCGCGACATGCGCAAGCTGGGCGGGCTGCGCCGGTTGATGCCCTTCACCAGCGCACTGGCGATCATCGCCTCGCTGGCCATGGCCGGCATTCCACTGCTCAACGGCTTCCTGTCCAAGGAAATGCTGTTTGCCGAAGCACTGGACGCCGGCGGCCCGGAAACGATGCGCGTGCTGATGTCCATCGCCGCGCTGCTGGCCGGCGTGTTCGGCGTGGCCTACAGCCTGCGCTTCGTGCACGACACGTTCTTCGGCAAGGGCCCGCACGACCTGGACCGGGTGCCGCACGAACCGCCGCGCTTCATGAAGGTGCCGGTGGAGATCCTGGTGGTGGTGTGCGTGGCCGTCGGCGTGGCCCCGGCCATCACCATCGCCCCGGTGCTGCACGCGGCCGCCTCGTCGATCCTGGGCCCGGCGATGCCGGCCTACAGCCTGTCGGTGTGGCATGGCTTCAACACGCCGCTGATGATGAGCATCGCCGGTGTCATTGGCGGTATCGCGCTGTACTTCGGGCTGCGCCGGTTGATCAACCTGCATGCCGTGGTGAGCCGCGCGATCGGCCGCAACATTTTCCACACGCAGCTGGACCTGGTGTTCGGCTTCGCCCACCGGCTCACCCAGGCGCTGGCCAACGGCAGCCTGCAGCGCATGCTGATGGCGCTGGTGGTGGTGGCGATCATCGTCGCACTGGCCCCGTTCGTGGCCAACCCCGGCTCGCCGAACTGGCCCTCGCCGCAGCCGCTGCCGCTGCTCGGCTGGACGCTGTGGCTGGTGATGATGGCCTGCGCGGTCAGTGCGCTGTTCGTGTACCGGCAACGCCTGCTGGCGGTGCTGGTGCTGGGTGGCGTGGGCCTGATGGTGTCGCTCACCTTCGTGTTCCTGTCCGCCCCGGACCTGGCGCTGACCCAGCTGCTGGTGGAGATGGTCACCCTGGTGCTGATGCTGCTGGGCATGAACTACCTGCCCGCCCAATCGGCGCCGGAGCATTCGCGCTGGCGCAAACGCCGCGATGCCCTGATCGCCATCATCGGCGGCGGTGGTCTGGCGGCCGCGGCCTATACCGCCATGACCCTGCCGCCCAACACCATGGCCGGCGAGCTGGTCGCGCGTGCCCTGCCCGAAGCGTATGGGCAGAACGTGGTCAACGTGATCCTGGTGGACTTCCGCGGCTTCGATACCTTCGGTGAGATCACCGTGTTCGGTATCGCCGCCCTGGTGGTGCACGCCATGCTGCGGCGCTCGCGGATGGCACCGGAGCAGATCATGCCGGGCCCGCCGATCAAGCTGCCGGTGCCGGCCGATCTGGCGCAGATCATGTTCCCGCTCACGCTCACCGTGTCGATCTTCCTGTTCCTGCGCGGCCACAACGCCCCCGGTGGCGGCTTCATCGCCGGCCTGGTGCTGGCCGTGCCGCTGCTGATCCAGTACGTGATCCAGGGCACCACCTCGGTGGAGTCGCGGTTCGGCTTCGACTACATCCGCTGCATCGGTGCCGGCCTGCTGATCGCCATCGTTAGCGGCAGTGCGTCGATGCTGTTCGGGGTGCCGTTCCTGACCAGCGGCCACCTGGACCTGCATATCCCGCTCATCGGCGAGGTGCCGCTGGCCAGCGCCATCGGCTTCGATACGGGCGTGTACCTGGTGGTGTTCGGCGGGGCGATGCTGATCCTGTCGATGATGGGCACCATCAAGCCGTCGCGTACGCGCAATGCCCGCAAGGGCGAGATCGATCCCAACCGTCGTTCGGCAAAAACCGGGGAGATGCACTGATGGAACTGGCCCTGGCAAGCGCCATCGGCGTGCTGAGCGCGATCGGCATCTACCTGCTGCTGCGCGCGCGTACCTTCGACGTCATCCTGGGCATGACCTTCCTGTCCTATGCCACCAACCTGCTGATCTTCGCCGGTGGCCGGCTGGTGTCGGGCAAGGCACCGGTGCTGCGCGAAGGCATCGACAGCGACCTGGGCAACTACACCGACCCGTTGCCGCAGGCACTGGTACTGACCGCGATCGTGATTGCCTTTGCGATGACCGCGGTGAGCATCGTGCTGGCCATGCGCAGCCGCAGCGACAACCACAGCGACCACGTCGACGCGCATGAGGAAGAGCAGGACACCGCGCCGGCCGATACCGCGCCGGGCCGGGAGGGCGACGCATGAACCATGCGGTGATCCTGCCCATCCTGATCCCGTTGTTCGGCGCCGCCTGCTCGCTGTTCGTCGAGCATCGCCGGTATGGGCCCAAGGTGCAGCGCACGGTGGCGTGGACCACGCTGGCCGCGCTGGCCGCCGCGGTGGCCCTGCTGTTCGCGCAGACCGCCGATGGCAGCATCGCGGTGTACCTGCTGGGCGACTGGCCGTCGCGGCTGGGCATCGCGCTGGTGGCCGACCGGCTGTCGGCCTGGATGCTGGTGACCACGCTGTTGCTGGCCATCCCGTGCCTGCTGCACGCGTGCTCGGGCTGGGACCGGCGCGCGCCGCACTTCCACGCGCTGTTCCAGTTCCAGCTGGTGGGCCTCAACGGCGCCTTCCTCACCGGCGACATCTTCAACCTGTTCGTGTTCTTCGAGGTGATGCTGATTGCCTCCTACGGCCTGCTGCTCAGCGGCGGCCGCGGCCTGCGCATGCGCATCGGCCTGCACTACGTGGTGTTCAACGTCACCGCCTCGACCCTGTTCCTGATCGCGCTTGGCCTGCTGTACGCCTCGCTGGGCTCGCTCAACATGGCCGAGCTGTCCCAGCGCATCGCCGAGGTACCGGCCACGCACCTGGTGCTGGTCAAGGCCACCATGGGCTTGTTGCTGCTGGTGTTCTGCAGCAAGGCCGCGCTGATGCCGCTGTACCTGTGGCTGCCCGAAGCCTATGCGCGTGCGCCGGCGGCGGTGGCCGCGCTGTTTGCGATCATGACCAAGGTGGGCCTGTACGCGGTGCTGCGGGTCAGTTCGCTGTGGTTCGGCGACGGTGCCGGCCCGATGGCCGGGTACGGCAGCGACTGGCTGCTGTGGGCGGGCGTGGCCACGCTGGTACTGGGCGGGCTGGGCGTGCTGGCGGCGGCGCGGTTGCGGGTGATGATCTCCTACCTGGTGGTGGTGTCGGCCGCGACGCTGTTCATCGCCTTCGCGGTGCGCACGCCCGAGGTGCTCTCCGCCGGTCTGTACTACCTGCCGCACAGCACCTTCGTGGCCGCCGCGCTCTTCCTGATTGCCGACCTGATCCGCCGCCGTCGTGGCGGGGCCAGTGACAAGAAGGAAATCATCGCGCCGATGCCCGGCAAGCAGACCCCGGCCGTGCTGTTCCTGATCGGCGCGGTGGCCGTGGCCGGTCTGCCGCCGCTGTCCGGCTTCCTGGCCAAGGCCGCCTTGCTGGCTGGCATGCCCGCGCAGTACACCGCCGTGGTCTGGACCGCCGTGCTGGGCAGCAGCCTGATGGTGATCGTGGGCATCACCCGCGCCGGCATCCGCCTGTTCTGGCGCGTGCCGGTACAGGAAGACGGCGTGCCCCCGCCGCGCAAGGCCCCCACCCGCACGGTGGAACTGTTCGCCGCCGCGCTGCTGCTGGTGTATGGCATTGCCATGAGCCTGTTCGCCGGCCCGCTGATGCAGCACACCGATGCGATGGCCACCCAGCTGCTGCACCCCGCCGAGTATGTGGGCGAGCTGCGCGCCACCACGCCGGAGATCCGCCAGCCATGACGCGCAGACCCTCGCTGTACAAGCGCCTGATTCCCTCGCCGTCGCTGAGCGTGATGGTGGTGGCGTTCTGGCTGCTGATGTCCGACAGCTTCACCTTCGGCCAGTTCGTACTGGGCATGCTGCTGGGCCTGGTGGTGCCGCTGTTCGCCGCGCGCCTGGACCGCGAGTTCGCCCGCATCGGGTCGCTCAAGCCGGTTCCCAAGCTGCTCTGTGTGACCCTGTGGGACATCCTGGTGTCCAACATCCGCGTGGCGATCCAGGTACTGGGCCCGGAACGCCGCATCCACCCCGGCTTCATCTGGTTGCCGCTGGACATCGCCAACATCCACGGCATCGCCGCGCTCACCAGCATGATCACGCTGACCCCGGGCACGGTGTCGGCCGCGTTGTCCGACGACCGTCGCCACCTGCTGGTGCACGTGCTGCACCTGGACGACCCGGACGCGCTGATCCGGCAGATCAAGCACCGCTACGAAGCCCCGCTGATGGAGATTTTCCCATGACCGGTTACACCTTCATCCAGACCACCATGGTGGTGTGCATGCATGTGGTCGGGTTGGCCATGCTGCTGGCCACCTGGCGCCTGCTGCGCGGCCCCACCGTGCCCGACCGCATCCTGGCGCTGGACACGCTGTCGGTGACGGCCATCGCCGAGCTGATGCTGTTCGGCATGTACCTCAACTCGGCGGTGTATTTCGAAGCGGCGCTGATCATCGCCATGCTCGGCTTCGGCAGCACGGTGGTGCTGAGCAAGTTCGTGCTGCGCCGGGACATCGTGGAATGATCACCTTCATCCAGATCGTGCTGTCGATCCTGCTGCTGTTCGGCTGCTTCTTCATCCTGGTGGGCGCGTTGGGGCTGGTGAAGCTGTCGACCTTCTTCAAGCGCCTGCACGCCCCGACCAAGGCCAGCACGCTGGGCGTGGGCTGCGTACTGGTGGGATCGGTGTGTTACCACATCTTCCTGGGCCAGGATCCGCAGCCGCGCGAGCTGCTGATCACCGTGTTCCTGTTCATCACCGCCCCGATCAGCGCACACATGATGGCCAAGGCGGCCTTGTCGCTGATGATGGAAAAGCGCCCCAGCCTGCCCGGCCATGAAACCGCCAAGGAAGAACAGCTGCCGCCCCCGCGCCCGGAAGGCGAACAGACCCGGTAGAGCCGACCGTTGGTCGGCTGCTCCAATCCACGTCCGGTAGAGCCGACCGTTGGTCGGCTGCCCCAATCCACGTCCGGTAGAGCCGACCGTTGGTCGGCTGCCCCAATCCACGTCCGGTAGAGCCGACCGTTGGTCGGCTGCCCCAATCCACGTCCGGTAGAGCCGACCGTTGGTCGGCTGCTCCCACATCGCACATCG
>NZ_JBFTIS010000002.1:0-296871 GCF_056395005.1 Stenotrophomonas sp. 10N36 | reverse complement strand
CTAACTGATACTAATGATCCGTGTGGCTTGACCATATAACCTCAAGTTGCCTTGGCCGACATGACATGTCGATAGATCCCAAGTGCACGCTACGTCACAAGACCAAACGAGAGGCAGGCGCTCAGGCGCGTCTCTTTGTAAAGCCGGCATATCCATGCCCGCTCCCTGCAAAGACACGACCTGCGGCGACACTCCAAAAGCCTCCCTGGTGAAATTAGCGCTGTGGAACCACCCGATCCCATCCCGAACTCGGAAGTGAAACGCAGCTGCGCCGATGGTAGTGTGGCTCAAGCCATGCGAGAGTAGGTCATCGCCAGGGTTTATGCCCCGAAAACCCCGTTGCTCACGCAACGGGGTTTTCTTTTTTTGCAGGCACCCGGTTTTCGAAGGTGTCTGTTTCTCGGAAGAGACCCCTGCCGAGCTGGCGCAACGCGCTGCTCCAACCGTCTCCCTGGTGAAATTAGCGCTGTGGAACCACCCGATCCCATCCCGAACTCGGAAGTGAAACGCAGCTGCGCCGATGGTAGTGTGGCTCAAGCCATGCGAGAGTAGGTCATCGCCAGGGTTTACACCCAAAACCCCGCTGCTCACGCAGCGGGGTTTTTTCTTTGCGTCCAGAGAAAAAGGCGAAAGGCAAGGACGACGCCGGTAGGGTCGGTTCCCAAACGACCGCCGACCTCGCCTGCAATCGCATTGACGCATGGACCCACGCTCAAGGGCTCCTGGCTCCCGGCAGCGTATGGCGGGACTCCCCTCCCTGACACGCCAAATACCCTCCCTCCGACAGGGCCCACATCCAATACCGGATACCAGAGCGACCCCGTCGGCGCGAACCTGACGGCATGTCCAGCCCACGCCTTCTCATCGGTCGCCGCTCTGTCCGAGGCGCCTATTACATGCTCACATCCACCGTTGCAGATCGACGCAAGCTGTTCGTTGATGCCGCCCGCGTTGAATGTGTCGTTGAGGCCTTACGCTGCTCCGATCGCGAGGCACGCTCACGAACACTCGCCTGGGTGGTGATGCCAGATCACGTGCACTGGCTGATGCAGCTGCGCGACGGCAACATCAGCCGCTGCATGCAGGCATTCAAATCCCGCGCGTCGCGTGCCTTCAACCTACACACAGGTGCGCAAGGCAGCGTCTGGCAGCGAGGTTTCTACGATCACTGCGTGCGGTCGGACGAATCCCTGGAAAGGCAGGCGAGATACCTGATCGAGAACCCCGTCCGCGCAGGCTTGGCCGCCAGCGTAGGCGAGTACCCGTACCTCTGGTCACGCTGGCCGATGACGCCAGAAACGTCACCCGCCGAGGATAGCCAACCGAGGTAGGGTCGGTTCCCAAACGACCGCCGACCACGTTGGCGATCGCATTGGCGCATGGACGTCTGATGTCGCGTGTTTGGCGTCGCCGATCACGGTCATGCTACTACCGGGCGCGGAGGCAGCAACGGCGGTCGATTGGGATGCGACCCTACCAACATTTCTGCGCATCGCCATACCGGATGCCTCATCACCGGAACATGCACGCGCCGTCGATACACCGGTAGGGTCGGTTCCCAAACGACCGCCGACCACGTTGGCGATCGCATCGGCGCATGGACGTCTGATGTCGCGTGTTTGGCGTCGCCGATCACGGTCATGCCACTACCGGGCGCGGAGGCAGCAACGGCGGTCGATTGGGATGCGACCCTACCAACATTTCTGCGCATCGCGATACCGGGAGGCCTCATCACCGGAACATGCGCGCGCCGCCGATACACCGGTAGGGTCGATTCCCAAACGACCGCCGACCGCGTCTGCGATTGCATTGGCGCATGGACCTTTGATACCGGGCGCCTGCCACCGCACGCGTTTTGCCGATCACGGTCATGCCATCACGGGGCGCGGCGGCCGCAACGGCGGTCGATTGGGATGCGACCCTACCACCCACATTTCTGCGCATCGCCATGCCGGGATGCCTCATCACCGGAACATGCGCGCGCCGCCGATACACCGGTAGGGTCGGTTCCCAAACGACCGCCGACCACGTTCGCAATCGCATTGGCGCATGGACGTCTGATGTCGCGCACCTGACACCGCACGCGTTTCGCCGATCATTGTCATGCCATTACCGGGCGCGGCGGCCGCAAGGGCGGTCGATTGGGATGCGACCCTACCAGGCTACATTTCCGATGCTCCATTAGCGACATCCACCCACAAAAAAACGGCGCCCCGCAGGGCGCCGTTTCTGGTTCAAGCACTGACTGAGGCTTACTTGCTGGCCGGTGCCGGTGCCGGTGCCGGTGCCGGTGCCGGTGCACCTGCCGCCGCAGCCTTCGGCGCCATCATCGCGTCGCGGGCTGCCTTGAACGGGTTGCCCTCGTACCAGTTCGGCCAACGGTCGCCCCCGGCCAGTTCCTTGCCTACGCCGTACAGCAGCTGCAGGTCTTCCACCGTGCCGTCCAGCTTCCAGGTGGCCGCGTCGAACTCATCCTTCGGCCCGTGGTAGCGGTCGCGGCCGTAGGCTTCGGCGGCCTTGCGGCCGGCCTCGACGCCACCGTCGCGCAGGTCTTCGCCGCCGTCGGCATACAGGGCCGGCACGCCGGCCTTGGCGAAGTTGAAGTGGTCCGAACGGAAGTAGAAGCCGCTCTGCACCGCGGTCTCGCCATGCAGGGTACGGCCCTGGTTGGCGGCCAGCGGCTTGAGGATGTCTTCCAGCTCCGAGCTGCCGAAGCCGGTCACGGTGAGGTCCTTGGCGCGGCCGGCCACCGACATCGCGTCGATGTTGATCACCCCGGCAATCTTGTCCAGCGGGAAGGTCGGGTGGCTCACGTAGTACTTGGACCCCAGCAGGCCCGACTCTTCCAGCGTCACCGCCAGGAACACCACCGAGCGCTCCGGCGGCGGCTGCTGGTGCGCCATCGCATCGGCCACTTCCAGGATGCCGGCTACACCGGTGGCGTTGTCTACCGCACCGTTGTAGATGTTGTCGCCCTGCTCACCCTCGTGCTTGCCCAGGTGGTCCCAATGGGCCATGTACAGCACCGCTTCGTCGGCCCGCTTGCTGCCCGGCAGCACGCCGACCACGTTGCGCGACTTCTTCTCGGCGATGGTGCTCTTCAGGTCGAAGGACACCTTGGCCTTCAGCGACACCGGCTTGAAACCGCGCTTGCTGGCGTCCTTGTAGGCCTTGTCCAGGTCCAGGCCGGCATCGGCGAACAGCTGGCGGGCCGCTTCTGCACTCAACCAGCCCTGTGCGGGGATGCGGGCTTCCGGGTCATCCTTGGCCGGCAGGTCGTACTGCGGGCCGGCCCAGGAGTTCTTCACCACGTCCCAGCCGTAGGACGCACCGGCGGTGTCGTGCACGATCAGCGCCGCGGCGGCGCCCTTGCGGGCGGCTTCTTCGAACTTGTAGGTCCAGCGGCCGTAATAGGTCATGCGCTTGCCATCGAACAGCTTGGCATCGTTGACGTGGAAACCCGGGTCGTTGACGAACATCACCACCGTCTTGCCCTTCCAGTCCTGCCCGGCGTAGTCGTTCCACTTCTGCTCCGGCGCATCCACGCCGTAGCCGACGAACACCAGCTCACTGTTCTCGACCTTCACTTCGGGCTGGCCGCTCCGGGTGCCGATCACCATGTCGGTGCCGAACTTCAGGTCGCGCTGCTTGCCCGCCTGGTCCAGCTTCAGCACCGTCGATTCGTCGGCGCTGGTTTCGGTCATCGCCACGTCCTGGAACCAGCTGTCGCCGTTGCCCGGCTGCAGGCCAATGCGCTGCATCTGGTCGCGGATGTAGTTGACCGTCAGTTCTTCGCCCTTGCTGCCGGGGGCACGCCCCTCGAACGCGTCGGAGGAGAGGGTTTTGACCAGCTCGCCGAAATCGGCGGCGTTGATGTCGGGCGAGAACGCGTGGCCAGTAGCGGCCACCGGCGCCGGCGCGGCGGCCGTGTCGACAGGTGCGGTGGCTTCGCCCTTGCACGCGGTCAACGCGGCGGTGGCAGCAAGGCACAACAGAAGTTTACGGGGCATCATCGATTCCTGGGTACAAGGGGCCGGTGCCATCAGGCACCGGAAGAGGGTATCAATCCTGGGGCGCGGCGTCGGTATCGAACGTCTGCGGCTGGGCGCCGCTGACCGGGCCGATATGCGCGCTGCGGTGGACATACAGGGTGACCTCACGATCGAACTGCAGGCTGCCGCTGACACTGGCATTGGGGCCGATGATCACGCGCGGCTTGCGGCTGCCGGTCAACGACAGGCTGAAGTTGGGCTTCTTGACCCGGATGCCGCCCTGGACCTCCGAGCCGACGCCAACGGTGATGTCGCCGTTGACCGTTTCGATGTTGCCGTTCAGGCGCGTCTCCACCAGCCCGATGCCGCCATTGACGGTTTCCATGTTGCCTTCCACCACGCTGCCACGGTCGACGAAGATGCTGCCGTTCACCGTTTCCACGTTGCCGGCGGCGACCACATCGCGCCCGATCCGCACGTTGCCGTTGACGGTGGACACGCCGGTGGTACGCGCGCGATCGTCGACCCGGATGCTGCCGTTGACGGTCTCGATCTCTCGGGTGACCACGCCTTCTTCGACCGTCACGCCGCCGTTGACCGTCTCCAGGTCGCCGTAGGTCTGACCGGCCGACGCGCGGATGCTGCCGTTGACCTTGCTGATGTCTTCGCTGGCGAGGGCGGGTGCGCACGGCAGCACCAGGGCCAACAGCAGCGCGAGTGGAATATGTTTCATGGTGACCTCATGTCCGGTGTGCGGCTGGCAGGCCGCCTGTTGGGATGTCACCATGCATCGCTACAATCCGCATCTGCCTGAAGTCACTGGAAAGCCCTTGCGCCACAACGCTTTGTCCTCACGCCGGAATAACAAACCGACGCCCGGTCGCCGCGGGGCCGTCGACGTGCGCGCGTGGGCACAGGGGCTGGTGCTGGCGCTGGCGGTCCTGGCGATGGGGCCAGTAGCGGCGCAGAGTCCGAAGGAAGCCGAGCGCAAGCTGCAGAAGCTGCGCTCGGAATTGAAGGGCGTGGCGCAGGAACGCCGCACGCTGGAAGGCCAGCGCGGCCAGGCCTCGCGCCAGTTGCGCGACGCCGACGAGAAAGTGGCCCGTACCGGCCGCGTGCTGGCCCAGACCGAAACCGCCCTGCAGCGCGAAACCCGCGCCATGGAAGAACTGCAGCGCAAGCGCAGCGACCTGCAGGCCGGCATGACCAAGCAGCGCGAAGAACTGGCCTCGCTGCTGCGTTCGGCCTACCGCATCGGCAACAACGCGCCGTTGAAGCTGCTGCTGTCCCAGGACCGCGTGGCCGACGCCAACCGCAGCCTGGCCTACCACCGCTACCTGCAGCGCGAGCGTGCCCGCCGCATCCAGCTGCTCACCCACGACCTGGCCGAACTGCAGGCGGTGGAAGCGCAGATTGTCGAACGACGGCAGGCGCTGGAAGGCACCCGCCAGCAGCAGAAACAGCAGGTAGCCACCTTGGCTGACGACCGCCGCACCCGCGCGGCGACCGTGGCCAGCCTGGACGAGCGCTACAAGGACCGCAGCGAGCGCGAAAAGGCGCTGGGCCAGGATGCCAAGGCGCTGGAAACGCTGCTGGCCAACCTGCGTGCCGCCGCCGCTCGTGCCGAGGCCGAGCGCCGTGCGGCGGCCCGCCGCGCAGCGGCCGAAAAGGCCGCCGCCGAGAAAGCGGAGAAGGCCGCTGCCGCCAACGGCACCCGCCCACCGCCGCGACCGGGCAAGACCCCGCCGGCGGTGGCCTCGGCGCCGCCGCCCAAGGTGGGCGGGCTGGGCTGGCCGTTGTCGGGCAACCTGCTGGCGCGCTATGGCGGCAAGCTGCCCGATGGCCGCACCAGCAGCGGCGTGCTGATCGGCGCCGCGGCCGGCAGCACGGTCACCGCCGTGGCCGATGGCACCGTGGTGTTCTCCGACTGGATGACCGGCTACGGCATGATCCTGATCGTCGACCACGGCAATGGCTACATGAGCCTGTACGCACACAACGACACCCTGCTGCGCGATGCCGGCGCCACGGTCAAAAAGGGCGATGCGGTGGCCAAGGTCGGCAACTCCGGTGGGCAGGGCGTGACCGCGCTGTACTTCGAGCTGCGCCGCAACGGCCAGCCGGTGGATCCGGGCAGCTGGCTGCAGCGTCGCTGACAGCCAGCCCAACGGCGGGCGCGTTGCGGACACCAGGTTCAACGGGAATTTATCGTCGCTTCGCGCATAATCGGGCGACGCACCTGGTGCGTGTTTCCCGTCCCCCGCCGACCTGGAGTGCTTCATGCGCGTAGCCCGTACCGCCACCTTGCTGCTGGCCCTGTTGCCCGCCGTGTCATGGGCGCAGCAGACCCGCGAGGCCGCCAGCAGTACCAGCGACGCCGCCAGCAACGAAGAAGCGGTGACATCGCGGGTGCCGCTGGAAGAGATCCGGCGTTATGTGGCGGTCTACAACGCGGTACGCGCCGCCTATGTGGACCCGGTGGATGACAAGAAACTGATGCAGTCGGCCATCCGTGGCCTGCTGCTGGACCTGGACCCGCACAGCACCTATTTCGACAAGGAAGACGCCGAGGCCTTCGATGAGCAGGCCACCGGCGCCTACGACGGCATCGGCGTGGAGCTGCAGCAGCAGCCCGACAACAGCAGCCTGAAGGTGATCTCGCCGATCGACGATACCCCGGCCGCCAAGGCCGGCATCCTCGCCGGCGACCTGATCATCGCCATCGACGGCAAGCCGATCAGCGCCATCGAAGCCACCGAACCGCTGCGCGGCAAGGCGGGCAGCAAGGTGGTGCTGACCCTGGTGCGCGAGGGCAAGCCCAAGCCGTTCGACGTCACCGTGACCCGCCAGACCATCCGCGTGACCAGCGTGCGCAGCCGCATGCTGGAACCGGGCTACGGCTACATCCGCCTGAGCACCTTCCAGGCCGACACCGGCGCCGATTTCCAGAAGCACGTGGGCCAGTTGCAGCAGCAGGCGGGCGGCAAGCTCAAGGGCCTGGTGCTGGACCTGCGCAGCAACCCGGGCGGCTTGCTCACCGCAGCAGTGCAGGTGGCCGATGACCTGCTTGAGAAGGGCAACATCGTGAGCACGCGCGGCCGCATCTCGATCAGTGATGCCCGCTTCGACGCCACCCCGGGCGACCTGCTCAAGGGCGCCCCGGTGGTGGTGCTGGCCGACRCAGGCTCTGCCAGCGCCTCCGAAGTGCTGGCCGGTGCGCTGCGCGACAACGGCCGCGCCCGCGTGGTCGGCAGCCGCACCTTCGGCAAGGGCTCGGTGCAGACCGTGTTGCCGCTGGACAACGGCGATTCGGTCAAGCTCACCACGGCGCGTTACTTCACCCCCAGTGGCAAGTCGATCCAGGCCACCGGCATCGTGCCCGACGTGGTGCTGCAGCCGGAGAAGCGCGAGGGCGAGGACGACCTGCCGGCCAGCCTGGCCGACTACAGCGAAGCCACCCTGCCGGGCCACCTGCGCGGTGACGAAGAAGGCACCGAGGGCTACAAGGCCGGTGACGTGCTGTCCGGTGATGGCCCGATCAATGATGCGCTGGCCGAGTTGAAGCAGCCCGGTTCGGTAGTGGCAAAGCAGAAGGCGGAAGCGGCGAAGAAGCCGGCGGCGAAGCCTGCAGCGGCAGCGGCCAAGCCGGCCGACGCCAAGCCGTCCGATACGAAGCCGGCCGAAGCAAAGCCGGCCGTACAGCCGACGGCTGCACCGGCTACGCCCGCGCCGGCCAAGCCGGAGGCACCTGCGTCGACAGTGCCGATCAAGCCCTGACCAAGCCGCTTAGTACACGCCATGACGGAGCTGTTTGATCAGATCGCGGCGTTGACCGGCAACCCCGCGCTGTCCGAAGAAGCGGGGGCATCGCAATTGAGCAATGTGGCTGCGCTCCATGGCATCAATGGCGACCGCGTCTACTGGTGGGCCGGGCTGCCCCGTACGCCCCGCAGGGTGCCGTATGACGATGGAAGCGCGGGATTGGCGCTGCTCGATGAAGTGCTGGGCAACCTGCAACTGGATGAGGTAGTGCTGGTCGCAACCGACGAGGCACCGCGGCCCTGGCCGATGTGGGTGCTGAGGCGCGACGAGCTCATAGCGCTGCTGGAAGCACTGCCGTTCTTCGAATACTTCGTTGCCGCGCCCGATGGGCGCACGCTGGTGTTCGATACGCATCACAACGAATTGCTGATTGCTTCGCTGGATGCCCCAGGTGATGTCCACCGCGCGGAATGACGCGATCAGGACGCCCCCGATATCAGAACCCGTGCCGCTTGCGCAGCCGCCGCGCGATCGCCGCGCGCACGTACACGCCATAGCCCAGTCCAAACGCGAAGCCGGCGATGTGCGCCCACCAAGCCACCATGCCGAAGCTCGGCCCGATATAGGCAAACACGACCTGCAGCGCCGCCCAGACCCCGATCAGCAGGTAGGCCGGGGCGCGCACGAATTCCAGGAACAGGCCCAGCGGAATCACCACGCCCAGCCGCGCGCCGGGGAACAGGGCCAGGTAGGCCCCGATCAGCGCCGACACCGCGCCGCTGGCGCCGATGATGATCTGGTCCGGGCTGCCCATGGTGTAGATCGCGGTCAGGTTCGAGATCGCCCCACCGACCAGGAACAGCAGCATCAGCCGCCACGGCCCCAGCACGCGCTCGGCCGGCAGCCCGAAGATCAGCAGGAACACCAGGTTGCCCAGCAGGTGCGACCAGTCGGCATGCAGGAACAGGGCAGTGAACAGGCGCAGCACGCTGCCGTCCTGCAGGGTGGCCCACCAGTCCAGCGGGTGGGTCAGCCCGGTCGACAGCGCGCCCCAGTCCAGCCACAGACTGCGCCGGGCGTCCCCCGGCCGCGAGATCGACCACAGGAACGCCACCCACAGCGCCGCGAACAGCAGCGGGGTAGCCCAGCGGAAGGCAGACTTCTTGCGGGAAGGGATCGACACGAACATGGGTGCGCTAGCCTAGCGCGGTGACGCTCCGGACGGGGGATTGACGGGTTCAGCCTGAATAGCCACAAGGGCGACGACCGTTATTGTTTCATTAACCGGTCTGGGTATACTCCAATACGGCGTCGTATGTCGGGAGGGGAATCCGGCGCGTTGTTCCCGCCCCAGGGCAGGGATGACGCAGGCGCGCGTTGCCAAAACATCACCGCAATTCCGGAGAGAACCAAACATGCATACCGCTTCCACGCTTGCCCGCGTCACCGCCCTGGCCGTCGGCATCGCCGGTGTCCTGGCCGTCGGCCACGTCCACGCTGCCGCCTTCCAGCTGAAGGAAAACAGCGCCAAGGGCCTCGGCCGCGCGTTTGCCGGTTCCGGCAGCGCCGAGGGCGACGCCTCCATCATCGCCGTCAACCCGGCCGGCATGCGCCAGCTCGAGGGCATGCAGGTCCAGGGCGACCTGAGCGCCATCAGCTTCTCGGCCAAGTTCAAGGGCACGGGCCGCAACGGCGCAGGCCAGCCGCAGACCGGCGGTGACGGCGGCGACGCCGGCATGATCGCCCCGGTTCCGGCGGCGTACTTCCACATGCCGATCGGCGAACAGGCCCACTTCGGCGTGTCGCTGACCGCACCGTTCGGTTTCAAGACCGAATACGACAACGGCTGGGTGGGTCGCTACAGCGGCATGAAGACCGACCTGAAGGCGATCGACCTGGGCTTTGCGGCCTCGTATGACGTCAACCCGTACGTGTCCTTCGGCGCGTCGGTGTTCGTTGAGCACCTGACCATCGAGCTGAGCAACAACATCGACTTCGGTGCCGCCCTGGCCGGCCGCGTGCCGGGTTACGCCCCGGGCAGCTCCGATGGCAAGCTGACCGTGGAAGGTGACAACAACGCCGTGGGCTGGACCGTCGGTGGCTTGTTCAGCCCCGATGAAAACACCCACATCGGTATCAGCTACCGCTCCAAGGTCGAGCACAAGATCACCGGCGGTGATGCCACCTTTGACAAGTCTGCGCAGGTCGCCACCATCCTGGCCGCGACCCAGCCGGGCCAGTTCATCGACACCAGCGGCAAGGCCACCTTGACCCTGCCGGCCTCGGCCACCTTCAGCGTGACCCACAACGTCAACGACCGCTGGACCGTGATGGGTGACGTCACCCGCACTGCCTGGTCGACCGCGTTCGACAAGGTCACCATCGACTACGCCTCGGCGCAGGCCGATTCGGTGCTGGAGTTCGGCTACCGCGACACCACCTTCGTGTCCCTGGGTACCGACTACAAGCTGAGCGATACCGTCACCCTGCGCGGCGGTATCGCGCTGGACCAGACCCCGACCACCAACGCCCACCGCGACGTGCGCGTGCCGGATACCAGCCGCAAGTGGCTGTCGCTGGGCGTGGGCTGGACCCCGTCGGCGAACCTGGAATACAACTTCGGTTATACCCACCTGTTCACCAGCGATCCGGACGTGCGCATCGGCCCGACCACCAACAACCAGGGCAACTCGCTGGTTGGCAAGTACAAGGTCCGCGGCGACGTGCTGGCCGCTTCGGTCAACTACAAGTTCTGATCGACGTAGCCGCACCCGTTGTTTCACTGCAGAAGGCCCCGCGAAAGCGGGGCTTTTTGTTTTCCGCCGGTAGAGCCGACCGTTGGTCGGCTGCCCCTGACACGCCCCTGATGCCCGCCTCAGCAGGTAGGCGCGCGCCCCGCCGCATACCGCACTCCCTGCCGCAGCTGCGCCAGGAACTGCGGATTGCCATACACCGCCTCGTCGTGGCCAAGGCCGGTGTACCAGCTGCGGCCGCCCCCGAACCGATGGCACCAGGTGATCGGATGGTCCGCGCCCATGCTGCCGCCTTCGTAGCGCCGCTCGTCCACCGTAGCCACCACCTGCACGCGGCCGCGTGGGTTGTCGCGGTAGTTGTAGAGCTCGTCGCGGATCGGCCATGGCGTGCCGTGCGCGCGGCCGTCGCGCTCGGGCTGCACCTGCGTGTCCTGCAGGCCGGGCGGATGCGCCTTGAACCACGCGCCCACCAGCTGTCCATACCAGGGCCAGCCGTATTCGGTATCGGCGGCCGCATGCACGCCGACGAAGCCGCCGCCACGGCCGATGAAATCTTCCAGCGCGGCCTGCTGGTCGGCGTCGAGCACATCGCCGGTGGTGCTGGCGAACACCACCACGCGGTAGCGGGCCAGATTGGCGGCGGTGAACGCACCGGGGTCTTCGCTGTGGTCGGCGACCATGCGCTCGTCGGTGGCCAGCGTCTGCAGCGTGGCCACGGCCGTGGGGATGGACTCGTGCCGGAACCCGGCGGTGTGGGTGAACACCAGCATCCGCTCGGGTGGCCCAGCAATGGCCTGCGCGATGCCGAGCAGGAGCACGGGAAGCAGCAGGGTTGTCCGAAGGAGGGTGCGCATGTGCGGATGATGGCACAGCGACAAGGGGCCGGCGGGATGGCGTGCAGCCACTCATGGGGTGGCTCTACCCCCTGCGGGGGCGCGAAAAAAAAACCCCGCTTTCGCGGGGTTTTTCGTCCAACACATGCTGCCGCGGATCAGTCGCCCAGGGTCAGCAGCGAGGCGTTGCCACCGGCGGCCGTAGTGTTCACGGTGACGGTCTTTTCGGTGGCAAAGCGCAGCAGGTAGTGCGGGCCGCCGGCCTTGGGGCCCGTGCCGGACAGGCCCTGGCCGCCGAACGGCTGCACGCCGACCACCGCGCCGATCTGGTTGCGGTTGACGTACACGTTGCCCACGTTGATGCGCGAGGAAATGCGGTCCACGGTTTCATCGATGCGCGAATGCACGCCCAGGGTGAGGCCGTAGCCGGTGGCGTTGATCTGGTCGATCACCGCATCCAGCTGGTCGCCCTTCCAGCGGATCACGTGCAGTACCGGCCCGAAGATCTCCTTGTGCAGCTGGTCCAGGTTCTTCAGTTCGTACGCACGCGGCGCGAAGAAAGTGCCATGCGCGGCAGCTTCGTCGAGTTCGGCCGCGGCGATCAGGCGCGCTTCCTTCTCCATGCGCACGGCGTGGTCCTGCAGGATCTGCAGCGCGTCGGCATCGATCACCGGGCCCACGTCGGTGGACAGCAGGCCCGGGTCGCCGACCTTCAGTTCAGCCATCGCACCGGACAGCATGGTCATCACCTTGTCGGCGATGTCGTCCTGCACGAACAGCACGCGCGCGGCCGAGCAGCGCTGGCCGGCCGAGGTGAAGGCCGAACCGATGGCGTCCTTGACCAGCTGTTCCGGCAGCGCCGAGGAGTCGGCGATGAAGGCGTTCTGGCCGCCGGTTTCGGCGATCAGCACGCCAATGGCGGCATCGCGTGCGGCCATCGCGCGGTTGATCGCGCGGGCGGTGTCGGTGGAGCCGGTGAAGGCCACGCCGGCCACGCGCGGGTCGGCGGTGAGCGCGGCACCGACGGTGGCGCCGTCGCCCGGCAGGAACTGCACCACGCCTTCGGGCACGCCGGCGTCGAGCAGCAGCTTCACTGCGTAGTAGCCGATCAGGTTGGTCTGTTCGGCCGGCTTGGCGATCACGCTGTTGCCGGCGGCAAGCGCGGCGGCCACCTGGCCCAGGAAGATCGCCAGCGGGAAGTTCCACGGGCTGATGCAGACGAACACGCCGCGGCCATGCAGCTGCAGTTCGTTGGACTCACCGGTGGGGCTGGGCAGCTTTTCGGCGTGGCCGAACTGCTCGCGCGCCTGCTTTGCGTAGTAGCGCAGGAAGTCGACCGCTTCGCGCACTTCGGCGATGCCGTCGGGCAGGCTCTTGCCGGCTTCCTTGACGCACAGCGCCATGAACTCGGGCATGCGCGCTTCCAGCTGGTCGGCGGCGTGTTCCAGGATCGCCGCGCGGCTGGCGGCCGGCGTGCGGTTCCAGGCCGGCTGCGCGGCCACGGCATTGGCCAGCGCCTTCTCGACGGTGGCGCTGTCGGCCGGCTGCCACTGGCCCACCACCTGGCGCGTGTCGGCCGGGTTGGTCACGTTCAACAGCGCGCCGGTCGGGCTGGCACCGGGCACCAGCGGCGCGGCCTTCCACGGCTTCACGGCGGCGTTGAGCTGCTCGGCCAGCGCGCGCAGGTCATTGTCGTTGGCAAGATTGACGCCCATGGAATTGGTCCTGTCATGGTTCTGGCTGCGCAGCAGGTCGACCGGCAGCGGGATTTTCGGGTGGGGAATGGACGCGAACGAGGACACCGCCTCGACCGGATCGCGGATCAGGTCGTCGATGGCCACCGCGTCGTCGGTGATGCGGTTGACGAAGCTGGAGTTGGCGCCGTTTTCCAGCAGGCGGCGCACCAGGTACGGCAGCAGGTCTTCGTGCGAACCGACCGGTGCGTACACGCGGCACGGCACGTTCAACCGATTGGCCGGCACCACTTCGGCGTACAGGTCATCGCCCATGCCGTGCAGCTTCTGGTGCTCGTACTGGCCCCCCTTTGCGATCGCCTTCACCGCGGCAATGGTGTGCGCGTTGTGGGTGGCGAACATCGGGTACAGCGCGTCGGCATGCGAGAACAACCGCTTGGTGCACGCCAGGTAGGACACGTCGGTATTCTGCTTGCGGGTGAACACCGGGTAGGCCGGCAGACCGTCGATCTGCGCGCGCTTGATTTCCGCATCCCAGTACGCGCCCTTGACCAGGCGCACCTGCAGGCGGCGACCGATGCGACGGGCCAGGTCGGCCAGGTAGTCGATCGTGTACGGGGTGCGCTTCTGGTAGGCCTGCACGACCACGCCGAAGCCTTCCCAGCCGCTCAGCGAGGCATCGCTGACGACCGCTTCGATGATGTCCAGCGACAGTTCCAGGCGGTCGGTTTCCTCGGCGTCCACGGTGCAGCCGATGCCGTAGGACTTGGCCAGCTGCGCCAGTTCCAGCACGCCCGGGACCAGGTCGGCCATCACGCGCGCGCGCTTGGCATGCTCGTAGCGCGGGTACAGCGCCGACAGCTTGATCGAGATGCCCGGGGCCGCGTTGACGTCGCCGTCCGGGCGGCCGCCACGGGCCTTGTGGTCGCCACCGATGGAGTGGATCGCACGGCGGTAGTCTTCCAGGTAACGCTTGGCGTCCTTCATGGTCAGCGCGCCTTCGCCGAGCATGTCGAACGAATAGCGGTAGCTGGCGTTGTCGCCCTTGTGCGAGCGCGACAGCGCCTCGTCGATGGTGCGGCCCATGACGAACTGGTGGCCCATGATCTTCATCGCCTGGCGCACGGCCAGGCGGATCACCGGCTCACCCACGCGGCCGATCAGGCGCGCGAACGCACCCGGCACGTCGGCGCGGGTGGCGTCGTTGATCTGCACCAGGCGGCCGGTGAGCATCAGGCCCCAGGTGGAGGCGTTGACCAGCACCGAGTCGCTGCCGCCCATGTGCTTCTTCCAGTCGGCATCGCCCAGCTTGTCGCGGATCAGCTTGTCGGCGGTGTCCTGGTCGGGAATGCGCAGCAGCGCCTCGGCCACGCACATCAGCAGCACGCCTTCCTCGCTGCCCAGGTCGTACTGGCGCATGAAGGCTTCGATCGCGCCCTGGTCCTGGGCACGCACGCGCACGCGCTTGACCAGGTCGGCGGCGGTGGCCTGCACCTGCGCCTGTTCGTCGGCCGGCAGGCGCGCCTGCGCCAGCAGCTCGCGCACGTGGCTGGCCTCGTCCTTCATCCAGGCATCGGTGATGGCCTGGCGGAACGCAGGGGGAGGCGTGCGCAGCTCAGGCGACAGCAGCGGCGGACGGAGAGCGCCGGACGGGGCCGGGGCAGGAATCGGTGCGGAAGGTGCGGTCATGCCGGTTGGCTCGTGGAGAACTTGACCATTTTAATCGTTTTTTGGTGCTTGGAAGCACTTTGACGGTGCCGCCTGATCACAGTCATAGCCTTTCATACAAAGGGATTCGGCGGGAACGAGGCGGGCCCTGAATAGTGTGCTGATTTCGTCAAAAGTGCCGCCGGACCTCATGCTGTGTTGCACCATTCCTGAAAACGTGAATGGACCCTTGCTACTGTCGCGAGTGCAGGGCTACCATCGAGACGTTTCCCGCAGCAGGAATTGCGTCCCCCACAGGCGCTCCATGCCCCCGCTGTTCGTCCTGCTGTTTGCTGTGTTGAAGGTCCCGGAGCGCGAGGTCATCCCCGCCGCCGGGTAGCTGCCGAACTGCGTCACCGCCCTGAATGGGCACGGTGCCGCGCCGGTGGCGAGAAGGACCGCTCGGGGCCAATCCACCGGCCCGGAAAACCAGAAGGCTTGCTCGCGGCCCGCAATGGCTGCAACCGACGACGCTAAGGGTCTAGGCAATGAAGCAACGCAGAAAGTGGGGCAGGACGTTCGCAACAGCAACAATGAGCGGGGCAGCACTGCTGGCGCCCGCATTGGCGTGGGCCCAGGCGGCCGACCCCAAACCGTGGCAGTTGAACATGGGCAAGGGGGTGACCCAGAGCGCGCGGTTGGCGTGGGAATCCAACCTGTTCTCGCTGTGGGTGTGCACCGTGATCGGCGTGATCGTGTTCGGCGCGATGTTCTACGCCATGTTCAAGTTCCGCAAATCCAAGGGCGCGGTCGCGGCCACCTTCAGCCACAACACCAAGGCCGAGGTCATCTGGACGGTGATCCCAGTGATCATCCTGGTGGTGATGGCCTGGCCGGCCACGGCCAACCTGATCAAGTTCTACGACACCCGCGATTCGGAAATGACCGTGAAGGTCACCGGCTACCAGTGGATGTGGAAGTACGAATACCTCGGTGAGGACGTCACCTTCACCAGCCGCCTGGACCGCGAGTCCGACCGCGTGCGGCAGAGCGGCACGGTGCCCACGCTGGCATCGCACCCGCATTACCTGCTGGAAGTGGACAACCGGCTGGTGTTGCCGGTGGATACCAAGGTGCGCTTCGTGATCACCTCCGACGACGTCATCCACGCGTGGTGGGTGCCGGCGCTGGGCTGGAAGCAGGATGCCATTCCCGGCTTCATCAACGAGGCCTGGACCAACATCGAGACGCCCGGCGTCTACCGCGGCCAGTGCGCCGAGCTGTGCGGCAAGGACCATGGCTTCATGCCCATCGTGGTGGAAGCAGTGTCCAAGGAGGACTTCCAGAAATGGCTGGCCTCACGCAAGCCCGCACCGGCACCTGCGCCGGCAGCGACGCCTGCAGCACCGGCACCCGCCGATGCCGCGCCTGCCGCCGCCCCGGAGGCCACGCCTCCGCCGTCGGCACCGGCAGCAGCGGGCAGCAACGCCTGAAATCGAGCTGCGCCTGCCACCCGGCAGGCGTGGGTACCACCGGATCCAGTGAGGTGTAGTTGCGATGGCGCATTCCGCAGTTGACCACGATG
This sequence comes from Stenotrophomonas sp. 10N36, assembly GCF_056395005.1. Lineage (NCBI taxonomy): Bacteria > Pseudomonadati > Pseudomonadota > Gammaproteobacteria > Lysobacterales > Lysobacteraceae > Stenotrophomonas > Stenotrophomonas sp. 10N36. Next base: position 280,605 of record NZ_JBFTIS010000002.1, on the reverse strand, counting down.
GGCACCACGGGCATCAGCAGAGCTTCGTGGAGCGTTGGTTGTTCTCGACCAACCACAAGGACATCGGCACGCTCTACCTGCTTTTCAGCTTCATCATGTTCATCATCGGCGCGGCCATGAGCGTGGTCATCCGCGCCGAGCTGATGCAACCGGGCCTGCAGTTCGTCAAGCCCGAGTTCTTCAACCAGATGACCACCGTGCACGCCCTGGTGATGATCTTCGGCGGCGTGATGCCGGCCTTCGTCGGCCTGGCCAACTGGATGATCCCGCTGCAGATCGGCGCGCCGGACATGGCGCTGCCGCGCATGAACAACTGGTCGTTCTGGCTGCTGCCGGTGGCCTTCAGCCTGCTGCTGGTCACCCTGTTCCTGCCCGGTGGTGCGCCTGCCGGTGGCTGGACGCTGTACCCGCCGCTGTCGCTGCAGGGCGGCTACAACGTGGCCTTCAGCGTGTTCGCCATCCACGTGGCCGGCATCAGTTCGATCATGGGCGCGATCAACATCATCGCCACCGTGCTCAACATGCGCGCGCCCGGCATCGACCTGCTGAAAATGCCGATCTTCTGCTGGGCCTGGCTGATCACCGCCTTCCTGCTGATCGCGGTGATGCCGGTGCTGGCCGGTGCGGTGACCATGCTGCTCACCGACAAGTTCTTCGGCACCAGCTTCTTCAACGCGGCCGGCGGCGGCGACCCGGTGATGTTCCAGCACATCTTCTGGTTCTTCGGGCACCCGGAGGTGTACATCATGATCCTGCCGGCGTTCGGCGTGGTCAGTGAAATCATCCCCACCTTCAGCCGCAAGCCGCTGTTCGGCTACCAGGCCATGGTCTACGCGGTGGCGGCGATTGCCTTCCTGTCGTTCATCGTCTGGGCCCACCACATGTTCACCGTGGGCATGCCGCTGGGCGGCGAAATCTACTTCATGTTCGCCACCATGCTGATCTCCATCCCGACCGGGGTGAAGGTGTTCAACTGGGTGAGCACCATGTGGCGCGGTTCGCTCACCTTCGAAGCCCCGATGCTGTGGGCGGTGGCCTTCGTGATCCTGTTCACCATCGGCGGCTTCTCCGGGCTGATGCTGGCGATTGTGGTGGCCGACTTCCAGTACCACGACACCTACTTCGTGGTGGCGCATTTCCACTACGTGCTGGTCACCGGCGCGGTGTTCGCGCTGATCGCCGCGGTCTACTACTGGTGGCCGAAGTGGACCGGGCGGATGTACAGCGAGAAGTGGGCCAAGTTCCACTTCTGGTGGTCGATCGTGTTCGTGAACCTGCTGTTCTTCCCGCAGCACTTCCTGGGCCTGGCCGGCATGCCGCGCCGTATTCCCGATTACAGCGTGGCGTTCGCCGACTGGAACCTGATCAGCTCGATCGGTGCGTTCGGCATGTTCGCCACGCCCTTCATGATGGCCGCGATCCTGCTGCACTCGCTGCGCCACGGCGAAAAGGCCACCGACCGGGTCTGGGAGGGCGCGCGCGGGCTGGAGTGGACGCTGCCGTCGCCGGCACCGGCGCACACCTTCACCACGCCGCCGGTGATCCGCCCGGGCGACCTGGCCCATGACGACATCACCCACTGAGGTGGCCATGACGAACGCTCCCAACAACGTGGACATGCAGGCCCTGCAGCGCCGCCGCGCGCACCGCACCGCCTGGAAGATCGGGCTGGTGGCGGTGGCGGTGTACGTCGGTTTCATCCTGACCGGGGTGATCGGGCGATGAGCGACACCGGCCCGGCCGTTCCCGCACGCACAGCGGGTCTGCCCCGCCTGATCGGGGTGGCGCTGGCCGTGTTCGTGCTGACCTTCTCGCTGGTGCCGCTGTACCGCATCGCCTGCGAAAAGGTGTTCGGCGTGCGCCTGGAGCGCGGTCCCGGGGCCGCGGCGGCGGGCGTCACCGCACCGGGCAAGCGCACCGTGCGGGTGGAGTTCGACGGCGGGGTCAATTCCAAGCTGCCGTGGGCGTTCCATCCCGAACAGCTGACCATGGATGTGGTGCCGGGCGAGCTCAACGAGGCGCTGTACTACGCCCGCAACGACAGCGACCGCGCGCTGGTGGGCAGCGCGGTGCCGTCGGTGGCACCGGCCAAGGCGTCGGGCTACTTCAGCAAGACCGAATGTTTCTGCTTCACCGCGCAGACCCTGCAGGCCGGCGAAAAGCGCGACATGCCGGTGCGCTTCATCGTCGACCCGGACCTGCCGGCCAACATCAAGACCATCACCCTGTCCTACACCTTCTACAAGAACGACGCGTTGTCGGCGCAGTTGCCTGCCGCCGTGGCGGCAACAGCCAACGCACACGCTGCTCCCTAGATACGCACCGGACCCCAAGACCATGGCCCAGCAAAGCCCCGATGCCAACGTGTACTTCGTGCCCACGCACAGCAAATGGCCGTTCATCGGTTCCATCGCGATGATGGTGACCATGGTGGGCGTGGCCAGCTGGCTCAATGATTCCGGCTGGGGCAAGTGGACCTTCTACGCCGGCATCGCGATGCTGGTGCTCACCCTGTTCTGGTGGTTCAGCGACGTGGTGCGCGAGTCGCAGGCCGGCAACTACAACCGCCAGGTGGACGGTTCGTTCCGGATGGGCATGGTGTGGTTCATCTTCTCCGAAGTGATGTTCTTCGGTGCGTTCTTCGGCGCGCTGTTCTACACCCGCAACCTGGGCCTGCCGTGGCTGGGCGGCGAGGGCGACGGGGTGATGACCAACGAACTGCTGTGGGATGGCTATTCCGCCGCGTGGCCCACCAATGGCCCCGGCAGCATCGGCGGCCACTTCCAGACCATTCCGGCCTGGGGCCTGCCGCTGATCAACACGCTGATCCTGCTCACCTCCGGCGTCACCCTCACCATCGCCCACCACGCGCTCAAGGCCGGCAACCGCCGCCAGCTGCTGGTCTGGCTGGGCCTGACCGTGGTGCTGGGCGTGTTCTTCCTGACCCTGCAGGCCGAGGAATACATCCACGCCTACAAGGAACTCAACCTCACCCTGGGCTCGGGCATCTACGGCTCCACGTTCTTCATGCTCACCGGCTTCCACGGTGCGCACGTGCTGCTGGGCACCATCATGCTGGGGGTGATGTGGCTGCGCTCGGCCAAGGGGCACTTCACCCGCGACAACCACTTCGGCTTCGAAGCGGCGGCCTGGTACTGGCACTTCGTCGACGTGGTGTGGCTGATGCTGTTCCTGTTCGTCTACGTGCTGTAGCGTCGGGGCGACACCTGCCGCACCTGTCCAGGTGCGGCGTCAGTGGAACGCGGTCAACCGCCGATGCCGTGGGGTTTGATCCAGCCGCTGTAGATGCCGATGGCCACCAGCACGATCAGCGCCACCGACACCGCGATGCGGCGGGTGAGCGCATTGACGGTGCGCTTGGTCTGGCCGCGATCGACCAGCAGGTAATACAGCCCGGCGCCCAGATTCCAGACGATGACGATCAGAAACGCGATTACCAGCAGGGTCTTCAACGAATCATTCATGCGCGGCTCGATGGCAGGGCGGGTACGCCTATATCACCGCGTTTGGCCGCCGTTGTCATGATGCGAAAGCACACACGCCCGATCGGCTGGGTGGCCGCGGTACTGGTGATCACCGGTTTCTGCCTGCTGGGCCACTGGCAGCTGCAGCGCATGCATGAAAAGCAGGCGCTGCTCGACCAGCAGGTGCCGGCGCATGCGCAGGCGCTGAGCCTGGCCGCCGCGCTGTCGGCGCCGCCCACGTTGCGCTGGGTGGAAGACCACGGGCAGTACCTGCCCGGCACCGTGCTGCTGGACAACCAGACCCGCGAGGGCCGCGCCGGTTTCAAGCTGTATCAGCCTTTCCTGAGCGAGGGTGGCGCGCGCGCGCTGGTCGACCTGGGCTGGCAGCCGATGCCGCCCGACCGCGTGCTGCCGCCCCTGCAGCCTCCACACGGCCACGCCCGCATCGCCGGGCTGCTGGCGCCGCCACCGGCCAGCGGCATCGCCCTGGGCCCGGCCTTGGCCACCACCGTGCAGCCAGGGATCTGGCTGGCCAACCGCATGCCCCCGGACGAGGTGGCGCGCGCGCTGGGGCTGCCCGCCGGCAGCCTGCCCACCCGCGTGCTGCGGCTGGACCCTTCGCTGCCCGGCGGCTACGCCCGCGACCTGGACCTGTTGCCCAACACGCTGCCGCCCAGCCGTCACCTGGGCTATGCGGTGCAGTGGTTCGGGCTGGCGTTGACCGTGCTGGTGGTCGCGCTGGTACTGGAGCTGCGTTCGCGCCGCCGCGTTTCCCCCGACTCCCGGCGCTGACCGCCCCAACGTGAGAAAATGCCACCCATGAATGCCACTTCCCCGGAACGGCTGTCCCCGCGCTCACGCGGCCGCTGGACGCTGATCGCCCTGTTCGGCCTGTTCTTCGGTGCGATGGCGCTGGCCGGCGTGCTGCGCTTCTCGGGATGGCAGCCCACCGCGCACCGCAACAGCGGCCAGTTGCTGCAGCCCCCCGCCGATCTGCGCGCGCTGCCGCCCACGCTGGCCAATGGCCAGCCGTATGCATGGAATCCGGAAGCGCGCACCTGGCGCATCCTGGTGGCCCCGTCTGCCGGCTGTACAAGCGCGTGCGTCACTTTGTCGCAGGGATTGGGCAAGGTGTGGCAGCTGTTCGGGCATAACGCCGATAATGTCGAGATCCTGTGGCTGGGCACGCCGCCGGCCGAGGTCCTGGGCGTGCCCGCATTGCGCGTGCTGCGCGACCAGCCAGACCTGCGTGCCGCATTGCCCGCCGTGGATGACCCTGCCGGCACGCCGGTGTATGTGATCGATCCCAACGGTTTCGTGATCATGCGCTATGCGCCGGGATTCGATATGGCCGGTCTGCGCAAAGACCTGGCCACGCTGCTGAAACTGAAGTGAGTTGTTTAGATGAGCCTCTCCGCACGCCCGGTGCTGCACCGCAATTTCCACCGTCTGGCGTGGTTTGCGCTGATCATGACCGCCAGCACGATCATGTTCGGTTCGTTCGTGCGCCTGTCTGATGCCGGCCTGAGCTGCCCGGACTGGCCCACCTGCTATGGCCGCGTCACCTGGCCGCAGCACGCCGCCGACGTGGTGGGTCACGAAGCGGCCAAGATCCGCCCGCTGGAAACCCACAAGGCGTGGCGCGAGCAGGTGCACCGCTTCCTGGCCGGCGCGCTCGGCATCGAGATCCTCACCCTGGCGCTGCTGGCCACGCGCCGCCGTCGCTGGGGCAGCACTGCCGTGGTCACCGCCTGCGTGCTGGTGGCCACCGGCATACCGCTGTACATGATGGGCATGCACGTGCCGGCCAGCATCCTGGCGATCATCGGCGAGGTCATCCTGCTGGTGGCCGCGCTGCGCTGGAACAACATCGACCTGGCCCGCGCCGCGTTGCTGACCCTGGCGGTGGTGATCTTCCAGGCGTTGCTGGGCATGTGGACGGTGACCTGGCTGCTCAAGCCGATCGTGGTGATGGGCCATCTGCTGGGGGGCATGCTGATGTTCGGCCTGCTGGTGTGGATGGCATGGCGTGCCACGCACATGCCGATCACTCTGGTGGAAGCACCGAAGCTGAAGTGGCTGATCCGCGCCGGCGTGGCCGTGCTGGTGCTGCAGATCGCGCTGGGCGGCTGGGTCAGCGCCAACTACGCCGCGCTCGCCTGTGGCGGCGGCAGTGCATCGCTGGACAACTTCCCCCGCTGTGTCAGCCAGTGGTGGCCACAGCACGATTTCAAGGAAGGCTTCACCCTGTGGCGCGGTATCGGCGTGGACTACGAAGGCGGCGTGCTCGATGGCGCCTCGCGGATTGCCATCCAGATGGCGCACCGCATGATGGCGATCGTGGTGGCCGTGTACCTGCTGTGGCTGTCGGTGCGCCTGTTCAAGCTGCCGAGCATGCGCGGCTGGGCGAGCGCGCTGGGCCTGCTGGTGGTGGCGCAGATCACGCTCGGCATTCTCAACGTGAAGCTGGCGGTGCCGCTGGAAGTGGCCGTGGCCCACAGTGGCGGCGCGGTGGCGTTGTTGTTCGTGCTGGTCACGCTGCTGGCGCGCCTGCGTGCGCCGGACGCGGACGGCAAAGCCGGTAGCACCGCTTCTGCCGTGCAGGCAGGCTGACGGCATGGCCAGTTATCGTCAGTACTGGGACCTGACCAAGCCCAAGGTCGTCGCCCTCATCGTCTTCACCGCGCTGGTCGGCATGTTCCTGGCCATCCCGGGGCTGCCCACCGCGCAGCAGGCGCTCGACGGCACGCTCGGTTTCCTCGGCATCTGGCTGGCCGCTTCGGCTGCCGCGGCCATCAACCAGTTGCTGGATGCGCGCATCGACGCGCAGATGGCGCGCACTTCGTGGCGCCCACTCGTGGTGGGCAAGGTCAAGCCGTGGCAGGTGCTGGTGTTTGCGGGGCTGCTGATTGCCCTGTCGATGACCATCCTGGTGGTCTGGGTCAACGTCATCACCGCCGTGCTGACCTTCGCCTCGCTGATTGGTTACGCGGTGATCTACACCGTGTACCTCAAGCGCGCGACCTCGCAGAACATCGTCATCGGCGGCCTGGCCGGCGCCACCCCGCCGATGCTGGGCTGGGCCGCGATCACCGGCATGCAGGGCCCGTGGGACTGGGCCTACGCATCGCTGCTGGTGCTGATCATCTTCATCTGGACCCCGCCGCATTTCTGGGCGCTGGCGATCTTCCGCCGCGAGGATTACGCCAAGGCCGAGATCCCGATGCTGCCGGTGACCCACGGCGTGGCGTATACCCGCAAGTCGATCATGGTGTATTCGATCGCGCTGGCCGTGGTGAGCATCCTGCCGGTGGTCTTCGGCATGAGCGGCATGTTCTACCTCGGCGGTGCGATCGTGCTCAACGCGGTCTTCCTCTGGTATGCGTGGCGCATGCTGAACCCGCCGGATGAAATCTTCTCGATGAAGATGTTCGGTTACTCCATCGTCTACCTGATGGCGCTGTTCGCCTTCCTGATGGTGGACCACTGGATGCTGCCCTGGTTGTAGGGTGCCGTACCGACCAACGGTCGGTACCTACCTGGGCGCTGATGGCGCCCACCCGCGGTAGGTCACGACCGTTGGTCGTGACGCGCCAACCCGTGCGCTGCGACACATTGAATTTCCCGCAAATGTCGCCATTGCTTTCATGACCGAACAGGACGTGACGGCATGAAACGATGGATGCGACGCGCAGTACTGGCCATGACCCTGCTGTGCAGCGCGGCGATTGCCGCGCCTGCACCCGATGAGACGGCTACGCAGATCATGCGGCACGCCGGCGACCACCGCCTGGTCGTGCTCGGCGAATATCACGGCACTGCCGAAACGCCGCTGCTGGTGGCCGACCTGATGGAGCGCTACAGCCGCAACACGGCCGCCGTGCGGCTGGGGCTGGAACTGCCGATGAGCGAGAACGTCGCCCTGGCGCGCTACCTGCGCTCGGATGGTGGTGCCGACGCGCGCGAGACGCTGCGCACGTCGCCGTTCTGGGTGGTCAAGGACGATCAGCATGACGGCCGGCGCAGCCGCGACATGCTCGCGCTGATCGAGGCCGTCCGTGTGTTGCGGGCCCAGGGCCGCGATGTCGGCGTGGCCGGCTATGACAACGAAACCGGCGCCTCCACCAGCAGTGACCAGCGCGATGCGGCCATGGCCGCGCACCTGCGCCAGCAGTTCAATGCGTTGCCTGCCGATGCACGGATGCTGGTGCTGACCGGCAACGTGCATGCCATGCGCACCCGGTCGGCCGATGCGCCCCCAGAGATGCAGAAGACGATGGCCGCGTACCTGCTGGACCTGCCGCTGTACAGCGTGCGTCTGGAAGCGCTGCGCGGCCATTTCTGGGCGTGTTTTCAGCCGTGCCGCGCGGTGCCGCTGATCGAGCGTCCGCCGCGCGCGGCGAAAGAAGATACAGACGCGGATCGGCAGTACGACCTGTGGATATGGATGCCCGCGTTGAGCGTTGCCACCCTGACCGATCGCTGAGGTTACGCCGCTCGCGGCGGACACGACCCCAGTATTGCGCCACGGATGTTGCGTGCGCCGCGGCGATGCACGGTGGGTCCGGTAGGGTCGTTTCCCAAACGACTGCCGACCGTGCGTGCCGGCCGATAGTGAGCATGACGCACATCGGAGCGTGCCTTGGATACCGTGGCAAACGCGCCTCTCCGGCTCAGGTCACGCTGACATCGCGCCGATCCACGGTATCGGCAGTCGTTTGGGAAACGACCCTACCGAAGCCATGTACGCGAACCTTGCGTGATTCAATTCGGGCGGACGGTTGGCACCGGGTCAATGGGATCGCGCGCATACCGCTGCGCGATCATCGCGCAGACGATCAGCTGGATCTGGTGGTAGATCATGATCGGCAGCACGATCGCGCCCAGGCTGCCGCCGGCGAACAGTACCTTGGCGATCGGGACGCCGGTGGCCAGGCTCTTCTTGGAGCCGCAGAACAGGATGGTGATCTCGTCTTCGCGGTTGAAGCCGAGCCGGCGTGCGATGAAGCGGATCAACGGCATCGCGATGCCGAGCAGGACGGCGGCAACAATGGCCACGGTGAACAGCGACACCAGCGGCGTCTTGCTCCACAGCCCTTCGCTGACCGCTTCGCCGAATGCCGAATACACCACCAGCAGGATGGTGGCCTGGTCGGTGTAGCGCAGCAGCGCGCGCTGGCGTTCCACCCAACCGGCAATCCACGGGCGCAGCAGGTGGCCGGCCACGAACGGCACCAGCAACTGCAACATGATGCTGGCGATGGCCTGCACCGGGTTGTGCATGCCGCCCTCGGTGCCGGCGAGCAGGGCCAGCAGCAAGGGGGTGAGGAAGACGCCGAGGATGCTCGACAGCGAGGCGCTGCACACCGCCGCCGGCACGTTGCCGCGCGCCATCGAGGTGAAGGCGATGGACGACTGCACCGTGGACGGCAGCGCACACAGGAACAGCACGCCGATGTACAGCTCGGGCGTGAGCAGCCAGCCATCGAGCGGTTTGAACAGCAGCCCCAACAGCGGGAACAGCACGAAGGTGCAGGCCAGGATGGTCAGGTGCAGGCGCCAGTGCAGCACCCCGGCCACGATCGACTCACGCGGCAGCCGCGCGCCGTGCAGGAAGAACAGCAGGGCAATGGCCACGTCGGTGACATCGTCGAGCACCATCGCCGCCGCGCCGTGCATCGGCAGTAGCGAGGCCAGCAGCACGGTGCAGAGCAGGGCGAGGGTGAAGTTGTCCGGCCGCAGGCGCGACCACCAGGGCTTCATGCGCGGCATGCTCCTGTGAGGGGGAAAAGTGAGGGGTGAAACGCGCGCTGACTCAACGCGCAGCAGCCTGTTCGAGCAGGGCGCGGGTAGGCGCTTCCAGCGAGGTCATGCCGGCATCGCGACCCAGCTGCAGGGCCTGATCGACCGGGGCGCCATCGCGTGCCCGCACCAGGGCCAGCAGCGCACCGGCGCGGTTGCCGGAGGCGCAATGCACCAGCACCGGGCCGCTGCTCTGCGCCAGTGCCGTGCGCAGCGCGTGCGCATTGGCGTCGGTCAGGCCGGCAGCGCCGGCCACCGGAATGCGGACGTAGCGCAGGCCCAAGCGTTCGGCGGCGGCGGTTTCATCGAAGCCGCGGTCTTCATCGGGCTGGCGCAGGTCGATCACGGTGGTGACGCCCGCGTCGGCGGCTTGTTGCAACTGGGCGGCACTGGGCTGGCCGGCGCTGTACAGCTGGGGGCGCGGCTGCGCGAAGGGCAGCGTGTCGGCCACCGCAGGCAGTGCCATGGCCAGCAGGGCGGCGAGGGCGCCAAGGCGGACGTGGCGGGCGAAGGATGCGGCGGGGTTCACTCGGGGAGAGGCCACGGCTGCTCCGTTGGTCAGAAGCGGAGGGTGCTGCGCGCCTTGAGCAGTTCGCGCAGTTCGTACTTGTCAGTATCGTCCAGACCCTGCTGGCTCTGCTTTGCCTGAAGCTCATCCATGCGTTGCCGCATCAGCTGCTTTTCAAGCTGGGCCACCGCATCGTGCAGTTCTTCGGTCCACATCGCCTCGTCGCCCGGCTGGGTGTGGGCGGCCAGTTTCTGCAAGGAGGCCTGTTCCTCGCGCCCCTCGAAATGCTCCAGCAGTGCGCCGGTGGTGATGTCCGGGCGCTGTTCGACCAACCCCAGCAGCTCCAGCAGCAGTTCAATGCCGGGCAGGCGCAGGCCGTTGAAGTGGTGGCCTTCCAGGGTCATGGCCAGCGAGGGCTGCTGCAGCAGGATCGCAATGGCCGCGCGCACCAGGCTGCGGCGCTGGGTGGGCGCCACCGCACGCGGTGGTGGGCGCGAGGGCTGCGCCGATGCCGTGGGCCGGGCACCCAGCCCGGTGAGCGTGGTCAGCTGCTGCTTCATCAGGTCGCCGAAGGCGCCGTCGGGAATCTGCGCCAGCATCGGCTTGGCCCGCTCGGCCAGCCGCGCCTTGCCGTCCAGCGTGGCCATGTTGACCTCGCGGGTGAGCTCGTCGAAGAAGAACTGCGACAGCGGCGTGGCCTGCTTGAGGCGTTCGTCGAATGCGGCGCTGCCCTCCTTGCGCACGATGGTGTCGGGATCTTCGCCATCGGGCAGGAACAGGAAGAACGCCTGGCGGCCGTCCTTCATGCGCGGCAGCACCGATTCCAGCGCGCGCCAGCCTGCGCGGCGGCCGGCGGCGTCACCGTCGAAGCAGAAGAAGACGTCCGGCGCATTGCGGAACAGCAGCTCGGCATGGTCCGGCGTGGTGGCCGTGCCCAGCGTGGCCACCGCCTGGGTGACCCCGTACTGGAACAGCGAGACCACGTCCATGTAGCCTTCGACCACGATCAGCCGCTCGATCTTCTGGTTGGCCTGGCGCACCTGCCACAGGCCGTACAGTTCGCGGCCCTTGTGGAACAGCGCGGTCTCGGGCGAGTTGAGGTACTTGGGGCCGTCGTCCTTCTCCATGACCCGGCCGCCGTAGGCGATCACGCGGCCGCGGCGGTCGAAGATCGGGAACATCACCCGGTCGCGGAACTTGTCGTAGACATGGCCGCGATCATTCTTGGAAAACAGCCCGGCGCGGTCCAGCAGCTTCATGCGCCGCTCGTCCTTGCCCAGTGCGTCCTTCAACGCGCTGTAGCCATCGGGCGCATAGCCGATCGCGAACCGCGTGCGGTTTTCCTCGTCCACGCCGCGCTGGTCCAGGTAGGCGCGGGCCTTGTCGCTTTCCTCCAGCGATTTCTGGAAGAAGCGCGTGGCCGCATCCAGGGCCGAGTACAGCTCGCGGCTGTCGTCCTGCTGCTGGGCGGTGCGCGGCTGGGTATCGCGCGGCACTTCCATGCCCACGCGCTTGGCCAACTCATCAACCGCGTCGAGGAACTCGAGGCGGTCGTAATTCATCAGGAAGCTGATCGCGGTGCCATGCGCGCCACAGCCGAAGCAGTGGTAGAACTGCTTGGTGGGCGAGACCGTGAACGAGGCCGAACGCTCGTCGTGGAACGGGCAGCGTGCGGCGTATTCCTTGCCCTGGCGCTTCAGCGGCACGCGGCTGCCCACCACCTCGACAATGTCGGAGCGGGCCAGCAGGTCGTCGATGAATGCGTCGGGGATACGGGCCATGGGCAGCAGGCAGGTGGCGCGACCGGTGACGGCCACGCAGGGCAGCGGGGGACACCGCTAGTCTACTAGCTGCCGGTCGCTTCGCCCGGTTTGGGCACGGCGATGCCGGCCTGGGCCAGGTGGAAATGCGCGCGCAGGCGTTCATCGATGACCGCGGTCATCAGCGCGCCCACGAAGAACACCACCGTGGCGTAGTAGATCCACACCAGCGAGATCACCAGCGCGCCCATCGAGCCGTAGGCACTGCCTGGCGCGACGGTGGCGATGTACAGGCCGATGCCATAGCGGCCCAACGCGAACAGCGCCGAGGTGATCGCTCCGCCGATGAAGGCTTGTCGCCACGCCACGCGGCGGTCGGGCAGGTAGTGATACAGGAAGGCGAAGCCCACCGTGTACAGCGCCAGGCTGGTCAGGTAGCCGATGGCCGGCAGCACCGACGGCAACTGCGCGAAGGCCACCTGCAGCATGGTGGTGGCGGTCATCGACAGGATCAGCAGGAAGCCCAGCGCCAGCACCACGCCGAAGGAGAACACGCGCTTGCGCAGCCACGCCACGATGCCATCCAGGCGCTCGCCACTGGTGTTGAAGATCAGGTTCAGCGCGTTCTGCAGCTGGGCGAATACCGCCGTGGCACCGATGAACAGCAGCAGCGTGCTCCATACCCCGGCCAGCGAACCCACGTCGGGCTGGTTGTCGGCGTTCTTGAGCACGGTGTCGGCCACGGTGGCGGCACTGCTGCCGGCCACATCGTTGATCTGGGTGATCAGCGCCTGTTGCGCCGGCGGATACAGCGAGGCGGTGAGCCACAACAGCAGCACCAGCAGCGGCGCCATCGACAGCAGGGCGTAGAAGGAGACCGAAGCGGCCTGGGTGAGCACGTCGATCTCGACAAAGCGCTTGCCCACGGCCATCGGGAAGCTGCGTTGCAGCCGGTCGACATACTTGCGCAGGCGCGGCGGCACGCCGGCGTGGGCGGGCGAGGGATCGGCGTCGGGGGTGGGGGCAGGCGGCAGTGAAGACATGCGCCCGATTTTTGCAGGCCCGGGTCGAAGGCGGGGTGAAGCGGTGCGCGCGGCGGTGCGCGTGCATGCGTGCATAGGTGCGTGCACCGACCAACGGTCGGTGCCTACCGGGCTTCGGTGCCTACCGGGATCCGGATGACGGGCATCCGGCGAGGCAGGTAGCGACGGTGGGTCGCTACCTGGCCCGATCAGCCTGCCAGCTGCTGCTTGACCAGCTTGGACACCAGGCCCATGTCGGCCTGGCCGGCGAGCTTGGGCTTCAGTGCGCCCATCAGCTTGCCGATGTCGGCCGGGCTGGCCGCGCCGGTTTCGGCGATGGCGGCCTGGATGGCGGCCACGATCTCGGCCTCGCCCAGCTTGGCCGGCAGGTACTGGTCGATGACCAGGATCTCTTCGCGCTCGATCACGGCGAGGTCTTCACGGTTGGCCGCTTCGAACTGGCTGACCGAATCCTTGCGCTGCTTGACCATCTTTTCCAGCACGGCCAACGCGGTGGCGTCGTCCAGCTCGATGCGCTCGTCCACTTCCTTGCGCTTGATGTCGGCCAGCATCAGGCGGATCACGCCCAGACGGTGCTTCTCGCCGGCCTTCATGGCGGCCTTCATGTCATCGGTGAGCTGCTGTTTCAGGCTCATGGAACACCTCGTATTCGGTCAAAAGGGCGGAAAGGGGCGCCAAACGACTGGAACGCAAAAAGCCGGCAACGCTCGCGCGTTCCGGCTTCGGCTCCGCCACGACAGACCAGCGGCCTGTCGCATCGAAGTTGCGTCCGACTCAGTACAGGCGCTGACGCTTGGTGACGTCGCGCGACGACCGGCGCAGCTGACGCTTCACAGCAGCAGCAGCTTTACGCTTGCGCTCCTGGGTCGGCTTTTCATAGAACTCGCGCTTGCGGGTTTCGGCCAGCACGCCGGCCTTTTCGCAGGTGCGCTTGAAGCGACGGAGCGCAAACTCGAAGGGCTCGTTCTCGCGGACTTTAACGCTGGGCATGGAATCTCCGGGACACAGTAGAACCGGGTCACGCCCGGTGAGAGCCGCACATTATAGCGGCGACAAAAGAAGTTGCAACCCACCCCGGCAAACTTCTTGGCCACAGGTGGTGTCAGGTGGGCTGGCGGTAACGCTGCCGGGGCCTCAGCGGTCCATAATACCCGGTATGCGAGTCCTTGGTATTGAATCTTCCTGTGATGAGACCGGCGTGGCGGTGTACGACACCGCCCTGGCCGGCCCGGACGCCCTGCGCGCCCATGCGGTCTATAGCCAGATCGCCCTGCACGCCGAGTACGGCGGGGTGGTGCCTGAACTGGCCAGCCGCGACCACGTGCGCAAGCTGCTGCCGCTGATCCGCCAGACCCTGGCCGAGGCCGGGATGGGCGTGGCCGACATCGACGGGGTGGCCTATACGGCCGGCCCCGGGCTGGTCGGTGCGCTGCTGGTGGGGGCGGGCGTGGCCCGCTCGCTGGCCTGGGCGCTGGAGGTGCCGGCGGTTGGCGTACACCATATGGAAGGGCATCTGCTGGCCCCACTGATGGAAGACGACCCGCCGCAGGCCCCGTTCGTGGCGCTGCTGGTGTCTGGCGGGCATACCCAGCTGGTGGCGGTGGACCGGATCGGCCAGTACCGCCTGCTGGGCGAGACCCTGGACGATGCGGCCGGCGAGGCCTTCGACAAGACCGCCAAGCTGATGGGCCTGCCGTACCCGGGCGGCCCGCAGCTGGCGGCGCTGGCCGAGCGCGGTACCCCGGGCAAATACAAGTTCACCCGCCCCATGACCGACCGGCCCGGGCTGGATTTCAGCTTCTCCGGCCTGAAGACCCAGGTGCTGCTGGCCTGGCGCGACAGCGACCAGAGCGAGCAGACCCGCGCCGACATCGCCCGGGGCTTTGAAGATGCCGTGGTGGACACCCTGGCCATCAAGTGCGAGCGCGCGCTGGATGAAGCCGGCACCGATGTGATCGTGGTGGCTGGCGGGGTAGGGGCCAACAAGCGGCTGCGCGCCAAGCTGCAGCAGATGGCGGCCCGCCGCGGCGGCCGTGCCTGCTTCCCGCGCCCGTCGCTGTGCACCGACAATGGCGCGATGATCGCCTTCGCCGGCGCGCTGCGGCTGGAAGCCGGCCAGCACAACCCGCCGCAGGTGCAGGTCACCCCGCGTTGGGACATGGCGACGCTGCCGGCGGTGTAGGCGGAGTTGGGCGCTTCGTTCCAGATTCGGATCGCGCTGATCGAACCGCCTGCACTGGCTTGGTAAGGTTGCTACGTGCGCCACCGGGATCCGCTTTCGGGGAAACCCGATTCTCCCGGGGACAATGGTGTTGCACGAAGGGCTCCGAATGGGGCCCTTCGTGTTTACTCCGGTGCGCCTGCAAGAGAGCGTACGGTGCGAATCCACTGCGCATTGCATTGCAGTTCTGCCACCCCGGGCTTGCCGCTGTCGTTGCCATCACGTAGCGTCATCATGACGTGCCACCGGGACATGCGGATGGGTGATCCCTATCTCCCCCCGGGGACAAGGTGGTAAGCAAAGGGCCCCGCGGGGCCCTTTGTCTTTGGGCGTCTCCGACCGCATTTGCCCCCGGTTCCCGGCACGTTCCGGCCCGCGCCGTTACCATGTTCGGCATCTTCCACGTGGCATGGCTATGGACAAGGTATTCATCGAAGGGCTCGAGATCGATGCCCTGATCGGCATCTACGACTGGGAACGGCGGATCCGCCAGACCCTGCGGTTCGATCTGGAAATGGGCTTCGACAACCGTCGCCCGGCGGCCAGCGACGACATTGCCGATACCCTCAACTACAAGGCCGTGAGCAAGCGCATCGAGCAGTTCGTGCGCGAGTCCGATTTCGGCCTGGTCGAAACCCTGGCCGAGCGCATCGCCGAGATCGTGCTGCGTGAGTTCAAGGTGGAGTGGCTGCGCCTCAAGCTGAGCAAGCCCGGCGCCGTGCGCGGCGCGCGCGCGGTAGGCGTGATCATCGAACGCAGCGCCTCCTGACCGGGCGCTGCCCACCGTAGTGCCGGGCTCTGCCCGGCAACCCCCAAATCTGGAGACCTCAACAAGATGCTGGATGCGGTAGTAGCAACCCGTTGGCTGGACGACCTGCAGCGAACCCTCGAACCCTGGCCGTGGGCCTACACCGCCGCGGTGCTGTGCCTGCTGGCGCTGGCTGCGTGGCTGGCCAACTTCGTCACCAAAAAGATCCTGCTGCGCGGCCTGCGCGGGTTGATCAACCGGCTGCCCGGCGGGACCGCCCAGGGCGGGCGCGGCAGCAACGTGATGCGGGTGGTGTCGCGGTTGTCCAACGTGGTGCCCAGCCAAGTCATTGCCGCCGGCATCACCGTGGTGCCCGACCTGCCCGCGCCGCTGGTGGCCTTCGTCATCGGCGCCTGCCAGGCCTGGGCGATCCTGACCGTGGCGCTGGCGATCTCGCACGCGCTGGACGCGGCCAACGACATCTACGAGCGCCGCCCCGACGCGCGCAACAAGCCGATCAAGGGCTACCTGCAGGTTGGCAAGATTGTCATCTTCGTCATTGCCGGGCTGTCGATCGTGGCCACCCTGGCCGGCGTTGACCTGCGCTACCTGGTCACCGGTCTGGGCGCGGCCACCGCCGTGCTGATGCTGATCTTCCAGGACACCATCCTGTCGCTGGTGGCCAGCGTGCAGATCAGCGGCGACGGCCGGGTGCGGCTGGGCGACTGGATCGAGATGCCCAGCCAGAACGCCGACGGCGACGTCATCGACATCGCCCTGCACACCATCACCGTGCAGAACTTCGACAAGACTATCACCACCATCCCGACCAAGAAGCTGGTCACCGAGTCGTTCAAGAACTGGCGCGGCATGCAGGAGGCCGGCGGACGCCGGATCAAGCGCGCGCTGTACCTGGACCAGCACAGCGTGGGCTTCGTCGATGCGCCGATGCTGGCCGAGCTGGAACAGTTCGCGGTGCTCGGTGAGTACCTGCGCGAGAAGCAGAGCGAACTGCAGCAGTGGAACGCCCAGCTGCAGGCCAAGGGCGTGGCGGCGGTGAATGCGCGGCGGGTGACCAACCTGGGCACGTTCCGCGCGTATGTGGAGCGCTACCTGCGCCAGCATCCCGGCATCCATACGGACATGACGCTGCTGGTACGGCAGCTGCAGCCGACCACCGAAGGCCTGCCGCTGGAGATCTACTGCTTCACCCGCACCACCGCGTGGGGCGAGTACGAGGGCATCCAGTCGGACGTGTTCGACCACCTGCTGGCCACGCTGCCGGCCTTCGGGCTGCGCGTGTTCCAGGCGTCCAGTGACGCGATGTTGATGGCCGGCCAGCAGCGCGTGGCCGCTGCAGAGTAAGCTCCTGTGCCCCCGCCACCGCGCTCACGGTGGCGGGGTTCTTCCCCCGGGGAAGAAAAATGAACGCCAAAATCATTCACAACGGGCCCGGGAACGCTAGAATCCTGGCCTTGTAAACGTTTTCATAAGGACAGCCGGTGGCCGCCGATCGTATCGAAACCCTCATTGCCAAGATGACCGTCGAAGAAAAAGTCGGCCAGCTCGGTGTGTTCGCCGACATGGTTCGGCCGTTCGCCCCGGACGTGAACCCGGAAGCCAACGTGCTCAACGCCGACCAGGTGCTGCAGCAGGTGCGCGAGGGCAAGGTGGGGTCGCTGTTCAATGGCGTGGGCGTGGAAGCCGGCCGCCGCATCCAGCAGGTGGCGCTGGAAGAAAGCCGCCTGGGCATTCCGGTGATCCTGGCCGCCGATGTCATCCACGGCATGCGCACCGTGTTCCCGATCCCGCTGGGCGAAGCCGCCAGCTTCGAGCCGGACCTGGCCGAGCGCACCGCGCGCGCCACTGCGGTGGAAGCCACGGCGGCCGGCCTGCACTGGACCTACGCACCGGCGGTGGACATCGCCCGCGACCAGCGCTGGGGCCGCGGTGCCGAAGGTGCCGGTGAAGACGTGGTGCTGGGCTGTGCGTTCGCCGCCGCCCGCGTGCGCGGCTTCCAGGGCCCGGACCTGCGCGCCGCCGATGCGCTGCTGGCCACGCCGAAGCATTTCGCCGCCTACGGCGCGGTGATGGCCGGCATGGAATACAACATGGTCGACATCTCGCCGCAGACCCTGCGCGACGTGCACCTGCCGCCGTTCCAGGCCGCCTTCGAGGCCGGCGCGCTCACCGTGATGTCTTCGTTCAACGACATCAACGGCGTGCCGGCCAGCGCCAACGCCGAACTGCTCACCGACATCCTGCGCGGCGAGTGGAAGTTCCCGGGCGTGGTGATCTCCGATTACACCGCCGACATGGAGCTGGTGGCGCACGGCTATGCCGCCGATGACCGTGACGCCACCGCCAAGGCCTTCACCGCCGGCCTGGACCTGAGCATGCAGAGCGGCTTCTATGCCGAACACCTGCCGGGCCTGATCGAGAGTGGCGAGGTGCCGATGGCCACGCTGGACGAGTCGGTGCGCCGCATTCTGCGCCTGAAGGATGCGATCGGCCTGTTCGACGATCCCTACCGTTCGCTGGATCTGGACCGCGAAGCCTCCACCGCGCATATCGCCGAGCACGATGAACTGTCGCGCGACGCCGCGCGCCGTTCGATCGTGCTGCTCAAGAACACCGACGCGGTGCTGCCGCTGAAGAAGACCGGGCAGAAGATCGCGCTGATCGGCCCGTTCGTGCAGGACCGCGAGAACATTGAAGGGTGCTGGACCCTGTTCGGCGACAAGACCCGCTATGTGAGCCTGGAAACCGGCGTGCGCGCGGCGATCAGCGATGAAGCCCTGCTTGAAATCGTGCCGGGTTGCGATCTGGAAGCGGCCGTGCAGGACGGCATCGAGCAGGCCGTGGCTGCGGCACTGCGCGCCGATGTGGTGGTGCTGGCGCTGGGCGAACCGCAGCGTTACAGCGGTGAAGCGCAGTCGCGCGTGGAAATCACGCTGCCGCCGGCGCAGCAGGCGCTGGCCGAAGCGGTGGCCATGACCGGCAAGCCGCTGGTGGTGCTGCTGCGCAATGGTCGCGCGCTGGCACTGCAGGGCGCGGTGCGCAATGCGCAGGCCGTGGCGATCACCTGGTACCTGGGCACCCAGACCGGTCATGCCGTGGCCGATGTGCTGTTCGGCGACTACAACCCGTCCGGCCGCCTGCCGGTGAGCTTCCCGCAGGTATCGGGCCAGCAGCCGTTCTTCTACAACCACCCGCGCACCGGTCGCCCGGAACTGCCGACCATGTCCGAGTTCAAGGCGCGCTGGCGCGAGATCCCGAACGAGGCGCTGTATCCGTTCGGGCATGGCGTGGGCTACACGACCTTCGGTTATGGCGTGCCGCAGCTGAGCGCGGAGACGCTGGGCTGGGACGACACCCTGACCATCACCACCACGCTCACCAACACCGGTGCGGTGGCGGGCGAGGAAGTGGTGCAGCTGTACATCCACGACCGCGTGGCCAGCCGCGTGCGGCCGGTGCGTGAGTTGAAGGCGTTCCGCAAGGTGGCGTTGCAGCCGGGCCAGAGCACCGAGGTGCAGTTCACCCTGGACCGCCACGCGCTGGGCTTCACCGGCCGCGACGGCGTGTTCCGTGCCGAGCCGGGTCAGTTTGAGCTGTGGGTGTGTGCGTCGTCGGCGAGTGGTGAGCCGGTGATCTTCGAGTTGCTGGCGGGTTGATCCTGCGGGGGCATCGCCGCCGCCCCGAGGGTAGAGCCGACCGTTGGTCGGCTGCCCCAAACGCATCGGTCTCCGCTTGACGGCAGCCGACCAACGGTCGGCTCTACCTGTGGGTCGGCTACCGTCCCCTGTGGTGCGGATGTGGCCGTCATCGGCGGCTGACGTTTGGGCGGTTAGGCTGGCTGCCTTGCACATCGATGGAGCCAGCATGCGCGCGATCCGAATCCTGCTTCCCACCCTGTTGCTGGCCGCCTGTTCGCAGCCGGCACCGCCGGCGGCCGATGCGGCCGCCGCTGCACCCACTTCGCCGCCCACCACGACCACCACGCCCAGCGAGGACGCGCCGGCGGCCGGCATGTCGCCCGATGCGGTGGCAACGCCGGCCGAAGCGGCCGCGCAGACCGCGCCCGCCACCGCCGCACCGGATGCCAGCGCCGACAGCAGCGACGGCGACGTCCGCCAGCGCATCGAACGCCTGCTCGGCGATGCACCCCGTTATGAGGCCGTCTTCACTGCATTGCAGAAGGGCGTGGCCGCGCATGATGCCAAGGCCGTGGCGGCCCTGCCGCTGTATCCGGTGAACGTCAACGTGGGCGGCAAGAAGCGCAAGGTCGCCGATGCCGCGACATTCGAGCGCGAGTACGACCGCATCATCACCGCCGACATCGCCAGGACCATCACCGAACAGAAATTCGATGATGTGTTCGTCAACTGGCAGGGCGTGATGCTGGGCAACGGCCAGATCTGGATCAACGGGATCTGCCCGGCCAACGACTGCACCAAGGCCAAGGTCGGCATCGTCACCGTGCAGGATTGACCGGTGCGTAATTGACCGGTGCGTACCGACCGTTGGTCGGTACGCCTTAGACGGGGCACTGCCCCTGCCCGGGTAGGGGCCGACCGTTGGTCGGTACGCCTCGACGGTGCATCGCCCAAACTCCTGTAGGTACCCACCGTTGGTCGGTACGCGTCGATCCCGCAGGTACGCCCTCAGCTCACCCCTTCGGGGTGAGCTTCAACAACCGCCCGTTCTTCCCGTCTTCCAGCAGCCAGATCGCGCCATCCGGACCCTGTTCCACTTCGCGGATGCGCTCGCCCATGTCGAAACGCTCGGCTTCGCGCGCGTTGTCGCCATCGAAGGCCACCCGCACCAGTGACTTGGACGACAGCCCGCCGATGAAGCCGCTGCCCTTCCACTGCGGGAACTGCGTGCCGTTGTAGATGATGAAACCGGCCGGCGAAATCACCGGCGTCCAGGTCACCTTGGGCGCGGCGAATTCCGGGCGGGTGCTGTGGTCGGGAATGTCGCGGCCGTCGTAATGGTTGCCGTTGGACACGATCGGGTAGCCGTAGTTGGCGCCCCGCTCGATCAGGTTGAGCTCGTCGCCACCGGCCGGGCCCATTTCATGCACCCACAGCTTGCCGCGCGCATCGAAGGCGATGCCCAGCGCATTGCGGTGGCCCAGCGACCAGACCTGCGCGGCCACGCCGCCCTGGGAGGCGAACGGGTTGTCGGCCGGCACGCTGCCGTCGTCATTCAGGCGCACGATCTTGCCGAGGTTGCCGCCCATGTCCTGGGCCGGATCGAACTTCTGGCGTTCGCTGGAGGTGATCCACAACTTGCCGTCCGGGCCGAACGCCAGCCGGTGGCCGTAATGACCGCCGCCTTCCACCTTCGGGGTCTGGCGCCAGATCACCTTGAAGTCCTGCAGCGTGCCGCTGCCATCGGCGGCCAGCACCAGGCGGGCGCGGCCCACGGCGGCGCCGCGGGTGTCGCCTTCGCCGGCCTCGGCATAGCTCACATACACCAGCTGGTTCTTGGCAAAGCCCGGGTGCGGCAGCACGTCGCCGAAGCCGCCCTGGCCGGCATAGGCCACCTTGGGCACGCCGCTGATGGCGGCGCGTTTGCCGGTTTTCAGGTCCACATGCTGCAGGGTGCCGGCCTTTTCACTGACCAGCAGGCTGCCATCGGGCAGGAAGCTCATCGCCCACGGTTCGTTGAAGGTGCCGGCGTCGGTGGCGGCGAAGGGCCACTGGGCCTTCTTCAGGACCGGGGCGGCCGCCTTGTCAGCCGCCACGCAGGCGGTGGCGAACAGGGGCAGGGTAAGGGTGACGGCGAGCGAGAGCAGCAGCTTGCGGGTCATGGGGTATCTCCGGGTGGGGATGCGATGGCCAGCCATGGTTGTACAGCATGTCCATCAACGCGGCGTGCACCATACGTCATCCCCCGTAGGCGCGCGGGCCGTGATCGGCTACCGTTGGCGCGGGCTGCCCGTGGGGCGGCGCGTGCGGCTTGCCGCCATCAAATGGAGTTGGATCACATGAAACAACAGGTGCACAAGCCGTCCCCGGCCTTCATTGCCGCCTCGTGGGCAGCGCTGCTGCTGGGCGCGGCGGCCTATCTGGTTGGTCTGTTCAACGCCGAGATGGCGCTCAACGAGAAGGGCTATTACCTCACCCTGCTGTTGTTCGGCCTGTTTGCGGCAGTGTCGCTGCAAAAGAGCGTGCGCGACCGCGTGGAGGACATTCCGGTCAGCGGCCTGTATTACGCGCTGTGCTGGTTCGCCCTGCTGGCCTCGCTGCTGTTGCTGCTGGTGGGCCTGTGGAACGCCACGCTGCTGCTCAGCGAAAAGGGCTTCTACGGCATGGCCTTCGCCCTGAGCCTGTTCGGCGCGGTGGCGGTGCAGAAGAACACCCGCGACCTGATGGCCGCGGGTGGCAATGTGCGCGAGATCCCACCGCTGCCCAGCGGCGACTAAGCGCTGGCGGGTGCCGCGCGCTGCCTCAGGTGCCGCGCGGCACACCCTTGTCCAGGTGCGACTGGTGCAGGGCGGTGGATTCATCCCAGCCACGGCGCACCGCGTTGCGCGCCTGTTCCCAGGTGAGCTTGCTCTTGCCACGCTCCTGCGCCCAACGCGTTTCCAGTTCGGCTTCCACCTGCTCGTAGGCGCGGATCATCTCGTCGGCGCGGGAGTAGTGGCCCAGCTGGTAGGCCGGCTCGTAATCGTCGTAGAACTGGCTGTTGTCGTAGTACGGCTCGCTCGGGAAGCGTTCGCGCCAATAGTCCGATACCGCCTGGCGCGGCACGCCGTCTTCCGGCACCCGGCCGGGAATCTGGTAGTCAGTAGGCATGTGGTGGCTCCGGTTGGGTGAGGGTCCAACTTACCCAGACGCCGGTTAACGCCGTGGGCCGACGAGGTGAATGACACATCAAGCGTCATCCACCGCGTGGCTGCGGTTCAGGCCGGTCGGTCCTTGCGCGGCAGTTGGTAGATCACCGCGCCCACCACGAACGCGATGCCGGCTGCCGCGATGTTCTGCCAGCTGGCGCTTACGAACAGCGCTACGCAAAGCACCAGCGCCAACACCGGAATCACCGGGCCGCCGGGCAACTTCAACGCGCCGGGGCGGTCGCGGAAACGACGCGCCAGCACCAGCACCGCCGCGGCCGTGCCGATATAGGCGAACAGGCGCGTGGTCATCGACAGCAGCGCCAACTGCACGAACGAACCCGACAGCGCCAGCGCCAGCGCGATCACGCCCTGGGTCACGATGGCCGCCGCCGGCGTGCGGAAGCGCGGGTGCACGTTGGCCAGCACCTTCGGCCCGTAGCCATCGCGGGCCAGGGCGAACAGGAAGCGCGGGCCCATCATCATGGTGTTGCTGTTGGTGCCCAGGATGGAAATGGTGGCGCCCACGGTGAGGATCAGCGCCAGCGCCTCGCCGCCAAAGCGGGAGGCCGCGTCGGCCAGCGGCGTGGGCGAGGCGGCCAGGTTGGCCAGCGTGCCCTGCGCCACCAGCTGCACCGCGCCGTAGATGACGGTGACGCTGACGATCATGGTGATCAGTGCGAACGGAATATCGCGGCGTGGGTTCTTGTACTCGCCCGCGGCAGCCGGGATGTTCTCGAAGCCGGCATAGGCGTACAGCAGCAGCAACGCCGCCTCGCCCATGCGCTGCAGGTCGTGCGGGTCCGGGCGGACCCCGGAGAAGGCCAGATCCATGTCGACGTAGAACGCGCCGATCGCCACGAACAGCAGTAACGGCAGCAGCTTGCCGATCACCAGGATCACCCCGGTGCGCGCAGCCGAGCGCACCCCGGCCACGTTGACGGCGGTGAGGAAGCCCAGCGATACCACGATGATCAGCACGCGGCCTAGATCATGCCCGGCCCATGGCCAGAACCGCGCCACCGCGTCGGCCAGCGCGTTGCTGAGCGCGGCGGCCGAGCTGATCCGGGTGAGCCAGATCATCCAGCCGATCTCGAACCCGGCAAACCGTCCGAATGCCTCGCGGGCATACAGGTAGCTGCCACCGGGCTCGTCGAAGTAGCTGGCCGCCTGCGCGTAGCACAGCACCAGCAGCGCCACCACGATGCCGGCGGCGACCACGCCCCACAGGCTGAAGGGCCCGAGCAGGGCGACGGTGGCGGCGGGCAGCAGGTAGATGCCGCTGCCGATCACATCGTTGATTGACAGCCCGACGATCTGCCAGCGGCTGACCGCGCGTTCCAGTTGGGGATCGGCCGGGGCGCTCATGGCGTGTTTTCCAGTGCCGCCGGCAGGTTCCAGTCGTGCTGCATCTGCTGGTACTGCGCGCGCGGCAGCAGCACGAACAGCGGCCGCTTGGCCGGATCCAGCCAGGCGAGCAGGTGCTGCATATGTTCGGGCTGCATGGCGGTGCAGCCTGCGGTGGCCTCACCGGGCGTGCGCCACAGGTGGGCGAAGATGCAGCTGCCGCGGCGGGCTTCGCCCTTCGGGTTGTGCTCGATCACAAAGCCCTCGCGATAGCGCACATCCCCCTTGTTGTGCAGGTCCAGGCGCATCGGCTCGGTGGAGCCTTCCACTGCATCGTTACCCACCACCTCTGCATCCACGATGCGGTTGTAGTACGGCGAATCGGGCACGTCCATGCAGTAACTGCTGGCCAGCATCGGCTGGTACGGCAGGGCGGTGGTGACCGTCGGGGCGTAGCCGAAGGCCGGGCCGATGTTGAAGAAGCCGGCCGGGCTGCGGCCATCGCCTTCCTTCTTTACCGGGTCGCCGGGCTTCACCGGATCACCGGGCTGGTGCGGGGCCACGCCTTGCGCTGGCACCACGCCCACGCCCCAGGCGCTGCCGTTGCGGCCCACCGCCACCTCGAATGCGCCGCCCTGTGGCGCCCACCCCTGCGGGGTGCGCGTATAGGCCTGCAGCCGGCCATGGGTGGCATCCCAGCCGTCGGTGACGACCACGATCATCTGGTGGTGGTCCTGCAAGGGTCCCACCGCCGGGGTGAGCGCGGCGGCGGGCAGGGCGCTGGCGACCAGCACGACGGCGAAGACGGATCGGAACAACGGCAGCATCGTGGCGGACTCCAGAAGATCAGGTGTCGATCAGGTGTTCGATCCGTTCCAGGTTCACCCCGAGCTGGCGGTGGCGGTCCGGGTTGGCGTGGCACAGCAGCACGAAGACGAAATCCAGCAGGGACTGCAATGAGGCACGGTACAGCAGCTGGGCCAGGTGTGGTGCCGGGTCGTGCGCGCACAGCACCAGGGACGCATCGGCGTGCGCGCGCAGCGGGTTGGCGCTGTGCCGGGTGATCGACACCACCTTGCCGCCCACGTCCTGGAACTGGCGCGACAGCTGGAACAGCTGCGGCAGCTTGCCGAACTCGGAAAACACCAGCATCACGTCGTTGGCGCGCGCCGCCGACAGGTTGGCCATCATCAGGATCGGGTCGGCGTGGTGCACGGTGAGCATGCCCAGCAGCGACAGCCGCATCGCGAACTCGCGCGCATACAGGCCATCGTCGCCCAGGCCGTAGACGAACACCTTGGGCGCGGCGTCGATCAGCTGCACGATGGCCTCGACGTCGGCCTGCGGGTTGGCCACCCGGGTCTCTTCCTCGGCGGCGGCCTTGCTCAGGCGCAGGCGCTCGGCGAGGCTGGTGTAGGCGTTGCTGTCGGCGGCGGCAGGCGCCTGGGCCTGGGTGCCGTTGCCGGCGCGGGCCACCGCTTCGCCGATGGAGTACTTCAGGTCCGGGTAGCCCTTGAAGCCCAGCTTCTGGCTGAACTTGACCACGCTGGACTGGCTGATCCCCAGCGCGCTGGCCAGCTGCTGGGACGAGTAGTCGCGCAGCAGGTGGGCGTTGTCGAGAATGAAGTCGGCGATGCGGCGTTCTATCGCCGACATGTGGTCACGCTCGGAGCGGATTTTCACCAGAGGGGGCATGGGTGGGGCATCAGGTCCGGAAAGGAGAGAATACGCAAAGCACCGGGTAGAGCCGACCGTTGGTCGGCTACGCACACCGGAATCGCGCGAACAGCAGCCACCCATGGGGTGGCTCTACCCGCAGGTGGTGCAGGCAGCCTCACCACCGCGGCGGCGTAATCATCTCCAGCCCCCGCACCTCGGTGATGCCCAGCCCCGGCGCGTCGCTGATGGTGATCTCCGATTCGTTGAAATTCACCCCGCCGCTGACCGGGTTGAACTGCCCCAGCGACGGTCCGTCCAGGTCCACCTTGGTGATCACATCGCTCTTGGCCACCGCCAGGTGCACGGCCGCCGCCACGCTGATGCTCGACTCGATCATGCAGCCGATCATGCACGGTACCCCGTAGATGGCGGCGATGTCGGCGATGCGGATCGCGTTGGACAGCCCGCCGGTCTTCATCAGCTTGATGTTGATGATGTCCGCGGCGCGCTGCTGGATCAGGTCCACCACCTGGCCGGGGTTGAACACGCTCTCATCGGCCATCACCGGTGTGTTGACCCGGTCGGTGACGTACTTCATCCCGCTGATGTCGGCGGCCTTCACCGGCTGTTCCAGCAGCTCCAGCACGACCCCGGCTTCTTCCAGCGTTCGCATCGCGTGCACCGCCTGCTTGGCGGTCCAGCCCTGGTTGGCGTCCAGGCGCAGCAACGCACGCCCCTGCACGGCGGCGTGGATCGCCTTGACCCGTTCGATGTCCAGCCCGATGTCCTTGCCCACCTTGATCTTCAGCGACTCGAAACCGCGTTCGATCGCCGAGAGCGAATCGGCCACCATCTTGTCGATGTAGTCCACGCTGATGGTGATGTCGGTGGTGATCACCGGGTCGCCACCGCCCAGCATCTGGTACAGCGGCGCCTTGTGCAGCTGCGCCCACAGGTCGTACACCGCGATCTCCACCGCCGCCTTGGCGCTGGTATTGCGCTCCATCGCGCCCTGGATCAGCGCGCACACATGGTTGAGGTTGGCCACGTCCTGGCCGATCAGGCGCGGCTTGATGAAGCTGTTGATGGCCTCGACGATCGAGCCGTGGGTATCACCGGTGATCACCGCGGTGGCCGGCGCTTCGCCGTAGCCGGTATGGCCGCTGTCGGTGCGCACCAGCACCACCACGTCTTCCACCGTGTCCACGGTGCGCAGCGCGGTCTTGAACGGGGTCTTCAACGGCACGCGCAGCATGCCAAGTTCGATATCGGTGATCTTCATTCAGGAGTCTGGGCTCGAAGGCGCTGGATGTTGGTGATGCGGTCGATGTAGCGCACGGTGTCGCTGGCCATCATCGGCTCCAGCGGGGTCACCGACACACCGTTGAGGTGTGCCTGCACGCGGGTGCCGTCTGCGCCGAACCAGCTGCCGCCGGCGGTGTCGTGGATCACCCAGGTGCGGCCGTCCACATGGCCGATGGCGACCATGACGTGGCCGGGGATATAGACCAGGTCGCCCACCTGCAGCTGGTTCACCGCGGTGGTGCGCCGGGCGCTGCCGTCCTTGCCGGTGAAGGCGATGCGGTCCAGTGCCGGGCTCACCGCCTGCGCGCTGGTGTTGCGCGGCATCAGCACGCCCATGCTGCGGTAGATCTCCGACACGAAGCCGCTGCAGTCGCGGGTGTCGTAGTCGTGGCCCCAGCCGTAGCGCTCGCCGAGGAACTTGAAGGCCTGGGTGAGCAGGGTGCGCGGGGTCAGCGGCAGGTAGTCGGCCGCACTGTCCTGCGAGCGCGGCAGCAGCGCCGGTACCAGCGCCAGGCGACCATCGTCATTGCGCACCGGCAGCTGCAGCACGTAACCGGCGTGCGCCTGCTGGCCGTTCACCGGCGTGCCCGGCGGCCAGTCGGCCAGCACCGGCAGGCGCACGCCCATGTCCAGCTGCAGGCGCGACACGCGCGGTTCTTCCGGCGTGTAGGCGGTGAAGGCGGTCGCGCCGGTGATCACCCGGTAGGGCCCGCGCTGGCCGTAGCCGAGTACCGTGGCCGCATCGCCGATGCCGACGAAGCGTTTCTCGATCCACGCCGCATAGCGCTCGCTGGTGACGAACAGCCATTGGCCATCGGCGCTTTCATGCATCACCGCCACCGCGTCGCCGGGGAACAGCGCCGATTCCTGGAAGCGGTCGATGTCGGTGTCGCCCTGGGTGGTGAACACCCGCAGCGAAGTGGGGAAGGCGCGCAGTGCGGCGCGATGGGTGACCAGGCCGTACTGCAGCGCGCGTTGTGCGGGAATGGCCGCCAGCGCCAGGTTGTCCAGGCTGGCGCTGCGCTGCGCAGCACCGAGCTGCTTGCCATCCACGCCGTACAGGGTTTTCTCCGGCCACTTCGACAGTGCCTGCACCGCGGCCAGTACCTGTGCGCGCGGCAGCTGTGGGGGCAGCGCGCGCAGGTCGTGGATGGAGGCATCTTCGGCACGCATGCGCGCGTTCTGCGCCTCGATCTGGGCGCGGTCCAGGATCACCGCATCGGCATTGGGCAGGCGGGCGGCCCAGTACTGCGGGGTGAGGTAGGCCTCATGCAGGTCCACCACATACGGCAGCGGCGCGCCCGGGTCGGGGGCGCCGGGCGCGCTGCCGTCGGCAGCCCATGCCGGCGCGCTGGCCACGGCCAGCAACAGCGCCAGCACGCGTTTCGCGGTGGCGCGCCAGAGGGCAGGGCGGAAACGGGTCATGGCGGCACTGTCCTCGGTGGGCAGGTTGGCGGGTGCAGCGCGGGTCATGCCGCCCACTCCGTGGCCACATCGGCTTCATAGCGCGCCGGCAGCGAAGGCGCCGCGCGGTAGTGGGTGCCCATGCGAACGTAGGCGTGCGCGCGCCAGGGGAACTGCGCGATGGCGGTCGCAATGGTGGCTTCCAGCGCCGCCAGGTCGGCCCAGGTGGTACCGCAGCTGCCGCAGCCCCATACCGGCGGGTGCAGCGTATCGACCCAGCAGGCATCGCCGGTGCAGGCGCGTTCCGGACAGGGCAGGGAGGGCGTGGGGTCGGCCGGGCGCGCGGCGCTGGGCTGGGTGGGGTCCACGGCGGTGCCGTGGTAGCAGTGCGGGCAGTCCAGCATCACCAAGCGCATGCCCTTGGCGCGGCAGGTATCGAACAGCACGGCCTGCGCCCCGGTCGGCACGAAACCGGCCTGGCAATGGTCGCAGCGCAGCTCTGGATGATTCATGGGGCACGTCCTCCAGCGGCGGCGGGTGTCATGGAATACTTATTCCTTTCGCTGTGGAATGCAAGAATAAATTATTGACCGGCGTCACGGCCCGTGTTACACAGCCCTTACCACCCGCGCTGGGGAAGTGTCGCTGTGGATCGTGCCGTTCGCAAACCGCTTGTGCCTGTTGCCGCCAGCCTGCTGGTGGCGGCGCTGCTGTCGGTGCCGTCGGCCCAGGCCGGGCGCGCCGACACCGGCACGGCAGACGACGCGGCAGAGCGCGCGCGTGTCGCCGATCTCATCGATGCCGGGTACTTCGCCCGCGCCGAGCAGCGCATCGCCACGCACGGCAGCACGCCGCCAGCGGCCTACGACGAACACACATTGGCCTTCCAGCGCGAGCGCATGCGGCGGATCCGGCTGGATTTCAGCCTGGACACCGCCGCGGCCAAAGACGCCGTGCGGCGTTCGATTCCGGACCTGCGCGACGACGAGTTCGAGCGCTGGGACCGGCAGGGGCTGTTGGAGCACCTGGACATCGACGGTACCCGGTTCTACTTCAAGCGCGCGCCGTCCAATCTGTTCCGGCTGAGCGATGAAGCACGTGCGCGCCGCCGTGCCGACGCACCGCTACCCAGCGACGGTCCGTTCGAACACCTCACCCCGTACCACGCCAACGTGGTGGAGGCGGCCACGGCATCGGGGCAATCGTCGGTGCTGCCGCAGCGGGTGGAAGTCACCCAGTCGCTGACGGTGAAGGCCGATGCGGTGCCCGCCGGCACCACGCTGCGCGCGTGGATTCCGTACCCGCGCGCCATCGCCGGCCAGCAGGAACAGATCCAGTGGCGCGGCAGCACGCCCGGCCTGGCGCGCATTGCCCCGGCCAGCGCGCTGCAACGCACGGCCTACCTGGAAGGCACCGCCGTGGCCGGGCAGCCCACCCGGTTCGAAATCCGCTACGCGCTCACCGTGCAGGCCCGGCACACCCGCATCGACCCGACCGTGGTGCGGCCCACGCCCACCGACGCGGCGCTGGCCCCGTACCTGGCCGAACAGCCACCGCACGTGCGCTTCACCCCGGCCCTGCGGCTGTTCTCCGACCAGGTGCTGCAAGGCGAAACCCGTCCCTACGAGGTGGCCCGCCGGCTGTTCGATGCGGTCGACCGCATTCCGTGGGCCGGCGCGCGCGAGTATTCCACCCTGACCAACATCAGCGACTACGCGCTGCACGCCGGCCACGCCGACTGCGGCCAGCAGACCCTGCTGCTGATCACCCTGCTGCGCATGAACGGCATTCCCGCGCGCTGGCAGTCGGGCATGGTCTACGCCGACGACGCGGTGGGCTACACCAACCTGCACGACTGGGGCGCGCTGTACCTGGCCCCGTATGGCTGGGTGCCGATGGATGTCACCACCGGCCGCCTGGACAGCCCGCAGCCGGCGCTGCGCGACTTCTACTTCGGCGGGCTTGATGCCTACCGCATCGCCTTCAACGACGCCGTCAGCCAGCCGCTGGTCCCGGCCAAGCGCTTCCCGCGCTCGGACACCGTGGATTCGCAGCGCGGCGAGGTCGAGTGGGACGGCGGCAACCTGTACTTCGATCAATGGAACTACGACTTCCAGTCGCACATCGTGCCACTGGCGGTGAAGCGGTAAACGGCACCATCCACGATTCCATATCTGCAGGAGAGAGCAGGGAATGAACACGAACAGGTTGAAGCGGGCGGCGCTGTGCGTCGCGTTGGGGGCGTGCCTGGGCACGTTGGCGCCGGTGGCGATGGCGCAGGACGGCGCGGTGGTGGGCAAGCTGCTCACCGACCCGGGCCAACGCCTGGACAACGCCACGGTGACGGTGCGCAACCCGTCCACCGGCTTTGTGCGCTCGGTACGCGCCGAGGCCAATGGCAGTTACCGCATTCCGCTGCTGCCGGTGGGCACGTACGAGCTGGAGGTAGCCGTTGCCGGTGGCGCGCCCACCCGCGTGGGCCAGATCAACGTGGGTCTGGGCAGCGCCACCACGGTCAACGTACCGGTGAGTGGTGTGAGCACGCTGGGGGCGGTGGAAGTGCGCGCGCCGCAGGTGGTGTCGATGGTGGATGTGAAGTCCACCGAGTCAGCCACCAACATCACCCGCGAAGAACTGTCGCGGCTGCCGGTGGACCGTGACATCACCGCCGTCGCGCTGCTAGCGCCCGGCGCGGTCAAGGGCAAGGGGTCGCTGGGCGGGCAGGGCATTTCCTTCGGCGGCTCGTCGGTGGCCGAGAACACCGTCTACATCAACGGCCTGAACGTCACCGACTTCTACAACCGGGTGGGCTTCTCGTCGGTGCCGTTCGGCTTCTACCAGGAATTCCAGGTCAAGACCGGCGGCTACTCGGTGGAGTTCGGGCGCAGCACCGGCGGCGTGATCAACGCGGTGACCCGCTCGGGCAGCAACGACTTCCAAGCCGGTGCGCAGCTGGTATTCGAACCGCGCGCCTGGCAGTCGCAGGCACGCGACCGCTACACCGCCGATGGCAGCCGCTATATCACCGCCAGCCGCGACGACTACAGCCGCAGCGCACTCAACGTGTTCGCTTCCGGCGCGCTGGTGCAGGACAAGCTGTTCTTCTTCGGCATGTACGAAGCGCGCGACTACACGCCCCATTCCACCAACGACGCCGGCACCGTGTTCAACGCCGGCAAGGCCGACGACCCGTTCTGGGGCGGCAAGCTGGACTGGCAGATCACCGACAACCAGATGCTGTCGCTGTTCGGCTTCTCCGACAAAAGCGACACCATCACCGACGTGTACCGCTACGATTACGCCAGTGGCCGCGCCGTGGGTGACAGCACCAACCAGATCTACAACACCGTGGGCGGCAAGAACTGGTCGGGCACCTACAGCTGGCAGGTCAACAACGACCTGACCATGAAGCTGATGTACGGCGAGAACAAGCGCAACCGCTCGCAAAGCAGCCTGATGGACCAGAACTGCAACCGCGTGTTCGACAACCGCACCGCCAGCCAGGGTGTACCCACCGCGCTGCAGGGCGACCGCAGCTGCACCAGCAGCTCGCAGCTGGAATCGGCGCTGGATACCCGCAAGGCCGCGCGTGCGGATTTTGAATGGTCCATCGGCGACCACCTGCTGCGCTTCGGCCTGGACCGCGAAGAGAACACCTCCGACTACGAACGCGCCTACCCCGGCCCGGGCGGGTTGCGCTACGACGTGTACTACCGCACTCCGGGCAGCTCGCTCAACGGCGGCGTCGTGCCGGCCAGCGGGCTGGTGGCGCGCACCCGCCGCTATGAAGTGGCCGGTTCGTTCGAGACCATCAACTCGGCCTACTACCTGGAAGACAACTGGCAGGTCACCCCGAACGTCCTGCTGAACATCGGCGCGCGCGTGGAGGGGTTCGACAACAAGGGCGGCGACGGCAACAGCTACATCAAGATCGACAACATGATCGCCCCGCGCCTGGGCTTCTCCTGGGACATGCGCGGCGACGGCACCACCAAGCTGTTCGGCAACCTGGGGCGCTACTTCCTGCCCGTGGCCAACGTGATCAACATCAAGCAGGCCGGCGGCTTCCTGGACGAGCGCACCTGGTATGAATTCCTCGGCTATTCCGGCGCGGCCAACAACGTACCCGGGTTGGGTGGGCAGATCGGCCCGGTGGACAACTCGCAGGGTGACGGCAGCGTGCCCGACCTGCGCGCGGAGGTGAACCGCGAGATGGACCCGGTGTACCAGGATGAAGCGATCCTAGGCTTCCAGCACATGCTGAGCGAATCGTGGTCGCTGGCCGCCAGCGTCACCTACCGCCGCCTGCACAACGCCATCGACGACATGAACATCACCGCCACCGGCCAGTGCGGCGCCATCGACGGTGTGTGGATCATGGGCAACCCCGGCCGCACCAACACCGTGTGGGGCGACAGCAACTGCGACGGCAGCAACGATGCCTGGATCGACATCGACACCTCGCGCGAAGGCTGGGCGCTGTACGACGATGACGGCAACTACGTGGGCCAGCGCGGCTGGGTCAAGCCCAAGCGCGACTACAAGGCGCTGGAACTGCAGGTGGACCGCGCCTGGGACGGCACCTGGGGCTTCAATGCGTCCTATACGCTGGCTTATGGGCGCGGCAATGCCGAAGGCCCGGTCAACTCCGACACCGACTTCGCCGATTCCGGGCGTACCGAGAACTTCGACAACCCGTGGGTGAACTACCGCGGCTACGGCTACCTGGCCAACGACCGCCGCCATCAGTTCAAGTTCCGCGGCAGCTACGCGCTGACCGAGAACCTCACCGTGGCCGCCACCCTGGGCATCCAGTCGGGCAGCCCGATCACCCGCTTCGGCGCCGGCAACCCGTTCGACGACACCGACTTCCACAGCTATTACGTGTGCGTGTCCAACTGCCAGGCCACCGTGCCGTCCGAACGGGTGTTCGTGCATTCCCCGCGCGGTGGCGATGGGCGCACGCCGTGGACCTACGACCTGGACATGAGCATTGCCTACAAGGTGCCGGTGCCGCAGGACATCAACCTGAAGCTGGCCGTGTACAACGTGCTCAACCAGCAGCGCATCGTGTCGGTGGACCAGGACTACGAACCACAGGACAGCATCGGTACGCTGAACCCGATGTACGGCTACGGCACCGGGTTCCAGTCGCCGCGCTATGCGCAGCTCACGGTGACCTGGAACTACTGATGGGATGACCGCGATGACGCTGCACCGGTGGCGTGCGCTGTTGGTGGCGCTGGCTGTTTCAGCCAGCGCCACTGCAGCGCCCGCACCGCCCTTCCAGCCGATGTTCGACCAGGCCCGGCAGCACTACGCGCTGCCGGGCCTGGCCATGGCCGTGGTGGAAGACGGGCAGGTGGTCTACCAGCACACCGCCGGCGAGCGCCGCATCGGCACGGGTGAGGCCATCGATGAGAACACGCTGTTCAAGATCGCCTCCAACAGCAAGGCGATGACCGCCGCGCTGCTGGCACGGCTGGTCGACCGCGGTGCGTTGCGCTGGGACGACCCGGTAATTCGATACCTGCCGCAGTTCCGCATGCACGATCCGTGGGTCACCGAGCACATGCAGGTGCGCGACCTGCTCATCCATAACAGCGGCCTGGGGCTGGGCGCCGGTGACCTGATGCTGTGGCCCGAACCCAATGCCTTCACCCGGCAGGACATCATCGCCGGGCTGGCACATCTGAAACCGGTCACCAGCTTCCGCAGTGGCTACGCCTACGACAACCTGATGTACGTGGTGGCCGGGGAGGTTGCCGCGCGCGCGGGCGGCAAGCCGTACGACCAGTTGCTGCGCGAGGAGGTATTCGTGCCGCTGGGCATGCAGCGCTGCCAGGTGGGGGCGTGGTCGGTGGCGGCGGTGGGCAACGTGGCCCAGCCGCACGCACGCCGCGATGGCCGCAACGTGGTGACCCAGCCCGATGCCGACACCAGCTCGGACCTGGCGTCCATGGCCGCCGGCGGCATCCGCTGCAGCCTCAGGGACATGACCCGCTGGATGCAGGTGCTGCTGGACCCGGCGCAGGTGCCGGGCTGGCTCAGCGATGGGCAGCGCCGCGCGCTGTGGACCGCGCACATGCCGATGCCGATCAGTGCGCGCCAGCGCCAGTGGGACAACGCGCACTTCGCTGCGTATGGCTACGGCTGGCGCCTGTCGGACCTGGACGGCCAGTGGAAGGTGGCCCACACCGGCACGCTGTCGGGCATGTATTCCTCGCTGGCGCTGCTGCCGGACCGGCGCGTGGGCGTGGTGGTGTTGATCAACGGCGATGCCGAAGATGCCCGCACCGCGCTGATGCAGGCCGCGCTGCGGCACTACACCGCGCCCGATGACAGCAAGGGCGTGCTGGATTACGCGCGCCTGCTGCACGACGAGCAGCAACAACGCCGGGACAGCGGCCACGTGCGCCCGGACACGCGTGCGCGCACACCGGCCAGTCTGCAGGCCACGGCCGCCTGGCAGGGCCGCTACCGCGACCCGTGGCTGGGGCCGGCGCGTGTGTGCCCGCACAATGGCCGGCTGCGTTTCCAGGTGGAGAAGTCGCCCCAGCTGCAGGGCACGGTGATGCAGCTGGGCGCGCGCTGGCTGGTGCAGTGGGATACGCTCGGGGCCGATGCCGAGCCCTGGCTGCAACTGCAGCCGGGCACGCCGCCCACGCTCGCACTGCGCGCCATCGACCCGGATATCGACTTCAGCTATGACTACCAGGACCTGCAGTTCACCCGCATCGGCGATTGTCCGTAGCGCCTTGCTGATGCTGGCCGTCATCGGCGGTGCGCAGGCGCAGCCGGTACAGGTATCCCCCGCGCGCACCGTCGAGCAGGCCGGGCTGGTCGACCTTGCCCGCCTGGTGCCCGACATCGCACTGGACATCCGCTACGCCGGCAGCAACAACTTCACCGCCCACCCCGTGCCCGGCTACGACGCGCCCAAGTGTCTGCTGCTGGCGCCAGCGGCTACCGCACTGGCCGCGGTGGAAGCCGATCTGCGGGCCGAGGGTTACCGGTTGCGCGTGTTCGACTGCTACCGCCCGGCGCAGTCGGTCACTGCATTCGTGGCCTGGGCCCACGACCCGGCCGAACAGTCGCGCAAGGCACTGCAGTACCCCGACCTGGACAAGCCGGCGCTGCTGGGCGGCTACATCGCCGAGACCTCCGGCCACAGCCGCGCCGCCACCGTCGACCTGACCCTGCTCGATTGCCGCACCGGCCCCTGCAGTGCGCTGGACATGGGCACCGACTTCGACTTCTTCGGCCCGCGTGCGCATACCGACGCGGCAGACATCAGCGCCCTCCAGCGCGGCAACCGGCAGCGGCTGGTGCAGGCGATGGCCCGGCACGGCTTTGCCAACTACCCGCTGGAGTGGTGGCACTACACCCTCAGCCCCGAGCCGGACCCGCACACCGCCTACGACGTGCCGGTGCGCTGAACGCCGGGGGCGCGGGCCACGCCGCTACACTGTGGCCTGACCTGCCGCCCGGACCACGATGAACCTGCCGCTGCACTTTGGATTGCTCGGAACCCTGGAAGCGGGGCTGATCGCGCTGCTGGTCGGCCTGCTGGTATACGCGCTGTGGCACCGCCTGTGCCGCGCGCTGGGCTGGACCGCCGGGCACGCCATCGGCTGGGCCTGCGTGATCGCGGTGGTGGTATCGGCCGGCATCGATGCGTGGAAGCTGTTCTACATGGGCATGATGCGCTTGGAGTCGCCGCTGTACGCGCGGTTGTTCCTGGCCGGCATCCACGATCCCAACGAACTGGGCTCACGGGTGGTGCTGGAAGTGGCCGGCGCCCTCGGCGGCGTTGCACTGGGCTGGATGATATTCAGTTCGCGCTCAGGCGAAAAAAGCGCCAGCGAAGGCTGA
Source organism: Stenotrophomonas sp. 10N36 (assembly GCF_056395005.1). NCBI lineage: Bacteria > Pseudomonadati > Pseudomonadota > Gammaproteobacteria > Lysobacterales > Lysobacteraceae > Stenotrophomonas > Stenotrophomonas sp. 10N36. The sequence goes on along the minus strand of NZ_JBFTIS010000002.1, from coordinate 244,601 downwards.
CTTTCCGTTTGCATCCGGTTAAATCCGCGCCGGTTGAATGCTCTGCTTACTACCTGCTCACCTGCACATAACCTGTGCGGTAAACGACGCGCGTGGGCACGTGGTTAAGACCGCGTGCGCAGGCCGGTTGCGACGCAAAGTTGATTCACAAACGGGGTGGCAGTGTGGGGCCGTGCGGAAACACACCGAACCGTGCAACACCCCAATAGCAGGAGACCACCCAATGACTATTCGCAACCGCAAGCCCCTGATCGCCCTGATCGTCGCCGCAGGCAGTGTGCTGGCCATTCCGGCGATGGCCCAATCCGCGCAGCAGAGCGCCGCGCAGGCACAGAACCAGGCCGCGCAGGCCCAGCAGGCAGCGGCGCAGGCCGGCCAGGCGGCAGATTCGGCCGCCGGCGCCGCCGCGCAGGCGTCGCAGCAGGCCAGTGGTGGTGGCCAGACGTGGGCCAGTGTGGATACCGACGGCAACGGCACCATCAGCAAGCCCGAAGCACAGGTCAATGCGGGTCTGGCCCAGGTGTTCGACCAGGCCGACAGCAACAAGGACGGCGAGCTTTCGCCGGACGAATACAAGGCGTACGTGGCGGCCCAGCAGGGCAAGGCCGCCAGTGGCAGCGGCGCACAGCCGGGCAACTGATCCGCGTGCAGCATGCAGTGCACTGAGCGCAAGGGCTGAACACCGCTGGACACCGGTGAACAGCAATGAGGGGTTGGGCGGCTTCGGCCGCCCTTCTTTTATGATGGACAGCATGGATCATCCCGGCCGCCGGCCTCCCTTCGACGTCTACCTGCCCGTTCCGGGCGAACCGCCGCCGCAACGGGTGTCGCACCTGGCGCCCGGCGAAGTGGTGGTGGTGACCGGTGCCTCGCCGGGCGGCTGCGCCGAATCGATCGCCTTTGACGACCACGGCCCGCGCTCGGCCAACGCGGCCCTGCAACAGGTGCTGGGGGAGCTCAACACCCGCGGCCTGCCGTTCCAGTACCAGCCGCATGACCCCGAAGGCCCGGCCGCGCTCATGGCGTGGTGGCAGGAGACCGGGCAATTGGCCAGCAGCTACCGCCAATTCAGCTGGCAGGGCCCGGGCCAGTGGCTGCTCACCCGCATCGAGCTGCCGCAGCTTGGCGTGCTGGGCTGGGAGGGCCCGCGGCCGTTCGGCCAGTGAGCCGATGATGTCATTGGGCTGGCGCGGCGCTGTTGCTATCCTTGCCCGATGATGACCTCCTCGCCCGCGCCCACCGGCGCCATCGGCCTGGTCGGTTTTGACGGTGACGACACGCTGTGGAAGAGCGAAGACTATTACCGCAAGGCCGAGCAGGATTACCTCGACATCCTGTCGCGCTACATCGACGTGCACGACACCCAGACCGCACGCCACCTGCTGGAAGTGCAGCAGCGCAATCTCGGTGTGTTTGGCTACGGGGTGAAGGGCATGACCCTGTCGATGGTCGAGGCGGCCATCGAGATCACCCAGCAGATGATCACCGCGCGCGACCTGCAGCAGATCCTGGACATCGGCCACGACACCCTGCGCCACCCGGTCGAGCTGATCGACGGCGTGCGTGAGTCGGTGACCGAGATCGCGCGGGACTACCCGGTGGTGCTGATCACCAAGGGCGACCTGTTCCACCAGGAGGCCAAGATCAAGCTGGCCAACCTGCGCGACCTGTTCCCGCGCATCGAGATCGTGTCCGAGAAAGACCCGGAAACCTACGCGCGCGTGCTGGAAGAATTCGATCTGCCGATCGAGCGCTTCTGCATGGTCGGCAACTCGCTGCGCTCGGACATCGAGCCGGTGATCACCCTGGGCGGCTGGGGCATCCACACCCCGTACGCGGTGACCTGGGCGCATGAAACCCAGCACGGCGTGGCCGACGACGAGCCGCGCATGGTCGACGCCCCGACCGCCTTCGACTGGCCGCAGGCCCTGCGCGCCATCGAAGCCAAGGCAGCGCAGGCCTGACCGGCATGCAGCGCTGCGGCGGTGTCGTCCCATGACCCTGCGCACGGTGCTGGTGCTGCTGGTGCTGATGCTGCCGTGGGCGGCATCGGCGCAGCAGACCGCGGAGAAGTCCGAAGCCTATGTGGTCGACACCGGCGATGCCTGGGTGGACGCCCAGCTGCAGGACATCAACCACTACGCCGAACGCTACCCGGACAGTTTCCTGGACGAGGTGGCGCGTTATGCCGGCGTATCGCGCGGCTACATCACCGCGCTGATGTACACCCACGGCTGGCAGGCCGGTGACATCTACTTCGCCTGTTTCTGGGCACATGCCATCGAGCGCGGGTGCCGCGACAGCGTGCAGGCCTGGAGCCGTGCGGTGCCGGAAGAGGGGCAGCCCAAGCGCTGGGAGGACGTGGTGGCCGCGCTGCCGGTCACGCCGACCAACCTGCACTGGCGCGCGCTGCGCCACGCCATCGTGGCCAGCCACGACCATTGGGACCGCCCGATCAAGCTTGACGCCACCCTGCAGCGCCAGCTCGGCGACCGTGCCCAGCGCCAGCGTGCGGCGAGCAACCCCACGCCCTCAGGGCGCTGAGTTTCTGCGCAGCCACCCACGGGGTGGCTCTACCCGGTGACCCTTTGCTGCTGTGCAGATCGCGGTAACCCCCGCGCTCGGCGACAATGCGCGATTGCTGCACCTCCCCGTGATCCGTTGCCGAGTACGTAATGAGCGCCGACCGTTTCGTTTCACCCGACGATATCCGCAGCCTGTTCGCCCAGGCCATGTCCACCATGTACCGCACCGAGGTGCCGCTGTACGGCACGCTGGTGGACCTGGTGGCCGAGATCAACGATGCCGTGCTCACCGCCAACCCGGCACTGGCCGAGCAGCTGGACCGCACCGACGAACGCACCCGCCTGGACCAGGAGCGCCACGGCGCCATCCGCGTGGGCACCGCCGAGGAGCTGGCCACGCTGGGCCGCCTGTTCGCGGTGATGGGCATGCACCCGGTGGGTTATTACGACCTGTCGGTGGCCGGCGTGCCGGTGCACTCTACTGCGTTCCGCCCGCGCACCGCCAAGGCGCTGGCGCACAACCCGTTCCGGGTGTTCACCTCGCTGCTGCGGCTGGAGTTGATCGAAGACGCCGCGCTGCGTGACGAATCGGCGCGCATCCTGGCCCGGCGCCGCATCTTCACCGACACCGCGCTGGCCCTGATCGACCAGGCCGAGCGCGACGGTGGCCTCGGCCAGGAAGACGCCCGCCGCTTCGTCATCGAATCGTTGGAGACGTTCCGCTGGCACGGTGATGCCACGGTGTCGCTGGCCACCTACCACGCGCTGCACGACGCGCACCGCCTGATTGCCGACGTGGTCAGCTTCCGTGGCCCGCACATCAACCACCTCACCCCACGCACGCTGGACATCGACGCCGCCCAGGCCGCCATGCTCGCGCGCGGCATCGACGCCAAGGCCGTGGTTGAAGGCCCGCCGCCGCGCCGCTGCCCGATCCTGCTGCGCCAGACCAGCTTCAAGGCGCTGCAGGAAACGGTGCATTTCCCGTCTGGCGAGGCGGCCGATGCCGGCACCCATACCGCGCGGTTCGGCGAGATCGAACAGCGTGGCCTGGCACTGACGCCCAAGGGCCGCGCGCTGTATGACCAGCTGCTGGCCCAGGCACGTGACAGTGGCGGCGCCGGCAGCACCGGGCAGGATTACCCGACCCGCCTGGCCGCCGCGTTCACCGCGTTCCCGGACGACCACGCCACCCTGCGCCGCGAGGGCCTGGGCTACTACCGCTACGCCCTCACCGACGCCGGCCGCGCCGATCCGGCCGCCATCGGCGACCTGCCGGCCGAGGCCCTGATCGCCGCCGGTCTGGCCAGCGCCGACCCGATCGTCTACGAGGATTTCCTGCCGGTCAGTGCCGCGGGCATCTTCCAGTCGAACCTGGGCGGTGAAGAGCAGCGCGCGTATGCCGCCCACGCCAACCGTGAGGCATTCGAGCAGGCGCTGGGCATGCAGGTGGAAGACGAATTTGCGATCTACGACCGCCTGCAGGCCGAATCGCTGGCGACGTTGCGCAACGCGTAATAGCCGGGTTCCGTGCGCCACGACCAACGGTCGTGGCCTACCGGGGAATTTCCCGGGTGGGTATCGATCGGTCATCTTCGGTGGGTACCGACCGTTGGTCGGTACATTGCATCCGGCCGCGCGCATTCCAACCGCCACGACCAACGGTCGTGGCCTACCGCCGGTGGATCACGCCTTCATCGTGCCCGTATCCAACCACCGCTGGTGCCACGACAACGCTTCGGGCAACAGATGCGGGGTGTGCTTGCCGTAACTGTCGCGGCTGGCGCGCTCGAAGTAATCGTTGAGCTGGTCGCGGAAATCCGGGTGCGCGCAGGTGTCGATCACCACCCGTGCGCGCTTGCGCGGGGTCAGYCCGCGCAGGTCGGCCAGGCCCTGTTCGGTCACGATCACCGACACGTCGTGCTCGGTGTGGTCCACGTGGCTCACCATCGGCACGATCGCCGAGATGCTGCCGTTCTTGGCCGTGGACGGGCTCAGGAACGCCGACAGGAACCCGTTGCGCGCGAAGTCGCCCGAGCCGCCAATGCCGTTCATGATCCGCGTGCCCATCACATGGGTGGAATTGACGTTGCCGTACAGGTCCGCTTCGATCATCCCGTTCATGCCGATGCAGCCCAGGCGGCGCACCAGTTCGGGATGGTTCGAGATTTCCTGCGTGCGCATGATGATGCGCTCGCGGTAGAAATCGATGTTCGCCTTGAAGGTCTCATTGGCCTGCGGGCTCAGCGCGAACCCGGTGCACGAGGCATAGCTCAGCACCCCGTCGCGCAGCAGGTCCAGCATGCCGTCCTGGATGACCTCGGTGAACGCGGCCAGGTCGCGGAAGCCGCTCTTGGCCAGCCCGGCCAGCACCGCGTTGGGAATGTTGCCCACGCCGCTCTGCAGCGGCAGCAGGTTGGCCGGCAGCCGGCCCTTGGCCACTTCTTGCTTCAGGAAGTCGATCAGGTGCGCGGCGATCTGCTCGCTGGTGGTGTCGATCGGGCTGAACGGGCTGTTGCGGTCCGGGCCGTTGGTGCGCACCACCGCCACGATCTTGTCCGGGTCGCAGCGCAGCGAGGTCTCGCCGATGCGGTCGTTGGCGTGCACCAGCGGAATCGGCTTGCGGTGCGGCGGCAGCGCCGTGCCGTAGTAGATGTCGTGCATGCCGTCCACGCCGGCGGGCTGCCACTCGTTGACCTCGATGATCACCTTCTTGGCCAGGTCCAGCCAGGTCTTGTTGTTGCCCACCGACGTGGACGGCACCAGCGAGCCGTCCTCGCGGATCGCCGACACTTCCACCACGGCCGTGTCGATGTCGCCATAGAACCCGAACCACACATGCTGGGCCACGTGGCTGAGGTGGATGTCGATGTAATCCAGCTTGCCCGCGTTGATGCGGTTGCGCGCATCCGGGTCGCTCTGGAACGGCATGCGCATGGCGATGCCGTCGGCCTTGGCCAGTGCACCGTCCAGCTCCGGGGCGGTGGACGCGCCGGTCATCAGACTGATCTGGAAGGGCAGCCCCTGGGCATGCACCGCCTCGATGCGCTGGGCCAGCGCCACCGGCACCGCCTTGGGATAACCTGAACCGGTAAAGCCGCTCATGGCGACGGTTTCACCCGGCTGGATCAGGGCGGCGGCAGCTTCAGCGGATACAACGCGGTCACGCAGACGCGCGTTGGCAATGCGATCGACAGACATGACGACAACGTTTCTGGGGGGATCTGCATTATCGGCGATCCACGCCGAACGGGGTGTGCGACCAAGGTGGGATGGCGCTTCAGGCTATCGCCACCCCCTGTTCAGTTTTGCAAGGACTTCTGTACCCGCAAGTATTGTTTTGCAGTGCAGCGTGCAACTTTTCCGAGGACCCTAGAAGATCGACCTGCATCCCGACGTGGGGGAGGGAGCAGAGCCCGCTGGCAGTTCGCTGCAAGCGGGCTTTTTATTGCCTGAAATTCGGCAATGGCGCCCCGTAGAGCCGGGCTCTGCCCGGCTGCTCTGCGCTCTAACGTAACGTCATGAACGCCCGACCCAAGCCGGGCAGAGCCCGGCTCTACGGACGCTCCACGGCCGCAGACACGTCAGGGGCCGACACACCCACCCGGTAGGGTCGGATCCCAATCGACCGCCGACCCAGCCCATCACCGCGGCGAACGCATGACCTCGGCCGAAGAAAGATGGACGCAGGTACCGCCACCCTCCCGTTTCGCGCACCCGGCAATACGTAGGCGCCCCCAGCGCCCTGCATAATCCCTGCATGCCGATTCCCGCCGACGCTGTCCCCGCCGCCCTCGTTCCCCTCGTCGACCGCGCCCTGGCGCGCCTGGCCCTGTCGCTGGCCGACAGCGGCAGCTGGCCGCCGCCGCCCGAGGTCCTCGACCAGGTACGCCTGCTGGCCATCACCAGCGATTTCGCCATCGACACCCTGTGCCGCCAACCGGCGCTGCTGGCCCACCTCGTCCAGCCCGGCTGCCCCCCGCTGGCGCGCCCCGAGCTGGACCCCCAGCACCCCAGCGACTGGCCGCAGCGCCTGCGCCGCTACCGCACCGCTGCCTCCACCCGGCTGATCTGGCGCGATCTGGCCGGGCTCGACGACGTGCCCGCCACCCTGGCCGGCGCCACCGCCCTGGCCGAAGACTGCCTGGGCATCGGCCTGGCCGCGCTCGAGCAGGAATTTGCCACCCGCCACGGCGTGGTCCGCGCCGCCGACGGCAGCGCCCAGCAGCTGGTGGTGTTCGGGCTGGGCAAGCTGGGCGGCGGCGAACTCAATTTCAGCTCCGACGTCGACCTGGTCTACGCCTACCCGCAAGGCGGTGAATCCGACGGCGCGCGCCCGCTGGCCGCCGAGGAATACTTCGCCCGGCTCGGCCAGCGCCTGGCGCGGCTGCTGGACGAAACCACCGTGGACGGCTTCAGCCACCGCGTCGACCTGCGCCTGCGCCCGTTCGGCAGTGCCGGCCGGGTAGCGCTGTCGTTTGCCGGCATGGACCAGTACTTCCAGCGCGAAGGCCGCGACTGGGAACGCTACGCCTGGCTCAAGGCGCGCGCGGTGGCCGGCGACATCGCCGCCGGTGAAGCGTGGCTGCAGACCCTGCGCCCGTTCGTGTACCGCCGCTACCTCGATTTCACCGCGCTCGATGGCCTGCGCGAGATGAAGGCGGCGATCACCGCCGAAGTCTCGCGCCGGGAAATGTTCGACGACATCAAACGCGGTCCCGGCGGCATCCGCGAAATCGAATTCCTGTGCCAGGCCCTGCAGCTGATCCGCGGCGGCCGCGAAGCCAGCCTGCGCGAACGCCGCCTGCTGCATGCGCTGCCCGCGCTGGTGGCCTGTGGGCAGATGGCCGCGCAGGACGGTGAAGACCTGCTGCACGCATACGCCTTCCTGCGCCGGCTGGAAAACCGCCTGCAGATGCTGCGCGATGCCCAGACCCACGCGCTGCCTACCGACCCCACCGACCGCCTGCGCATCGCCACCGGCCTGGGCTACCCCGACTGGGACGCGCTGATCGCCGCGCTCGACGCGCAACGCACCCGGGTCAGCACCGAATTCGGCGCGCTGCTGGCCCCGCGCAAGGGCCAGGCCGCGCCCGATGCGCTGTCCAACTACTGGCGCGGCCTGCCCGACAACGGCAGCGCCGAGATCCTCGCCGACGCCGGCTTCCACGACCCGCACAGTGCCGACCAGTCGCTGCGCGATTTCGCCCAGTCGCTGGGCGTGAAGTCGCTGTCCGACAGCGCCCGCGCGCGGCTGGACCGCGTGCTGCCGGCGCTGCTGCACGCCGCCACCCGGTCGCCCCAGCCCGACGCCGCACTCAAGCGCGTGCTCGGCCTGCTGCAGGCCATCCTGCGCCGCACCAGCTACCTGGCGCTGCTCGACGAACAGCCCAGCGCGCTGGCGCGGCTGGTGGACGTATTGGCGCGCAGCGCGTTGCTGGCCGAACGGCTGGCCGCCTACCCGCTGCTGCTGGATGAGCTGTTGGACGTGCGCGTGTCCGGGCCGATGCCCGACGCCGACGCGATGCAGGCCGAGTGCGATGCCGCGCTGGCCGTCGACGACCCTGAAGCCGCGCTGCGCCTGCTCAACGAAACCCGCCTTGCCCTCAGTTTCCGCATGGCGCTGGCCACCCTCGACGGTCGCCAGCGCGCCGTGGACAGCACCCGCCAGCTGGCCGAGCTGGCCCAGGCGGTGGTGGTGACCGTGCATGCCATGGCCGCCGCCGACATGCACGCCGCCCACGGCGGCATTCCCGGCGGGCGGTTTGCGATCATCGGCTACGGCAGCCTGGGGGGGCTGGAACTGGGCTTTGGTTCGGACCTGGACCTGGTGTTCCTGCACGACCACCCGGCTGACCAGGACAGCAGCGACGGCAAGCGCCCGCTCGACCCGGGCCGCTGGTATGCACGCTTGGCACAGAAGGTGATGGCCCTACTGGGCGCGGTCACCGCCGCTGGCCGGCTCTACGACATCGACGTGCGCCTGCGCCCGGACGGCGGCAAGGGCGCGCTGGTGTCCTCGCTGGCCAGCTACACCGAGTACCAGCGCGAACGCGCGTGGACCTGGGAACACCAGGCCTTGGTACGCGCACGCGGCATCGCCGGCGACGCCACCCTGCTGGCCGATTTCGAACGCGTGCGCGCGCAGACGCTCGCCCGCCCCCGCGATGCCGACGTGCTCTATGCCGACGTCATAAAAATGCGCGCACGCATGCGCACCGAACTGGACCGCAGCGACGCCGCGCGGCTGGACCTGAAACAGGGCGCGGGTGGCATTGTCGACCTCGAATTCCTGCTGCAGACCGGCGTCCTCGACAGCGCCGGCGCGCACCCGCAGGTACTGGAACCGCGCGACACCCCCCGCCTGATCGACGCCCTGGCCAGCATCGCCTGGCTACCCGGCGGCACCCGCCAGGGCCTGCATGACGCGCACGCCGCGTTGCTGGACGTCGGCCTGGCCTGCACCCTCGACCGCCGCCCGCGCCTGGCCGCGCCCACACCCGCACTCGAAGAAGCCCGCGCGGTCATCAGCGCCGCCTGCGCCGCCGCCGGCCTCCCGTTCCAGACCCCGCACCCCGCGTAGCGCCGGGCGCTGCCCGGCCGGCATCAGGCCCCCACGTAGAGCCGGGCTCTGCCCGGCTTGCATCAGGCCGTCAGGACGCAAGCCACCACGTAGAGCCGGGCTCTGCCCGGCTTGCGTCAGGTCGTCATGACGTCGGACCGGAAAGCAGCCGGGCAGAGCCCGGCGCTACGTCGCACGTGCCAAACGTGGCACGGCGACCGCCATCGCGTTGCATCTGGATGTTGTTCGGGACACCCGCCACCGCGTAGAGCCGGGCTCTGCCCGGCTGCTCTTCGCCCGGCGCCGCGCAGCCACCCATGGGGTGGCTCTACCCCGGCAACACGCGCTGCACCAGGGCCCGGTCGCGTTCGCCACGGCGCAGGATCGCGCGGCGTTGCAGCGCGTCGCGCAGCCGGGGGGCGTCGGCCGCCAGGCCATTGCGCTGGGCGATGTACAGCACCGTCTGCAGCGGCCACGCGTAGAACGCGCTGTGCGCCACCACGTCGTCGATCAGCGCCACCGGCACCGTGCGCCAGGCCAGCGCGCGCGTCAGCGCGGCATCGGCCAGGCGGTCGACCAGCTGCTGCGCCAGCGCATCGGCATCGTGGGTGCCGGCCCGCACGATCACGCCACTGTGGCCGGCAAAGCCGGGCATGCCGCCGGCCGTGGACATCACCGCCATCAGCATGTCCGGGTTGGGCAACGCCGAAGCGGTGCCATCGGCCCACGTCCTGCAGAACGCCAATGCCGTGGGGCAGTGCACCGTCAACGTTGCCGCCCAGCCCCCTGCCGCACGCAGCGGGTACAGCCCGGCGCTGGCCAGTTCGGTCTTCCCCTCACGCACCACCCAGTCCAGACCGCGCGTACGCACGCCGGTGTGGGTGGCAGCACGCTCGGCCATGCGTGCGCGCACCTGGCGCTCCACGGCACTCTTGTAGGTGGCATCGGATTCCATCGCCACAGCCTGCTGCACCCACGTGCACACTGTCCAGCCGGCGCATCGAAGCCGCGCGTTTACGCCGCGCGCGGCGCCATCTTCCACAGCAACGCGCGGAACGGCGCCAGCAGAAACACACCGATGGTCAGCTTCACCGCCAGGTCGCCCGCGGCCCAGCTCACCCACGGCAAGCTGGAGCCGGCAAACGCGATGCTCCAGAAGATCGTCGTGTCCAGCGTGGCGCTGCAGGTGGTGGCCACCATCGGCGCGCGCCACCAGTGCCCGCGGCGCAGCCGGTCGAACACGGTGATGTCCAGCAACTGCGCGGCAATGAAGGCCAGGCACGAGGCCACGGCGATGCGCGGCGTGGCAATCCAGATCGACAGCACCACCGCCAGCGCGAACCCGGCCCACGCCACCTTGCGCGCGGCCTGCGGCCCGAAGCGCCGGTTGATCAGGTTGCTCACCAGGAACGCCACCGGGTAGCTGAAGGCGCCCCAGGTCAGCCAGTCGTTGATCGGGTACTGCACCAGCACATTGCTGCCCAGCACCACCGCGCCCATGGCCAGCACCGCCAGCAACAGCGCGCGCGGGGTCAACGGGGCAAAGGTGATCGAAGGACGCACAGACATGGCGCACCGGGGGAAGTCAGGGAAGCGGCGGATTATCCGGGCTTGGGCGGCGCGGGGCCACCCCGGGCCGGTTCATCTAGAAGCGTTCGCTCATGCTGGTGGCCGCCGCGGTGGTCGTCGGCAGGAACGCCAGCGCCGCGCCGTTGGCGTTGGCAACGGTCCAGCCGGCACCGGCAGGCGTCGGTTTGAAGTCCAGCACGTCGCCCACCTTCACGCCGGCGGCGGGGTTGTCGGCACGGGCCGGCCATTCCACCACCGCCAGGTCCTGCGGCGCCTCCGGGTTGCGCAGGTCCACCCGGTAGCCGCCATCGGGCTGCTGGGCCACGCGTTCCACGGTGAGCGGCGGCAGCGGGCCGGCCTTCTTCGCGGCGGCCCGGGCCGCCCGGTTGTGCGGCATCGAGGCGTCGTGCAGCTCACTGACCCCCAGCGCGCTCAACCACACCGGCGCGGTGATCACCGCCAGGCTCACCACCGAGGTGGCCAGCACGCTGCTGGTCACCGGCGAGGCGCGGCTCAGGTCCTGCGCCGACGCGGGCAGGCCGGTGGCCAGCAGTGCCACCGCCAGCAAAGAGAGTGCAAACGTTCGTTTCATGCCGCATTCCTCAGGTGAACACCCCGCGCACTGCGCTTACCAGCGCGCACTCGGCTGCGCCGCGTCGGGGTCGGTGGGCAGGAACGCCAGCGTGGTGCCCTGCGCGTTGGCCACGTTCCAGCCGGCGCCGCCCTCAGTGGGGGTGAAGGCCAGCACGTCGCCCACGGCCACGGCGGTTACCGGGCTGTCGGCCTGGGCCGGCCACTGCAGCACGGCCAGGTCGTCGGGCGCCTGCGGGTTCTGCAGGGCCAGCTGGATGCCGCCATCGGCGGTGTGCTCCACTTTTTCCACGGTCAGCGGCGGCAACAGCTGGGCCTTGCGCGCCTTGGCAGCGCGGCTGCGCCGGGCCGAGCCGTCGCTGGCCTTGCTCACCCCGGCCGAGACCATCCAGATCGGCGCGGTGATCACGACCACGCTCACGATCGAGGTCACGATGACGCTGCTGGCTACCGGGTGCTTGTTCCCCGTCAACATCTGCGCCGAGGCGGGCATGCTGGTGGCGCACAGCGCAACGGCCAGCAGTGGCGAAACAGCAAGGCGGGCAATCAGTGTCATCAGCGTTTCCCTGGGGGCATCCCGGTAAGGCCGGCAGTATGCCTGCAATCGTGCTGCCCGCAGCTGACTCACGGCTTGGGCGCGGTGATGCCGTCCACCGCTACGTGCGCGATCGGCAGTTCCATCTGCAGCGCCTTCTGCTGCTGCACGAAGTCGAACACCGACTCCACCGTCACCACCGAATAGTTGCCCGAGATGCGCTCGCTGGCCGGGTGATCGGTGACCGCCGCATTGGGCACGAAGAAGCGTGCGCCCAAGCGCTTGGCCACGCCGATGTGCAGCGTGCTGGGCCGGTAGCGGTGCTGCTTCAGCCAGTCCTGCACCTGGGTGCGGTTGACGATGAGTGTGCCGTCTTCGTTCTGCGCCAATGCAGCCGCCAGCACTTCCAGAATCCATTGGTTGGAATTCTGGTACTCGGTACTGAACGGGTAGGCCACCACGCTGTAGCGCGCCTCGTGCAGCGCGCGCGCCTGGATGGCAGGTTGGGTCAGCATCGTCTTCAACGTCGCACGCAGCGCCGGCGTGGGTACGCCGATGCGCAGGTCGGTATGCGCGGACGTTTCGCCAATGAAGGTGGCCACGCCTTCGCGGAACAGGTGCGACTGCGCTGTCTTGCACGGGTTGAGCAGGTGCACCGCGCGCCACTGGTCGTCGTCTTCGCGCAGCAGGAACGCCACGTGGCTGTGGCGCAACCCATACTTGCTCAAGTCCTGGCCGCCGCGTGCCACCAGCACCACGTCCACGCCCTCCAGCGCATCCAACGCGTCGGTGGTGGCCAGCGCCACATCGAACATCGACGCCAGCGCGGCCGGCGCGGGGTAGCGTTCCACGCACTGCGGTTCGGCCTGGGCGATGGCGGCGGTGCCCAGCAGCAGCCCGCACAGCACCGCCTGGCGCAGGCGCGTGATCATCGCAGGACGGCGGTCTTCCATGAGGCGTGTTCTCCCACGGCACGGTGCCGCCGGCGCATCATACCGGCAGCAGGCGCGCCTGTACTTCAGCGGCAATGCGCGTGGTTTCGCGCAGCGGCGTGATGCGACCGTCGGTGTGCCAGTCCAGCCAGCGCGGTTGCAACCGCCCGCGTTCGCGCAGCGCCTGTTGGAACAGCGCCAGCCGCGCCTGCGCCTGGTCGGCCAGCGCCACCGCCACCGGCATGCGCGTGGCGCACGCCTCGGACAGCAGGTTCACCGAATCCGGCGACACCACCACCCGGTTGGCCCAGCCCAGCAGCCCCGCATACGGATTGACGCCGTCGCCGCCGTCGCCCCAGATCACATGCGGAACATCGGCGAAGGCACTGCGCAGCGCGCCCACCAGCGCCGGCGGCGTGCGCCGCGATGTGGTGGCCAGCAGGCTGCCGCCTTCGGCACGCAGCTGCGCGGCCAACTGCTGGAACACCTGCACCATGTGCGGCTCGTGCCACGGCGCGTGCGGGGTAGGGCCACCCACCAGCAATGCGGTGCGTGGGCCGGGCAATGCGCCGAAGGCAGCGAACGCCGCGCGCCCGCAGGCCAGCCAGTCATCGTTGACCGGGTTCAGGCTGCCCAGCAGGGTCAATACGTTGCTGCCGCGCAGGCGGTCGTGTTCGGGCACCACCAGCAGGTCCCAGTGCCGCGCGCTGATCCGCGGGTCCAGGATCTGCACCACCCGGGTGCCGCCCCGGCGCAGTTCGCGCAGCGCCCCGGCCGCCTGGCGGCCACAGCCAATGGCCAGCTGCGGGTGCGCGGCGGCCAGCTGCTGGAAGGCCGGGCCGAAGCCGTGCGCGGCGCCCGGCAGCCAGCGTGGCGCCAGCCAGCGCCATGGCGCGCGCGGGCTCAGCACCAGCGGTTGATGCGCCCCCAGTTTCAGTGCCGACGCCAGCGCCACCGCCTGCCGCACATTGCCGGCACGGCCGTCAGTGATCGTCCAGGGCGGACTCCATCGTTTCACGTATGGCATTAATTCGTTTCAGTCAGGCTGGGTGTTGCAACTGTCACGACACTCTACACTGCCAGCCTTCGCCCCTCCCACGGTCACCCCGACCGACCGGCAGGCGACGCCAAGGTTTTCCCCCTTTTCTGGAGGCTCCATGTCCCACGTGCTCAACGATGCTGCGCTTGACCAGCTGTTCCGTACCGCCCGCACCCAGAATGCCTTCCTCGACACGCCCGTCGACGACAGCCAGCTGCAGGCCCTGTACGAACTGCTGAAGTGGGGCCCCACCGCGGCCAACGGCAGCCCGGCGCGCTTTGTGTTCGTGAAGAGCCCGGAAGCCAAGGCCAAGCTCGCCCCGGCGCTGTCTGAGGGCAACCACGACAAGACCCTGGCCGCGCCGGTCACGGTGATCGTCGCCTTCGACGAAGACTTCCACGAAAAGCTGCCCTACCTGTTCCCGCACACCGACGCCAAGGCGTGGTTCGACGGCCCGCGTGAAGGCCGCACCGAAGGCGCGTTCCGCAATGGCAGCCTGCAGGGCGCCTACCTGATCCTGGCCGCGCGCGCGCTGGGTCTGGATGCCGGCCCGATGTCCGGCTTCGACAATGCCAAGGTCGACGAAGCCTTCTTCAAGGGCACCGCCATCAAGTCGAATTTCCTGGTCAACTTGGGGTACGGTGATTCTTCGGGCCTGTTCCCGCGGCTGCCCCGCCTGAGCTTCGACGAAGCAGCGCGCATCGCATAAGCGTTTCCGCCAGACCCCGGCCCGTCTGAGCGGACGGGCTGTTTGTCTCACCTTTGTTTTTCCCTTCGCATTCGAGAGAGACCTGACATGACCATGACCCGCAAACTGCTGTTGCCGCTGGCCCTCACCCTGGCCATCGCCGCCTGCTCCAAGCCGGCCGACGAAGCCGCTGCCCCGGCCGCCGACGCTGCGCCGGCCGCTGCCGCCACCACCCCGGCTGCCGACACGGCTGCTGCCCCGGCCGCCCCGGCTGCTGAAGCCATCCAGATCGCCTCGGGCACCTACAAGCTCGACCCGACCCACACCGACGTGCTGGTCCAGTGGAGCCACTTCGGCTTCTCGCACCCGACCGCCCACTTCGGCGCGGCCGAAGGCACCCTGGTGTATGACGCGGCCGACGTGACCAAGTCCACCGTCGAAGTGAAGCTGCCGCTGACCGGCCTCAACAGCTTCACCGCCAAGTTCGACGAGCACCTGAAGAGCGCCGACTTCTTCGACGCCGCCAAGTTCCCGGCTGCTTCGTTCAAGAGCACCAAGGTGGAAGCCAACGGCACCAACAAGCTCACCGTCACCGGCGACCTGACCATCAAGGACATCACCAAGCCGGTGACCCTGGATGTGACGATCAACGGCGGTGGCGAGCACCCGATGGCCAAGGTGCCGGCCGCCGGCTTCGACGCCACCACCACCATCAAGCGCAGCGATTTCGGCGTGGGCGCGTATGCCCCGAACGTCAGCGATGAAGTGAACATCCGCATCACCACCGAAGCCACCGGCGAAAAGCCGGCTGCTTGATCGGTTGCTGATGTAGAACTGCAGAAAGCCCGCCGAAAGGCGGGCTTTTTGTTTGGGTGGGGGGCGTGGTCCCGCAGTTGTTTGCGCGGCCCAACCCGGGTAGAGCCGACCGTTGGTCGGCTGCCGTTGCATGATATTGATGGGCCGATTGCCGCGACAGCCGACCAACGGTCGGCTCTACCCCGGTCGTGTCGCAATGCCCCCGGCGGGGCTGATCCGCATCGCCTACACTCCCCCGCTTCACGCACAACAGGAGCACACCCGTGCAAGACGCACAATTCTGGATGATGGAATTCTGGACCGGCCTGAGCCTGCTCGATCTGATCGGCGGCAGCCTCATCGGCACGCTGGTCGGCCTGGGCCTGGGTATCGCCACCTGGCTGGCCATGCACCGCCGCCGCTGGTTCGCCCGCCGCAATCGCTGGCACCATTACACCCTGGCCACCTACGTGGTGCTGCTGCCGCTGCTGTTCGCCTTCACCGGCCTGCAGCTGGGCTTTGCCGCCGGCGCACAGCGCGCACTGTACAAGCAGATCGACCATTTCCAGCCGCACCTGCAGACCCTGGTGGCCAGCTGGATGGTGGATTTCGAACAGTCGCTCGACGATCCCGCCCTCGCCACGTTGATGCGCAGCGACGCCACCGTGCACGAGGCCACCCGCCAGGTGGTGGACACCTATCTGGCCGAGCACCCGTTGCCCGGGGCGAGTTACCTGCAGGGCGAAGGCACACTCACGCGCTGGACCCGCAGCGGCATCGAACACGTGCGCAGCGCGCTGATGTCGCAATGGGTGGAAGACAGCGTGTCCAAGGAAGTGGCCGGCTACAGCGGCGTGGACAAGAAGGTCTTCCGCGAAGCGCTGGGCATGCGCATGAACGAACTGCTGCACACCAAGGGCGTCATCCGCCTGCTCAAGGCGCAGCTCACCAGCATGATGCCCGGCATCTATTTCGGCCTGCTGCTGCCGCTGCTGATCATCATGGCGCTGGTGCTGATCGAGGCCGGCCTGGCCAAGCGCTACGGCTGGCGCCGCGTGGCCGCGGACGTCCCGAACGCTTGATCCAAGCGACGTAGCGCCGGGCTCTGCCCGGCTGCCTTTCGTTCTGGCGTCATGGTTGTCGGACGCAAGCCGGGCAGAGCCCGGCTCTACGCGGGTGGCGGACGTTACGAATGCTTGACCCAAGCGACGTAGCGCCGGGCTCTGCCCGGCTGCCTTTCGTTCCGGCGTCATGGATGCCGGACACAAGCCGGGCAGAGCCCGGCTCTACGCGGTGGCGGACGTCACGAACACATGCTTCAAGCGACGTAGCGCCGGGCTCTGCCCGGCTGCCTTTCGTTCCGGTGTCATGGATGCCGGACACAAGCCGGGCAGAGCCCGGCTCTATGCGGGTGGGGGCCATGAACGTCTGACGCAAGCCGGGCAGAGCCCGGCTCTACGCGGTGGCGATGCCCCATGCCCGCGCGCGGCGTGCGCTTACGCCGCCGCTACCGCCGCGGCCACCTTGCCCAGCCAGGCCGTGGCAAAGTCGGTGGGCAGCCGGCGCGCCGGCGCGGTCAGGCCGCTGTCGCGGAGGAAGGCGTGCGTGGCCTGGGCGAAATTCTGGCGGGCAATCAGCGCGGCCTGCTTCACCGTGGCCTGCTGCTTGCGCAGCTGCACGATCTGCAGGCTCGGCTTACCAGGCGCGGCAAACTTCTGATAGCGGCGCAGCTCGTCGGCCACCAGGCCGATATCCGCGTTGGCCTGCACCAGCGCCGCCTGCGCGTGTGCCAACGGCACCAGTGCCGCCCGCAGCGGGGCCACGTTGCCGCCCACCGACGGCGCCAGCGCGGTCAGCGCGGCATCCAGGGCGGGGTCGGCGCGCTCGGCGCGGGCGATCAGGTCGGCCAGCGCCGAAGAAGAAACTGCTTGCATGGAAAAGCACCGGCCCAAAACGCGATTGTCGCATTCGCAGCCGGTGCCCGTCGCGGCCTGGATGCCCCGGCCGCGTCGGCGGGGTTCCCGTCGTCCCACTGGCCACACGGCGAGCGGTGGTCCTGCGTCTCTACCTGCGGTAGCCGAGTGGGCTCCGCCAGCGCTACCGATAGCCGGTACCCGCCGCCGCACCCGGCACCGCAAAAGGCACCGGGCCACGGCGTGGCTCAATCCCCGTCGTGCTCGTCGGCGTGGGCCTTCCAGTAGCCGGTCGAGCGGATCCAGTCCTTGGGCACGCCCAGGTGGCCTTCGATGTACTTGCGCATCATCCGCGCCCGGCGCGACTCGGTGGCGATCCAGTAGAACGTATCGCCCTCGGGCTCCTCGAAATCGGTCAGCACATCTTCCAGCAGCGTGCTGCTGGCCGCATCGAAGCCGTTGCGCTCCAGCCACGACACCCGGATGCGGTCATCGTCCGGCAGTTCCTGGCGGTCGCCCGACTCGGGAATCTCGATATACACATCGGCCTGCGCGCCTTCCGGCAGCGTCTCCAGCCAGCGGCCAATCGCCGGCAGCGCGGTTTCATCGCCAATCAGCACGTAGGTGTCGTAGTCCGGCGCGGTCATGTGCGACCCGCGCGGGCCGCCCACCGCGATCGCGTCGCCCGGCTGCGCATTGGCGGCCCAGCTCGACGCCACGCCGTGCCCATGCATGACGAAATCCAGCGCCAGCTCACCGGCCTCCAGGTCCCACCAGCGCGGGGTGTAGTCGCGGGCGGGCGAGGGCTGCTGGCCTTCCGGGTAGCGCGGGCCTTCCGGGGTCATCGTGGGCACCACGAATTGCCCCTCGGCATTGGGGAAGAACAGCTTCACGTGGTCGTCGGGCGAGGGCGAATCGAAGCCCTCCAGCGCCGGCCCGCCCACGATCACCCGGCGCATGCACGGGCTGATCTCTTCGGTGCGCAGCACCTGCAGCGGGCGGAACTTCACGGTATGACGCAGCAGTTTGTTTTCATGCACAGCCATGGGGAACACCTGTAATCAAATGCGCCGCAGCGCGGCGTAGGGGGAAGACCTGGCTGGCCGGGGCTGGCTGGGTCGAATACGTGGAAGGGGGAACGGCATGCTCAGCGTCCTTGCCCGCGGATATGGGCGGCGGCGTCACGCAGGGCCTGCGCCACGCTGCTGGCGTTGGTCTCGTTCCAGCGGCCGTGGCACAGGCCCAACGCGGTTTTGAGCTCGCGCAGGGCATCGCGCACGCTGGGCGGCAGGTTGGCCTTGGTGATCGTGCGCGCGCTGTCGCGCACCCGGCGCAGCGCCGCGTCCACCTCTTCGCGCTGCGCGGCCAGCTCGGCCGCCCCCAGCGCGCTCAGCTGGTAGCGCTTGCGCCCGCCGTCCTCGATGGCGCCCACCCAGCCGGCCGCCTCGAACTGCGCCAGCACCGGGTAGATCGAGCCCGCGCTGGGCGTGTACACCCGCACGAACATGTCGCTGATCAGCTGGATCAACTCGTAGCCATGGCGCGGCTGCTCGCCCAGCAGCGCCAGCATCAGCAGGCGCAGGTCGCCGCGGCTGAGCGGGCGTGCGGTCAGCGGGCGGGCAGGGCGGTCGAGGTCACGCGGAGCGGTCATTTCGATATATCGAATGAGATGGCGGAACGATATATCGAAATCTCGCCCGCCGCCAGCAACGGCGCGCGCACGGCAGGCATGCGTTCAGGTGCATCCCGGTTGCGACGGTGCGTGCCTGTGGTGGAACAATTCGCCCCCTCGCCGACACCGGACAGTCCTGCCCGAAGCGCGCACCAGCGCCGCACCTGGCAGCGCCAACCGCCCGCAGCGCCCGCGCCAGCTGCATCGGGTTGTCCAGCGCTGTCCTTCTGACCTGCCGGCGTCATCGCGCCCGCCCATGCTTAACGCGCGCGTGGAACCATGGCGGCGGGCCAAAACCGTGGCCCAAGCTGTCCCCAAGGACACCGCCCCATCGTCCATACGCACCCGTAGCGAAGTAAGCAAACCCTAGGGTGCGCTACACTTTGCGGCTAGAAATCTAAAACAGTCGCGCGCGTGCGTGCGGTCATGGGAGCGCAAATGAACTGGTTGAACGAGGTGCTGAACAACGACCCGAATCCTGTGGAAACCCAGGAATGGATCGAGTCGCTGAAGGCCGTAATTGATGTCGAGGGCCCCGAGCGCGCGCATCAACTGTTGGAAGGCATGGTTGAACTCACCCGTCGTTCGGGCGCGTACCTGCCGTTCTCTCCCACCACCGAATACGTGAACACCATCGCGCCGACCCTGGAGGCCAAGAGCCCGGGCAACGCCGAACTGGAATGGCGCATTCGTTCCATCATCCGCTGGAACGCGATGGCCACCGTGGTGCGCGCCAACCGCAAGCCCGGCGACCTGGGCGGCCACATCGCCTCCTTCGCCTCCGGTGCCACGCTGTATGACGTGGGCTTCAACCACTTCTGGCGCGCCCCCAGCGACAACCACCCCGGCGACCTGCTCTTCATCCAGGGCCACAGCGCCCCGGGCATCTATGCGCGTTCCTTCCTGGAAGGCCGCATCGACGAAGCCCAGCTGGACAAGTTCCGCATGGAAGTGGACGGCGGTGGCCTCTCCAGCTACCCGCACCCGTGGCTGATGCCCGATTACTGGCAGACCCCGACCGTGTCGATGGGCCTGGGCCCGCTCGCCGCGATCTACCAGGCGCAGTTCCTGCGTTACCTGGAAAACCGTGGCCTGATCGAGAAGTCCGACCGCAAGGTGTGGTGCTTCATCGGCGACGGCGAGAGCGATGAGCCGGAAACCCTCGGCGCGATCGCGCTGGCCGGCCGCGAAGGCCTGGACAACCTGATCTTCGTGGTCAACTGCAACCTGCAGCGCCTCGACGGCCCGGTGCGTGGCAACGGCAAGATCATCCAGGAACTGGAAGGCGTGTTCCGTGGCGGCGGCTGGAATGTCATCAAGCTGCTGTGGGGCGGTTACTGGGATGCCCTGCTGGCCAAGGACACCAACGGCGTCCTGCGCAAGCTGATGATGGAAACCGTCGACGGCGAATACCAGAACTGCAAGGCCTTCGGTGGCGCGTATACCCGCGAGCATTTCTTCGGCAAGTACCCGGAGACCGCGGCGATGGTGGCCGGCCTGAGCGACGATGACATCTGGCGCCTCAACCGTGGCGGCCACGACCCGCACAAGGTGTATGCCGCGTACCACGAAGCGGTGAACACCAAGGGCATGCCCACCGTGATCCTGGCCAAGACGGTCAAGGGCTACGGCATGGGCAGCGCGGGTGAAGCACTCAACCCGACCCACCAGACCAAGAAGCTGGACGACGACGCCGTTCGCCACTTCCGCGACCGCTTCAACATCCCGGTGACCGACGCCCAGCTGGCCGATGGCCAGGTGCCGTTCTACCACCCGGGCCCGGATTCGCCGGAAGTGAAGTACCTGCAGGAACGTCGCGCCGCCCTGGGTGGTTACCTGCCGCAGCGCCGTCGCAAGGCCGAAAAGAGCTTCGTGGCGCCCAAGCTGGAAAGCTACGAGCGCCTGCTCAAGAGCAGCGGCGAGCGCAGCTACTCCACCACCATGGCCTTCGTGCAGAGCCTGAACATCACCCTGCGCGACAAGGAACTGGGCCCGCACATCGTGCCGATCGTGGCCGACGAAGCCCGTACCTTCGGCATGGAAGGCCTGTTCCGCCAGATCGGCATCTACGCGCCGTTCGGCCAGAAGTACAAGCCGGTCGATGCCGACCAGCTCATGTTCTACCGCGAAGACCAGAGCGGCCAGGTGCTGCAGCAGGGCATCAGCGAGCCGGGCGCCATCGCTTCGTGGATGGCGGCCGGTACCAGCTACTCGGTCAGCAACGTGCCGATGCTGCCGTTCTACATCTACTACAGCATGTTCGGCTTCCAGCGCGTGGGCGACCTTGCCTGGCAGGCCGCCGACATGCGTACCCGTGGCTTCCTGCTGGGCGGCACCGCCGGCCGCACCACGCTGAACGGTGAAGGCCTGCAGCACGAAGATGGCTTCAGCCATATCGTGGCCGGTGGCATCCCGAACGTGCGCAGCTATGACCCGACCTTCGGCTTCGAAGTGACGGTGATCCTGCAGCACGGCACCAAGGCCATGATGGAAGATCAGATTGATGAGTACTACTACATCACCCTGATGAACGAAAACTACACCCACCCGGAAATGCCGGAAGGCGCGGCCGACGGCATCGTCAAGGGCATGTACCTGCTCACCGACGCCGGCAAGCCGAAGAAGGGCGAGCTGCGCGTGCAGCTGCTGGGTTCGGGCACCATCCTGCGCGAAGCCATTGCCGCGGCCGAGCTGCTGGACAAGGACTTCGGCGTGACCGCCGACATCTGGAGCTGCCCGAGCTTCAACGAACTGCGCCGCGACGGCTTCGACGTGGAGCGCTACAACCGCTTCCACCCGGAAGGCGAGCAGCGCAAGGCGTTCGTGACCGAGCTGCTGGAAGGCCGCCAGGGCCCGGCCATTGCCGCCACCGACTACGTGCGTGCGTACGCGGACCAGATCCGCTCGTTCGTGCCGATGTCGTACACGGTGCTGGGTACCGATGGCTTCGGCCGTTCGGACACGCGTGCCAACCTGCGTCGATTCTTCGAGGTTGACCGGTACTACATCGCGCATGCCGCGATTGCGGCGCTGGCGAAGGAAGGGAAGATGACGGCCAAGGATGTGGCAAGGGCGATCAAGCAGTACAAGATTGATCCTGAGAAGGCTAATCCTGTCGGGGTTTGATTGCGTCAATTCGTTGACGAAGAAGGGCGGCCATTAGGTCGCCCTTTTTTTTGTGCCGAAGTCATGAAACTATAAGTAGACACATTTTCGGAACCTCCGAAGAAAACTCCGCAGATGTGAATTTCAGGAAGTAAATTAACTATTGCGAGGGAACATGGCTGCGGAAACAATGGTGTTGGTCGGAAAGGCTGCGACTGCGTGGCTTTCTCCTCTTCTTAAAGAATGGATCGACCGCCGCAAAGGAGCCTCTACAGAGCAGCGTGCGTGGAGAGAGGTGTCACACGCCTTGATCAAGCAAACCCAAGTTCTAGTGGATAGATACAGCAAGGTAACAACCGTAGCTTTTCCACGTGACTCAGTTTCAATAGAGTCTATCTACGTGCCGCTTACTATTGTGGGAGCAAGGGGGAAGGGGAGTATTGCAGTCGACTCGTTTCCGGTTGGACTGTTTGAGAAGAATAGAAAGGCGCTCCTCATCGACGTCGCGGGAATGGGGAAGTCGACAATATCTAAAGTGATTTTTCTCAGATCTCTTGAAGAGCGAAAGTACCTTCCATTGTTGATCGATCTAAGGCGTTTGACAGAGCAGATCGGTGTGGAAGAGTCAATTATGATTCAGTTTGGAATAAGTGATTCAAACTTTGACTATCTCAAGGAATTCTTGAGAGGGCAGTCGCTTCTTTTCATTCTGGACGGCTTCGATGAAATATCCGATAAGAGTAAAGTTGCCGTGGCCAGGGGGGTCCGATCTTTCATAGATCGCGCGGCAAATGCAAAGTTCTTGATGACTAGTCGACCGGAGCTCCCATTTGGCGAGTATGCCGACTTCTCGCTCTACAAAATTCAAGAGCTGACAAAGGCCCAGGCTTCGAAGCTCATTAAGAATTACGGAGAAGCTTATGGAATCGAAGATCGAGCAAGAGCATTGCTGGAGGAATTGCGCGCTCGACATGATGAATCGGTAAGTAGTTTTCTCAAGAATCCGCTGTTAACTTCATTGCTCTTCAGAGCATTTGAGTTCAAATCCGTCGTTCCTGTTAAACGTGGTGTCTTTTATAGGCAGGTGTTCGATGCACTATATGAAGCTCATGATCTGAGTAAAGAAACGGGGTATGTTCGCGAGAAAAGGACGGGTCTTCATCATGATGATTTTCATAGGGCAGTGCGGGCGCTAGCAAAGTTGTTTCGCCAGAAAGGTCAAATCGAAGTCAGTACGGACGAGTTCATTGATATGGCTCGATCAATATCCACCTCGCTTTGTCCAGATTTATCCTTCAGGGCAGAAGACCTCCTTGCGGATTTGCTAAATGCAGTTCCGATCTTTCAGAGGGACGGTTCAAAAATTCGATGGGCTCACAAATCGCTTCTAGACTATTTTTTGTGTGAGTTCTTATTAAGGGACTATTCTCGTTCAAAAAGTGATGCGCTCCGCAGCAGTGCTTTTGGGAAAAATGGATTATCCAACCATAATCTTCTGGTGCTTGCGCATGAGGCTGATCCCATCCTCTTCGCTGAGTCTGTGACACTGCCCGCAATAGATCTCCTTCTGGAAAGGCACGGGTATCTTTCCAGTCGTCTTCCAAATTGGATTAAAGGTGATCTAAGAGAGGACGCTCTTGAGTTGATGATGTGCTATGAGTTCATTAATGAACTTGGTATGCCGTTTGATTTTTGGATGGCTGATGATTTAGATGCGGTAATAAGAGATCGCTATAAAATTGACGATTTTATGCCGCGACTAATAGTCCAGAGCGACGAGGATAGCGGCTTTTGCGTAATGGAGAACGCCGCCGCCGTTGCGCTTTCAGTTCCTATCATGCTTGGTGCGGTGGGATCCAAGTCGATTCACGAGCTTAGAGTGAAATATGAATCAACGAAGGACGAGCGGCGGGACGTTCTCGCTGGCCTCAAGGGTGCGTTCTCTAAGCGATCTGGTAACTCATGGGCGGCAATTGAAGAGGAGATTTCCGCCGTTATTTCATCGATGAGAGGAAATGACTTCAAGATATTCGACGTTGAAAGGCTTCGTATTGACAGGGCGGATATATCGAAGCGTGTCCAGAACTCAATGAAAGCGAGAAGTGAAATCTTCTAAGCGTCGCCCTCATTGCCAGTCTAAAGTAATGGCTGGCGATGAATTGCGATTTTGATCAAGGATAGGCATTAACACTTGCCCTATCTAAGTCGAGTGAGCAACATTGGCCAATGGTTGAAGGTTGCATCAGCTTGGGCTCACGCTGCTCTGCGCAGGCTCGCTGCGGTGACAGCGCAGCGCACCCGGGCCAAAGTGATCCTAATGTTTCTGGCGACTTTTCGATCACGCCAAATCTGCCTACGTATTGCACCCCGCAAGGAAAAATTTCTATTGATTTCGATAGCCGCCGCTGTTTAGTAGTACAGTGTTGATGGCTACTCGAATTGGATTCTAGTGGATGAAAAATTTATGCGGAGTCGAACCAAAAACCTGACTCTTACGCCGATTGAAATGCCGATTTTAGTCATCAAGAGCCAGCATGGTAGTAGCTTGGAAGGATGAGTCGCTTGCATCCTGCTCAGCGCCTATGCACCTATGGGAGACGAACCCTCCCCCTTCACTATTCGGGCTCATTGCTCGCTTCATGCAAGGTCAATGAGCAATCAACCGGCGTTCGTAAAGCTCTCTGGAATAGCTCTATTGATCTGGGCCCTGGCCCCGAAGATGACGTCTCTATGGAAGGCCAGGTAATCCTGCTGCCGCTGTGAAAATGCACCATACCTGTGTCCTCGCTTCAGGGCCAGCCCTAACCCCGCCTGTACCTCAGCCGGCAGGTTGCAGGCAACGAGCAGCTTTCCGTTGCTTTCAAAGCTTATCCAGCCCTGGTCAAAAAGTAGATCCGCATGGGGGGTTAGCAATAGCCCATTCTGTCCGTCCACACGTTCATTGTCCTGGCTACTTGCCCATGGCTTGATGTGGCTAGCGCGTAGGAAGCGAAGGTCTTCAATTCCGGTAAGACGACAGCCCTTCTCAAAGCCGACTAAGCGCTCGCGGAATAGTCTCTGCTTGGTTCTAACTTCTACCAGCCTATTCGTAGCTGTTTCCGGCGCTACGGCGGTCGCTTCCGCATGAGCGAGGACTCTTTCGTCCTCAAACATGCCAAATCCCTCGCTGGTCTCCACAGACTTCAGCCGGAAAACGATCGCATCCCGGAGATCACCTCTCGTATCGGGGGTATTGGGCTGGATGTAGGAAGAGAGTCGTACGAACTCCCCCAGATAACGATAGGGGCGCCCCTTGCCCATCATCTGGAAAAGCATCAGCTTCTTTCCATCGCTAATGTGCTGTTCAATAGCCCGGTTTCCACCGATGTAGCGCATGTCGCCGCTTTGACCTTCACCGAAGTAGTGAAAGATCTCATCGTCATCCCAGAAGTCGCGGTAGCCGTGTGAGACCCCCGCCTCCCCGGTGAATGCAATGATGACTGGGTTGTCTTTTGGCGTAGAGATGCCGCCCTGCTGCTGACCACCAAGTAGGGCGTGGATCTGCGCCTGGCGGTTGTATAGAGCTCCAACTTGGAAAGGCAGATTCACTCAGGACTCGCATATCGATAGGGAATGCGAAATATGCTACCCCAATCAAACATGCCCAAGTGATAGGGCACCTTTGGCCCGTGAATGATCCCGCTCCCGGCCGATGCCAGGAGCCCCTAATAGGTAGCCTGTCTATCAACTGTTCAAAACCAGCCTCGACGGCGGCCAGAACGTATCCACTCGACAGAGCTCATAGTCCTCCCCAAACGCCAACGCAGCCTCCTTGGCCGGCAAGTCCGAGTAGCACTCCAACAGGCACTGATCCATGCCCGCATCCGCATGGTCGATAGCGAAGAAGCCCAACATGGCCTCGTCGAATGCCTCAAGCCAATCCCCGTCAATCCTGGTCATCTGTGGTCCTCCCGATAGGCCGGAGAGGATGCCGCCGCCCAGTCCCAAGGCCTGCGACTGAACCGGGCCAGTTGCGTCGCACCGTAGACGCCGCAAACCAACCCCCGCCAGATCAACAGGAACAAGCGATTTCCCATCCTCCGCACCAGCGCGCATGGTGTTCATCGGAGCGTAGAAACTCTTCTAGTAGCAGAATGTTGGACGTCTATTTGTCGGGAGGGTGGCTAATACAACACCCTCGTGGAAATACGCCCGCCGGTTGCTACTAGACGGTTTCTAACCTCCCGACGCCCTTGCCATCCCGGCAAAGGCAAGCCCTGCAGGAGGTCCAACATGTTGACGCCGTGGGAAGACGAACCCGATGACGCGCGCCCCAAGCGCAAACCTTACGCCCGCCCCGCACGCAGCTACCGCGTAGGCGCGCTGACGTACCCGGACCGCGAAGAGTGCGGTCCCACCGAGATTGTTCCCTACCTCAAGCTGCGCGGCCGCTGGCTGGACAAGCTCGGCTTCGACGTAGGCGCCCGCCTGAAGGTGGAGGCCACGCACGGCAGCATCACCCTTACGGTGGTGGAGCGGCCCGTGCCGGTGGTCAAGAAGATCCCCCGCAAGTTGCAGCGCCGCACCGGCTGAGCGCCCGCGCCCACCTGCCGGGTGGGCCGCTGCACGGTCAGTGCCCGCCAGCCCTTGCGGGCGGCCTGGCCGCACAGCCGCAGTGCCTGCCCCGTTTCGGCAGCGCTGCGCTGTGGCAGGCGCAAACGCCAGCACGTCACTGCACGCTTGGTGCAGTGTGGATGTACAACCTGTTTCATAACCCAGCAGTGGGAGGAACGCATGAGCAAGAGTGTCTTCATGCAGTTGGAAATGGCCGCTGGCCTGCGCGCCAGCTTTCAGTACGCGGCGGCGCGCGAACACCGCCCCGCCGCACAGGTGCTCCAGCGGTTGATGCGGGAGTATGTGGTGCGGCAATCGTGTGTGGATGCCGACGCAGAGGCCGGGGCCTTCGACCCGGTTGAGCGGGCGGCAGGCGCGGTGGCCCTGGAGGGGGCTAGGGCGGTGGCGTGTGAGCCGGAGGCGGCGCCGTGCTTTGAAAGCGGCGACCGGGATCTGGAGGCGATGGTCGCCCGGCAGCTTGGGTGGCGGTGTTCGCCGTTTGGGGTGGGGTGAGGGGCGGCGCTGTGGGGAAGAGCTAGGCTTTCATCAAAGGTGAGCGCTGATGATGGAAGCCCAGCTCTGCCCATTCAGTGGGACCAGAGCGGGGTAAGGCTGGACGGAGCACGCCTGGCCCCTGCATGCTCCGCCGGAGATGGAGCCGTTAAGGCTCTAGCCACCCTGCGAGCCCTAATCGAAAACTGCTGCCTGCGCCCAGTACCGAATAAGGAAGACAAGCTATGGACCAGCTGTTCCGTCGATCATCCCTGCTGCTGCAGAACGCTCTTGAGCTGATCAACCATCCTCTCTACAACGACTCGCAGCGCACCGTGGCCAGTGCAGACGCCTGCCAGTTGGCGATTGACCATGGCGTTGCGTTGCGCTCGCTCCTGGAAGGTCGCTTTGGCACGTCAGCTCCCGCGATGCTGCGTTGCCAGTTCGAAGCGCTAACGCGCTCACTTTGGTTGCTCCACTGCGCGACTGACGAGCAGGTGGAATTCATCATGACCACGGCGATGGAGGGGATGACGTCGGAGGCGCGCCTTCCCATGGCGACCGACATGATGCGCCAGCTGCGTCAGGTGCCCGTTGTAGCGCACCCGCTGGAGTTGCTTGAGGAGTTGAAAGCCAGCGGATGGAAGGCCATGAACTCCTACGTTCACGGTGGGGTCCATGCCATGCACAGGACACGAGAAGGGTTTCCTGCTGAGCTTGCCATATCCATTCTCAAGCAAAGCAATGGCCTGTCCATACTGGCGGTGATGCAGCTTGCGGCGCTCACTGGCGTGCCAAAGCTGCAACGGCTGCTGCTTCCTCTGAATGATGCCTACGGTGATTGCCTCCCCATCAAGACCGGGGAGAGTTCTTCGTCCCAAGCCCAAGGTTAGTTGTGCAGCGTTTGACCGTTATGTGGCGGGCGCAGGTTTGGCCACCTGCCGACGGCCTGATTTCCGCAAGATCGACAGCCGACTTTCCGCCTTCCGAGACTCCCTCTTCGAAGGTAGGAATTCTCCGATAGTACGAAAAGCGTGAGCACCAACACGGACGGTACGTGACAGCCGTCACCAGTCCCCCGGCAACGCATTGCTAGCCTGCTCCCCACATCAAAAGCCAAGGACCCGGCGTGGGGCGCATTGCAATTGTCGTAGGCGATAGCACCAGCAGTGGTGGCACAGTCCTCACGGGCTCGCCTTTCACCGACATCAACGGCATGGCTGTCGCTCGTGTAGGCGACAAGGCCTTCTGCCCGAAGCACAAAGGTGCGTTCCCCATCGTCACCGGCGATCCCACGTTCATCGTGGACGGCCAGGCGCTGGCCAGGCATGGCGACGCGCTGGCGTGCGGGTGCAAGGTGCTGGCGGTGAAGCAGAGCACGGTGTCGGTGGAGTCGGGCGGTGGTGGCGCGGCCAAGGGTGGGGGGGCAGCCGCTGCAAGCCCCGCGGGGGCCGCCGCCGGTTTCGTCGCCCAGGGCACCACCGCCAAGGCGCCCGCAAGCGCGCCGGTCAAGCAGGACATCCTGCTGCACTACCACTACGGCGACCTCGACCGCACCCCTGTACGCGGCGTGGCCTACAAGGTGATGCTGCCCGACGACAGCATCCGCACCGGCCACCTGGACGACGAGGGCCGCGCGCGTATACCCGAGGTCACCGTTGGCCCGGTACAGATGGTGCAGGTGCTGTTCCAGCCTGACGAGCCCGACGAAGACAACGACCCCATCCTGGCCGCACGCGCGCGGCTGAAGGCGGCCTTGGACGCCATCGTCGCCCAAACCCGCACCGACATGGCCCCGGAGTGGCAGCAGTGGGACAAGGCCGGCAACGCCATGCGCTGGGGCCTGCAGCGCGGCAACCAGGCGTTGGGCATGGGGCAGGGCACGTGGGACTACGTGGCCGGCACCGTGGAAACAGCGGTGGACATGGCCGTGCTCATGTACAAGGCCGACCGCGAACTGAAGGAGTGGACCCGCCTGCTGCTCACCGGCGACCGCGACGGCCTGGACCGCAAGATCGCCGCCCTGCGCGCCACCGGCGGCAAGGTCATGGACGCCGCCAGCGAGGCCAAGGAGCTGTTCAACCTGCTGATCGAGGACCCCGGCATCACCGAGATGCTGCCGTCCTTCGGCGTGGCCTGGTGGGAGGCAGTACCGCCCGACGAACAGGAGCGCATCGAGGCCCGCTTCAGCTCACAGATCATGGTGGACGTGGTGGTGTCCATATTGCTGGCGGCCGTCACCGTGGAGTTGGGCGGCGCCGGCGGCTTTGGCTATGCTGCGGCCAAGGCGGGCAACACGGCCGCCCGCGTGGGCAAGAAGCTGCTGCACCTGATGGAAGAGGTGGAGGACGCGTTCAAGGGCCTGGCCAAGGTGCTGAAGACGCGCAAGCGGCGTCAGGCCGATGGCAACCGCACGCCGGATGGTGGCAGGAAGATCGAGACCAAGCGGCTGCCGAAGCGGATGCCGCGGAAGAAGTTGCCGTGTTTCAATACGCACCAACTGCCTCCCTCCAAGTTCCCTGAAATGGATAGACAGTTGAAAGGGCAGGAGGCCGGGCTCAATGATATGAGCGTGGAGGAGTACATCAAGGCTCGCGAGGCATTCGACCCGAAGAACCGCAGCAAGAAGGTAGCCGAAGCTGCCAAGAAGCGGTTCCGTGCAGAAACCTATGCTGAAACGTACGATGTGCTGAGAGCTGATGGCTACTCCATAGAAGACGCGGAGAAAGCTGCTAAGGAGCATGTCGCGTCAACGATGGAAACCATGAATGCGCTACATAACCCTGATCTGATCGCAGGTGGCAAGGATGTCATTGCAGATTTCGGAGATGGTGAGGTCAACCAGACGATTGGAAGGCAGTGGAACAGGGACAAATCTGGCGTGCCAACACGAATAGAGATACTTGATGTGGCTGCGGCCCAAATTCCTGAGGGCGAGCGCAGTACCACCAAAATCAATAGTGGCTTGGAGCGCTGCAAATGAAACCCGTGCTAGATGAGAGCTTTGCGTACTTCTACGACAAGAAGGCATTTGGACCTGCAGTACCAGGAGGCGCGGTAACTCCCGAGCACCTTGCCCGGTACCGCAGCAAGCTGCCTGCCCGGCTCTTGGCGTACTGGCAGCTCTTCGGTTTTGCTGGGTTTGGAGACGGAAGGTTCTGGCTTGTCGATCCTGCAGAGTATGAAATCGCCCTTTCCACCTGGATCCAGGGCACGCCTTTTGAAGGTATCGACGATTACTTTGTCATCGGCCGCAGCGCCTTTGGGCGGCTTGATGTGTGGGGCACGAGAACCGGTCCAAGTCTGAGTATCCTGCCAATGTGGGGGATGCTCTTCCCCAGCGATAAGTCCAAATGGATGAAAGAAGGCAAGGCTGATTTTCTTGTGTCCATGTGGATCGAGCGGATGGACAAGGTTGATCTTGATGAGACAGACGAGGATGACCAGCCACTCTTCGAACGGGCGATGAAACTGCTTGGGCCGCTTCACGACGATGAGATGTATGGCTTCGTTCCGGCATTGGCATTGGGCGGGCCCTGCCGCCTGGACCACATACAAAAGGTCAAAGCCGCTGAGCACCTTACGTTGCTTGCGCATCTTGGAGAGCGGGAGATCATGATGGATATCGTGAAGGAAGCAAAAGATCGAGGTGTTTGGAAGTAGCTTTCGGGACCAGTGCGACTTTTCTTGGCCCTGGCGCCGGAACAATCACCATCGCCACCTTGCGCTCGCTGCCCCACGACAGCATCCGCACTGACCACCTGGACGACGAGGGCCGCGCGCATAGCCGAGGTCACCGTGGGCCCGATACAGATGGTGCAGGTGCTGTTCCAGCCTGACGAGCCCGACGAAGACAACGCCCCATCCACCAACGCCTTCCTGAGCTCGAAGCCATGCAAGACGAGGACGAAAATTTCGAAGGAAAGTACTGGTACGGCGAAGTGGCCTACACCCTGCGCCGTAGCCGCTGGGAACGGGAGCGCGGCACACCCGAGGAGGAAGGCTTGGTCGCCTTCGTCGCGTCGGGTTGCTCGATCGAGGCCATTACCGAACGACTCTACTACGAGTTGCTGGCGAGGCATCTGGACATGGCTCCCGACGGCGAATACCAACTGGGCACGCCCGCCGAAGCCGCCGCGGCCATAGGCCCGGAGCTGGCAGCACGCATGTTGCGATTGCGCAAAGCCGAACCCATTGCCTTTGGCCCATTCCCCTTCGACTGATTGCCGCCGCCAAGCACCCACCCCCACACCCTGCTACCATTCCCCGGCATTCCAGCCAGCCAGCCCACGCACACATGCGGGACCGGCCGTCACACGTACGGCCCAGCGAGCCAGGACACCCTCCCGTGCCCATTCAAGGACGCTCGCATGTACCCTCGTTCCCTTCTCCGTTCGGCCGCGCTGGCCCTCGCCGTCACCCTGTCCCTTGGCACCCCGTCGGCGTTCGCCGTGGGCAAGGCCACCCCGGCTGCCGAAACCGCAGCCGCCGTGCTGCGCAAGCCCGTTGCCCAAGGCCTGTATGAGCTGGCCTACAGCCCCACGGTAGACGTGGTGTACGTGGCCTCGTCCGGTGGCTTCGGCGATGCCGCCGGCCCGGCGCAGCTGTTGCTGCTGGACCCCAACACCCTCGACGTTGAAGCGCAGATCCCGCTGGAGCGCAAAGCCTTCGGCCTGGTGCTGGACGACGCCAACCACCGCCTGTACATCGGCAACACGGTGGACACCTCGGTCACCGTGGTGGATACCAACACCCACAAGGTGGTGGGCATCGTGCAGCTGATGGAAAAGAAGGTGGGCAAGGACGGCAAGGCCGCCTACACCCATGACCTGCGCGAGCTGGTGGTGGATGGCGCGGCCAACCGCCTGTATGTCACCGGCCACTCCGGCGACGGCAGCGTGCTGTTCGTGGTGGACACGCAGTCGCTGAAGGTGGTCAACACCATTCCGGGCCTGGGCAACGCCAAGGCACCGGGCCTGGCGCTGGATGCCAAGGCCAAGCGCGTGTACACCTCCAACCTGCTGGCCGAAGTGGTCACCGTGGGCACCGACAGCGGCAAGGTGGAGCAGCGCTTCAAGGTGAGCGCCGAGCAGCCGATGAACATCGCGCTGGAGCCGTCGGGCAAGCGCCTGTACGTCACCGACCAGGGCTCGGAGATGATCCGCAAGTACCAGGCCAGCAGCTCGGGCTTCGCCTCCACCCACCCGGGCCAGCGCGTGCTGGTGCTGGATCGCACCACCGGCAAGGAACTGGCCAGCATCCCCACCGACGCCGGCCCGCTGGGCATCCTGCTGGATGCCAAGCGCAAGCGGCTGTACGTCACCAACCGCGAAGCGGGCACGGTGACGTCGTACAACAGCGATACGTACAAGCCGCTCAAGACCTATTCGGTGCCCACGCACCCGAACAGCCTGGCGCTGGATGCGAAGAAGAACGTGCTGTACGTGACCGTCAAGAACGGCGACAACGAGGCCAAGGGCAGCCCGGAGTCGGTGGCGCGGATCCAGCTGGACTGATGCGTTGATGCGGTGCCCATCCGCAGGCGCGGGTGGGCATCGCAGCTTTCTGCCAGCGTAGGCCGGCCTATCCTGCTGGAGGTCCGCGCCAAGCAAGGTCTCCGATTTATGGCGACTCTGCAAGGCAACCCAACGGTTCGGTCGGTGCTTCGAACTGCGCTTCCGAGTCTCCGTAGCCCGTTCAGGTGCGCTCTGTCGTTGAACTCAACCGAGCATTCAGTCGTATCGCTGCGCCCAATCGCTTGATCCATCCAAGAAAAAGCAGAATCAGCGCCGAGAAGATCGATGCAGCGACCAATGCGATCGTTCGCTGTTCCCGCAGCTGCTTGGCGAGAAAGTCCTTCAGCGACGGGTCCCTCCATATACTGCACAGTATTGCGAGATCATCGCGATGAAACACAGTCGGAATCGACAACGCCTCTGCATCCCGCTCGCAGGAGCTGGCCGAGATCCTCTTGCGCTCCGATGGCGCCGTTGTGAAAGCGATGCGGGCTTCGGCCACCGAGAGGAAGATGAGCGTATCGGTCTTCTTGATCGTTACGAGTGCGCTACCACTGGCGGCAACAATGACGGACAGACACATCAATACCCAAGCCATCAGGGTAAGCGCAGCAGGGACGGCCACGGCGATCCTTCTCGGAACCTTCTTCTGCACGATGGTCAACGAGTCGATGCAAAAAGCCTCGCCTGCGCTCCCTATCAGGTGAAGTGGGATGTTCCTTCTTTCGGCGAAAGCTATCAACCTTCTGGCGTCTCGTAGGGTCTCGGGACGAACGCCGTACGTCACCTGGAAGCTGACCAGTGCCGCGTGATCGGCAAGACTCTGGCGAACGATAGGATCTTCAACTTCGCTTTTGCCAATGAACAGCCTGAGTAGCCGGACGTACAGTGGTTGAATCGTTCCCGCCCGCCAGTAAACGACAAGGATCGCGACTGCCGCACCTAGTGCGGTCGTAATCGCTACGCTATTCGAAAGCGATGTAATCCATTGCATTCAGGAAGCTCCATTCCATGGGGTTGGTAACTCCGCATGAGAACATGTCGTCAACGGAGTATCGCCGCGCTTCTTCAATTCGCACGTCTACCAGATCTGTTACACCACATTCACCACCTGGCCGTCTTGCCCCGGAGCACCTTCAGGCAATGCCGGCGGCCGCATGCCCTTGGTCAGCACTTCACGCACCTGGTGTTCTTCGTTGTAGAACGCGCCGGCACGTTGGCGGGCATCGGCGATGTAATCCTCCATCAGCGCAAACTGCTGGTGGCAGGCATCGGGCAGCAGGTCGATGGCGGTGATGTGGCGTGCACCATCGCGCGAAAATGCCACGGATTCCAGCTGTGCCACGCACACCGCCACACGCAGCGGACCGAAGCGGATGGCCTGTTCGGCCAGGGTTCCGTTGGCACCCACGACGCTGCCAGCAACGCGCTCGGCGCGGTGGAAGGTGCCCTTGTAGTGCATGCGATACACGGTGGAAGTGAAATCCACCCGGTTCCACAGCTTGTGCGCGGAGGCCAGTGCGAACTGCGCCGACGACACGAAGCCCAGTGCAATCAGGCCGATCATCGCCGCGCCGCTGCTCCGTGCGTACAGGAAGGCAAACACCACCCCGCTCACACCGAGTAGCAGACCGAACAGGCCAAGGCCCAGCAACGGGCGCTGGGTGGGGGATCCCCACGCGGCTTCGAACGCACCGCGCAGCGTGGCCGCGCTCTGATCGGCGCGTGCCACCGGCTCGGCTTCATACAGGAGCACGCCCTCGTATTCGTTGCCATGCACGGTATGCACATTGGCGTACTCCTTGCGTGGCCAGGGCAGCCGGTCTATCCAGCGGTCCAGCAGGCCACGGGTGAGATCATGCATGGCCACATCTTCACGAACGACATGGCGCGCCCCGGAGGAGGTGTAATGCTTGGTCTGCGCGATCAACGCCACGATGAACAGCGCGCTGGCAATCAACGCGCTGCCGAGCACGGCGATGGTGGGCAGCACCACGGTCGCAGTGGCAAACGGGGGCGCCGGTACCTGCAGCGGCGACAAGGTGATGGCCAGTGGGCCGGCGATGGAGACCAGCAGCAGGCTCACCATGGCACCCCAGCGCGGCTTGGGCAGCGGCTTGGAGGTGTCCGGCTCCATTGCGCCCTTGCGGATGGCGGCCAGGGTGGCGAACGGCTTCAGTACCACTACCGCCAGCGCGAAGTAGAACGCAGCCATCCACGTAAATGCAGCTGGCTGGGCAAAGATCCAGGCCAGACCGAAGCTGGCCAGCAGGCCGACCAGATACACGGCGCGCTGCAACTGGATTTCCGCGTGCCGGCGCAGGATGGTGGGCGCCTGGCTCAGCTGCGGCACCAGCCCGTAGAGCATGCTCAACAGCGCATCGCTGGGCCGCTCGCGGTTGACGATGCCGTCATTGATGGTGTTCAGCAGGTGGTTGTTGCGGTTTCCAGCCGTGGCGGGGAAGGCGATCTCGCCGGCTTCGCCCTCGCGCAGGGTGAAACGGAAATAGCGCATGGCCATGCCCACGTGCAGGCCGCCCATCAGCAGGATCAGCACGCCGATGCTGAGCCGACCAAACGCGCCCACGCCCATGCTGCGCACGGCGTCGGCATTGGTGATGCCCAGCAACAGGGCACCGGCCAGCACGAAGCAGACGCCGCCCAGGATGAGATGCAACGTGTTGGGCAACCGCATCGGGTTGACCGTGACTGCGCCGTTCGGCGTTGCGTATTCCGTGCTCATTACTGCTCCTGGTCAAAAAGGGTCTGCGTCATCGGACTTAGCGGCCTGCACGTCAGCTTCTTTAGGGAGAATCCGCGTCGCGGGCGGCCGCGCTGGACCCCGTGAGCCATAATCAACGGTCGCGTCCGCAGTAGACGCACCGCTACCGAGACTACGGATGTCCCCACCTTCCCCGCGCACCCTCACCGCGATGCCCGCCGAACTCCGCTCCCGCTTGCAGGCCGACCTCGCCCGCCAACGCGCCGCCGGCAATCTGTGGCTGTTGATTGCCGTCTGTCTGGCCGTTGCGATCACCGCCTACTTCGGTTGGCTGGGCCTGCACCGCGCGCATGCTGCGCCCACCTGGGTGCCGATGATTCTGGCAGCGGTGGTGGGGTTGGCTGGCATCGTTGCTGCGGCGCTGGTGCGGCAGCGTCGCCCGGTGTGG
Organism: Stenotrophomonas sp. 10N36; assembly: GCF_056395005.1. Lineage (NCBI taxonomy): Bacteria > Pseudomonadati > Pseudomonadota > Gammaproteobacteria > Lysobacterales > Lysobacteraceae > Stenotrophomonas > Stenotrophomonas sp. 10N36. The sequence goes on along the minus strand of NZ_JBFTIS010000002.1, from coordinate 208,904 downwards.
TTGCGCGAGGCACTGGCATCTTCCGAGGTGGCGGTGATGGAGGGTGCGCTGCAGTCCGCCGAGATCCTGCCGCAGCAGGCACGCTTCGCGCGGGCGCCACGCAGCTACGTGCTGGGCGACTACCGCCACCTGGTGCTGGAGGAATCGCCCGGCACCGACGCGCTGTCCGGCTTCGTGCCGCAGCACGTGTTGGGGCCCGCACCGGGCACGCCGCTGCGCCTGGTATGGAGCGCGGCGCATCCCGGTCACCTGCTGCAGGTGGACTACCCCGGCATGGCGGTGGTGGCCGATGCGCCCGCACCGATGGACGCACAGGATTGGCGCGACCTCTGCACCCGCCCGGTAGCGGCGCTGCGTGCAGCGGCTTGGCTGTGTGGTGCAGCGTTGCTGGGCATCGCAGTGCTGGCCGCAGTGCCTGCCGTCGGCGCGGGTGTCCGCGTGTGGCTGTGGGCCGGCGTGGGCGTTGCGCTGCTGTGGCTGCTGGGTGTGTGGTCCCCGGTGGCGCGGCTGTGGCTGCAGCGTGGGCAGCTGCGCCGCCATACCGTCAGCGGGCCCGTGCAGGAGCTGATGTGGGCGCGCCGCAACGATGGTCGCCAAGGCGTTGAGCATGCGCTGTTCGCGCGTCTGGGCGGGCATTGGCACCTGCTGGACACGGCCGGCAAGGCCAGTGCGCTGCAGACCGCGCTTGTGCCCGGCGCACCGCTCACGGTGCGGTACGCGGTGCTGGGCGACCACCGCGTGCGGCTGCGGCATTCGGCGGCGCTGGCCTGAGCGGTCACGGCCTGCGCGCTGCAATGTCTGGCGTTGCAGCGCGTGCCGCTGTCACTTGCGCACGTAGTACGCGTGCGCCTCGCCATGCACCACGCTCAACGCGTTGACCTTGCCCCACGCATCGCGGTGGAACTCGATCTGCAGTCCGTCGATATCCGGTGACACGAAGCGGTTGGGGGCAAGCGGCAGTACGTGCCCGTCCTGCGGCCGACCGGCAACGCCCACGCGCACCTGCCCGTCGGCCACTTTCACCTGCAATGCCGGAATGTCGAAGATGTCGGCCAGGGCGCGACGATGCGCCATGGGTACCGAAAGGTCCTGCGCGAACACGCCGGCGTAGTCGGCATAGGCCGGTGCGTGCAGATCCAGCGCGACGGGGCGTACGGGCGGGTTGACGCCACGGCCCAGTGCGTCGGACAGGGCATTGCGGATCTCGGTGGTGAGCTCGGCGCCGTTCTCGCCATTGGTGAGGATGACCAGGCCGTCGCCGCTGTCCAGATAGCCTTCGATCCAGGCGCGGTAGCTGTCGTTGGAACCGCCGTGGTGGAAGATGCGGGTGGCGCCGCTGCCGTCCAGGCGCGGGCCCAGGCCATGCCAGCTCGGCGATACCTCGGTCATCATGTCGATGGCGATCGGCTGCGGCAGGAAGCCGCCTGGCGCGCGATAGCTGTTGGTCAGCGCCGCCACGAAGGCGGCCAGGTCATTGGCACTGGTCCACAGGCCTGACGCACCGGCTTCAGGGAACGTCTGCCAGCCGCGCGGCAGGGCGGTGGGCGCGCCGTCGCCGTCGTGGGCCTTGGCGATGTTGTCGAGGGTATCCGGCGGGGTGGTGAAGCGGCTGCGCTGCATTTGCAGGGGGGCGAACACCTGCGCGCGGGCTAGTGCATCCAGGGGCTGGCCGCTGGCATCTTCAAGCACCTGCTGTTCCACCATCACCCCGCCGCCGGAATAGTCGCCGCGCTCGCCGGGGGCGTGGATCAGGCGCACCGGCTTGTTCTTCGCCGGGGCGATGCCGTCCAGCGTTTGCAGCAGCGTGGGCAGCGGTTCGCCCGGCAGGTAGTCGGCAAAGCCGTGCACGCCGAGCCCGGCGGTGTGCGACATCAGCATGCGCAGGCTCACCTGCGGGGTCGGGGTGGTGGGCGTCGCCGGTACCTTCCAGCTGCGCAGGTAGGTGGTGATGTCCTGGTCCAGCGCGAGGCTGCCATTGGCCACCAGCCGCAGCGTGGTGGCCGCGGTGATGACCTTGCTGACCGAGCCCACCGAGAACAACGTGTCCGCGTTCACGGCATCGCGGCTGCCGGCCTGGCGCAGGCCGTAGCCGGCACTGTGCACCAGCTTGCCGTCCCGCAGCACCGCAATGGCTACACCGGGCACGTGGTAGTGGGCCATGCGCGCCTGCAGCGACCAGCGCGGCAGCGGATCGCCGGCGGGCACCACGCCGGGGCGAAGGCCGGCGGTCAGGGCGCTGTCGATGGCGGTGTCGTGGCGGTCGCCGGCGAAGGCGGGCAGGGCCAGCAGCAGCGAGAGCGTGGTGGCCAGTGCGCCACGCAGCAGGATGTGGGGGGGCGGCAGCACGGCGGCGGCAGGGGAAGCGCGACGGATCGAAACCATGCGGAACCTCGGGGTGGGGTGTGCGGGCAGGAGAACCGGTGCGGCATTGCCAAACGCAGGCCGCAGTCGGCCGGTGATGGCCGGGTGGCCACCACGTGGGGGTGTTGTTGCAGGGATGGGTTACGCGCGGTGCGCGCGTGGGATCAGCGGCGGCCGGTGACGGCGCCGCGTTGGATCAGGTAGTCGCGCACGCGGCTGTTGCGCGCCTGGTTCAACGGCGAGCGCCACTGCCCGGCGTCGGCCACCACGCCCAGGTTGACGTCGGCACCGTGGTTGACCAGGTAGGCCACGGTGTCCACGTCGCCGGAGCGGGCGGCGTTGATCAGCGGGGTCTCGTCGTAGGCGACGATGCGGTTGACGTCGGCGCCGGCGCCTACCAGCCGCTCTACCACGGGCAGGTGGCCGCGGCGTGCGGCGGCGATCAGCGGGTTGCCGTCGCCACGCGAGGCCAGGTCCGGCGTGGCACCCAGGGTGAGCAGGGCGTCTACCGTGGCCAGGTGCCCGTGGCGCGCGGCGGCGATGAGCGCGGTGCCGTCACCGGCAAGTTGGGTATCCACCGCGACGCCGGCCTGCACCAGCTGCCGCACCTGGGCGAGGTCGCCTTCTGCAGCGGCGTCGAGCAGGCGCTCGGCCTGTGCCGATGCGGTGCGTGTGGCGGTGTCGCTGTTGGGCGCCACCACGGTTGGCGTGCCCAGGCGCGGGGTGGCCGCCACGGTGACGCCCACGTGCGTGGCCAGCGCGGCCAGGCACAGGGCGCTCCAGCGCAGCCGGGTACGCCAGCTCACCTGCCCCCGCTGCAACTGCAGCAGCCCGTCCACGCGCTGCGTCAGCCCACTGCGGCTGCCCGACATGCTCACAGCCAGTGCGGCGCGTTGCGGGCGTTGCTGCACCATGCCGGCGATACCGCGCAGCAGTGAATCGGCGTAGTCGCGGCCACTGCTGGAGCGGTGTGCGGCGCGGGCATCGCAGGCCATTTCGCGGGCCAGTTCCAGCCGGTTGCCCAGCATGCGCAGGCACGGGCTCCACCAGTACACCGCAAGCAGAGTGCGCTGCAGTGCGGTTACCCAAAGATCACGGCGCTGCACGTGGGCGGCTTCATGCAGCAACAGGTCGCGCAGCGCTGGTGGCGACAACGTGCTGGCCAGATGCGGTGGGACCAGGATGCGCGGCGCGAACAGGCCCACCACCATCGGGCCGGCCACCGCATCGGACAGGGCAACGCAGCTGCCGCGCGGCAGTGCCGGGCCCAACAGGGCATCCAGTGCGGGCGAAGGGCGTGCGGCGCTGTGCAGCCGCCGTGCCTGCCAGATGCCCTGCGCCAGGCGCAGCAGCCCCCACAGCGTGCCGAGCAGCCAGATCATCGCCAACGCCTGCAGCGCGGTGGGTACGAAAGCGGACAGTGTTGCAGTGGGTGACGCTGGCGCGGCCGGCACAGCCGAGGTTGGTAGTGGGGTCGACTGTGCTGCAGTCGGTAGGGCCACCGCGGCCTCAGCTACGGTGACCGCTTCGCGGGGCAGCAGCACCAGCAGCGGCGACACCGCGGCCAGTGCGAAGGCCCCGCACAGCAGCCACGAACGTGCTTCGGCGCTGAGCCGCGCGCGCTGCACTACCAGCAGCACCAGGGCCAGCAACAGCGCGGCATGCCACAGGTGCTGCACGGCCACGGTCAGCAGGGTGTGGGTGGTGTGCGCGCTCATGCCGATTTCCCCGGGTTGCCCGCGTCGTCGACGCGCTTCTGCAGGGCGGCCAATTCGTCGGCCTCCATGTTGTGTTCGTCGATGAGGTGCTGGGCCAGCACGCTGGGCGAGCCGTTGAAGAACGACTTGAGCAGGTTTTCCAGGGCCTGGCGACGGGCCTCGCTGCGGCTGATGGCGGCGCTGTAGATGAACGCGCGGCCTTCGCTGCGGTAGGTCACCAGGCCCTTCTTTTCCAGCACTTTGAACATGGTCAGCACGGTGGTGTAGGCCACCGGCTTCTTTTTCGACAGCGCGTCGGCCACCTCGCGCACGGAGGCTTCCTTGGTCTTCCACAGCACTTCGAGGATGCGGCGCTCGGAGTCGGTCAGGGTGGGCGAGCTGGGGCGGGCCATGGGCTGTCTACTGGTTTGTTAGTTGATGACCGGATCGTGCGCCCGCCGCGCTCGGCATGTCAACTATGTAATTAGTAATGGGGCCGGCCGCGTGCCAGGCGCGAGGACCCGGGGCGCTTGGATGTGGGGCTGCTGGGCGGGTGCGAAACCGGTGCGCTCAGGCGCTGGCTACGCAGGCCGCCGTGCCTGTGCACGCCGCGCTGCGGGCGGCCGGAGAAGCGGCACACCCGTGCGAACGCGGCGCCGCGGGGCAACATTGGCATGCTCCGGCCTGCGAGGTACTGCGCAGTGCCCTGCGCAACGCGGCACGCGAGGCGGGGTGTGCGCCCACGCCGTGCAGCAGCAACGTGCGCGCCAAACCGCCGCAGGCAACGCGCGGCAGGGCCAGCACGGCTGGGGCGGTGGCGCAGGGATAAAGCGGGCGAAGGTCCATCTGTCCCGGTCTCTGTGGGGTGGTACGTGATGCAGCATGCGGCGTGCCTGTCTCATGGATTGAGACAGGCACTGCGGCTACCCCGGCCCACACGCAGGAAGGTCAGTGGCCCCGCTGCTTGGCGGCGCTCAGCGCCTGGTCCGCGCGCAGGAACACTGCGCTCGTGGATTCGCCGCGATCGGTGGACGCCGCGCCCAGCAGCAACGGCGTACCGAGTCGTTGCAGGGTGTCGTGCGCGACCGCCTCAAACGCCGCCACGGTGTCCGGGGCATGGGCGCTGCCCAGCACCGCAATGAACTCGCCGCTGCCGGTGACCCGGTTGAGGCTGTCGCCGCGCTCGGGCTGCAGGCACTGCTCCAGAGCGTGGTCCAATTGCTGCAGGTGGCGGTCCAGGGTGCGCTCCCCCAGCCGTTGCGCCAGCTCTGCCAGGTCCTGCAGTTCCAGGATGACCACGGTGTAGGCGCCGCCTGCGTCGGGCGACGCCGCCTCGTCGGCCACGGCCTGGTCGAGGAGGGTCGCCACCTGCTGGTCGCGTTCGCGGCTGCGGCTTTCCATCAGGGTCATGGTCAGCCGGGCCAGCGCCTGCAACGCATCGCGCTGCACCGCGTTGAGCTCGCGCGGGGTGATGTCCACCACGCACACGCTGCCTACCGCGGCGCCCTGCTCGGTGACCAGTGGCATGCCGGCGTAGAAGCGTGCGCCGATGTCGTTCAGCACGGGGTTGTCGGCAAAGCGCGCGTCCTGCGCCAGGTCGCCGATTTCCATCAACTGGTCGGGCTGGCGGATGGCGTGGTCGCACACGGCGACGTTGCGCTCGGTCTGCGTGCCGTCCAGACCGGTGCGCGCCTTGAACCATTGGCGGTCACGGTCGATCAGGGTGACCAGCGCCATCGGCGTGCCGCACACGGCGGCTGCCACCTTGACGATGTCGTCGTAGGCCGGCTCGGGCAGGCTGCCCACGATATGCAGGGCGTCCAGGGCGCGTTGGCGGTCGGCTTCGGTGGCGGGCGCAGGCGAGGGTGGGGTCATGCACTGTCCTGATGGCGTCGTCGATGTTGCAAGCGTAGGGCACGCCGCTGCGTGGAATGGTTAACCCGGGGTGGAGGACGCGCGCTGCGGTTGATGCGCGATTCATCCCCTGCACGCCGCGTCGACTCACGCGGCTGTGCAGGCGGCGTAGACGTTGCGGCGGATTTTTTCACAGGCCGCGCGGTGCCGCCTGCCTAGCATCGGCCACTCTCTTTCCGCCCACACACGGAGTTTCCATGACTGCTTCCCGCGTTCGCCTGCACGTTGAAGATACTGGCGGTACCGGCCGCCCGGTGGTGTTGATCCACGGGTGGCCGCTGTCGGCCGAATCCTGGAAGGCACAGGTGCCGGTGCTGAAGGACGCCGGCTACCGCGTGGTGGCCTATGACCGCCGTGGCTTCGGGCGTTCGGACACGCCGGCCGACGGCTACGAGTACGACACGCTGGCCGACGATCTGGCCGGGGTGATCAACGACCTCGACCTGCGCGATGTCACGCTGGTGGGCTTCTCGATGGGCGGCGGCGAAGTGGCCCGCTACATCGCCCGCCATGGCGAGCAGCGCCTGCACAGCGTGGTGTTCGCCTCGGCCGTGCCGCCGTACATGCTCAAGACCGATGACAATCCCGACGGCCCGTTGACCCAGGCCAAGGCCGATGAAATGAAGCAGGGCCTGGAGCGTGATCGCGATACGTTCTTCGATGGCTTCACCAAGGACTTCTTCAGCGCCAACGGTGAGCTCAAGGTCAGCGAGAAAGAGCGCCAGGAGGCCATCGCATTGTGCAAGCAGTCCGACCAGACCGCCGCGCTGGGCTGCATGAAGGCCTTTGGCACCACCGACTTCCGCGAGGACCTGAAGAAGGTCACCGTGCCCACCCTGGTGCTGCACGGCGACAGCGATGGCACGGTGCCGTACGAGGGTTCGGGCAAGCGTACCCATGCGGCCATTGCCGGCAGCGAGGCGGTCGTGCTGAAAGACGCCCCGCACGGCTGCAACGCCAGCCACGCCGAGCAGTTCAACGCGGCGTTGGTCGCGTTCCTGGCCAAGTGACGGTGCGGTAGCATCTGCCCATGCGCCAGACCCGCACCCCGCCGTGGAAGAAGCCCAACCCCAAGAGCGGGGCCTCGCGCCCGTTGTCACCGGCACAGAAAGAAGCCGCACGGCAACGGGCCGAAGAAAACGGCCGGGCGTATCCAAACCTGGTGGACAACATGTGGGCGGCAAAGCTGCCGCGCGGGGACTAACGCGCCCCGCTCACGCGCCGTCGCCCGGAAACGGGCGGCGACGTCAGCGGCGAACCGCGAGCACGCCGTCCATGGCCAGGTCGGCCTTGAAACCGGCCTTCTCCAGGCGCTTGGCCACTTCACGCGGCACATCGCGGCCGCTGGTGAGTTTGTTCGGCGCGCCGGTGTAGTGGAACATGCGCCCGCCCTTGCGTATCACCCGCGCCAACTGGTCGTAGAACACCTGCGAATACAACTCGCCGGCAATGCCGAAGCGCGGCGGGTCGTGCAGGATGGCGTCTACCGAGCTGGATGCGATCCCTTCAATGGCCTGTGACACATCGGCATGGGTCAGCGACAGGCGCCCGCCGCTGCTGGCCGCCTCGGGGTCGGGCGACCACGGGTTGAGCGTGCGCAGCCACAGGACGTCAGGGTTCTTCTCGAACGACTGGATGCGAGTGACGCCACCCTCCAGGCAGCACGCCGCGAAGTAGCCGAGCCCGCCGCAGGTATCCAGCACGGTCTTGCCGGCCGGGGCGATCAGCGCCACCTTGCGCCGCGCGTCTTCAAACGGCGACACCTGCGCGCTGGGCAGCATCTTGATGCCGTCGATCTCGAAGGTGGGGGCATCCCATTCGGTGGGCACCAGCTTGATCAGCGCCGAGCCGAAGCGCGACACCGCCAGGAATTCTTCGCCGTCCCAGTAGTAGAGGGTGCGGTCCTTGGTCTTGCCCGGGTAGTCGTAGCGTTCGTCCTTCCACAGCCAGTGGTCGGCAGCCAGCGTGGCGGTGCCGGTGGACAGGCCGAGGTCGAGCGAGCCGGTCCATTCGGTCGCGCCGCTGTCGCGGGCGCGGGTGAGGGCTTCGGCAAGCGGGCGGGTCAGCAGGGGGCCGGTGTAATGGGGCACGGGAGTGGGGGCGCCGGGGCTGCGGGGCAGCGTGGCGTCAGGTCAGCCAGGGGAAGGCATCGTACCTGAGACCGCGCCCGGGGGCAGGCTGCGGCCGGGCAGGAGGCTCTATAGTAGCGGCGGCATACCGCGCTGCAGGGCCTTACAGGGAATTGACGTGGGCACACCGTTGGAATACATCCGCCGTTTGTCGCGCTGGGCGCGCGCGCTGATGATGCTGGGCGTGGCGTTGGTTACCGGCTGCAGCGCGCCGCACGGCCCGCCGGCAGGCGCCTTGCAGGACCTGCAGTCCATCGAGATCCGCTACCAGTACAGCGGCTGGGGCCGGGTGGACGAAGTGCATCGGTTGGAACCGGGCGCTGGCCGACGCACCTTCCAGCGCAGCTCGCAGCTGGACAGCCAGGAAGACCCGGATGCGGTGCTGACAGATGCGATCCCGGCGCAACGCGTTGCCGAGCTGCTGTGGGCGGTTTCTGCTCCACCGTGGCCGCGCGAGCGCGGCGTGGACGCGGTGGCGCGACGGGTGCGGCCAGCGCGGATACTGGAGCAGGCGCTGCCGGACTATTCGACGCCGACACGCGGTTGCACCCCGCGCGCGTTCGAGGCCAAGCTGCATGCGCTGCTGCAGCGCGCCTCCCTGAAGGCACAGCTGGGCCGTTACTACGCCAACGGCATCTGGACCGATGATGACCCCGCCATGCGAGTGGTCATCCGCTACGAGCACCGACCACCGCAGGTGCTGGCCTCCAACGAGCGCACGTTGCTGATGCTGCCGTGGGTGCTGGGTGACCCCGGCGCAGGCGATGCCGCTGTGACCACCTGGTCGGTGCCGGTCAGTCAGGCGCTGCGCCGGCTGCTGCCCGAATCCTCCAAGGCGTTTGAACGGCTGGGCCGGCGCGAGGACGGGATGCTGGTGGAGCGGATCGCCGCCACCGCGCGGGTCACCTGCGAGACGCAGCATCGCTGACGGCGGTGCGCGTCAGGTGCCGTAGCGCAACAACGTTCCGCGGCTGAACAACCACTGGCAGCGTTGCTTGCGCATCGCACGCACCTTGCCGCCTTCGATCACACCATGCGTCTCGTTCAGCGCCTCGCCGTGGACGCGTGCACCGGCCTTGAAACGGAACACGCCACTCTGGCCGTCCGGGGTCAACAGCGCTTCTTCGATCTGGTCAAGCTCGCCCGCACTGAACAGGGCCGCGCGCTGTTCGTCGTCGGGGGTGATCAGCGGTGTATCCACCTGACGCCACGGCGAGGCGCGCCGGTAGGCGATGACGTAACGACCGTCCACGCGCGTCAGTTTGACGCTTTCCCGGCTGTGGGCGCCCGGTGCGGCATAGCAGCCGATCAACCGCCCCTGGCCGATCGAATCGCCGTTGCCGCAGCCGGCAAGCAGCACAAGCGCAGGCAACAACAGGGCGGACAATCGCATCAGGCAGCCACGGGTGCAGGTGACCGCGCAGTGTAGCGTCGCCACCCCGATGAGGGGATGTCTGACCCGCCCCGACTCATTTGATGACAGCAGCATGCGCGGCTTTCCCAGCCAGCGGCGCTGCGTGTCCTGATCGTTGCCGTGCAGGCGGACACGGACACTGCGTGCATGACCTGCGATCACCTCCCTTGGCAGCCTGGCAACGCGTACTTCTTCAGCGCACACCTGCACCGTGCCCACGCCGGGTTGCTGGTGGAGCACGCACAGGCATTACGGCTGGCGTTCCGGGTGGCGCAGCAGGCACGGCCGTTCCGCATCGACGCCATCGTGGTGCTGCCCGACCATCTGCATGGCGTGTGGACGCTGCCGGCGGGGGACGATGACGGGCATCGGCGCTGGACACAGATCCAGGCCATCTTCGACCGTCACCTGCCGGGCAAGCCGCCGCGCGCGGTGCTACGTCGCGATCGTTCCGCGCGGCCGCTGTGGCACAGCAGCTTCCGTGAGCATCGCATCCTGGACGAGGACGACTTTCATCGGCACGTGGCCTATGTGCATCAGAACCCGGTAAAGCACGGTCACGTGCGCGATGCGATGGAGTGGCCGTACAGCTCCATCCATCGCACGGGGCGGCAGGAGGAGGTGCCATGCTGAGGTGATGCCCGTTGGCGCCAGGATCAGCCGCAACGCACCTTGAACACCGGCCCGGCCCCGATCAGCACCAAGGCCATGTAGTCGCTGTTCTTGTCCTTGCCCTTGAGCGTGGCGCCCGGGTTGAAGTGGAAGATGCCGAACCCGCCGTTGGGCCGGACCAGCGCCTTGTCGATCTGGTCGGCATCGTCCTTGAAGTAGCGGGCGATGTCCGCGCGCGAGGACACCTGCAGCGCGGTGGGATCGCGTTGCCATTGCTCGTCGCGGTTGAAGCTCACGAAGTATTGGCCCTGCTGCTGCTCGATGCGGAACTCGGCGGGTTTGCGTGCGTGGGTGGCGTAGCAGCCCAGCAGGGGATCGGCAGAGAACACGCCCGCGCCGTTGTCGTGGTTGCCGCAGGCGCCAAGCAACAGTACCGGGGCAAGCAAAAGCAGTGAAACGGCAGGGCGCATGGCGGTGACCTCCTACGGCGATAGGCGCAGTCTAGGCAACCTCGTCCAACGACGCTGTGTAGAGAGCCCAGCGTGTACGCCACTGCCATGCGCCCGGGTGTACGTTGGTGGCAGTCCAGACGAGCAGCGCCCGTGCCCCCGCACCCCCGTCCGCCACCGGCGACATCGTTCCAACCACGGCAACCCGCAGCCCGGCCCCCGGTAATGGGCGTGTGCAGCTTCCTCGGGCTGCCGCTGGGCGCTGCGGCCTATTGGCTGGCAGACATGGGCGGCCAGGGGACGGCAGGCGTGGGTACCAGCATCATGGCTGCGATCGGCGTGCTGGCGGCGGCCGGCGTGGGGATGGTGGCCAGCATCGCCTGGCGCGAGCGCCAGGAGCGCTGGCCGTGGTTGGGCGTCACCGGTGCCCTGGTCAGCAAGGCGCCGCTGCTGCTTTTCATCGTGGCCTTCATCGTGCATCACTGAGGGTTCTGCGCCCAGACGCTGCAGCCACCCGATGCACTTCCACGGTGATGTGGCTCAGGGTGTACGGTGGAGGCATTCCAGACGAGTAGCGCCTGTGCCCCAGGACACCCTTTCGCCCGCACCAGCATCCGTTCCCGCACCACCGCGTGCCACCCGCGCGCCCCTGTTGGGGCTGTGCAGTTTCCTTGGCCTGCCCGTGGGCGGTGCGGCCGGCTGGCTGGCCGGCGTGGCCAATCACGGCGTCATTGCCGGGGCCGGGACCACCGGCGTTGCCATCGGCGTGCTCGCGGCGGCGGCCGTGGGGCTGGTGGCCAGCATGGCCTCGCGGGTGCGCCAGGAACGCTGGCCGTGGCTGGGGATTGTCGGTGCGGTGGTCAGCACGGCACCGTTGGCGCTGTTCCTCGTGTCGATGCTGCTGCACCGCTGAATGCGGTGATGGCGGGCGGCCGCGCGCTGACGCGGTGCCGCACCACGTCCGCCGCTACGGCTGACGCCCGCTCAATGCCGATGCCGCCGCCATGCGTTCCACACATGCGTGGCCGCCAACAGCAGGCTGCCGACGACGGTCATCGGGGTTTCGCTGTCGTGGCTGGGCCACTCGGCGGCGCCAGCCAGCAACAGCAGCAGGCCCAGCGCGGCGCTGGTGACGGCCGCGGCAGGCAGGCGCTGCTGGCGGTGTGCGCGCCACAGGGCGAAGCCGGTCAGGGGGGCGGCGATGGCCACGAACAGCACGTGCACCCACTCGGCCTGCGCCCATACCCCGAACAAGGGCAGGGTGGCGGCCAGGATCGGCAGGGCCAGGCAGTGCAGCAGGCACAGGCTGGACAGGGCGATGGCGCCGGCATCGAGCAGGGTTGAGGAGCGTTTCATGGGGGTGGGGCCCGGATCAGTGAATGTTATATAGTAACATTTCATTCCGCTGCGGACCCTGTCCCTCCATGAACGCCACTGCTGCCCCCACCGATGCCCGCCTGCCGGTAACCGTGTTGTCCGGTTTCCTTGGTGCCGGCAAGACCACGCTGCTCAACCAGTTGCTGCGCAACCGCGAGGGACGGCGGGTGGCGGTGATCGTCAACGACATGAGCGAGATCAACATCGACGCGCAGCTGGTGCGTGATGGCGGCGCGGCGCTGCGCCGTACCGAAGAGACGCTGGTGGAGTTCAGCAATGGCTGCATCTGCTGCACCCTGCGCGACGATCTGCTGCAGGAGGTCAAGCGGTTGGCCGCCGAGGGCCGCTACGACTACCTGCTGATCGAATCGACCGGTATCGCCGAACCGATGCCGGTGGCGGCCACGTTCTCGGTACGCGATGAGGACGGCTTCTGCCTCAACGACATCGCACGGTTGGACACGATGGTGACGGTGGTGGACGGGCAGCAGTTCCTGCACGACTTCGGCTCGACCGACCGGCTTGCCGACCGTGGCCAGCAGGCCGGTGCCGATGACGTGCGTGGGGTGGTGAACCTGCTGGCCGAGCAGATCGAGTTTGCCGACGTGATCGTGGTGAGCAAGTGCGACCTGATCACCGACGACACGCTGCAGTCGACCCTGGCCGTGCTGCGCGCGATGAACCGCGAGGCGCGGCTGGTGTTGTCAGAGCACGGCAACGTACCGCTGCACGAGGTGCTGGATACGCATCGCTTCGACTACATCAAGGCGCAGTTGGCACCGGGCTGGATGCAGGCGCTGCGTGGCGTGCATACGCCGGAGACCGAGGAGTACGGCATCAGCAGCTTCGTGTACCGGGCGCGCCGGCCGTTTCACCCGCAGCGCTTCGCGCAGCTGCTGCAGCAGGGGCTGGGGCCGGTGATCCGCAGCAAGGGGTTCTTCTGGCTGGCCAACCGCATGGACTGGGTGGGCGAGCTGTCCAGCGTGGGCGCGGCTACCCGCACCGAGGCTGCCGGTTTCTGGTACGCGGCGCGCCAGCGGGTGGAGGCCGGGCTGGAAGACACCCCGCCGCTGCTGCCACCGCCGCAGGTGCCGTACACCGACGTGGGCTGGGTGCGCCAACAGGCCGCCTGCTGGACCGCGCCCATGCCGGGCATGGACGAAGTGGGCGATGCCGGCGAGTACCAGGCCATGCGCCGGATGTGGCACCCGTGGTGGGGCGATCGCCGCCAGGAGCTGGCGGTGATCGGGGTGGAGATGGACGAGCGCGCGGTGCGTGCCGAGTTCGACGCCTGCCTGCTCACCGATACCGAGATGCGCGCCGGGCCGATGCTGTGGCAGCTGCTGCCCGACGCATTCCCGGCGTGGTCGCGGCACTGACGGTGCGGCTTACACCGCCGTCAACGACCAGCCTTCGGCGGCTGCGTCCAGGTAGTGGGTCAGCCCCACGGCATCCAGCAGCGCCGGGTCGTGCGAGACGAGCATCAGCGTGCCGGGGAACTGGCTGAGCATCTGCTCCAGCGCGGCCAGCGAGGGCAGGTCGAGATGGTTGCCGGGTTCGTCGAGCAGCAACAACTGCGGCGGCGCGTGCGCGTACAGCACGGCGGCCAGCGCGGCTTTCAGACGCTCGCCGCCACTCAGCGTGGACAGCGGGCGCAGGCTGCGTTCGGCGTCCAGCCCGAGCAGCGCGAGCCGGGTGCGCGCATCGGCGTCGCCGCCGTCGGGGTGGGCATCGCGCAGCAGCTCCAGCGCCGTTGCCTGCGCGGGCAGCGACGACAGGGATTGGTCGAGCAGCGCGGTGCGCGCGGCTACCGTGCAGGTACCGGCGACGGCCTCACACTGGCCGGCCAGCAGCCGCAGCAATGTGGATTTGCCACTGCCGTTCGGGCCGCGCACGCCGATGCGTTGGCCGCGCTGCACCTGCAGGGTGATGTGCTGCCACGGTGGCGACACCCACGGCAGCTGGACGTCGGTGAGCTCGGCCACGCGCTGCGGCCCGGGCTCTGCCTGGCGGGGGGCCAGCAGGGCAATTCCGGTGGCATCGTCCAGCTGCGCAGCGGCGTCGCGCACGCGGGCGTCCACCACCGCGCTGCGCTCCAGCTGCTGGGCCTGCCAGCGCCCGGCACTGTGCTCGCTGCGGTTCTTCATGCCGCCGAGCAGGATCGGCGCCTGGTTGGCCGTACGCGCGGTGCGCTGCGCGCGTGACTGGCGGTGCTCAAGCCGTTCGCGTTGTTCGCGCGCGGCATCCTGCTGGTGGCGCCGTTCGCGCTTGCGCAGCGCCAGCAGTTCGGTGGCGGCGCTGTGCTCGTCGTGCTTCTGTGCCGCGTACAGGTCGTAGTTGCCGCCATAGCTGCGCAGCCCACCCGGCGACAGTTCGACGATGCGCTGCATCGCGCGCAGCACGCGACGGTCGTGGCTGATCACCAGCAGGCCGCCGCGCCATTGCGCCAGCGCATCCAGCAACCGCGTGCGGTGGCCGGCGTCGAGGTGGTTGCTGGGCTCATCGAGGATCAGGCCGTCGGCCTGCGACAGCAGCGCACCGCCAAGGGCCACCTGCATGGCCTGGCCACCGCTGAGCGACGCGGCCGGCCGCGCCGGATCCAACGGCGGCAATCCCAACTGCTGCCATTGCGCCTGCAGCTGCTCGCGGATGTTCCAGCGCTCGCCCACCGCGGTGAAATCGGCGGGGTCGACACTGCCGGCCTCGATGCGTGCCAACGCATCCAGCAGCGGGGCCACGCCGGCCAAGGCGGCGATGCTGCCCGGCGGGGCGCCGCTGTGCTGGGCCAGCAGGTGCACGCGGCCGGTGCGCTGTACCTGGCCGGCGCTGGGCGCGTGCTGGCCGGCCAACACGCGGGCCAGCACGCTCTTGCCCACGCCATTGCGCCCGACCAGGCCGGTCGGGGTGGTGTCGATGTGGGTGCTGATATCGGAAAACAGGACCCGCCCATCGGGCAGGGTGCAGGTCACGCGGTCGAGCGTGAGAGAAAATGCGGTCATGCGACCTCCAGGGATGCCGTGGGTTCCCTTCACGCACGGGGCGGGAAGGACACAGGCCGTCAAACAGACGGCGGGGCATCACTGGCGCATGCGGGCATACCTCATTACACAGGCGACTGGCTGTCGCACGGCCAGTATAGATTTGCGCCGGGCCAATGGAGTGAATGCACGCTGTTCAACAGCTCACCCCGGTGAGCCGCGCGCTGACGAAATCGATGAACACCCGCAGCTTGGGCAGCACGTGGCGGCCCGACGGCCACAGCAGGTGGAAGGTGCCGCAGGCGTGGATCTGCTCGGGCAGCACGCGCATCAGGCGGCCATCGGCCAGCGCAGCACGCACCGAGTGCTCGGGGATGTAGCCGATACCGCGCCCGGCCAGCGCGAAGGCCAGGCGCGCCTCGATGGTGTTGGCCACCATCGACACCGGCAGCTCCAACGCCGGTTCCCCGGGCGTGCGTGGCAGCGGCCACGGTTCCAGCTTGCCGCTGCTGGGGAAGCGGTAGTGCAGGCAGTCGTGCTGCAGCAGGTCGTGCGGGGTCTGGGGCGTGCCGCGTCGTGCGAGGTAGTCCGGCGAGGCCACCAGATAGCGCGGGAACACGCCCAGCCGGCGCGCGCTGAGCCGCGAGTCGGACGGCTCGCCCACGCGCAGCACCGCGTCGAAGCCTTCCTCGACCACATCCACCAGGCGGTCGTCGAAATCCAGCTCCAGGCGGATGCCGGGGTAGGTGGCCATGAACGCCGACAGGATCGGCAGCGACAGGTCACCCACCAGCGGCAGGCTCAGCCGCAGCACGCCACACGGGGCGGCGGCCTGCTGGGCCAGTTCGGTGCGGGCGGCGTCCAGCTCGTCGAGGATGCGCCGGCACCGCAGCAGGAAGCGCTCGCCCTCGGCGGTGAGGGTCACGCTGCGCGTGCTGCGATGGAACAGGCGCACGCCCAGCGCCTGCTCCAGGCGCGTGATGGTCTTGCCGGTGGCCGAGGCTGACACGCCGAGCAGGCGCCCGGTGTCGACGAAGCTGCGGGTGTCGGCCACGTGCACGAAGGTCTGCAGGTTGCCGATGTTGTCCAGTGCCGACATGGCCGCACCCAAGGGGGAAAGGCGCCACTCTAGCGGCCTGACGCAGCGGCGGCGCACGGCCGATGGGATGCAGTGGTGCGTGCCGCGCTGGCATCGGCTGCATCCCTTGCTGGTACGGAGTCTGCGCCGATTGCGGAATGCAGTGTCCGGAATGTGTGGACCGCTGACTGGGTGTTTGGCGCGCCGTCGAAGGCCGAGCATGGCGCTCCCCCTGTTGCTGGAATGCCGCCATGTCCTCCGTGCTTGATGCGCCCCTCCTTACCCCGCTGCGGCTGGCCGCCGTTGATGCCGTGCTGTCTGCCGCCCGCGCCTGCCGCAGTGGGGCACCGGCATGAGCGGCGCTGGCATGAGTGGCGAGGCCGGCGCGTGTGCGCTTGCCGCTGAGCCCATGGCAGCCGAACGGTTGCCGTTGTCCGGGTTGCTGGCGCTGGCCTGCGCCGGCTTCATCACCATCCTCACCGAAGCCTTGCCGGCCGGGCTGCTGTCGCCGATGAGCGCCGATCTGGGCGTGAGCCGCGCGCTGGTGGGCCAGCTGGTGACCATCTATGCGTTCGGGTCGCTGGTGACCGCGTTGCCGATGACCGCCCTGACCCAGCGCCTGCCGCGGCGACCGCTGCTGCTGGCCGCGATCGCCGGTTTCGTGGTGGTCAATACGATTACAGCCCTGACCCACCACTACGCGGTGATGCTGGTGGCGCGCTTCGTCGCTGGTATCAGCGCGGGTTTGCTGTGGTCGCTGGTGGCCGGCTATGCCAGCCGCATGGTGGCGCCGCGGTTGCAGGGGCGCGCCATCGCGGTGGCGATGGTGGGTACGCCGTTGGCGTTGTCGCTGGGCATTCCCGCCGGCACCTTGCTCGGGCAGACCATCGGCTGGCGCTGGGCGTTCGCGCTGATGTCGCTGCTCAGCGTGGGCCTGCTGGTGTGGGCACGGCTGGCCCTGCCGGCGTTGGCGGCACCGGGCGCGGGCGCGCGGCAGACGCTGGGCGCGGTGTGGCGGCTGCCGGGCATGCGCGCGGCGCTGTTGACCATGTTCCTGTTCGTGCTGGCGCACAACGTGCTGTACACCTACATCGAACCGTTCGCGGCGTTGTCCGGCGCGGTGGCCTGGCTGGACCGGCTGCTGCTGGTGTTCGGTGTGGCCGCACTGGCGGGCATCTGGATCACCGGGTTGTGGGTGGACCGCTGGCTGCGCGTGCTGGTGCTGGCCAGTACGGCCGGGTTCGTGCTGGCCGCGCTGGCCTTCGCGCTGTGGCCCGCCTCGGCCTGGGTGCTGGTGCTGGGCACGGTGGTGTGGGGCATGGCGTTCGGCGGTGTGCCCACGTTGTTCCAGACCGCCGTGGCGCGCCGCGCGGGAGTAGCCGGCGACATCGCGCAGTCGTTCGTGGTCACCGGCTGGAACCTGGCCATCGCCATCGCCGGGGTGGTGGGTGGGGTGATGCTGGAAACGTGGGGCGAGCGGTGGTTGCCGGGGGTGGTGCTGGCACTGTTGGCGGCCACGTTGGTGGTGGTGATGCGCCGGCCGGGCGCGTGGGGGCCCAGCGCGGATCGGTAGTGGAGGACGTGTAGTGCCGGGCTCTGCCCGGCATTCCCGCAGAAGAGCAGCCGGGCAGAGCCCGGCTCTACGTCCCCGCGCGGTGAGTACTGAGCGCGTGGCGACGCGTGGTACGCCATGGCGCCCACGGGTCATGCGGCGCGGCAGAGCCAGGCTCTACGTCTTCCGGCCTCGCATGACACTTGGTTTAAGGTGGCAGCACGGATCAGGAGGGTTGCGTGCGCCACATCGTATTGCGTTGGATGGGACTGGGACTGTTGGGACTTGCCGCTGCCGTGCAGGCCGCGCCGGACCAGCGCATTGCGCTGACCATCGACGACCTGCCCTGGCAGCGGCTGGATGAGCGCGATGATCCGGAACTGGCGCAACGCCATGCGCAGCTGATTGCCGCGTTGAAGGCGGCGCAGGTGCCGGTGGTGGGGTTCGTCAACGAGATCAAGCTGGAGCGCGATGGCCAGGTGCAGCCGGCGCGGGTGCAGATGCTGCGCGACTGGCGGGATGCCGGGTTCGAACTGGGCAACCACACCCGTGGCCATGTGGACCTGCATGCGATCGGGCTGGACGCCTACGAGCAGGACATCCTGCGTGGCGAACAGACCTTGCGCCCGTTGCTGGCCGAACGCGGGCAGACCCCGCGCTGGTTCCGCCATCCGTACCTGCGTGCCGGGGAGACACCGCAGCAACGTGCGGCGCTGGCGGCCTTTCTGGACCAGCACGGGTATCGCATCGCGCCGGTCACGGTGGACAACAGTGAGTGGATCTGGGCGTTCGCCTACGACCATGTGCGTGACACCGAGGCCGACCCGGTAGTGCGCGAGGCGCGGCTGCGCCAGCTGCGACGTGGCTATGTGCCCTACATGCTCAACAAGCTGGACTACTACGAAGACCAGTCGCGGCAGCTGCTGGGCCGGTTGCCGGCGCAGGTGTGGTTGATGCATGCCAATGCGCTCAACGCGGCCAGCATCGACGAACTGATCGCCGCTACCCGTCGCCGGGGCTATACGTTCATCACCCTGGAGCAGGCGCTGCAGGACCCGGCCTATGCGCACGCCGACGGCTACAACGGCGCTGGCGGCATCAGCTGGATCCACCGCTGGGCGATGGCCGAGGGCAAGCCGCGCAGCTTCTACGCCGGCGAGCCCAAGGTGCCGCGCTGGGTGCTGGAGCTGGCGGGTATTGCGGACGAGTAGGGCCGGTCCCCGGAAAACGTGGTGCCGGGCTCTGTCCGGCAGTTCCCGTGTTCCAGCATGAGAGCAGCCGGGCAGAGCCCGGCTCTACGCTACGTGTAGCGCGTTGGGTCTTGGGCGCGTGGCGACGCGTTTACCCCCACGGCGCCTCACTGGTCACGCGGCGCGGCAGAGCCCGGCTCTACGTCGCGTTGCGGTGGGTCCTGGGCGCGTGGCGACGCGTTTTACCCCCACGGCGCCTCACTGGTCACGCGGCGCGGCAGAGCCCGGCTCTACGCTACGTGTAGCGCGTTGGGTCTTGGGCGCGTGGCGACGCGTTTTACCCCACGGCGCACACCGGTCACGCGGCGCGGCAAAGCCCCGCTCTACTCCACCGCGCTGTTCGGGTTCTGGAAGTTCTCGCGGGCCTTGCCGTACTGCTGCAGGCGCTGGTGGTGGAAGGCGATGAACTCCTCCGGGGGCAGGGCTCGTGAGAACAGCCAGCCTTGCCCGAATTCCACCTGGCGGGCCTGAAGGTAGGCCAGCTGGGCGGGGGTTTCTATGCCTTCGGCCACGGTGAACAGGCCCAGGGTCTTGGCCATGTCGATGATGTGCGAGGTGACCGGGCTGGTGGCGCTGTCGGTGCCGATGGCATCGATGAACGACTTGTCGATCTTCAGGGCATCCAGTGGCAACTGCTGCAGGTACTGCAGGCTGGAATAGCCCACGCCGAAATCGTCGATGGCCACGCAGTGCCCGGTGCGCCGCGCGATGGCCAGCGTGTTGCGCGCGCGCTGGATGTCGATGAAGCCCCGCTCGGTGGCCTCCAGCCAGATCTGCTGCGGGTGGATGCCGGTGCCGGCCAGCTTGGCCGCCAGTACCTTGAGTGCGCGCCCACTGCTGACATCGCCGGCCGACAGGTTGATGGCGATATGCGCGCTGCGGTCCTGGACCAGCAGCTCGCGCATGTCATCGATGACGCGCTCGATCACCTGGTCGGTCAGTGCGTCGATCAGGCCGTGTTCCTCGGCCAGGGGAATGAACAGGTCCGGGCGCACGTGGCTGCCATCGGGCCGGGTCCAGCGCACCAGCGATTCGGCGCCCACGCAGATGCCGGTGTCCAGCTCGATGATGGGCTGGTAATGCATGTGGAATTCGCGCCGGCGCACGGCGGTGGCCAGTTCGCCGCGCAGCGACAACCGCCGCCGCGACAGCCACACCACCGCAGCGACCGCCGCCAGCGCGCCGAGCACGCCCAACGGGATGAACTGCCGGAACTGCTGGCGGAAGCTGGCCAGCAGGTCGGTACGCGGCGCGGTGGCGATGGCCAGCCATTCCTGGTCCTGCGCGGTGGCATACAGGGTGTGGCTGTCCATGCCGCTGTGCGGGTTGCGCAGCAGGCGTTGCAGCAGGGGCTGGTCGAGCAGGTCCTGCTGGGCCATCAGGCGGCCATCGGGGCTGGCCACGGCCAGGCGCACGTTGGGATCGGCGATGACGTCCACGAAGCGGGCCGGGTCCATCAGGATGTCGTAGCGGCCAAAGTGCAGGGCGATCAGCGGCGAGCCATCGCCGGCGATCGGACGTACGCCCAGGGTGATGCCGGCGCCGTCGGCGGTGACGTGGTCCGGCGTCGGCTCGGGCACCTGCGCGTCCATCAGGCCCCAGGAGGTGCACCGCAGGCGGCCGTCCTCGAAGTAGCCCACCTGCTCGGCGGAGTGGGTGCTCAGGGTGAGCGCCCGCATCAGGTGCAGGTGGTCGGCCGAACAGGGTTCCAGCGGGCTCTGGTTGAGCCGTCGCAGGGCGAGCATGCCGGCCTCGTAGGCGCGGTTGGCGCGCAGCAGGGTGCGTTCGGCGGTCAGCTGCAGGCGGGCGGCCTCGGCTTCGGTGGCCCGGCTCCAGGTGAAGTACACCAGGCCGGCGATCGGCACGAAGGCGCCGAGCAGGGCGAACAGGACGGCGGCAGCGATGATCCTGGCGCGGTTCAAGCAGACCTCGGTACCGGTTGGGCAGGTGAAGGGCGAGCGGCGGCCACTGTGTCGATCCGCAGGCTGGCCCCGTGCGCTATCTGACCATCTGGCGACCGGGATTGGAACCGGAACCGCCCGCGGCGCCTTGTCAGGGCAAGGCGCGGGTGAGGGTGGGGGCGTGAGAGAGGGGCAAAACCGACATCGGCCGGCCGCCGATGCACGCAACAGTGGCGCGGCGGCCAGCGGTCTTCTATGTTCAGAGCCTTCGCCCTGCTGGCCCCGTCCATGACCGATCCCGCCGTGCCGCCGGAACACCTCCGGCGCAGCCTCTCCAACCGCCACCTGCAGCTGATCGCCATTGGCGGCGCCATCGGCACCGGCCTGTTCATGGGCTCGGGCAAGACCATCAGCCTGGCCGGCCCGTCCATCGTGCTGGTCTACCTGATCATCGGCGCGATGCTGTTCTTCGTGATGCGCGCCATGGGCGAGCTGCTGCTGTCCAACCTGGAATACAAGTCGTTCATCGATTTTTCCACCGACCTGCTCGGGCCCTGGGCCGGGTTCTTCTGCGGATGGACCTACTGGTTCTGCTGGATCATCACCGCCATCGCCGATGTGATCGCCATTGCCGCCTATGCGCAGTTCTGGTTTCCCGAACTGGCGCCCTGGATACCGGCGCTGCTGTGCGTGATCCTGCTGCTCAGCCTGAACCTGGTCACGGTGAAACTGTTCGGTGAAATGGAGTTCTGGTTTGCGCTCATCAAGATCATCGCCATCTGCGCGTTGATCATCACCGGCTTCGGGCTGGTGGCGTGGGGCTTCACCTCGCCGTCGGGCCACCAGGCCTCGTTTGCCAACCTGTACAACGACGGCGGCATGTTCCCGATGGGCATGGCCGGGTTCTTCGCCGGCTTCCAGATCGCGGTGTTCGCCTTCGTCGGCATCGAACTGGTCGGCACCACCGCCGCTGAAACCGCCGATCCCGAACGCAACCTGCCCAAGGCGATCAATTCCATTCCGGTGCGCATCATCGTGTTCTACGTGCTGGCGCTGATCGCGATCATGGCTGTCACCCCGTGGCGCGAGGTGGTGCCGGGCAAGAGCCCGTTCGTGGAGCTGTTCGTGCTGGCCGGCATTCCGGCCGCGGCCAGCCTGATCAACTTCGTGGTGCTCACCTCGGCCACCTCGTCGGCCAACAGCGGCATCTTCTCCACCAGCCGCATGATGTACGGGCTGGCCGAAGAGCGGCACGCACCGGGCTTCTTCGCGCGGTTGTCGCGGGCGGCGGTGCCGGCGCGCGGGCTGGTGTTCTCGTGCATCTGCCTGCTGCTGGGCACCATGCTGATCTACCTGATTCCCAACCTGGTCACCGCCTTTACGCTGGTCACCACGCTGGCGGCCGTACTGTTCATGTTCGTGTGGTCGCTGATCCTGTGTTCGTACATCGTGTACCGCCGCCGTCGCCCGCAGTTGCATGCGGCATCCAAGTTCAAGATGCCCGGCGGCGTCTTCATGTGCGGGGTGTGCCTGGCGTTCTTCGGGTTCGTGCTGGTGCTGCTCACCCTGCAGCCGGACACCCTGTACGCGTTGGCGATCAGCCCGCTGTGGTTCCTGCTGCTGGGCCTGGGCTATGCGGCCAAGCGGCTGATCGAACGCTGAGCGCGGCCGGGCCCGCCGCCACGGCGGGCCCGGTATTCACCTTCGGTTCGCGGGCGTGGCCGGATGATCGCGCCGCACCCTCCCGTGCCCCGATCCGAGCCCATGAACCCGACCCTGCCTGCCGCGTTGGCCCTGTTGTCGATGCTGCTGCCGTGGTCGGCGTCGGCGCGCACGGTGTACCGCTGCGTGCGGGACAACACCGTGAGCCTGGCCACCGCCCCCGAGCCGGGGTCGAAGTGCACGCCGCAGCAGATCGATGACGGCGCCGTGCAGACCCCCAACCTGTGGGGCAACATGGGCGTCTTCAGTGGCACCCTGTACGAACGCGAGCAGGATGGCGCGCTGGTGTATTCCACGCGCAACCTGCCCGGATCACGCGTGTTCCTGAAGTTCACCGTGGCCACTCCGCCCGGCGAGCCGGCGCATGAGGGGCTGGGCAAGGTGGGCACGCCGCAGCTCAACCGCCATGCCAAACAGTTCAAGGCGGCGGCCAAGGCCACCGGGGTGGACGATGCCTGGCTGCGTGCGATCGCCCATGCCGAAAGCGGCTTCGATGCCGGTGCGATATCGCCCAAGGGCGCGCAGGGCGTGATGCAGCTGATGCCCGATACCGCCACCGAATGGGGTGTGGCCGACCCGCTGTCGGCCGAGCAGTCCATCAACGGGGGCGCGCGCTACATGAAGGCGCTGCTGAAGCGCTACAAGGGCGACCGCACCCTGGCGGCGGCCGCCTACAACGCGGGCATCGGCGCGGTGACCCGGTACAAGGGCGTGCCGCCGTACGCCGAGACCCTGGCGTACGTGGAAAAAGTCAGCGCGTTGTACCAGCGCTACCGCGAGGCGATGGGGTTCAAGGTGGAAACGCCGGCGCGTTGAGCGCAGCGTGCGGCCTCACCGCCAGGCACCGCGGCCGTAGATGGGCAGGGTCTCGCGGCGGCCGACCGGTTCCAGTGCGGCGCGCACATCGGGTCGCTTCAACAGCGCTTCCCAGCGTGCATCGTTGTCCACGTCCGCCGGCATCGGGGGCAGCATGCGGAAGTTCTGCATCAGCTGCAGCATGTCCTGGCGGCGCCGGGGCGACTGCAGTTCGGCGATGACCCAGCGGGCCGCCTCGTCGGTGCGCTGCTCTGCCAGCAGCACGTCCACGTACACGCTGCGACCTTCGTCCTGATTTGACTGCAACCACTGGCGTGCCTGCGCCGACCGCGCGCTATCGCCCAGCGTCCGGTACGCGCTGTAACGGATCCACTGGCGCAGGTACTCGCCGAACATCTGTGCCTCATCCAACCCCTCCAATGTCTGCAGGGCACGCGCCGGTTTGGCGCTGGCCAGGTACCAGCTGGCCAGGTAAAGACGGTGCAGCGGATTCACCGTGTCGCCCTCGTTGGTGAGCGTACTGGCCAGCTCCAGCGTTGCCTCCGTCTGGTCATCCTGGCCCAGCCGGTGCTGGGCCACGGCGCGGTGCAGCAGCACCCACGCCGCATAGGCACCACCGGGGAAGCTGCGCAGGGCGCCGGCCTCGGTCAGGCGCGCATGGAGCGGGTCCGTAGCGGTCAGCACCTGCGCGTGCTCGCCCAGCAACAGCAGGGTATCGGTGAGCGCGGCGAGGTCGCTGGCATCTGGCTGCAGCAAGGCCGACACCCGCAGGGCATCGGCATGGCGCCGCGCCGATTGCAGCGGGTCGAAGCGCGGATCGCGGCGGTCGACCACCGCATCGAAACGCTTGTCACTGCGCAGCGCGACCACTTCGATGGGTGCATCGATACGCATCACGGTGGCGGCCAGGCGTTGCTGTTGCCCGGCATCGGCCTGCAGCGTGGCCAGTGTCAGCCACAAGGCCGTCGGCTCCAGGCCATCGACCTTCCACTGTCGGTCGAACAGTGCCTCCAGCAGCGCGCGGTAGTCATCGGGTTGGTCCTGCAACGCATCGCCCAGCCGGTACACCAGCGGGGCATCGATGTCGGCCAGGAACCGGTCCGATGCGCGCAGCGAGCGGGTGATCAGGCCAGCGCCCAGTACCGGTTGGTCCTGCAGCAGCTTCAGGCGACCCAGCACGTACAGCGCTCGCGCGTCGTCGGGTGCCTGCTTCAATGCGGCATCCAGATAGCGCTGTGCCTCCTGCGGCTGGCGCGCATTGAAGGCGGTGCGCCCGGCACTGACCAGGCCTTCCAGGCGCTGTTCCGCATCCAGGCTGGCCAGATCGGGATCGTTGAAGACGCGCTCGAAACCGATCAGCGCCCCCACGCTGTCGCCCTGCTCGGACAGCGCGATGGTGTCGGTGAGGCGTTGCGCCAAGGCATCTTCAGACGGTGCGGCCACCGACGTCGCGGCGAGTGTTGGCATGCCGGACATCGCCAGCAGCAGGGACAGGGCGAGGCGATGGTGCGGGCGGTGCATGGCGCATCCTTGCGTGGGGTCTGCAGCGATTGAACCCGGAACCGCGCAGCCACACAAGCGCATGGGGTTTGCAGACACGCAGACAGCGTTTAAGGTCTACGCCGGACAAGCGCAGGGAAGGCAATGAAACGTTGGCAGGTAATGATTGTGGTGGTGGGGGCGCTCACCGCCACGGCACTGGCGTGGACGTTCTTCAACACGCCGGCCTCGGCGCCGGTTGAACAGGACCCGGTGCCTACGCCGCTGGCGTGGCAGGCGCAGATCGACACGCTGGCCGGCGATGGCGTGGGCGGCCTGCGCGATGGCGCGGGCGCACAGGCGCGCTTTGCCGACCCGTATGCGCTGGCGGTGGATGCGCACGGTGTTGCCTACATCGCCGATGCCGGCGACAACAACCGCATCCGCCGCGTGTATCCCGATGGGCGCGTGGATACGTTGGCCGGCACCGGTGAGGGGTGGCGCGATGGCCCCGGCGTGCAGGCACAGTTCCATACCCCGTCCGGCATCGCGCTGGATGCCGCTGGCAACGTGTACGTGGCTGATACCGGCAACCACCGCATCCGCCGGATCGGCCCCGATGGCGTGGTGAGCACCCTCGCCGGTGACGGGGTGGCGGGCTTCGCCGACGGTGCGGCGGCGCAGGCGCGGTTCGATGCGCCGATGGGCGTAGCCGTGGATGCCACCGGCCGCGTGTACGTGGCCGATACCTACAACGACCGCATCCGGGTGATCGAGCCGGACGGCACGGTGCGCACGGCAGCAGGCGGCGAGCACCCGGGCAACGTGGACGGCTTCGGTGCCGAAACCCGGCTGGATACGCCGGTGGCACTGGCGCTGGACAGCCACGGCAACCTGCTGATCGCCGACCTGTACAACAACGCCATCCGGCGACTGTCGCCGGACGGCATGCTGCGCACCCAGGTGGCCGACGGCAGCGTGATGAGCGGGCCGTTGTCGGTGGCCGTCACCCATGATGATGTGCTGTACGTGGGCGATATCAACGGCAAGGTGGTGCAGGTGTCCACCCAGGGCCACCAGGTGGCATTGGCGGGCGTTTCACCGCAGCCGCGCTTTGCGCGGCCCAGCGGGTTGGCGCTGGATGCGCAGGGCAGTGTGTATCTGGCCGATGCGGCGGCGTACCGCGTGCACCGGCTGCGTGCGCTGGACATCGGTGCGGTGCCGGCCCCGGCGTTGACCGGTCCGGCCGCCGATGCGCCGTTGCCGGTGACGGGCGGGCGCTGGCCGCTGGCCCCCCAGGACGGATGGCATGAAGTGGTGGGCACGCTGGGTGAGGTGCGGGGCAACTTCAGCGGCGAGAGCCGCCACCACCTGCACGGCGGCTTCGATATCCGCGGCGATGTCGGCCAGCGCGTGCTGGCGATCGCTGACGGCAAGGTCGACAGCGCGTTTGCCAGCTGGTCGGTGGGCGGGCAGGCCGAAGGCCTGGCGCTGGGTCGGCTCAAGTACATCCACATGCAGGTGGGGCGCGATCCGCGCGGCCAGGCGTTCGACCCCCGCTGGCAGCAGGTGCTGGGCCCGGATGGAAAGCTGGAGCGGGTGCGCGTGCGTCGTGGCACGCGGTTCCATGTGGGCGAACCGCTGGGCAGCATCAACCGCATGGCACACGTGCATCTGAGCGTGGGGGCCAGCGGGTTCGAGCGCAACGCGGTGGCGCTGGGCTTTGTCGGCTACGCCGATGCGTTCGCACCGCGCATCACCTCGGTGGAAGTACTGGATGACCACGATCTGCCGATCAAGGCCGTGGGCACGGCGCCGGTGGTGGTGCCACGGCAGGGTCCGGGCGTGCAGATCGTGGTGGAAGCCTGGGACCAGGTCGATCGCAACCTGCCGCGGCGTCGGCTGGGCGCCTACCAGGTGGGGTACCAGATCCTGGATGCGCAGGGGCAGCCGCTGGCCGGTTACGAGCAGCCGCGCTTCAACATCGTGTTCAACCGCATGCCGCCCCAGGACAGTGCCACCGTGGTGGCCTACGCACCGGACAGCGGCATCACCGTGCACGGCAGTGCGGTCACGCGCTTCCGCTACCTGGTGACCAACACGGTGCGCGACGGACTGGTGGAAACCGGGCGCTGGCGGCCCGACGCGCTGCCCGCCGGCGACTACGTGATCCGGGCGAGCGTGCGCGACTACAGCGGCAATGAAGGCGTGGGCGCGCGCGACCTGAAGATCACGCTGCTGTAGCGCTGCTCAGGCGCCGACGCGTTCGCGCTCGGCGTCCATGTCGGCCAGCGGCCGCACTTCGATGCTGCCAAAGCGCGACCACGGAAACTGCCGGGCGATGCGCAGGGCATCGTCGTGGTCGCGTGCGTTGATCAGGTTGAAGCCGGCCAGCAGTTCGTGGGTTTCGGCGAACGGCCCGTCGATGATGCGCTCCTTGCCCTGGCGGGTGCGCAGGGTGCGGGCGCTGTGCACCGGTTCCAGTTTCTGCGCCAGCACCAGGGTGCCGTCGGCCTGCAGTGCATCGGCATGCTGCAGGCAGTCGTGCATGAGACGGTCGTACTCCTCGCCGGGCAGGGCCTGCAACAGGCCTTCGTCGATGTAGATCAGCAGCAGGAATTGCATGGCCGGCACGCTCCGGGGCAGGGGCGGCCATGATGCCGCAGCTGGCGCGACCGTGCTGTTGCAGCGCGGCACGAAGTGCCTGTTCAGGCGGCACCGGGCGGCGGCGAAAATTATTTTTGCCGGCGTGTCGATTTTCGGTGCCCGGCTGCGTTGTATCCCTTGAAGGGCCCACCAACCGGGCCTGCCCTGAGGGAAACACCGATGAAAGTCATGGTACTGGTCAAGGCGACCCCGGAGACGGAGGCCGGTGAGATGCCGACCGAACAGGAAATCCGCGCCATGGGCGCCTACAACGAACAGCTGGTGCAGGCCGGGATCATGCTGGCAGGCGAGGGCCTGCACCCCACCTCGCGCGCACGTCGCGTGTCCTTCGGCGCGCAGCCGCCGCGGGTGATCGACGGCCCCTTCGCCGAGACCCGCGAGCTGGTCTGCGGGTTCTGGCTCTGGCAGGTGCGCTCGCTGGACGAGGCCACCGAGTGGCTCACGCGCGCCCCGTTCGGCCCCGGCAGCGTGGTCGAGCTGCGCCCGATTCTCAGCGCCGAGGATTTCGGCGAGGCCTTCACCCCTGAATTACAGGCGCAGGAACAGCGTCTGCGCGAACAGATCGGCGCCGCCGACTGACCCCGCCACTTCCCTGGAGCACACCCATGAAACTGATTCCGTTCCTTGGCTTCAACGGCAAAACCCACGAGGCAATGGCCTTCTACGCGCAGGTGCTGGGCGGCAAGGTCACCTCGGAAATGCGGTACCGCGACATGCCGCCCATGGAGAATACCGATGGCTGCGGCGAGATGCCGCCCGAATCCCTGGACCACGTGGCGCACAGCCAGCTGGAGGTGGGCAGCGCCATCCTGATGGCCGCCGATGGTCCGTCCAGTGGCGGGGAGAACAGCACCACCATCAACATCGACGTGGACACGGTGGAAGAGGCCGAGCGCGTGTTCAAGGCGCTGGCCGACGGCGGTGAGGTCAAGATGCCGATCGGCGAAACGTTCTGGGCACATCGCTGGGGCTTTCTGATCGACCGCTACGGCAAGCCGTGGATGGTCAACTGCATGAAACAACCCTGATTCGCACACTTCTAAGGATGGCACCGTGACCGATTCCCCGCAGATGATTTTCGTCAACCTGCCCGTGCGCGACCTGGAGGCGTCCAAGACGTTCTTCGGCGCGCTGGGCTACACCTTCAACCCGACCTTCACCGACGACAACGCGGCCTGCATGATCATCAGCGACAGTATCTTCGTGATGCTGCTGGTGGAGTCTTTCTTCGCCGGCTTCACCACTCGGCCGATCAGCGACGCGCGCCAGCAGACCGAGGTGATCACCTGCCTGTCGGCGACCAGCCGCACGGCGGTCGACGCATTGGTGGACACGGCCCTGAAAGCCGGTGCCAGCGAGCCGATGCCCGCGCGCGACTACGGCTTCATGTACCAGCGCGGCTTCCAGGACCTGGATGGCCACCTGTGGGAGATCGCGCACATGGACGGTCAACCGTAGAGCGGGGCTCTGCCCCGCTGGCGCCGGCTGGCGGTGCTGCCCCGGCCTGGCGGCGGGCTTGTACCCGCCTGCCGCCAATGCTTTGATCGCCCGCATGGAAACCGCCCTGTCGCACCGCTTGGATACCCTCTGGCGCATGGAGTCGCCGGCCCTGATCGCACGCCTGGCGCGGATGCTGCGCGGCGACGTGGGGCGTGCCGAAGAACTGGCCCAGGACACCTGGCTGGCCGCGCTGGAGCGTTGGCCGACGCAGGGGGTTCCGGACAACCCGGGAGCGTGGCTGATGACCACCGCACGCAATCGCGCCATCGACGTGTTGCGTCAGCACCAGCGCGTGGCCGGCCAGCATGCGCTCTGGGGCAGCGAGCTGGAGCCGCAGCCGTTGCCGCTGCCCGACGACAGCGATGCGCTGCAGGACGACATCGGCGATGACCTGTTGCGCCTGATGTTCGTGGCCTGCCACCCGGTCCTGTCGGCCGATGCGCGGGTAGCGTTGACGTTGCGGCTGCTGGGCGGGCTGACCACCGACGAGATCGCGCGGGCGTTCCTGCAGCCCGAACCGACCATCGCCCAGCGCATCGTGCGTGCCAAGCGCACCCTGGCCAGCAAGCAGGTGGCGTTCGAAGTGCCGCGCCAGGCGGCGTTGCCGGAACGGCTGGAGTCGGTGCTGGAGGTGGTCTACCTGGTGTTCAACGAGGGCTACACCGCCAGCGTGGGCGACGACTGGATGCGTCCGGCGCTGTGTGAAGAAGCCCTGCGGCTGGGGCGGGTGTTGGCCAGCCGGTTGCCGGCGTGGCCACAGGTGCACGGGCTGCTGGCGCTGATGGAACTGCAGGCCTCGCGTGCGGCGGCGCGGGTGGATGCGCACGGCACGCCGATCCTGCTGCCCGACCAGGACCGCGCGCGCTGGGACTGGCTGCAGATCGCGCGTGGGCAGGCCGCGCTGGCCCAGGCCATGGCGCTGGGCGGCAGCGATGATCCCTATGTGCTGCAGGCGGCGATTGCCGATTGCCATGCCCGCGCGCGCCGCGTCCAGGACACCGACTGGGCGGCGATGGCGGCGCTGTACCAACGGCTGGCTGTGCAGCAGCCGTCGCCGGTGATCGAATTGAACCGGGCGGTCGCCGTATCGCGCGCGCAGGGCGCGGCGGCGGCATGGCCGCTGGTGGAGCAGCTCGCACAGGACCCGCGCCTGCACGGCTATGCCCCGCTGGCGGCGGTGCAGGGCGACCTGCTGCTGCAGCTCGGGCGCGGCGATGAAGCGCGCGCCGCCTTCCTGCGCGCCGCCAGCCTCACCGCCAACGTCCGCGAGCAGGCGGTGCTGCTGGCACGGGCGCAGGCTGTTCCGGTGGCGTAACGCCGGCTGCGGCCACACCGTCGGACGGCTGCCGGGTTGCGCGGCCCCACCGTCGTAGAGCCGGGCTCTGCCCGGCTGCCGTTGCGTTACGCGGCGCCGCCAAGGCAGCGGGGCAGAGCCCCGCTCTACGGGGCGGTTGTCGCGTTGCCGTTGTAGCGCCGGGCTCTGCCCGGCTGCCGTTGGGTTGCGCGGTGCGGCCAAGGGAGCGGGGCAGAGCCCCGCTCTACTTCGCCTACACTTGGGGATTCGTGGTCCTGGCTGTGGAGAGAGCGATGAAACGAGTAGTACTGAGCGTGCTGGCCCTGTCGGTGTCCGGCGCCCTGATGGCGGCAACGCCCAAATTCGACGGGGCGCGGATCTCCGCGGACGTCAAGGAACTGGCCTCCGACGCCTACGAAGGCCGTTCCCCGGCCACCGCCGGCGAAGAGAAGACCGTGGCCTTCCTGAGCAAGCAGTTCGCAGCGGCCGGGCTGCAGCCGGGCGGCGACCTCAAGGACGGCAAGCGTCTGTGGACCCAGGCCGTGCCGCTGCTCAAGGGCGATATCGTCGGTGCGCCGAGCCTGTCGCTGAGCAGCAAAGGCACGCCGCAGGCCCTGAGCCAGGGCAAGGAAATCGCCGTGCGCGCCGCGATGAACGGTGCCAGCAACGTGGACATCAAGAACGCACCGCTGGTCTTCCTCGGCTACGGCGTCAAGGCCGGCGAGCGCAACTGGGACGACTTCAAGGGCGTGGACCTGAAGGGCAAGATCGCCGTGGTGCTGATCAACGACCCGGACTTTGAAAGCGGCCAGGGCGACTTCGACGGCAAGGGCATGACCTATTACGGTCGCTGGACCTACAAGTACGAAGAAGGCGCGCGCCAGGGCGCCCTCGGCGTGCTGATCGTGCACGAGACCGCACCGGCGTCGTACGGCTGGGCCACCGTGGCCGGCTCCAACACCAACACCATGTTCGACGTGGTCCGTGACAACCCGGCCGAGGCACACCCGCTGCTCGAAGGCTGGATCCAGCGCGATCTGGCGGTGGACCTGTTCAAGCGCGCCGGGCTGGATTTCGAGGCGCTCAAGCGCCAGGCGCAGACCCGCGATTTCAAGCCGGTGGAACTGAAGGGCGAAACCTTCTCGGCCACGTACGCGGTCAAGACCGAGGTGATCACCTCGCACAACGTGGCCGCGCGCCTGGAAGGCCGCACGCATCCGGACGAGACCGTGGTGTACAGCGCGCACTGGGACCACATCGGCGTGGGCAAGCCCGACGCCAACGGCGACACCATCTTCAACGGCGCGCTCGACAACGCCAGCGGCACCGCCTCGCTGATCGAACTGGCGCGCGGGTTTGCCAAGGGCAAGCGCCCGGAGCGTTCGGTGCTGTTCCTGGCCGTCACCGCCGAGGAAAAGGGCCTGCTGGGCTCGGAGTACTACGCCAGCCACCCGCTGTATCCGCTGAGCAAGACCGTGGCGGTGATCAACATGGACGGCATGGCGCCGTTCGGGCCGTCGCGTGATTTCGGCATCTACGGGTCGGCCAAGCTGGAACTGCTGGACCAGCTCAAGGACGTGGCCAAGGGCTGGGACATCCGCTACACCCCGGACCCGAAGCCGGAAGCCGGCCTGTTCTTCCGCTCGGATCACTTCCCGTTCGCCAAGCGCGGCGTGCCGGCGGTGTCCTACTCGGCCGGCCAGGACTGGGTGAACGGCGGCGTGGCGGCCGGCAAGGCCGCGTCGGACGACTACACCGCCAAGCGCTACCACCAGCAGGGCGATCAGTGGCAGCCGGACTGGACCTTCGCCGGTGCCTCGCGCGACCTGGAGGTGCTGTACACGCTGGGCAACCAGCTGGCCAATTCCCGCGCCTGGCCGAACTGGAGCGCCGATTCCCAGTTCCGCGCCCCGCGTGAAGCCAGCGCCGCCGAGCGCAAGTGACCCACCGTCCCCACCGGCACGCCGCCGGTGGGGACACCCCGGGCGTTACGTTATCCGGGCGGAGCCCGGCTTCATCCCCCCATTCCCCGCCTTCGTCGCATGCCGCTTGTCCTGGCTGGCGGCAGGGCTATGCTCGGCCCATCCCATCGTGAAGACGCCGCCGTGTTCGCCAGCCTCGCACTGATCCTTCGCATCCTGTTGGCCTGGGCCGTCGCCATCATCGTGGCCGGCTTCGTCTGGAGTGGCATCTTCAGCGGCATGGACGATGGCCCCGGTTGGGTCTTCGGGCTGCTGGCCATGTTCCTGGCGGTCACCGCCATCGGCAGCTGCATCACCCACATCCGCCGGGTCTGGTTGATCGCCGGGCGCCTGGACGGCACCACCCTGTCCAGCCGCCAGCGCCGCCAGATCGAACTGCCGATGGATGCCGGCCCGGCCTTCGCGCTGCTGGAAAAGGCCATCGCCGAGCTGCCCCGCGTGGAAGACATCGAAAGCGCCGCCGGCAGCCTGCAGGTGCGCGCCTACGTGCGCCGCGTGGATCCCTACAACGGTCGCCCGCCCTCGCGCTGGAACCTGCCGGCACGGCTGGCGATCCGCCGCAACAGCGTGCTGGCCACGGTCACCCCGGGGCAGGGCACCAGCAGCGTGACCCTGCTGTTCGAACCCGATGCCGGGGTCTGGGCCGACCTGCTGGCCGTGGATGAAGGCAGCAACTTCGAGAATGCCGAAGCGGTTACCCGCGCCATCACCCGGCGGGTGTCCGAGCAGCGCCGCGATGAGCAGGCCGCAGCCGAGCAGACCGCCACCGAGAAGGAACTGTCGGTGGCCAAGCTCAACCTTCTGCATGCCCAGGTGGAACCGCACTTCCTGTACAACACGCTGGCCAACGCGCAGGTGCTGACCCGCACCGACCCGCCGCGCGCCGACCAGATGCTGGGGCATCTCATCCAGTACCTGCGCAGCTCGCTGCCCAGCGTGGAGGAGTCGATGTCCACGCTGGGCGTGGAGCTGGAACGCACCCAGGCCTACCTGGAAATCCTCAAGATCCGCATGGGCGCGCGGCTGGCGCTGCAGGTGGACGTGCCGCCGGCACTGACCGGCCTGCCGCTGCCGTCGATGGCGCTGCAGACGCTGGTGGAAAACGCCATCAAGCATGGCCTGGAACCCAAGCCGGGTGGCGGCACGGTATGGATCATCGCGCGGGCCTTCGATGACCATGTCACCCTCACCGTTGCCGACGACGGGCTGGGGTTCGGCCAGGGCACCAGCGGCACCGGCATCGGCCTGAAGAACCTGCGCGAACGCCTGCGCCTGACCTGCGGCGACCGCGCCGGCGTCGCCATCGTGTCCAACTTCCCCAGCGGCGTCGCCGCCACCATTACCCTGCCGCGCGATGCGCGCGAGGCCGTCCATGCAGCTTGATGCCCTGATCGCCGAAGACGAAGACCTGCTGCGGCAGTCGCTGGTGGCGCAGCTGCAGCGGCTGTGGCCGGAGCTGCGGCTGGTGGCCGAATGCGAAGACGGTGCGTGCGCGCTGGAACGGCTGGCCGAGTTGAAGCCGGACCTGGCCTTCCTGGACATCCGCATGCCCGGCATCACCGGCATCGACGTGGCGCGCGCGCTGCCCGAGATCAGCCCGCGCACCCAGGTGGTGTTCGTGACCGCCTACGACCAGTACGCCATCGACGCCTTCGAACAGGGTGCGATGGACTACCTGCTCAAGCCGGTCAGCGATGAGCGCCTGCTGGCCACGCGTGAGCGCATCCTGGCGCGCATGCAGCAGGGCCGGCCGGACAACGCGATGCTGGAGCAGCTGCTGCAGCGGCTGGGGCAGGGCGGCACCGCGCCCAGCAGTGCGCCGCCGCTGGCCTGGATCACCGCCAGCAACGGGCGCGACACCCAGCTGATCATGCTCGAAGACGTGCTGTATTTCCGTGCTGACAGCAAGTACACCACCGTGGTCACCGAGCAGGGTGAAAGCCTGCTGCGCACGCCGCTGCGCGAGCTGCTGGACGTGCTGGACCCGCAGCGTTTCCGCCAGGTGCATCGTTCCACCATCGTGAACATGAAAGCGGTGGCGGCGGTGAGCCGCGACGATACCGGGCGCGGCCAGCTGCGTCTGAAACACCGGGCCGAAGTACTCAATGTCAGTCAACCGTTCATGAGCTTGTTCCGGGGCATGTAGCCGGAGCAGGCCCTCATTTTTCCTGGAGTGATCATGCGTACGTTCCTGCCCCTGTGCATCGCCGTAGTGCTGCTGGCCGGGTGCCAGCAGTCCAGCAACACCTCGGTGACCCGCATCCGTGCCAACGGCGTGGATGCGCTGTACAGCAAGAGCACCCTGGCGGACGGCGTGGCGCACTTCGAGTGCATCGCCAGCAGCAGTGGAACCTGCCACTACCTGCTGCTTGATCCCACCTGCAGCAAGGACGCGGCGTGCACCAAACCGCCGCTGCACCGGCTGGCGGTGGCGGTAGGCAAGACCGAACAGATGGCCGGGCTGCCCGCCGGCTTCAACCAGTGCGTCAGCGAGCAGCCCAAAGAACAATGCCACCGTGAGTGATCACGGTGGCATTGTGGCTCCCCCCACTTTCCGGGTTGGTCAGAATGCGGGTTGCAGGTGCAGGTTGCTGCGGTTGTCCTGCTCGCCCACATGGTTGAGCTGGCCCACCAGCTCGGTGTGCTGCTGCATCCGCCCGATCTCGCGCATGATGCGGATGTCTTCGTGGCGAAGCTCGCGGCGCGCGGTAACGGCCTGCTTGTAGTCCAGCACGTCGGGATAGTGCTGGGCCATGTCCAGCGCTTCGGCCACGCATTCGACGCTGTCGGCGTCGGAGGTGATGCGGGCGCGGCTGTTGAAGGCCTTCATCCAGCGCTCGAAGCCGGCGGTATGGTCGAACATGTTGGCCATGAACCAGATCACGAACAGGATGGAAATCCACGAGCCGAACACGATCACCACGCGGGTGAAGGTGATATGGAAATCGTCCTTCCACAGGTAGTTGGAGATCAGGCCCAGGATCAGCAGCGAAGCGGCCTGCCAGCCGACGATCGAGGCCATCAGCCACTGGCCCTTGGCCTTGGCCAGCACCGCCACTTCCTCGCGGATCTGCTGCTCGCTCTTGTTACGCCAATGCGCGACCTGTTTTTCGAACGGGCTGTTGTACAGCTCGTTGTCCTGCAACAGCAAACCCAAACCCTTGAACAAAGCGATCATGACGTGCTCCTTCTGGAACGTGCGGCAGCGCATTGGACGAACGTGAGGCGGATTCAGTTCTAGCACTTCCAGCGGGTCGTGCAATGGGGGAAATGCGAAGCCACCGGGCTGATATTTCTGAATGCGGGTGGCCTGATGCGGTGCATCATCGCCATCGCAGCGTGCGACAAGATGTCGCAGGTAAAATCATGCTGCACCTGCACATCGAACGCCGGTTAAGCGCAGGAGCTCCCCGGGGACTCCGGGATCGGCCAGAATCGACCCCGACCGCGCAGACTGCCGTCGCCTTCGCCCGATTGGACCCCCGAGATGCCGCCGTTGCTGCACCGTCTTTCCCAGCCTGTCACCGCGCCCATCCGGCGCTGGGTGCTGGGCGCCTTCCCCCGCGGCCAAAGCGGCATCGAGTACGACCACCCGCAGGGAGACCCGGGCTGGTTCGGGCCGCACAGCGCAACCTGGCGCGTGCATTCGGAATTCCCCGGGATGCTCGCCGGCGGCCTGTGCGCCTTGATGCTGCAGACCCTGCACCCGCTGGCCCTGGCCGGGGTGTACGACCACTCCAA
Organism: Stenotrophomonas sp. 10N36; assembly: GCF_056395005.1. Lineage (NCBI taxonomy): Bacteria > Pseudomonadati > Pseudomonadota > Gammaproteobacteria > Lysobacterales > Lysobacteraceae > Stenotrophomonas > Stenotrophomonas sp. 10N36. The sequence goes on along the minus strand of NZ_JBFTIS010000002.1, from coordinate 172,991 downwards.
CTTCCGCGACGACCTGGTCGGGCGGCTGCGTCGCACCACCGCCTTCGTGGCCGGCACCACCTATGCCCCCAGTGCGGAGGTGGATGCGCTGGTGGCCAAGGTCACGCGCATTCACGCGCAGGTGCGCGGGCACAGTGCCGACGGACGCGCGTATTCAGCCGATGATCCGGCCCTGCTCACCTGGGTCCACGTGACCGAGGCCTACGGTTTCCTGCAGGGGTGCCGGCGCTACTGCCGCGAGGTGCCCGGCGCGGTGGCCGACCAGTATTACCGCGAATACAAGCGCGTGGCCGAGGCACTGGGCGCCACCCAGGTGCCCGCGTCCGAAGCGGAGGTGGACGCGTACTTCGCCCGGCAGCTGCCGCAGCTTCGGTTCGATGCGCGCTCGCGCGAAGTGCTGGGGGTGTTGTCGGGCATCCGCCTGCCGGTGCCGATGGCCGGATTGTCGCGTGAGCTGTTCCTGGGCGCGGGTGCGGCGTTGTTGCCGGACTGGGCCGAGGCGATGCTGGAACGCACGGCAATGCAACGCGCGCAGGCACGCACCTCGGCCCGCGTGCTGCGCGCGATGACGCCGCTGTTCCGGCGCGCATTGCAGGACGGCCTGGCCCCGCGCGCCTGCGCACGGATGGGCCTGCCAGCCAGCGTGCTGACCGAGTGGCCTCCCCCGTAGAGCCGACCGTTGGTCGGCTGCGCCATCGCCGCACGGCCCGGATTGGCGTGCGGGTGTGCGTGGGGTGTCGCGGAGGGCAGCCGACCAACGGTCGGCTCTACCGGGCGTTCAACACCACGCCGATGCGCGCCGGCTGTTCACCGCGCCCCCAGACGCGAAAACGGGCGCCGAAGCGCCCGTTTTCAGGTGTCACCGTCGCGCGGTGAAACCGATCACCACACCTTGACCCGCTTGTCCGGCGCCAGGTACAGCTTCTGGCCTTCCTTGACCTCGAACGCCGGGTACCACGCGTCCAGGTTGCGCACGGTGAGCGCGCGGAACTGGCCCGGTGCGTGCACGTTGGTCAGCAGCGAGTTGCGCAGGGCCTGCTCGCGCGCCTTGCTGCGCCAGGCCTGGGCAAAGCCCAGGAAGAACCGCTGGTCGGGGCTGAAGCCTTCCAGGGTCTGGCCCGGCTTGCCCTGCAGCGACAGCTGGTAGGCGTCGTAGGCGGTGGCCAGGCCGGCCACGTCGGCGATGTTCTCGCCCAGGGTCAGGCGGCCGTTGACCGACACGCCCGGGAACGGCTGGTAGCTGCTGAACTGCGCGGCCAGCGCGTCGCCGGCGGCGTTGAACTTCTTCAGGTCATCGGCCGTCCACCAGTTGTGCAGCTTGCCGGTTTCATCGAACAGCGCACCGGCATTGTCGAAGCCGTGGCTGATCTCATGGCCGATCACCGCACCGATCGCGCCGTAGTTCACCGCGTCGTCGGCAGCACCATCGAAGAACGGCGGCTGCAGGATCGCGGCCGGGAACACCAGGCGGTTTTCCAGCGGTACGTTCATCGCATTGATGGTCTGCGGCAGCATCGCCCACTCGCCGTGGTCGACCGGCTTGCCCAGCTTGGCGATGTTGCGCTGGTACTCGAACTGCTCGGCGCGCTCGGCATTGCCCAGTGCGTCGTCGCGCTTGATCTCCAGCCCGCTGTAGTCGCGCCAGGTATCCGGGTAGCCCATGCCCACGGTCAGCCCCGCCACCTTGGCCTTGGCGTGTGCCTTGGTCTGCGGCGACATCCACGCCAGCGCGTCGATGCGCTTGGCGAAGGCGGCGATGATGTTCTTGGCCATCTCATCGGCGCGGGCCTTGGTGGCCGGGTCGAAGTGGCGTTCCACATACAGCTTGCCGATGGCCTCGCCGACGGCGTGGTTGCTGTCATCCACCGCGCGCTTCCAGCGTTCGCTCTGCTGCGGGGTGCCGTTCAAGGTGGTGCCGTGGAAGGCGAAGCGCGCATCGGCGAAAGTCTTGGGCAGGTACGGCGCGGCACGGTCCAGCGCGTGGAAGGCCAAGTAGTCCTTCCACACATCCAGCGGCTCGGTGGCCACCAGGCGCGAGATGCCGGCCACGGCCTTGGGCTGCCACACGATGAAGTCCTGCTGCTCGCCCAGCTTGGCACCGGCCAGGAACGCGGCCCAGTCCATGCCCGGCGCCTTGGCGTTCAGGTCGGCCTGCTTCCAGGCATTGGCGCCCTTGGCCACGTCATTGGTTTCTTCCTGGGTGGCGTGGGCCTGGGCGATCTTGGTCTCCAGCGCCAGGATGCGCTGTGCCTTGGCCGCCGGGTCGGCAACGCCGGCCAGCTGCAGCACCTGGGCGATGTAGGCCTGGTACTGCTTGCGCAGCTCGGCCATGCGGCCGCCCTGCAGGTAGAAGTCGCGGTCGGGCAGGCCCAGGCCACCCTGCACCAGGTACGGCGCGTTGCGGTCCGGCTGCAGCAGGTCCACCGACACCCACACACCGAACAGGCGGTCGGTGTAGAAGTTGGTCGCATTCAGCAGGTCGACGTCGGCGCGCAGGGTGCCACCCAGGGTGGTGGCCAGCGCGGCCTTGTCGGCGATGCCGCCGATCGCGTCCAGTTCCGGCTTCACCGCAGCTACACCGCGGGACTCGATACCGGCCTCGTCCATGAATGCGGCGTAGTAGTCACCGATCAGCTTGGCTTCGCCACTGGCCTTGGTATCGGCGGCGGCGCCTTCGAGGATGGCGCGGGTGTCGGCCAGGGTCTTCTCGGCAATGACATTGAAGCTGCCGTAGCTGGAGCGGTCGGCCGGGATCTCGGTGTTCTTCACCCAGCTGCCGTTGGCAAAGCCGAAGAAGTCGTCACCGGCGGCGACGCTGCGGTCCATGCCGGTGGCGTCGAAGCCGAAGCTGCCCAGCTGCGGCTTGGGCGCGGCCGGTGCGGCGGCGGGGCTGTCCGGCGCGGTGGCGACGGGGGCGGCCGGCTCACGGTCGCAGGCGCTCAGGCCCAGCGACAGGCTGGCGGCGATGGCAAGCATCAGGGTAGGGCGGCGCAGCGTGGACATGGACTTCTCAGGCAACGGGGAAACCCTAAGTCTAATCCCCCCGGGACGGGGTGGGTTGCCGCTGCAACCGTACCTGGCTGTGCCAAGCGTGGCCGTTGTCCACGCCGCCCGCTGCCGTGGCTCTTCCCGTGCCGCACGCGCTGGTGCATGCTGGCACACAGGATTCGGGGGCGGCCACGTGCAGGCACGGCGGGGCGACGCAGAGGTCAAGAATCCCGGGCTTCGGCCGCTCAGGTTTGGGGAAACCAGGAAGCGTTTACGCATGAAGTCAGCCCATTGCAGCGGGAGAGGTCGGCAATGCCCGCGTTGAACCGCGCTTTGGCACGGCCTTTACGTACCATCGTGTGGCTGGGCGTGAGCCTGGGCGTGCTGCTGGCCGTTGGGCTGGCGTTAACGCTGGCCAACGATTACCAGCGCCGCCAGGAAGCCGCACAGCGCCAGAGCGCGGCGCTGGCCACCGGTGCGCAGCGCCTGCTGCGGCTGGAGCTGCGCAACCTGGAACGGGCCATGCTGGGCATCGCCGAGGACGGCGCATTGCTGTTCGAGCGCGTCCCGACGCAGGCGCCGGACCTGCTGGACGACGCCATCGGCGGGGTGCTGCAGCGGCATGCCGAGCTGGACAGCATCGTGGTGGTGGACCAGTACGGCCGCGCACTCACCAGTGGCAGCGGCGACCTGTACCTGCCGCTCTGGGCCGTGGATACCAATCGTGGCAGCGACAGCCGCCTCTACCTGGGGCCGCCGCAGCAACGCAATGCGCAGCGCTGGGTGCTGCCGCTGGCCTTGCGCATGGGTGACGACCGCTGGCTGCTGAGCCGGCTGCACACTAGTGAGCTGCAATCGATCATCGGCGGCATGGACACCGGTGACCAGGGCGTCATCTCGATCACCGATGCGCAGGGCTACGTGCTGGCGCGCAGCCCGGACACCGTGGGCCTCACCGGGCAACGCTTCGGGCTGGGCAGGCGCGAGATGCTGCGCCGCGACGCTGTGGTCCCGCTGGGGGTTGAATCCAGCGCCATCGACAACATCGAGCGGATTTCCACGCTCACCACCCTGGGCCAGTACCCCATCGCGGTATACGCCGGGTTGGGCCGCGCGGATGTGCTGGCCCCGTGGTGGCCCTACGTGCAGGCGTCGGTGGTGCTGTACCTGGTGTACTGGGGTGTGTTCGCGCTGGTGTTTGTGAGCGTGCGCCGTGCCACCCGCAGCCAGGATGCACTCACCGAGGAGCTGCGCACCGGCCACGCCGAGCTGTTGATGGCCCACCAGGTGGGCAAGGTGTGTACCTGGTACGTGGACGAGGACGCCTCGCAGCTGCGCTGGTCGCCGCTGGCGCGGGAGATCTTCGGCATCGAGACCGAAAGCCTGCCGGTGGCCGCGTTCTTCGCGCGGGTGCACCGCGAGGATGCCGAGCGCATGCAGCTGGCCTTCGACAGCGCGTTCGCCGGTAACGGCGTGCTGGATGAAATGTTCCGGGTGGTGCTGCCCGGTGGCACGGTGCGCTGGGTGTCGGCGCGCGGCCAGCGGGTGGCGGTGGCGGACCGGCAGCGGCACATGATCGGCGCGCTCACCGATGTGAGCGAACGCGTGCAGGCGCTGGCCCGCGTGCAGCAGGCCGAGCGTCAGTTCCGGCTACTGTTCGACCGCAATCCCGCCCCGTTCTGGGTGTTCGACCCGGACACGCTGCGCTTCATGGAGGTCAACGAGGCGGCGGTGAAGCAGTACGGCTACAGCCGCGACGAGTTCCTGTCGATGAGCATCCTGGATATCCGCCCGCGCGAAGGCTGGGACGAAATCCGCGGCGCGATTTCGCGCGCCACCATCGGCGATGCCCAGGACGCGCAGGTACGCGTGCACCGGCGCAAGGACGGCACCCTGTTCGAGGTGCGCGCGCATCTGTCGCGGCTGGATTTCGACGGGCGCCAGGCCTGCCTGGTGCTGGCCGAAGACATCAGCGAGCGGCTGGCCTACGAGCGTGACCTGGCGTACCACGCCACCCACAACCCGGCCACCGGCCTGCTCAACACGCGCGCGCTGGCCGCGCAGCTGGACGAGGAAGGCGGCGGCTACACCATCGCCTACGTGCAGTTCCGCGGGCTGCAGCTGGTGGCCGATACGCTGGGCCGCGAAGTGGGCGATGTGGTGCTGCAGGCGATGGCCAAGCGCCTGGGCGGGCTGGGCACGCGCTATGGCCTGCTGGCCTTCCAGCCGGCGGAAGATTTCATCTTCGCCATCCGCGATGACCACGAGCGCCAGACGGCGCTGGATACGCTGGTGCAGACGGTATCGGAGCCGGTGCGCGGGCAGGACTGGCTGCACCAGTTCGAGCCGCGGATCGGCGTGGCGGTGAAGTTCGACGGTGACAACGTGCCGGCCGAACAGCTGATCGGCATGGCCGCACAGGCCGCGCACGCCGCGCGTGACGAGGGCAGTGTGATTGCCTGGTTCGACACCACGGTGAGTTCGCGGCTGGCCGAGCGGCTGCGCCTGGCCGGGCGCATCCACAGCGCGATCGACACCGAGTTCGAGCTGTACTACCAGCCGATCTGCCACGCCAGCGACGGTACGCCGGCGGCGTTGGAGGCGTTGCTGCGCTGGCCGCAGGCCGATGGCAGTTTCATTCCGCCGGGCGAGTTCATCCAGTTGTGCGAAGACACCGGGTTGATCCTGGCGTTGGGGCGCTGGGTGATCCGGGCGGCGGCGCAGGCGCAGCGGCGGTTGGCCGATGCAGGCTGGCCGTTGCCGATCGCGGTGAACGTGTCGGCGGTGCAGTTCTTCAACAGCGACCTGGTGGCCGAATTCGCACGGGCAACGCAGGAGTTCGGGCTGGAGCGCGGGGCGTTGCAGGTGGAGCTGACCGAGAGCAGCCTGATGCGCAAGCCGGCCCAGGCCAAGCAGACGATGCAGCGGCTGCACGAGCAGGGCGTGTGTATTTCGCTGGACGACTTCGGCACCGGGTATTCCAACATGTCCTACCTGCAGCACCTGCCGCTGGACATCCTGAAGATCGACCGCAGTTTCGTTTCCGACGTGGAAACCAATCCGCGCAATGCATCGATCTGCCGCGCGCTGCTGTCGCTGGGGCACAGCATGGGGCTGACGGTGATCGCCGAGGGCGTGGAAACGCCGGGCCAGCATCAGTGGCTGGCCGCGCACGGCTGCGACCAGGTGCAGGGCTACCTGCTGGGCCGCCCCTCGCCGCTGGTCGAGGTGATCGCGCGGTTGGAAACCGCCGAGGCCACCTGATGCAAGGCAGCCGGGCAGAGCCCGGCGCTACGCATTACCAAGCCCGTAGCGCCGGGCTCTGCCCGGCTGCCAGCAAACGATGCGCATTTTCGGCGGCCGCACCCCGTAGAGCCGGGCTCTGCCCGGCTGCTCTACACGCAAACGCCCGCCGTCACCCCAACGCCTCCACCAGATAATCGATGAAGCTGCGCACCTTCGGGGCCAGATGGTTGCGGCTGGTGTAGACGGCGAAAATGCTGATCGGCGCGATCTCCCACTCCGGCAGCAGGCGTTCCAGGCGGCCGTCGGCCAGCGCGTCGGCAACCAGGAAGTCCGGCTGCAGGATGATGCCCATGCCGGCCAACGCGGCCTCGCGCAGCACGTCGCCATTGTTGGCGCGCAGTCCGCCGTGCACCGGCACCGACACCTCGCCGCGCGGGCCGCGCAGTTGCCAGCTGTCGCCGCCGCCCCAGTAGCTGTAGCCCAGGCATTCGTGGCTGGACAGGTCGTCGGGCTGTTGCGGGCGGCCATGGGCGTCCAGGTAGGCAGGGGCGGCACACAGGGTGATGTGGGTGTCGGCCAGCTTGCGTGCGATCAGCGCCGGGTTGGGTTGGCGGGTGATGCGGATGGCCACGTCGTAGCCTTCTTCCACCATGTCCACCAAGCGGTCGGACAGCGACAGGTCCAGCTGCACCTGCGGGTAGCGCGCGCGGTAGCCGGCCAGCAGCGGTCCCAGCCGGGCGATGCCGTAGCTGACCGGGGCATTGACCCGCAGCAGCCCCGACGGTTCCAGCGCCTGGGCGCCGATGCCCGCTTCCAGTGCGTCGAACTGGGCCAGCAGCTGCACGCATTGCGCGTAGTAGGCCGCGCCGGTGCTGGTGGGGCTTACCCGGCGCGTGGTGCGGTTGAGCAGGCGCGTGGACAGGCGCTTTTCCAGCGCGGCGATCTGCCGGGTAACCCCGGCGGTGGACATATCCAAGGCCTGGGCGGCCGCGCTGAAGCCGTTGCGTTCCACCACCGCCACGAACACACGCATCGCGTCGAGGGTATCCATTGTTTCAGATCCTGTAATAAACAGCGCCGTCTGATCGTATTTATCGCCGCGGCCGAGCGCAATAACCTGTCGCCATCCTAGTCCGCGAGGTGTCCCATGCCTACCACCGCTCTCCGTGTTTCCGCGCTCGCCCCTGTCGGCGCCACTCTGCTGCGTTGGGGCCTGGGCGTGCTGTTCCTGGTCCATGGCCTGACCAAGCTCCTGGTATTCACCCCGGCCGGTACCGCGGCGTACTTCCAGTCGCTGGGTTTGCCCGGCGCCCTCGGTTACGTCGCCCTCGTGCTGGAGCTGACCCTTGCCGCGGCGCTGCTGCTGGGCGTGTACGCGCGGTGGGTGGGGCTGCTGGGCGTGCCGCTGCTGCTGGGCACCATCGTGAGCGTGCACGGGGCCAACGGTTTCAGCTTCGCCAATGCCGGGGGCGGCTGGGAATACCCGGCGTTCTGGGCGCTGGCGCTGCTGGTGCTGTTCTGCATCGGCGACGGCAAGTGGACGCTCGCCTCGCGCTGAGCACCGCACCGTCGTTGATCCTTCTTTGGAGCCTGTGATGTCCCGTCTGCCTTCGCTGTACATCTCCCATGGTTCGCCGATGACCGCGCTCCACCCCGGTCTGGTCGGCGAACGCCTCGCGGCGCTGGCCGCGCAGTTGCCGCGCCCGCGCGCCATCGTGATGGCCTCGGCGCACTGGCTGACCCACCAGCCGGCAGTGGGCGCGCACGCGCAACCGCCCACCATCCACGATTTTGGCGGCTTCCCGCAGGCGCTGTTCGACCTGCAGTACCCGGCCCCGGGCGACCCGGCCCTGGCCGACGAGATCGCCGCGCGGCTGGCGGCGGCCGGGCTGCCGACCGCGCTGGACCGCAACCGCGGCCTCGACCACGGCGCCTGGGTGCCGCTGCGCTTCCTGTACCCGCAGGCCGACATTCCGGTGGTGCCGCTGGCGATCCAGCCGCTGTTGGGGCCAGCCCACCAGTTCGCGCTGGGGCGCGCACTGGCACCGCTGCGCGAGCAGGGCGTGCTGGTGATTGGCTCGGGCAGCATCACCCACAACCTGCACGACTGGGGCAATTACCAGGACGGCAAGGAAGCGCCGTACGTGCGGCCCTTCATCGGCTGGGTCGAACAGCGCCTGCAGGAGGACGACACCGCCGCGCTGCTCGACTACCGTGCCCGCGCACCGCACGCCGCGCAGGCGCACCCCACCGACGAGCACCTGCAGCCGCTGCATGTGGCCATGGGCGCTGCCGGGAGTGACACGCTGGGTGCGCAGCGCATCGATGCGGGTATAGATGCGGGGTTCCTGGCGATGGACATCTACCGCTTCGACGGGGCCGCGGCATGAGCACGCTGCATGCCGTGGTGCGCCCCGCCACCGGCCCGGTGCACGGGCTGGTGGTGCTGCTGCATGGCGTGGGCAGCAACGAGCGTTCGCTGCAGGCACTGGCGGACGGGCTGGATAAGCGCCTGCAGGTGGTGCTGCCGCGCGCGCCGCTGGCGTTCGGGCCGGATGCGTTCGGCTGGTTCACCGTGCAGTTCGGCGCGCAGGGGCCGGTGATCGACCCGGCGCAGGCCGAGGCCAGCCGTCTGCTGCTCATCGATTACGTGCGCGCGCTGCAGGCACGGCATGGCGTGGATGCCGCGCACACGCTGGTGGCCGGCTTCAGCCAGGGCGGCATCATGAGTGCCAGCGTGGCGCTCACCGCGCCGCAGGTGGCAGGCCGGTTCGCGATCCTGTCCGGGCGGATCCTGCCCGAGATCGCACCGCACATTCCCGCCGATATCGCCACGCGTGGCGTGCGCGGGTTGATTCTGCACGGTGAGCACGATAGCAAGCTGCCGTTCGCGCTGGCCACCGCCGCAGCGGCGCGGCTGCAGGCGCTGGGCGTGGACCACGCATTGCACGGCTACCCGGCCGACCACACGCTGACGGCTGCGATGCAGGCCGATTTCAACGCGTGGACCACGCGCGAGCTGCTGTCCGGCCACTGAGCCGCGGCAGGCCCGGCGTTCGCGCAGGCGGATGGGTGTGGTAGTTTTTTTGCAGTTTCCGGCGCCCGGCTGCCCGCAGCCTCCCCCTCGCGCCGTCCACTGGAAAATGCATGCATACCATTGAAGTCGTCCTGGCGATGCTGGTGGCCGTGGTCGCCAGCGGCTACCTGGTCCGGGTGTTGCCGCTGTCGTTGCCGCTGCCGTTGGTGCAGATCGGCCTGGGCGCGGTCATTGCCGGGGTGTTCAACCGTGGCCACGCGCTGGAACCGGAGATGTTCTTCCTGCTGTTCCTGCCGCCGCTGCTGTTCCTGGACGGCTGGCGCATTCCCAAGCAGGGCCTGTTCCGCGACAAGGGCGTGATTCTGGAGCTGGCGTTCGGTCTGGTGGTGTTCACCGTGATCGGTGCCGGCTTCCTGATCCACTGGATGATTCCGGTGATGCCGCTGGCGGTGGCCTTCGCGCTGGCGGCGATCATCTCGCCCACCGACCCGGTGGCGGTGGGGTCGATCGCCGCGCGCGCGCCCATTCCCAAGCGGCTGATGCACATCCTGGAAGGCGAGTCGCTGTTGAACGATGCGTCCGGCCTGGTCTGCTTCCGCTTTGCTGTCGCGGCGGTGATGACCGGCAGCTTCTCGCTGGCCACCGCATCGCTCACCTTCCTGTGGGTGGCGCTGGCCGGCGTGGCGATCGGCGCGGCCGTCACCCTGGGCGTGTCGACCTTCCAGCGCTGGCTGTGGCGGCGCTTCGGCGAGGAGCCCGGTGCAGCGCTGCTGGTCAACCTGCTGATTCCGTTCGCTGCTTACCTGCTGGCGGAAGAGGCCAACGCGTCGGGCATTCTGGCCGCGGTGGCGGCGGGCATCACCATGAGCTACGTCGAGCTCACCGGCCGGGTGTCGGGCAGCATGCGCGTGCAGCGCGCGGCCGTGTGGGGAATGCTGCAGTTCAGCTTCAACGGCATCATGTTCGTGCTGCTGGGCGAGCAGCTGCCGGGCATCGTCGAGCGTGCGATCAAGACAGTCAGCGAGAGCGGCCATCACAGCGCGTGGTGGCTGCTGGTGTACGTGGTGGTGATCAACCTGGCGCTGGTGCTGCTGCGCCTGGCCTGGGTGTGGCTGTCGCTGCGCTGGAGCGTGCTGCGGGCGCGCCACCGCGGTGAAGCGCGACCGGGCACGTCGTGGCGGATCGTGGTGGCCACCTCGGTGGCCGGTGTGCGCGGTGCGATCACCCTGGCCGGCGTGCTCACCCTGCCGCTGTTCCTGCCCGATGGCAGCGCCTTCCCGGCGCGCGATCTGGTGATCTTCCTGGCGGCGGCGGTGATCCTGGTGTCGCTGGTGGGCGCCAGCGTGGCGTTGCCGCGGTTGCTCAAGGGGCTGGAGTTGCCGGCCGATTCGGGCGAGCGGAAGGCCGAGGACCTGGCCCGGCGGCTGGCCTCCAAAGCGGCGCTGGCCGGGGTGGAACGCATGCGCCAGCAGCTGGTGCAGAACCAGACCACCGAGAACGTGCAGCTCTACAACGACGCCGCCTCACGGGTGAGCCTGCTGTACCAGCGCAATCTTGAGAAGGACGACGGCCCGGATGCGGACCCGGAAAAGGTGCAGCGCATGGAGCAGGGCTACCGCCAGCTGCGTGGCGCCGGGCTGACCGCCGAGCGCGAGGAACTGTTCCGGTTGACCCGGCGCGGCACCATTTCCGACGAGGTCTCGCGCAAGCTGATCCGCAACCTGGACCTGCTGGAAACCCGGCAACGCGATTGAACCGTGGCCCGACCAACGGTCGGGCCCTACCCCGTGCCGATACGCCCACCGACCGTTGATCGGTCGGAATGCACGGTAGCAACCGACCGTTGGTCGGTTGAAATGCACGGTGGCAACCGACCGTTGGTCGGTTGACCGATTACGCCGGCTTCTGGTCCAGGTAATACGCCACCACGGTGCCCTTGATCTTGATGGTCATCGGGTTGCCACGGCGGTCGCGGGCCTTGCCGGCCTGCACGCGGATCCAGCCTTCGCTGACCGAATACTCTTCAACGTTGTCGCGCTCGACTTCGTTGAAACGGATGCCCACCCCGCGCTCCAGGGCGGCGGCATCGTGGAAGGGGCTGGTCGGGTTGATCGCCAGGTGATCGGGAGGGGTATCGCTCATGGGCATTCAGTTGTGATGGCCACCACGGCCATCTTCCAGGCGCACAGGATAAACCGCGGCGCAGCCCACGCCGAATTTCGCTTCCTGCCAACGCCGCTGCACGGCAGAATGCCCGCCTGCCTCAAGGAAATACCGGTCATGCCTGACAACAGCGATTATTTCGACTTCGAAGAAGACGAGCGCGATTTCGACGAAGACGACTTCGAGGCGCGGATCTGGAACCTGTTCGTGCTGATCAACCCGGGCGATGACGAGCTGGCGCTGCAGCAGTTCAACCGCTGGCGCGAGGCGCTGCTGGAAAGCGGCGAGGAGATCGACGAGGAAGCCGACTGGCTGCCGCCGCTGATGGCCGCCATTGCCTGGCAGTCGGGGTTCGAGGTGGACCGTGAGGATCCCGATGCGCTGGTGTCGGCGATCAATGAGCTGGCGGCGCGCTGGAACCTGCAGCTGGACTGGGGTGGCGACCTGGACGATGAGGATTTCGCGGCCGCCACCGATGCACCGGCGCTGATGGCCACCGCGCACGACCGCCTGCGCGAGCACAACTACGCGCTGTGGAGCGTGGATACGGGCAATGGCGGCCTGGCCGGCTGGATGGCGCTCAACCGCGACGATGACGCCATGCTGGCGTTGTGCTCGCTGTTGGGCGTGGAAGTGCGGCCGGGGTCGGACCCGTTCTGATGCGTGCTGCGGGTTGACCGTGCGGGCCAGCGGCGCCTGTCTGGAGAGGAGAGCCCCCTGAGTCAGGGGGCGGCCGCGACGCGGCGGGGGTATGGGGGCACGTCACAGGGGCCCGCGGCTTGCGTAGCAAGGCGTGGGGCGCAACGCGCGCACTCAATACCTGCCTACGGCAGGTATTGAGTGCGCGCGTTGGCGATGACGGCTTTGACCAGCGCGCGGTCGGTGTGCCGCGAGATGGCCTGTGCGCCGCGTTCTATCGCCTGAAGGCGCAGCGGGGCGGGGACGTCGTAATGCGCGCCGCTGGGGCGGTTCTGGAACGCCCGCCGGGGAATCCCGAGCTGCGCCGCCATGGCGTGCAGCTCGGGCAGGGTGTCGGCCATCAGATGCGCCCAGCGCTCGCCGCGCCAGGGGTGGACCGCATCGTCGATATAGACCGTCACCGGGTGGCCGTGGCTCAGGCCTGCGGCTTGTCGTCGCTGGCGGCCGGGGTGGCGTCGGCGGCGGCATCGGTGCCGGCCTCGTCTGCCACCGGGGCCTCTTCGCTGGCGTCGGCAGCGGTTTCGGCGTCTTCGGCGTCTTCGCCTTCTTCGCCCTCCACGCCTTCAAACTCGGACACCAGCTGGGTCAGGTACTCGTCGGCGGTCTTGCCTTCGTCGGCGGCGAGGTCGTCGATCAGCTGCTGCAGCTGGCTCGAGTATTCCAGGTTGACCTTGCGGCCTTCCTTTTCCTGCACGTTGGACAGGTGCTTGAGCATGGCCAGCATCGGGATCGGATTGTCGGCGTTGCCCATGGTCTGGCCGCCGATGGCCAGCAGCCATTCGGTGCCCTGCAGGCCGATCGCGGCCACGACCTGGCCCTCTTCGTTGGTCAGCACGGCGTGGTTCTGCACCTGCTGCTGGGCGTTGAGGCGGTTGATCGGGCGCTTGGGCTGCAGCTTCTTGCGCTTGTCGCGCTTGGCCTTGGACTGCTTGGACATGGTGGGATCTATCTGTACGTGGAAAGACCCCATTGTAATGGGGGTTGGCCGCAGACGTCGGCCATTCCGTTGAGGGTCATGCCGATACCGAACGGTGCCAACCCGCGTGCAGTCGGCTGGGGCGCGACCCTACCAGGGCGTGGCGTGACGCGGTCGTCGTCCGATTACGCGGGCGTCACCAGGCCCTGGCGCGCGCATCGTTCGGTAGGGCCGGCGTCAACGGGGCGTTTCGCGAGCATTTTCCGGTCGTCCGGGGGTCTTATCGGTCTGCCGTCCGTTCGGCCCAGCCGCGGTAGGGTCGGGTCCCAACCGACTGCCGGTCGCCCGTCCACGTCCGGGAACGCATGACCTTCAACGACATGGCGTCCGGAAACGGCCGTTCCGTTGGAGGTCATGCCCACATCGAACGTTGCCAATCCGCGTGCAGTCGGCTGGGGCGCGACCCTACCAGGGCGTGGCGCAGGCCGTGGCGCGGTCATCGTCCGGGCGTGCGGGCGTCACCAAGGCAGGGCGCGTCCATCGTCCGGGCGTGCGGGCGTCACCAGGGCGGGGCGCCCGCAACATCCGGTCGGGCGGGCGTCTGATCGACCCGCCCGACCGGCTCCCCCGGTCAGGGCGTCGCCGCCGGGGCCTGGGCGGCGTGGATGTCGGCGTCGCCGGCGGTGGGCGACAACGCGACTTCCTGTCCGGCACCGGCCAGGGCCGCCGCTTCGGCCGCCTTGGTCATCACGACGATGCTGATGCGGCGGTTGATCGGGTTGTCCGGCTGGGCCTTGTCGAACAGCACCGAGGAGGACAGGCCGACCACCCGGGTCACCTTCTCTTCGGTCATGCCACCGTCCAGCAACGCACGCCGGGCGGCGTTGGCGCGGTCGGCGCTGAGCTCCCAGTTGCTGTAGCCGTGCACCGCGTTGTAGGCGGTGGTGTCGGTATGGCCGGTGATGCTGATCCGGTTCGGCACGTGGTTGATGAACTGCGACAGCTCGCGCAGGATCTCGCGGGTGTACGGCTTGAGCGCCGCGCTGCCCATGTCGAACATCGGGCGGTTCTGCTTGTCCACGATCTGGATGCGCAGGCCTTCCGGGGTCAGGTCCAGCAGCAGCTGGTCCTTGAACGGCTCCAGCGCCTGGCTCTTGCTGATCGCCTCTTCCAGCTCCCGTTTCAGCGCTTCCAGCTGCTGCTGCTCGCGCTCGCGTTCGGTCTGCGGGATCGGCTTGGCGGTCTGCTGGGCCTGGAACGGGTCGTTGCTGTTGCCGCGCGAGATATCGGTGGCGCCGCCCAGCTTGATCATCGAGGTGCTGGCCCCGCCCGGGCCGGCCATGCCGGGCGCCGGGGTGGAGCTCTGCCCGACCAGCGGGCTGGGGTTGCGGAAGTACTCGGAAATGGCCGCGCGCTCGGGCTTGGTGGTGGCTGCCATCAGCCACAGCACCAGAAAGAACGCCATCATCGCGGTGACGAAGTCGGCGTAGGCCACTTTCCAGGCGCCGCCATGGTGGGCAGCGTGGCCGGCCTTCTTGACCCGGCGGACGATGACGGTGGGTTTGTTCTCGGCCATGGCGGTGCCTTACTTGACCGTCTTCAGGTGCTGCTCGAAGGCGCTGAAGCCCGGGCGCACGTTCGAGGGCAGGGTCTTGCGGGCGAACTCCAGCGCGATCTTCGGGTTGTAGCCCCGCAGGCAGGCCAGCAGCGCGGTCTTCACCGACTCATAGATGCGGCTGTCCTGCTCGGCGCGCGCTTCCACCGCCGCGGCCAGCGGGCTGACGAAGCCGTAGGCCAGCAGGATGCCCAGGAAGGTGCCGACCAGCGCGCCGGCCACGTGCGCGCCCACTTCGGTGATTTCCCCGCCGATCGAGCCCATGGTGATCACGATGCCCAGCACCGCGGCCACGATGCCGAAACCGGGCAGGCCGTCGGACACCTTGTTGAGCACCGCCGAGGGCTGCATCGCTTCGGCATGGTGCTTTTCCAGCTCCAGCTCCAGCAGCGGCTCCAGCTCGTGCGGCTCGATGTTGCTGCCGATCATCAGGCGCAGGCAGTCGGTGATGAAGTCGACCAGGTGGTGGTCGGCCTGCACCTTGGGGTAGTTGGCGAAGATGCTGCTTTCGGCCGGGCGCTCCACATGGTCTTCCAGCGCCATGAAGCCCTCGCGGCGGGCCTTGTTGAGCAGTTC
Organism: Stenotrophomonas sp. 10N36; assembly: GCF_056395005.1. Lineage (NCBI taxonomy): Bacteria > Pseudomonadati > Pseudomonadota > Gammaproteobacteria > Lysobacterales > Lysobacteraceae > Stenotrophomonas > Stenotrophomonas sp. 10N36. Next base: position 157,751 of record NZ_JBFTIS010000002.1, on the reverse strand, counting down.
GTAGAGCAGGCTCAGGACGTCGATGTAGTCCTGCTGCTTGTAGGCCGGGCCCTTGAACACGCCCACGGTGGCCTTCAGGGTCTGCTTGACGGTCTTGAACGGGGTGCCGACCAGGAACGCGCCCAGTGCCGCGCCGCCGATGATGACCAGCTCATAGGGCTGCCATAAGGCAGCCAGCTTGCCGTGCGCGCCGATGTAGCCGCCGAGCACGCTGATGATGACGATGAGGAATCCAACGATGATGAGCATGGGGCCGGCGCGGAGTAGGGGATACCTCCATGTCGGCCCCGTTCCCGGTTTTCTGAAGGGGACCGTTCGCTCAATGTCACACTTTTGCAGATTCAGCCGGCCGGCTGGGCCTCGGCTCCGCCGCGCTGCAGCAGATCCGGATACGCCTGTCCGTTCGGGGTGAACGACAGCGAGACCGAGTTCAGGCAGTGCCGCTCGTGGGTCGGCGGCGGACCATCGGGGAACACATGGCCGAGATGGCTGTCACACCGCGCGCAGACGATTTCCGTGCGGACCATGCCGTGGCTGATGTCGCGGATCTCGCGCACGTGGGCCGGGTCGAACGGGGCGAAGAAGCTGGGCCAGCCGGTGCCGGAGTCAAACTTGGTGCTGGACCGGAACAGTGGCAGCCCGCACAGGCGGCAGCCGTAGACGCCGTCCTGCTTGTTGTCCAGGAACACGCCGCAGAACGGCGCTTCGGTGCCGTGCTGGAGCAGCACGCGGCGTTCGTCGGCGCTGAGGCCGGCCACCAGGGCGTCGCGCTGGGCGTCGCTGGGGGGAGAGAGATCGAAGGCGGTCATCGGCGGTTCCTCGCGGGGGTGGGTTCAAGATTGGGCCGGGATGGCGGGCTTCAAGCCGACGCCCCGGCGATCCAGGCCCGTTCATGGTGCTGATACGTGCGTGGGTGCAAGGTGCAGTAACCCACCCCGCCGGAGCCTGCCATGTCCCGCCTCGTCCGCTTTGCCACTGCGCTGGGCCTGATGCTGCCGGCCATCGGCATGGCCCAGATCGGTCCGCCGCCCAGTCCCACCGCGACCCGCCCGGTGGTGGTGGCGCCGCCAACGCCGCTGCCTACTCCGGTGCGCCCCGCGCCGGTGGACAGCCTGTCCGGGCAGATGGCGCCGGTGAAATCCAACAGCCAGGTCCAGCAGCAACTGCGCAGCCATCCCATCGAGGCCCGGGGTACCGGCCCGACGCAGCCGATCCAGAGCCCCACCCTGCAGCCCAAGGTGTATGACCGCCACGGGCGGATCATTCCCGGGGCCAAGCAGGTGGGACCGAACCGGGTGCTCGATACCCGCACCGGCAAGTACTACGACGCCATTCCCAGTGGCGATGGGCAGCAGATCCGACCGTAAGCGGCGTGCACTGGCGCAGCGCATGAACGGTGCACAAACCACGCCGCACAGTCAGCTGCATCAACGCGCCATCTCACCGCTTTTTCGCCTGTGTTTAACCGTTTTCGCGCGACCCTTTGCGTGCGCCGGAACGCGGCGTATTCCGAAGGGTTTTCCAGAAGAGTGCAATCATGACCAACCAGCAGAACCAGAAAGGCGGCAAGATGCCGCAGGAACAGCAGGGCAGTCAGCAACAGCACCAGAAGGCCGGACAGCAGAACCAGCAACAGTGGGACCAGCAGAACCAGAAGGGCAAGCAGCCGGACCAGCGTCACCCCGATTCCAAACAACAGCGCTGACGCGCGGGATTGCATGACCACAGGCGGTGCGCGCAAGCGCGCCGCCTTCTGCATTCAATGGCCCTGTTCAATCCGGGATCGGCAGGGTCAGCGTTTCCTTCACCTCTTCCATCACGATGTAGCTCTTGGATTCGCGCACGTGCGGCAGGGTCAGCAGGGTGCTGCCGAGCAGCTTGCGGTACGACGCCATCTCGCTGATGCGCGCCTTGAGCAGGTAGTCGAAATCGCCCGACACCAGGTGGCACTCCAGCACGTTGGGCAGCTTCAGGGCCGCGCGGCGGAACTCCTCGAAGATGTCGCCAGATTTGTAGGCCAGGCTGATCTCCACGAACACCAGCAGGCTGGCCTTGAGGTAGTGCGGGTCGAGCTTGGCGTAGTAGCCGGTGATGGCCCCATCGCGTTCCAGTCGCCGCACCCGTTCGGTGCAGGGCGTGGTCGACAGGCCCACCCGTTCGCCCAGTTCGGTAAAGGAAATGCGGCCTTCGTCCTGCAGGATGCGCAGGATCTTGCGGTCGATCTTGTCCAGTTCGCGGGGGCGCACGGCCATCGGCGTCATCCAGGCATGGGGGTTGGCGCGACAATATCCTGTCGTTGCTCCTAAAAACAGGGCAAAAGCTTGGTTTGGCCGGAATATACTTCCGCAATTATGGTCCCGGCACGCTCCAGTGCAGGGAATGATCGGGTCGGAGAAGCTACATGCGCGTTCTAGTCCTTGGCAGCGGCGTCATCGGCACCACCAGTGCCTGGTACCTGCGGCAGGCCGGGTTTGAAGTCACGGTCGTGGACCGCCAGCCCGGTCCGGCGCTGGAAACCAGTTTCGCCAACGCCGGCCAGCTGTCGTTCGGCTACACCTCGCCGTGGGCCGCGCCGGGCGTGCCGCTCAAGGCGGTCAAGTGGCTGTTCTCCGAACATGCGCCGCTGGCCATCCGCCCCGGCCTGGACTGGCGCCAGTACCTGTGGCTGGCGCAGATGCTGCGCAACTGCACCCATGAGCGCTATGCCATCAACAAGGCGCGCATGGTGCGCATGTCCGAGTACAGCCGCGACTGCCTGAACGAGCTGCGCCAGCAGACCGGTATCGAATTCGAAGGCCGCGACCTGGGCACCACCCAGCTGTTCCGCACCCAGCAGCAGCTGGACGCCTCCGCGCAGGACATCGAAGTACTGGCCCAGTACGGGGTGCCCTACAAGGTGCTCGACCGCGACGGCATCATCGCCCACGAGCCGGCCCTGGCCGGGGTGGCCGACAAACTGGTCGGCGCGCTGTGGTTGCCGCGCGACCAGACCGGCGACTGCCAGCTGTTCACCCGGCGCCTGGCGCAGATGTGCCTGGACGCCGGCGTCGAGTTCCGCTTCGACCAGGACATCGCCGGCCTGCAGACCGACGGCGACCGCATCACCGGCGTGCGCATCGACGGCACGCTGGAAACGGCGGACCGCTACGTGGTCGCGCTGGGCAGCTATTCGCCGTCGCTGGTGGATCCGCTCGGCCTGCGCCTGCCGGTCTACCCGCTCAAGGGCTACTCGCTGACCCTGCCGATCACCAATCCGGCCATGGCCCCCACCTCGACCATCCTGGACGAGAGCTACAAGGTGGCGGTGACCCGGTTCGATGACCGCATCCGCGTGGGCGGCATGGCCGAAGTGGGCGGGTTCGACCTGTCGCTGTCGCCGCGCCGCCGCGCCACCCTGGAAAAAGTGGTGGGCGACCTGTACCCGGACGGCGGCGACCTGTCGCGCGCCGAGTTCTGGACCGGCCTGCGCCCGGCCACGCCCGATGGCACCCCGGTGATCGGCGCCACCCCGTACCGCAACCTGTTCCTCAACACCGGCCACGGCACGCTGGGGTGGACCATGGCCTGCGGTTCGGGCCGTTACCTGGCCGACCTGATGAGAGCGCGGCAGCCGCAGATCAGTACCGAAGGCCTGGATATCTTCCGCTACGGCCACACGGCCGCATCCGTTGTTCATAGTGAGCCCAAAGCATGCGCCCAGCCCGCGCGTTGATTGACCTGGACGCGTTGCGCGCCAATTTCCAGCTTGCCCGTGAACTGGGCGGCGGTCGCAAGACCCTGGCGGCCATCAAGGCCGATGCTTACGGCCACGGTGCCGTTGCCTGCGCGCGTGCGCTGCAGGGTCAGGCCGACGCGTTTGGCGTGGCCTGCATCGAAGAGGCGCTGGAACTGCGCCAGGCCGGCATCACCACGCCGATCGTGCTGCTGGAAGGTTTCTTCGACGCCGACGAGCTGCCGCTGATCGTGCAGCACGACCTGTGGTTCGCCGTGGGCGCGCCGTGGCAGGTGGAGGCAGTGTTGGCCTTCCAGACCACCGCCCTGCTGAAGATCTGGTTGAAGCTGGACAGCGGCATGCACCGCCTGGGGCTGTCGCCGGCCGACTTCCGCGCCGCGCACGCCCGCCTGAGCGCGCTGCCGCAGGTGGCGCCGATGGTGCTGATGAGCCACATGGCCCGCGCCGACGAGCTGGACAGCCTGCGCACCCGCGAGCAGGCCGACCTGTTCGCCGCCACCATCGACGGCCTGGCCGGTGAGACCAGCCTGTGCAATTCACCGGCCCTGCTGGGCTGGCCGGACGTCCGCAGCGATTGGGTGCGCCCGGGGCTGATGCTGTACGGCGCCAACCCGCTGCCCACCCATTCGGTGCTCACCGAGCGGCTGCGCCCGGTGATGACCATGCAGTCAAAAGTCTTCGCCGTGCGTGAGATCGGCATCGGCGAACCGGTGGGCTATGGCGCGCGGTTCGTCGCGCAGCGGCCCACCCGGGTGGGCGTGGTCGCCCTGGGGTATGCCGACGGCTACCCGCAGTTCGCCCCGAATGGCACCCCGGTGCAGATCGACGGGCAGCCCGGCACGCTGATCGGCCGGGTCTCGATGGACATGCTCACCGTGGACCTGACCGACCTGCCCGACGCCGGGATAGGCAGCACGGTGACCCTGTGGGGTGAGTCACCGCGGCTGGATGTGCTGGCGCCGCTGTGCGGGGTCAGCGCCTATCAGCTGCCGTGCGCGGTCAAGCGGGTACCGCACCAACACCTGGGCGGCTGAGAGGGGTGCCACGCCCGGCGTGGCGCCACCGTCAGCGGCTGGCGGTGGCGTCGCTGCGCAGGTCGCGGCGGACCCAGTCATCCACCAGCCGCTTCTCATAGCGCAGCGGGTCGGTATCGCGTTGCAGGCCGATATTGTGCAGGTAGCCGCTGTCGGACAGCTTGCGCTCGCCCTGCGCCAGCACCTGGCCCTGGGCATCGGTCAGGGTGAAGGTCAGCGCGATCCGCGGCGGGTAGATGTCGCGCAGGATGCGGATATCGTTGCCGCGCGGCCCGTGCCACGGCTCGTAGTCACCGGCGCGCTTGATGTCGGTCAGGGTCACATCCAGCGTCTGCCCCGGCTGCAGCTGCTTGCCGGCGCTGGTCTGGACGTAGGTGGCCAGCAGCTGGACCCAGTTGCCGCGCTGGGCTTCGAAGCGGTTGGTGCTTTGCCGGATCTCGGTGAACTGGGCCGGGTCGGTCCACGACACCTTGACCGGGCCATCGCCGCTCAAGGCGCGGGGCGCTTGGGGGTCGGTCACGGTACGGGGCCCAGCGGCGGTCGCGCTGCCGATCACCAACAGGCAGGTCAACAGACCGGCCACCAACGGTTTGCGGTTCATGACGACTCCTCGATCACGATCACAGACGGGATCAGGGTTTCAGTGTGATCCTGATCACCCGGTGGGACAATCGGCAATTGCGTCAGCCGCCGTAGCGGTTGCCGCCAATTCACCTACGTCGTCGCTCACGTCAATCCCACCCATGGCGCTTGACGCTACGAATACGCCCTCTGGAAGATGCTGTGTCCCTCTGTTTCGCCAGTTGCCCCCTTGACGCCCTTGCCCAGCCTGCCTACTTCCACTCTTGAACGCCCCTCTTTCATGACAGTTGCGTCCCACGCCGGGATGTACCGGAGCGTGCTGGAGCAGATGAACGCCGGCTTCTGCGTGATCGAAGTGCTGTTCGACGACAACAAGGCGGTGGATTACCGCTTCCTTGAGGTCAACGACGCCTTCGAGCGCAACACCGGGCTGGTCAACGCGCGCGGGCAGCGCATGACCGCGCTGCAGCCCGACCACGAGCCGGACTGGTTCCGCATCTACGGCCAAGTGGCCCTGACCGGCCAATCCCAGCAGTTCGAACTGGAAGCGCGTGCGCTGGGCCGCTGGTATTCGGTGGAAGCGGTGCGGGTGGGCGAGCCGGGCGACCACCAGGTGGCCGTGGTGTTCTTCGACGTCAGCAGCCGCAAGCAGATCGAAGTGGAACTGGCGGAAAGCGAGGCGCGCTTCAGTGCGCTCGCCGATGGCCTGCCCATGCCGGTGTGGGTGCTGGACGAAGCGGGCCATGCGCGCTTCGTCAACAGCGCTTTCAGCGAGTTTTTCGGCGGCGACGAACAGCGCGTGCCCGAGAACGTCTGGCGCGGCCTGGTTCATCCCGACGATGCGTCGGTATTCGATTACGAGCTGCAGGAAGCACTGAAGGCGCAGCGGTCGATGCATGCGCTGGTGCGTGGCCTGCGTGCCGATGGCCAATGGCGCTGGCTGGAAATGAATGCCCGCCCGCGCTTCTCGCGCATGGGCCATTTCATCGGCCTGGCCGGCAGCAGCCCGGACGTGACCGAGCGCCGCGAAATTGAAATGGCGCGCGAGGAGCTGCTGCAGTCCGAGCGCGCCGCGCGCAGTGCCGCTGAAAACATGGCGCGGCTCAAGGACGAGTTCCTGGCCACGCTGTCGCACGAACTGCGCACCCCGCTGACCACCATCTTGGGCTGGAGCGAACTGCTGCTGCAGCGTGTGGATGCCACCAGCCCGCTGTACAAGGGCCTGGGCGTGATCGCCAACAGTGCGATGGCGCAGAAGCGCCTGATCTCGGACATGCTCGACCTGAGCAGCATGCTGCTGGGCAAGGTGCAGCTGGAAGTGGAAGTGCTGGACCTGCGCGCGCAGCTGACCGAAGCCATGCGGGCGCAGGAACTGGTGGCCGAAGGCAAGGCACTGCACATGACCCTGGCGCTGCCTGACGAGCCCACGCTGGTGCTGGGCGACGCCACGCGGCTGCAGCAGGTGCTGTGGAACCTGTTGTCCAACGCGATCAAGTTCACCCCGGCCGAAGGCACCGTGGCCGTCACCCTGGCGAGCGATGGCGGCCACTGGTCGATCAGCGTGGCCGACACCGGCGACGGCATCGCCCCCGAATTCCTGCGGCACCTGTTCAGCCGCTTCCGCCAGGCCGATGGCACCACCACCCGCCGCCATGGCGGTCTCGGGCTGGGCCTGGCGATTGCGCAGCAGCTGGTGGAGCTGCACGGCGGCACCGTGGCGGCCACCAGCGAGGGTGCCGGCCACGGCGCCACGTTCACCGTGCGCCTGCCGCGCTACCAGCCGCAGGCCGACGGCCGCCCGCTGCGCGAGGTGTTCAGTGGCCCCATAGGGGAACAGGTGATCGAGCCGTTCCCGCTCAAGGGCCTGCACCTGCTGGCAGTGGAAGACCAGCCCGAAGTGCTCGAATACCTGCGCAGGCTGTTGGAGGAGCAGGGCGCCGAAGTCACCGCGGCCGCATCGGCGGGCGAGGCACTGGCCCTGCTGGACCGGGGCGGGCATGAAGGCATCGACGTGCTGCTGACCGACATCGGCATGCCGGGCATGGACGGTTACGGCCTGGTACGGACGCTGCGCGAGGACATCGGCGTGGAAGCGCAGGTGCTGCCGGCGGTGGCGGTCACCGCGCTGGCCCGCGCCGACGACCGCAAGCGGGCGCTCGCCTCCGGGTTCCAGGAGCATGTGGCCAAGCCGTATTCGGTGGCCCAGCTGGTCTCGGCCGTGCGCAGCGTACTGGCCGAGCAGCGCCGGTAACCCCGCACACGTACCCCACAGGAGTCCCCATGTCCCGTTACGCCCCGACCATCCATACCGATCCGGCCCGGATCGCGGCGCTGGAAGCCCTGCTGCCGCAGCTGCGCGGCCAGACCCACGTCGAGATCACCCTGGACGACGGCACCCGCCTGCTGGGCACCGTCGCGGTGCAGCCCACCCTGCAGCAGTATCGCGATGCCGAGGAGAACGAGGGCAGCAATGGCCAGCTGCGGCTCGACGACCTGGATACCCCGGTGCAGCAGCACCTGGTGTGGCTCGACCGGATCGCCAGCATCCGCCAGCTGCCCCCGGTCGAGTAACCCCGCGCCGGGCAGACCGGCATCATGGGGCTTAAGCGGTCGCCCTGCGCGCGGTAACGCCCGCACGGCGACACAAAGCGCAGGGCCGGCACGAAGCGGCAGCGCCTGCGCTCATCCCCGCATCAGTGCACGAACACCTCGGGCTCGGCCTCGAAACGCCGTGCATACGCGCGTTCGTCGGCCACCCGCGAGACCTCGTCGTCGGCCATGTCCGGCGCGCCATACACCGCGTACGCCACCGTGCCGTCGGCCTGCTTGCCGACCTGGTGCAGGCGGTAGCGTGAGTGACCGCCGCCGGTGTCCTGGGGGTAGTGCACCGGGGGCTGGGCGCCCTCGATGTCCATCTCGCTGTTGTCGACCACGCCACCGACAAACAATGCACGCATGAGCCATCTCCATCGCAAATGAGCCTCCACCCTGACGGTTTGGATGTTGCCGGGGCATCAACATGGCGTTGAATAAACGCAAATCGGGCCCGGGCGGAGGCGATCCGGGCGAACCGGTAGAATGGCGGTCTCTTTTCAAGATGTGCCCCCTCTCGATGGCTGCCCAGCACGACGCTCCCCTGGAAACCCTGTTCCTGCCGTTCGCCAGTGGCGTGCTGTCCTGGCCCGCCGGCCCGGTGCTGTTCCTGCGCGCCCGCGACGGCTGGCCGCTGCGCGAGCACGCCCAGCCGACCCAGCTGGTCTGCGAGCAGAGCTTCCGGCCGTTCGCCGATGCGCTGGAAGCCAGTGGCTGGACCGTCCGCGACGAGCAGCAGCTGGCCGACGACAGCACCCGCTACGCGGTGGTGCTGGTGCTGCCGCCGCGCCAGCGTGAGGAAGCCAAGGCGCTGTTTGCCCGCGCCGTGGCGCTGGCCGCCCCGGGCGGGGTGGTGGTGGCCTGCCAGCACAACAACGAAGGCGCCCGCTCCGGCGAAGGCGACCTGCAGCAGCTGACCGGCCTGGGCGGCAAGCTCACCAAGAACCACTGCCGTGCCTACTGGACCGCGCCGCTCGATGGCCAGCACGATGCCGCGCTGGCCAAGCGCTGGGCCACCCTGGACGCGCCCCGTGCGATTCTGGGCGGCCGCTTCCAGAGCCGCCCGGGCATCTTCGCCTGGGACCGCATCGACCCGGCCTCGGCGCTGCTGGTGGAGCAGCTGCCGGCCGACCTGGCCGGGCGCGGTGCCGACCTGGGCGCCGGTTTCGGTTACCTGTCCGCCGAAGTGCTGGCCCGTTGCCCCGGCGTGACCGGGCTGGACCTGTATGAGGCCGAAGGCCGCGCGCTGGCGCTGGCCCACACCAATCTGGACGCGCTCGGCGCGCCGGCCGCGCTGGCCTACCACTGGCAGGACGTGACCGCCGGGATCGAGGCGCAGTACGACTTCATCGTGACCAACCCGCCGTTTCACACGCCCTCGCGTGCCGATCGCCCCGACATCGGCCAGCGCTTCATTGCCGTGGCCGCGCAGGCGCTGCGCCCGGGTGGCCGCATGTGGCTGGTGGCCAACCGTCACCTGCCGTACGAGCAGATTCTCAACGAGAGCTTCGGCCAGGTCCGCGTGGCCGCCGAGCGCGACGGCTTCAAGCTGATCCAGGCCACCAAGGCCAGCAAGACCGCCACGCCGGTCCGGGCGCCGCGGGAACGTGAGCCGTCGTGGGGCCGCGGAGGCCGCGCGTGAAGCTGGTCAAGCTTCTGGCCAACCTGGGCTATGGCAGCCGCAAGCAGGTGCAGGGGATGTTCCGCGACGGCTTGGTCACCGATGCCGACGGCGAGGTGCTGTACACCGATGACGTGGTCGCGCACGAGGCGATCCGGGTCGAGGGCGAACCGCTGGACCCGCCGCAGGGCCTGACCCTGATGCTGCACAAGCCGCGCGACTACACCTGTTCGACCAAGGACAAGGGCCGGTTGATCTACGACCTGCTGCCGCCGCGTTTCCGCGAACGTTCGCCGCTGTTGTCGTCGGTGGGCCGGCTGGACCGTGACACCAGCGGCATGCTGCTGATGACCGACGACGGCGCGTTGCTGCACCGCATCGTCTCGCCCAAGTCGCGCCTGGACAAGGCCTATGAGGTCACCCTGGCCGAAGACCTGCGTGGCGATGAAACCGCGCGCTTTGCCAGCGGTACGCTGCTGCTGGAATCGGACGACAAGCCGCTGCTGCCGGCCGAACTGCACGTGCAGTCGCCGCGCCAGGCGCAGCTGGTGCTGCACGAAGGCCGTTACCACCAGGCGCGGCGCATGTTCGCGGCGGTGGGCAACCACGTCGCGGCGCTGCACCGCAGCCGCATCGGCGGGCTGACCCTGGGCGACCTCGGCGAAGGGCAGTGGCGCATCCTGGATGCCGCCGATCTTGAAACGCTCTTCAACGTGCCATGACCGCGATTGCCGCGTTGCCGTTCCTGCCGGACGCCGTCATCTTCGACATGGACGGCCTGATGATCGACAGCGAGCGGGTGTCGGTCGCCTGCTGGACGCAGGCGGCGCACGAGCTGGCGCTGCCGCTCGCCGATGACTTCTGGTTGCGCTTCGTCGGCTTGGGCGACCGCGACTGCGAGCGCCTGTTGCTGCAGCACATCGATGCCGGGCAGGTGGCGGCGTTGTTCGCGCGCTGCCATGACCTGTACGAAGCGCGCACGCAGGAAGGCCTGCCGCTGCGTCCGGGCATCCTGGACCTGCTGCAGCTGCTGCACGACCACGGCATCGCGCGCGCGGTGGCCACCTCGACCCGCCAGCCCCGCGCGTCGCGCAAGCTGGCCGCGGCCGGGCTGCTGCCGTTCTTCGAAGTGGTGGTGACCAGCAGCGACGTGGCCCACCCCAAGCCGGCCCCGGACATCTACCTGCTGGCCGCGCAGAAGCTGGGCAAGGACCCGGCGCGCTGCCTGGCACTGGAAGACTCACCGGCCGGCATCCGTGCCGCGGTGGGCGCGGGCATGACCGCGATCCAGGTACCCGACCTGGTGCACCCCGACGACGACCTGCGCGCCCTGGGCCACCGCATCGTCGACTCGCTGGCAGACGCGCACACGCTACTGCTGCCGCATCTGCGGTAAACGGCGTTCCAACTGGCGAGCAGCGTCTCCGGCCAGGGTCATGCCCACCATCGGCCGGTGCACGGAACGTAGACCCCGGTAGGGTCGGTTCCCAAACGACCGCCGATACCGCCGATCGGCGCGGCGAACGCATGTCCGCCGCCGAAGATCGCCTCGGTCTCACGCTCGCAAACCTCCCTCTTCGGCCAAGGTCATGCCCACCATCGGCCGGGACACGGCACGTGCGGTCGTCTGGGAAGCGACCCTACCAGCGATGGCCCACCAGCGCGTTGGTCGACGACGTTGATGGTCCGCCAGCGCGTTGGTCGAAGACACTGGTGGCGCGACAGCACGATGTCGACGACACCGGCGGCACGCTGCTTCCGGCATGTCGCGTGGAGGATGGACACATGTGGCCCGCCGCATCTGCCATTTGGGGACACGGAACGCGGACCCCGGTAGGGTCGGTTCCCAAACGACCGCCGATACCGCTGATCGGCGCGACGAACGCATGACGTCCGCCGAAGACCGCCTCGGCCTCACGCCCGCGAACCTCCTTCTTCGGCCAGGGTCATGCCCAGCATCGGCCGGGACACGGCACGTGCGGTCGTCTGGGGAGCGACCCTACCAACGATGGCCCAACATCACGTTGGTCGACGACGTTGGTGGCGCGCCGCATCTGCCATCCGCACGTCGCGCGGACCCCGGTAGGGTCGGTTCCCAAACGACCGCCGGTACCGCCGATCGGCGCGACGAACGCATGTCCGCCGCCGAAGATCGCCTCGGCCTCACGCCCGCAAACCTCTCTCTTCGGCCAAGGTCATGCCCACCATCGGTCGGGACACGGCACGTGCGGTCGTCTGGGGAGCGACCCTACCAACGAGGGTCCGCCAGCGCGTTGGGTGACCACATCGCTGGCTCATCAGCACCTCGGCCGACGGCACCGGCGTGCCATCCGCACGTCGCGCGGACCCCGGTAGGGTCGGTTCCCAAACGACCGCCGACACCGCTGACCGGCGCGACGAACGCATGACCTCCGCCGAAGACCGCATCACGGCCCCCGAAAACCGCACCACTTGGCTGCCACCAGGCTCGGTTCCCCACCAACACCACACCCCATCCAGGCACAAAAAAACCCGGCACGCTGGCCGGGCTTTCCTGTCACTGCATCAACCGCGCATCACACCCGGCCGAACACCAGCGCTGCGTTGGTGCCGCCGAAGCCGAAGCTGTTGGACATCACCGTGTTCAACTGCGCATCCTGGCTTTCGCGCACGATCGGGAAGCCTTCCACCAGCGGGTCCAGCTCGCCGATGTTGGCCGAGCCGGCGATGAAGCCGTCGCGCATCATCAGCAGGCAGTAGATCGCTTCGTGCACGCTGGCTGCGCCCAGCGAATGGCCCGACAGCGCCTTGGTCGACGACAGCGGCGGCACGTCCTGGCCGAACACTTCGCGCACGGCCTTCAGCTCGGTCACATCGCCCAGCGGGGTGGAGGTGCCGTGCGTGTTGAGGTAGTCGATCGGGCCGCTCAGGTTGGCCATGGCCATGTTCATGCAGCGCACCGCGCCTTCACCGGACGGGGCGACCATGTCGGCACCGTCGGAGGTGACGCCGTAGCCCACCAGTTCGGCATAGATGCGCGCGCCACGTGCCACGGCGTGGTCGTAATCTTCCAGCACCAGCATGCCGCCGCCACCGGCGATGACGAAGCCGTCGCGGTCCTTGTCGTACGGGCGCGAGGCGCTGGCCGGGGTGTCGTTGAAGCGGGTGGACAGCGCGCCCATGGCGTCGAACATCACGCTCATCGACCAGTGCAGGTCTTCACCGCCGCCGGCGAACATCACGTCCTGTGCGCCATGGCGGATCAGGTCAGCCGCCGCGCCGATGCAGTGCGCCGAGGTGGCGCAGGCCGCAGACAGCGAGTAGCTCAGGCCCTTGATCTGGAAGGCGGTGGCCAGGCAGGCCGACACGGTGGAGCACATCGTGCGCGGCACCATGTACGGGCCCACCTTGCGCACGCCACGGGCGCGCAGGATGTCGGCCGATTCGACCTGCCACTGGCTGGAGCCGCCGCCGGAACCGGCGATCAGGCCGGTGCGCGGATTGGCGACCTGCGCCTGGTCCAGACCGGCATCGGCGATCGCATCGCGCATGGCGATGTAGGCGTACGCCGAGGCATCGCTCATGAAGCGCTTGACCTTGCGGTCGATCTGCGCGTCCAGGTCCAGTTCGATGTTGCCACCGACGTGGCTGCGCAGGCCGGCTTCGGCATGGTCGGGCAGGTGGCGGATGCCGGCGCGGCCTTCACGCAGTGCGCTGGAGACCGTGTCCAGATCGTTGCCCAGGCACGAGGTGATGCCCATTCCGGTAATGACGACGCGACGCATCAGAAGTTCTCGGTGGAAGTGAACAGACCTACGCGGAGGTCTTTGGCGGAGTAGATTTCGCGGCCGTCCACCAGCATGCGGGCGTCGGCCTGGGCCATCACCAGCTTGCGGTTGATGACGCGGGTAATGTCGATTTCGTAGCTGACCAGCTTGGCCTCGGGCAGTACCTGGCCAGTGAACTTCACTTCACCGCAGCCGAGGGCGCGGCCACGGCCGGGCGCGCCCAGCCAGGTGAGGTAGAAGCCGGTGAGCTGCCACATGGCATCCAGGCCAAGGCAGCCGGGCATGACCGGGTCGCCGATGAAGTGGCAGCCGAAGAACCACAGGTCCGGGCGGATATCCAGTTCGGCGCGTACCAGTCCCTTGCCGTGGGGGCCGCCGTCGTCGCGGATGTCGGTGATGCGATCGAACATCAGCATCGGATCGTTGGGCAGGCGACCGCTGCCCGGGCCGAACAGTTCACCGCGGGCGCTGGCCAGCAGTTGTTCGCGCGAGAACGCGTGGAGACGAGTCATGGAAAGCGCAATCCTGAAGAAGCCATCGGGTAAAGCCGGCCATGGGCAGGCTGTGTTGCTGGAACCAAGTGCGCAAGAGTGCAGAGGAAAAGTGATTCAATCAAACGTTTTAACCGTACGCCGGCGTAGTGTTTTCAGCTTGAAAAACGCATGTTGTTGTTATGAAAAGACCATACTCAGGCGTGTGGCTGTAATCTTGTTCATCTACGCATCTGCTTCCAGGTCCGAGTCTTCCCGCCGTGTCTGTTCTGCGCAAAATCATCCATGTGGACATGGACGCGTTCTACGCGTCGGTGGAGCAGCGCGACGATCCGTCGCTGCGCGGCAAGCCGGTGGTGGTGGCGTGGAAGGGGGCACGTTCGGTGGTGTGCGCGGCGTCGTACGAGGCGCGGGTGTTCGGGATCCGCTCGGCGATGCCGGCGCTGCGTGCGGAGCGGTTGTGTCCGGATGCGGTGTTCGTGCCGCCGGACTTTGTGCGCTACAAGGCGGTGTCGCGGCAGGTGCGGGAGATTTTCCTGCGGCATACGGATCTGGTGGAGCCGTTGTCGTTGGATGAGGCGTATCTGGATGTGACGGTGCACAAGGGGGGGATGACGGTGGCGACGGAGATCGCGGCGATCATCCGTGGGGAGATCCGTGAGGAGACGTCGTTGACGGCGTCGGCGGGGATCGCGCCGAACAAGTTCCTGGCGAAAATCGCATCGGACTGGCGCAAGCCGGACGGTCAGTTCGTGGTGCCGCCGCATCGGGTGGAGCAGTTTCTGACGCCGCTGGCGGTGAACCGGGTGCCGGGGGTGGGGAAGGTGATGGCGGGGAAGCTGGCAGAGTTGGGGATCGTGACGGTGGGCGATCTGCGGTCATTGCCGCTGGAGGTGTTGGAGGGGCGGTTCGGGACGTTTGGTGCGCGGTTGTTCAATCGGGCGCGGGGGATCGATGAGCGGGCGGTGGAGCCGGACCAGCCGGTGCAGTCGATTTCGTCGGAAGATACGTTCGCGGAGGATTTGCCGTTGGAGGCGCTGGAGGCGGCGATCGTGGAGTTGGCGGGGAAGACGTGGCGGGCGACGCGGAAGACGGAGCGGGTGGGGCACACGGTGGTGCTGAAGTTGAAGACGTCGCAGTTCCGGATCATTACGCGGAGTTTTACGCCGGAGTCGCCGCCGGAATCGGGTGAGGAGTTGCGCGATATCGCGCTGGCGTTGCGGGCGCGGGTGGATCTGCCGGCGGAGACGCGGTATCGGTTGGTGGGGGTGGGGTTGGGCGGGTTCCGCGAGCGCGAGGCGGTGAGCCAGCCTGGGCTGTTTGATCATCTGGATGGCGAGTGATTTTCGCTTGTGGCGGACAGCTAGAAGCTGAAGGCTAGAAGCGAACAGCGAACAGCGAACAGCGAACAGCTGAGAGCCAGTGCGTTGGTGCGTGCCTGATGAGGGGCTGGGTGGCGCGTTGGGGCGGGCAACGGCAACATTCGCTCAACTTTCATCGTGCACGTGATGCTTGTCGTGCTCGGGATTTTCCGCTCGGTGGGGTCGCGTCCCGATCGACTGCCGATACTCTCTCAACGTTCTGTTGTGGCATCAAACTAAACAACGCGGTTCTTCTTCTTTGACGCGTTACATCGATTCTTCTGCTGCTACGTACGGCATCACGGCCACTCCACTTCGCACGGATGTCCAACGAACCTACGCCATGCATATCGTGCTCGGAATGCACTACCCGGTAGGGTCGCATCCCGATCGACTGCCGATGCGCTGTCAACGTTCTGTTGTGGCATGAAAAAACCAACGCCGCGCTTTTTCTCTAACGCGTCACATCGCTTTTCTCCGCCGCGTGTCACACCATCACGGCCACTGCATTTCCCCCTTTGCAACCTTCGCACTGATCTCCAACGAACCCACGCCTTGCAGGGTCGGGTAACGCTTTTTCATCGCGGCGATCAAGGCGTCTGCGTTCTTGCTGCGTGCGGATTCTTCATCAAAGGCGCGGATGTAATCGGCGGTGAAGGTGAGGGCGGTGGCGTCGAGTGCGGCACCGCGGGCGTAGTGGCCGGGGATGACGTGGGTGGGCTTGAGGGCCGCGAGGGTGGTGAGGGTGGTCAGCCAGTCGGTGTGCGATTGGGGGCTTTGGGTGTCGGCCATCCAGACGTGTTCGCCGGCGACCACCGGGATGCCGCCGACGAGGGTGCGCAGGCTGGGTATCCAGAGCACGGTGCGGTCGGGGGTGGGGCCGTGGAGGCCGATGAGGGTCAGCGGCTGGCCCTCGAGGGTGAGGGTGTCGCCCTGGAGGACGTCGGGGATGACGATGCGGCTGGGTTTGTCGGCGCCCATCTTCGGGCCCCAGTAGGCAAGCTTGCCGGCCTGGGTGGCGGTGATGTGGGCGACGGTCTGGGCGGTGGCGACGATGCGGGCGTGGGGGAAGGCGTCCTGCAGGGTGGCCAGGCCGAAGTAATAATCGGGGTCGCCGTGGCTGATGTAGATGGTGGTCAGCTGCTTGCCGGACGCACGGATGCGCTGCACCAGCTGGGCGGCGTCGGACGCGGCGAACTGGGCGTCGATCAGGATCGCGTCGTGTTGGCCGGTGATCAGGGTCGAGGCGACGGAGAACAGGGCGGTGTCGCCGGGGTGGTACGGCTGTACCTGCAGCGCGTGGGCATCGGCGGTGGCCGCGGCGGCGTGACCGACGTCAGGAGCGCTCAGGCCCAGTGACGTGCCGATAGCCAGCGCCAGGGCAAGGGTGGTGCGGGGAAGGTGGGGCATCGGGGTGATCCTGTGCAGAACGATTCTCGTAGAGCCGGGCTCTGCCCGGCTCCTCTCGGCTCATGCGTGGCGCCGTCGGCGGCGCGTCAATACGCAACCGTGGCGATCTGCCGCACGTACTGCGGGGTTTCAATCTCGCTGACGAAGGCGTCGGCGTAGTCGGGGTAGCTGATCCGGCTGTGGCCGTCATCGCCGACCAGGAAATTCGTCGCCTGGGTGCGGAAGCCACCGCGCTGCGGGCCGGGGCCGATCTCGGCGGCGGGCGAGTAGAAGGTCCAGTCCAGGTCGTCGACGGCCTGCAGCTGCTTGAGGGTGTCGCGCGCGGCCAGGGCGACCGGCTTGTAGGCATCCGGGAAGCCTTCGGTATCCACCAGCTGCACGCCGGGGGCGACTTCCAGGCTGCCGGCGCCGCCGACCATGATGAAGCGGGGCACGCCCGCCTGGCGCGCGGCCTTGACCAGCGCGGCGCTGGTGGTGGTCACGGTGCTGGGTGCATCACCCGGGCGCGGGCCGAAGGCGCTGGCCAGCACGTCGTGGCCGGCGATCACCGCCGCCAGGGCGTCGGTGTCGTCGAGCGCGGCGACGGCCAGCTGGGCGCCGTCCAGTTCGGCCGGCAGGTCGGTTTCACGGCGCACGATGGCGGTGACCTGATGGCCGCGGGCGAGGGCCTGGCGGGTGATTTCACGGCCGATGTTGCCGGTGGCACCAACAAGAGCGATTTTCATGGGGGCAGATCCGTTGAGGAAGGAAGGCCAGCGTATGCCCCTGGAATCGAACGAAAAACCGCGTATAACGGGCTAATTTGTTGCACGGATCGATCAAATGGACCGGATGACGGCGATGAACGTGTTCGTGGAGGTGGTCGAGCGCGGCAGCCTGACCGCGGCAGCCGATGCGTTGGACATGTCGCGGGCGATGGTGACCCGCTACCTGGCCGAGGTGGAGCGCTGGCTGGGCGCGCGGTTGCTGCACCGGACCACGCGCCGGATCAGCCTGACCGGCCCGGGCGAGGCGGCGCTGCTGCGGTTCCGGCAAATGCTGGCGATCGGCGATGAACTGCACGGCGAACTGGCCACCGACAACCCCGAGCCGCACGGGTTGATCCGGGTCACGGCGAGCGTGTCGTTCGGGCAGATCCACCTGGCCGCTGCGGTGGCCGACTTCGTGAAGCGGTATCCGCTGACGCGGGTGGAACTGCTGCTGGTGGACCGGGTAGTCAACCTGGTGGAGGAGC
Source organism: Stenotrophomonas sp. 10N36 (assembly GCF_056395005.1). Lineage (NCBI taxonomy): Bacteria > Pseudomonadati > Pseudomonadota > Gammaproteobacteria > Lysobacterales > Lysobacteraceae > Stenotrophomonas > Stenotrophomonas sp. 10N36. The sequence goes on along the minus strand of NZ_JBFTIS010000002.1, from coordinate 139,926 downwards.
GCGTCGATATCGCAGTGCGCATTTCGCGCGCGATCGACCCGGCACTGATCGCGCGACGGTTGGCACCGTGCCGTTCGGTGCTGTGCGCGGCGCCGTCGTACCTGGCCGAACGCGGTGCGCCGGCCACGGCCGACGCGCTGGCCGCGCACAACTGCCTGACCCACCATTACGTGGGCAAGAGCGTGTGGCACCTGCAGCGCGATGGCCGCGCGATCGCGGTGGCGGTGGGCGGCAACATCAGCGCCAACGAAGCATCGCTGCTGCTGGAAGCGGTGCGCGCCGGCGCGGGTATCGCGATGCTGCCGACGTACCAGATCGCCCCGTTGCTGCGCAGTGGCGAGTTGATTGAAGTGCTGCCCGATTACCAGGTGGAAGGGCTGGATATCCACGCGGTGTATGCCTCCCGCCGGCAGCTGCCGACGATCATGCGCAGCTTCCTGGATTTCCTGGTGGAACGCTTTGCCAGCCCGGAATTCCTGGCGCAACTGTAAACGCACCCCCGGTAGAGCCGACCGTTGGTCGGCTGCACTTGAACCGGCACGYGCGCATCAGCACGCCGTGCACCCGCAACCGCAGCGGGCGCGTGCAGCCGACCAACGGTCGGCTCTACCCGGGCGTGCATCGGCATCACACACGCACCTCCGTACAATGGCGCTTCCCTGCTGTGGAAGTGAGCATTGCCTTGTCGTATCCGTATCCGTTGGTGGTGTTCGATCTGGATGGCACGCTGGTGGACAGCGCCGCCGATATTGCCGAGGCGTTGAACCGCACGCTGCAGGACTGGCAGTTGCCCCGCGTGCCGGAGGCCACGGTACTGACCTGGATCGGCGATGGCGTGCGCCGGCTTGTCGAACAGGCGTTCACCGCGGCTGGCAGTGACATCGATCTGGACACGGTCATGCCCGGTTTCATGCGGCACTACGAGGCCTGCCTGCTGCGCAGCCCGCGTCTGTTCGATGGTGTGAGCGAAACGTTGGCGGCATTGCGCGAGCGTTCGGTGACGCTCGCGATCTGCACGAACAAGCCGTCCGCGCTGGTGGCGCCGTTGCTGCAGCACTTCGGGCTGCAGGATCAGTTTGCGCTGGTGCTGGGCGGCGATTCGTTGCCGGAACGCAAGCCCAGTGGTGCGCCGTTGCGGCATATCGCCGCGCACTTCGAGGTGGCCGTTGGGGCCGCCTTGATGGTGGGCGATTCGATTACCGATTACCGGGCCGCGGTGGACGCGGGCATGCCGGTGGCGCTGGTGCGCTATGGCTATCCGCGTGGGCTGGATCTGGACAACGTCGAGGCGGTGGCCGTGGTGGATGATCTGCGGGAATTACTGGTGCTGTAACCGGCGGCGGTTGACACGTGTGCCGACCAACGGTCGGCACCTACCCGGTTCAATGATTGTGCCGACCAACGGTCGGCACCTACCCGGGGCAATCAGGTGTGCCGACCAACGGTCGGCACCTACCCGGGGCAATCAGGTGTGCCGACCAACGGTCGGCACCCACGCGGCGCCGGTGCCGCCGTCCAGATCCCTTATTTCGGCTGGTAGCGCACGCTCAGGCGGTACTCGCGGCCGGGCTGGTTGTACCAGGCCACCGTTTCGTAATCGCGGTCGAACACGTTGCTGACCCGGCCGAGCACCGACCAGTCGCGGCTCAGTGCGTATTCCAGGCGCAGGTCGAGCGTGCCGTACCCGGCCAGGCGCACGGTGTTGGCGGCGTTGTCGTAGCGCTTGCCGGCACCGTTGGCGGTCACGCCGGCGCGGAACCCACCGAAGCTGCGGTCGATGTCCAGGCGGGCGGTGTTCTGAGCGCGGCGCGCCAGCCAGTTGTCGAACTGCGCGCTGCCGTTGGTGCGGTTGCGCGGATCGGTGTGGCTGAGCTGGGCGTTCACGTCGAACCCGGCCAGGGTGATGCCACCGGTCAACTCGGCACCGCGGATACGCGCCTTCTCCACCTGCGACATCATGAAGGTGGTGGAATCGTAGGTGATCAGGTCATCGATGCGGGTTTCATACAGGTCCAGGCCCCAGCGCCAGCCGTCGCCCTGCTGGGCGATGCCGACGTTGGCGCTCTTCGATTTTTCCGGGTCCAGGCCCGGCACGCCGCTCCACGGGTCGTACAGATCGCTGAAGGTCGGAGCCTTGAACGCGGTGCCGTAGCTGGCGTTGAGGCGGAACCCGCTCCCCAGCTCCAGGCCCCAGCCCAGGCTGCCGGTGGTGTGGTTGCCGAACTGTTCGTTGTCGTCGTTGCGCACGCTGGCCTGCAGGTGGTGCGCGCCGAAACGGCCCTGGTACTGCACGAACACGCCGGTATTGTCGCGGCTGTCGACGAGGTAACCGGCGCTGCTGCCGTCCAGGTTGTCCTGGCTCCAGTCCACGCCGGCGCTGAGCAGCTGGCCCTCGGCGATGCCCACGTCGGCCTGCACCGAGGCGCTGTTGCGGTGGGTCTGCGCCGCACCCAGCCAGGTGCTGCCGTTGTAGTTGTCCGATTCGTTGTCGGCACGCCCGACGTTGGCGGTCAGGGTGAAGCGCTCGCTGGGGGTGTAACGCACCTTGCCGCCCAGCACCTGCTGCAGCGTTTCCGAATAGTTGTAGTAACCGTCGTAGTGGTTCTCGCCTTCGGCGCGCAGCGCGGTCCCTTCCACGCTCAGCGCATCGGTCAGCGCGTAACCGCCGCGCAGGCTCATCGACAGGTTGCGGTAGCCGTCGCGGTCGGGCTCATCGGCACCGCAGCCGGCGAAGGTCGCGGCATCGCCGCGGCACGAGTTGATACCGTCGGTGTGCTGGTAGGCGATGTCGGTGCCGAACCAGCCACGCGCGCCGCTGCCGCCGAAGCCGCCGCTGGCTTCGCGCAGGCCGTTGCTGCCGCCACCCACCTGGAAGTGCGGGGCGAAGCTGCCGGCGTTGCGGCGGGTGAAGATCTGGATCACGCCACCGATCGCGTCGGCACCGTACAGGCTGGACTGCGGGCCGCGTACGATTTCGATGCGCTCGATCTGCGCCAGCGGCAGGTCCTGGATCATGGCCAGGCCCAGGTCGCCGGTGTTGATGCGCACGCCGTCCACCAGCACCAGGGTGTGGGCCGAGTTGGTGCCGCGCAGGAAAAGCGAGCTCTGCTTGCCCAGCCCGCCGCTGTTGTTGAGGTTGATGCCGGCGCGGCCGCGCAGCAGGTCCTGCAGCGACGGCGCCTGGCTGCGCTCGATCTCGGCGCGGTCGATCACCTGCGCCGGGGAGATGCTGTCCTGCAGGGCGATCGGGGTGCGGGTGGCGGTGACCAGCACCTGGTCCAGCGCGGTGGCCTCGTCCTGGGCCGACGCCAGCAGGGGCAGGGCCGACAGCACGGCCAGGGAAAGGACTTGGATCTGCAGCTTCATCGATGACTCCATGCACCGCGCACGCCCGCGCGGCAAGGGGTGGGGATGATCGCGCTGCAGGGATGGATCGACGGTGGGCGGACGCGCGCACGGCGCCGCTTGCCGCCGCCATGCCCGCCGCATCGCAACCAGTCGTCTTCCAGGCCGGTCTCCGGGCTTGCGGGCCGATGGCCAGGGCCATCGCACCCGGCGCCTTCCCATGCGCAAGCACAGTGGCGTAATGCCGGGTGTTTCCACGCTTACCGTTGCGGGGGCAGCGCCGGAGTGGCAGGCAAGGGTCTGCTGCGTCACCGGCTTCCCGTTTCAACCTGCCGGCATGCGCCGCAGGTCACCTGGAAGTGCGCGCAGTGTAGAGCAAAGGCCTGCCTGCGGCAGCCGGCGCGGCGGGGTGGTACGGAGCGAGCGGTTAGAATGCCCCTCGTTCCACGATGTGATGCCCATGACCCCTTCGAGGTTGCAGCACCGTTCCGCTCCATCCACCGCGCAGGCAGCGGCGTGATCCTGGACCTGATCCGCCACGCCAGCACCGGCCGTGACGGCCACCTGGACGGGCGCACCGACCCCGTGCTGGAAGACGGCAGTACCGACGCCCTGTGCGCACGCTATGCGGGGCTGCCCTGGCAACGCGTGGTGAGCTCGCCCCGCCAGCGTGCGCTGGCCACCGCCGATGCGCTCGCGTTGCCGCACGGGGTGGAGGTGGTGGCCGACGAGGAGTGGGCCGAACTCGACTTCGGCGACTGGGATGGGCAGGCGCTGCATGCGCTGCCGATGCAGGAGCTGTCGGCGTTCCACCTGGACCCGCACGCCAACCCGCCGCCGCACGGCGAAAGCTGGGGTCACTTCGAGCGCCGCATTGCCCGTGGCCTGCACCGGCTGCTGGATGACCCCGACCCGCTGCCCACCCTGATCGTCAGCCATGGCGGCCCCTTGCGGATGGTGCTGTCGCAGGTGTGTGGCCTGCCGATGGCAATGTGCTGGGCACTGCGCATCGACCACGGCACCCGCCTGCAGCTGCGCGTGGAGCGCGAGGACGACCGCCTGTGGGGCGAACTGCTGGAACTGCAGCAGCCTTGATCGCGCGCGGTGCGCACCTGCGTAGCGCCGGGCTCTGCCCGGCTGGCGGCGGATGTGGTGTTGCATGCACGTAGAGCCGGGCTCTGCCCGGCTCTACGACGTCTCGTCGTCCGGTTCGAACGGCGGCACGTCGTCGGTGTCGGCTTCATCATCGCGACGTTCGGCGGTGCGGTCGTAGACCGGGCCGGACGCCGGCGGTGCCTTTTTCAGGGGCTTGTCGGCGATGATGGCCTCGTACTCGGCCACCAGTTCGGTGCGGCGTGCTTCGGGCAGTTCCTGCCAATGGCAGTCCTGCAGCGCGCCTTCCAGCGAGTAGAGCAGGTTGAGGCTGGGCTTGAAGCCGGCGCGGCGCACCTTCACGAACGCGCCGACCGCGCCGATCGCGGTCAGCTCCTCGGGCGTGCGCAACCCGACCTGGCGCAGCCAGGCTGCGCTCTTGGGACCGATGTTGCGCAGCTTGGTGCTCATCCCAGGGCCTCGACGAACACCGCAGCGATCGCCTCCAGGCCGGCCTGGTCGTCGGCGTCGAAACGCGCCAGCGAGGGGCTGTCCAGGTCGAACACGCCGATCAGGGTGTCGCCGTGGACCAGCGGCACCACCAGTTCCGAGCGCGACGCCGAATCACAGGCGATGTGGCCGGGGAAGGCATCCACGTCTTCGATGCGCTGGGTCACGCGCTGGCTGGCCGCCGCGCCGCACACGCCCTTGTCCAGCGGGATGCGCACGCAGGCCGGCAGCCCCTGGAACGGGCCGACCACCAGCTCGGTGCCGTCGAAGAAGTAGAAGCCCACCCAGTTCAGGTGCGGCAGGGCGTGGTAGACCAGGGCCGACAGGTTGGCCGCATTGGCGATGCGGTCGCGCTCGCCGTGTACCAATGCGCGGGCCTGGGCCAGCAGCTGGCCGTACTGTTCCGGCTTGCTGCCGGTGAGCGTGGAAGTATCGAACATGCCCGGAGTCTAGCAAGCAGCAGGCCGCGCCGGGACCGTCGATAATGCACCGCTCCTTCCCGATCCCGGCCGTGATGACCGCCTACCCGCTTCCCGCCCTGTATGTCACCGGTACCGATACCGGCATCGGCAAGACCTTCAGCAGCTGCGTGCTGCTGCACGCGCTGCGCCAGCGCGGCGGCACGGCGGTGGGCATGAAACCGGTGGCCAGCGGCTGCGAGCGCACCGCCCACGGGTGGTGCAACGAGGACGCCACCGCGTTGCTGGCCGCCAGCCAGCCGGTGCCGGCCTACGCCGACCTCAACCCGTATGCGCTGCCCCTGCCGCTGGCGCCCGAGCTGGCGGCCGCCGACGCCGGCGTGCAGCTGGCGCTGGGCCCGATCGAGGCGGCCTTCGGGCGGCTGCGCGCACAGGCCGACACGGTGGTGGTGGAGGGCGTGGGCGGCTGGCTGGCACCGCTGTCGGCCACGCTGGACCAGGCCGACCTGGTACACACGCTGGAGCTGCCTGTGGTGATGGTGGTGGGCCTGCGGCTGGGCTGCCTCAACCATGCGCGGCTTACCGCGGCGGCGATCGCGGCCAGCGGGGCCACCTGCATCGGCTGGATCGGCAACGAGGTCGACCCGCAGATGGCGCGCATCGACGACAACATGACGATGCTGCGCGACCGCCTTGCGATGCCGTGCCTGGGCCGCCTGCCCTTCGCGCCCGGTGCCGATCCGGCCGGGCTGACCGGGTGCCTGCAGCTGTAACCGCAGGGCCTGCAGTCAGGCGTCGCGCAGGGCGCAGGCCAGCTGCCCCAGCGTGGCGATCGCGTCCACGTACGGCGCGTCCAGTTCCTGGCAGCACGACAACCGCAGGCAATGCCGGTAGCGCGCGCCGCGGGAGTACACCTGGCCGGGCATGAACACCACGCCGCGCGCCAAGGCCTGTTCGAACAGCGCGCCAGTGTCGATGCCGGCGGGCAGCTCCACCCACAACAGGAAGCCGCCGGTGGGCTGGGTGGCCAACGTGCCGGCCGGGAAATGCTGGGCGATCAACGCGCGCACGCGCCGCACCTGGTCGTTGTACAGGCGGCGCAGCGTGCGCAGGTGATGCTCGTAGCTGCCCGCTTCCAGGAACGCGCCGACGGCCTCGCCGAGCAGGCGCGGCTCGGCCCCGGTGGACTGGAACTTGAGCAGCTGGATATCAGCGGCGAACCGCCCCGCATCGAGCCAGCCGATGCGGTAGTCCGGCGCCAGTGTCTTGGAGAAGCTGCTGCACACCATCACCCAGCCGTCTTCATCGAAGGATTTCAGCAGCGGTGCCAGCGGCTCCTGGAATTGCAGTTCGGCATACACCGCGTCTTCGATGAGGGGAACGCGGTAGTGGTTGACCAGCGCGGCCAGGCGCTGCTTCTCGGCCACCGGCATGGTGCAGCCGAGCGGGTTGTGCACGGTGGGCATGGCCACGATCGCGCGCAGCGCGCCGCGTTCCAGCTGCGCGGCCACGGCATCCACGTCCAGCCCGCGGCGCGGGTCGGTGGGCAGCTCGATGGCCTTCAGGCCCAGGTTGCTGAGCAATGGGTACAGGTTGAAGTAGGACGGTGCTTCGATCCCCACCGCATCCCCGGGCCGCGTCACCGCGCGCAGGGCCAGCTGCAGCGCTTCCATGGCGCCATGGGTGAGGACCAGGCGCTCGGTGCTGGTGTGCAGCCCCAGCCGTGGCCCGCGCCGCACGATCTGCTCCAGCAGCCGGGTGGCCGCATTCGGGCGGGCATAGGTTTCCACCATGCCGGCGCGACGCAGCACCTGCGCGGTACTGCGCGCCAGCTTGTCGCCGGGATAGAAGCGACGCCCGCGCGGGCCGCCGAAAGCCAGGTCGATGATGCCCGGTTGCTGCTGCGCGGCCAGCCCCCGCGCCATCATCAGCTGTTGGGCCTGGGTGGTGGCCAGCGACGGCGCCTGGCGCAGCGAGCGGGTCGGTTCGGCCAGGCGCGGGCTGACCACGAAGCCGGCCTTGGGCCGCGGTACCACCAGGCCGGCATCTTCGAGCTGGCGATAGGCGGCAATGACGGTGTTGAGGCTGAGCTGGCGCTGCGCCGCCAGGCCACGCAGCGAGGGCAGGCGGGTGCCCACCGGCAACCGGCCGCTGTGGATGGCATCGGCCATTTCATCGGCCAGGGATTGGTAAAGGTTGGCTGCCATGGAGAGAGTCCGCCGCAATCTGTAACCGTGCGGATTGCCGGAAGCTGGCTCTGTATCCGCTGCATCGCGCAGCCTAGCATGCTCCCTCCCGCGCAGTGCGGCCCGCCGCTGCGCCTCCCGGACTTCCCTCGTGCACGGCGGTGGTTTGTTGCGCCGTGCACTTTTTTCGACCCCGTCCGGGTAGAGCCGACCGTTGGTCGGCTGCACGTATCCCGGCACCCAACGGCAGCCGACCAACGGTCGGCTCTACCCGGGGGCATCTTTCAGCGCGCCGACAGGGTGGACACCAGCCGCGGCTTGTCGCGGTACAGGGCCGGGTACTGGCGCTTGAGCGCCTCCACCTTCGGCAGGTCGTTGATGCGGATGTACATCGACTCCGGGTGCAGGGTGAGGTAGTTCTGGTGGTAGCCCTCGGCCGGATAGAAGCGCTTGCCGCCCTCGACCGTGGTCACCACCGGGGCGCTGAACGCCTTGGCGCGCTGCAGCTGGGCGATATAGGCCTGGGTTGCATCGCGCTGCCCGGCATCGTCGGCAAACACCGCCGAGCGATACTGCGTGCCGCGATCAGGTCCCTGGCGGTTGAGCTGGGTGGGGTCGTGGGCCACCGAGAAGAACACCTGCATCAGCTGCCCGTAGCTCACCTTCGACGGATCGTAAGTGACCTTCACCGCCTCGGCGTGGCCGGTGCCGCCGCTGCCCACGCGCGTGTAGCTGGCATCGCCCGCGCTGCCGCCGATGTAGCCGGACACCGCGTTGTCCACGCCGTTGATGTGCTGGAACACACCCTGCACGCCCCAGAAGCAGCCGCCGGCAAACACCACCTGGGCGCGCTGGACGCCGGGCTGTTTGAGGTCGGCCGCGGCACTGGGCGCAGGCAGCGTCACCAGCGCCTGTGCCGTGGCGGCCTGCGCCGGGCGATCCAGGCTGATCACCGCGGTGATGGTCATCGCCGCGATCACCGCCGCGATGCTGCCGGCCATCAGTTTGTCCATTGCGATCTTCATCGAAGGCCTCCAGGGCTCAACCGAACGTAAAGGCATAGGCATGCACGCCCGGATCAAGGAACTCGATCTCGAAGGTGCGTTCACGAACATCGCCGCGCTGGCGGATCAACTGGTACAGCCGGTGCTCGCCGACCTGGCCGCTGCCATCGGCCGACACATCGCCCCCGGCGGCCTCGCCCGGCGGCTGGCCGTCGATGCGCACGCGGTAGCGCACGGGGGTGCCATCCACGGCCGGGGCCAGCACCAGGTGCAGGTCGCGGGCATGGAAGCGGAAGGCGATGCGGCCACCGGCTGCGTCCAGGTGTGCATCTTCCTCGCCCACCGTCCAGCGCCCACCCAGCGCCCACTGGTTCAAGCGCAAGGTGGGCGGCACGGTGTAGTCGGTGGCACGGTCCGTCTGCTGCCCGCCAGGCGAGGCGAAGCTCTGCGCGCGGGCGTGGCCGAGGTAGGTCTCCGGCGATTTCAGGTTGCGCATGTCGGCCTGCTGCTCGATGCCATCACGCGGCGCGGCGCCGGCCATCGCCATGGCCTGGGCGGGTTCGTCGGGCAGGGTGTTGCCGGCGTCGCGCAGCAGCTGGCGGATGATCTGCTCGGACTGCGCGTAGTTGCCTTCGCCGAAGTGGTGCGCACGGATGCGGCCTTCCGCATCGATGAAGTAGTGCGCGGGCCAGTAGCGGTTGTTGAAGCCGCGCCAGATCGCAAAGTTGTTGTCGATCGCCACCGGGTAGGTGACCTTCAGGTCCTTCACCGCGCGCTGCACGTTGCCCAGGCTGCGCTCGAAGGCGAACTCCGGGGCGTGCACGCCGATCACCACCAGGCCGTGGTCGCGGTAACGCTCGGCCCACTCCCGCACGTACGGCATGGCGCGCAGGCAGTTGATGCACGAGTAGGTCCAGAAATCGACCAGCACCACCTTGCCGCGCAACGACTCGGCGCTCAGCGGCGGGCTGTTGAGCCAGCCGGTGGCGCCGGCCAGCGAGGGCAGGGTGCCTTCCACCGGCAAGGGGGCGCCGGCTGGCGCGTTGGCGGCCATCATCATCATCGAACCGCCCGCGGCCGGTTCCTGCCCCGGCAGCACATCCAACAGGCCCTGCTCGAGCTTGGCCGTGCTCACCGTGGACAGGCGGGTCAGCACGCCGGTGTCCCAGCCCATGCCGATCGCCACCACCGCCAGCAGCGCGGCCACGCCGAGTGCGCGGCGGATCCACTCGCCCACGCCCAGGCGCTGCTTGAGCGCGGCAAACACGCGCCCGCCGATCCAGATCGCCAGGGCCAGCGACGTGGCGGCGCCGAGCGCATAGGCCAGCAGCAACCCGCTGGTGCCGACGCTGGCGCCGTTGAGCGCCGCGCCGGTGAGGATCAGCCCCAGGATCGGCCCGGCGCACGGTGCCCAGAGCAGGCCGGTGGCAATGCCGATCAGCAGCGAGGTGCCCACCCCGCCGCGCCCGGCATCACTGGCCGCATCGGCCGAGGCGCTGAGCCGCGCGCCCAGCCGCTGGAACGGCGACAGCAGGCGGTTGGCCAGCGACGGCCACAACAGCGCCAGCGCGAACACCGCCATCACCACCAGCGCGATCCAGCGCCCGATCTGGTTGGCCTGGGCCACCCACTGGCTGCCCACCGCGGCCAGGCTGGCGACCACCGCGAACATCAGCGTCATGCCCACCAGCAGCGGCAGGCCGCTGCGCAGGAAGGGGCGGTCCGAGCGGGCGAACACGAACGGCAGCACCGGCAGGATGCACGGGCTGAGGATGGTAAGTACGCCGCCGAGGTAGGCCAGGACAAGCAGGAACATGGTCAGATCCTTCCAGGATGCAGGGGGAGCGGCGCTCAGGCCGCGGTGAAGCGCATCGCCACACCGTTCATGCAGTAGCGCAGGCCGGTGGGGCGTGGACCGTCATCGAACACATGGCCGAGGTGGCCACCGCAGCGTCGGCAATGCGCCTCGATGCGGATCATGCCCAGCGTGGTGTCGCGGTCTTCTTCCACGGCGCCGTGCAGGGGCGCCCAGAAACTGGGCCAGCCGGTGCCGCTGTCGAACTTGGTGGACGAGGAGAACAGTGGCAGCGCGCAGCCGGCGCAGCTGAAGGTGCCGCGCCGATGCTCCTTGTTGAGGGGGCTGCTGTAGGGCCGCTCGGTACTCTGGCGGCGCAGGACGGCATAAGCGGCCGGGCTGAGCTGCTCGCGCCACTGCGCGTCGGTGCGCATCACCTCGAAACGCCGCGTGGGGGCCGCCGGTGCGGCCGGTGCCGGGCCGCTGCACGCGGTCAGGCCGAACAGGCCGGCGGCGGCCGTCATGGCGCCCATGCCGAGCACATTGCGACGGGTGTAACGCATGGCCGATCTCCTGGGAGGGAAACGATGCGGCCATGCTGCGCCCGGGCCGGTCAACGAATCCTCACGCAGGGTTAAATTTTCCGTGACACATCCGGGGCCCGAACGGCCGACAATGCAGCCTGTTCCCCCTACCGGCCCGCCCGCACCGATGAGCAGCGCCAAGCGTGTCCTGATCGTCGAAGACGATGTCCACATCGCCAACCTGCTGCGCATGCACCTGCGCGACGAAGGCTATGAGGTCACCCACGCCGCCACCGGCGACGAGGGCCTGGCCCTGCTTGAAGGGCAGCCGTGGAGCGCGCTGGTGCTGGACCTGATGCTGCCGGGCGTGGATGGGCTGGAGATCTGCAAGCGTGCCCGGGCGATGGCGCGCTATACGCCGATCATCATCACCAGTGCGCGGGCCAGCGAAGTGCATCGCATCCTGGGCCTGGAACTGGGCGCCGACGACTACCTGGCCAAACCGTTCTCGATGCTGGAACTGGTGGCGCGGGTGAAGGCGCTGCTGCGGCGCGTGGAGGCCATGGCGCAGAACGCCCGTATCGACGCCGGTGAAACCGAGGTCGCCGGGCTGCGCATCGACCCGGTGGCACGTACCGCGCAGGTGGAAGGCCGCCCCTTGGAACTGACCCCGCGCGAATTCGACCTGCTGTATTTCTTTGCCCGGCACCCCGGGCAGGTGTATTCGCGCATGGACCTGCTCAACCAGGTCTGGGGCTACCAGCACGACGGCTACGAGCACACCGTCAACACCCACATCAACCGGCTGCGCAACAAGATCGAACGCGACCCGGCCACGCCGCAGCGCATCCAGACGGTGTGGGGGCGGGGCTACAAGCTGGTCGACAGCGACGGGGACGCCGCATGATCCGCCTGACCTTGTCCCAGCGCCTGTCGGTGGTGTTCTGCGCGCTGCTGCTGGCCTGCTGCGGCGCGCTTTTGTGGATCCAGATGCGCAGCACCGCCATGCACGAACAGGAAACGGTGCAGCGGCTGTCGCGCGGGTTGGCCGAGCACATCGCACGCAGCGGCGAACTGATGGACGCGCGCGGCATGCGCGGCGGCGAAGTGCGCGCGCTGTTCGGCAAGCTGATGGCGGTCAATCCCAGTGTCGAGGTCTACCTGCTCGACGATGAGGGCCGCATCCTGGGCCACGATGCGCCCGACGGCCACCTCAAGCGCGACCGTGTGGACCTGGCCCCGGTGCAGGCGCTGCTGCACGACGAGCCCCTGCCCATCCTCGGCGACGACCCGCGCAGCGCGACCGGCCGCAAGGTGTTCAATGCCGCGCCCTTGTGGGTGCAGGGCCGCCAGGCCGGCTACATCTACGTGGTGCTGGTGGGCGAACAACGCGAGGCGCTGGCGGCCAACATCGCCGCCAACGCGACCCTGCGCACCACGCTGTGGTCGCTCGCCATCGTGGCGGTGGTCGGGCTGCTGGCCGGCGTGGTCGCGTTCCGCTGGGTGACCCGCCCCCTGCGCCAGCTGACCCGGCGCATCCAAGCCTTCGACGTGGACGCCGCCGGCGCCGGCACGCCGCTGCCACCCACCCCGCTGCGGGCCGGCGAGCGCGACGAGCTGGCGATCCTGCAGCACAGCTTCGGGCACATGGGCCAGCGCCTGGGCGAACAATGGCAGCAGCTGCGCGAGCAGGACCTGCAGCGCCGCGAGCTGGTGGCCAACATCTCCCATGACCTGCGCACGCCGTTGTCGTCGCTGCATGGCTACCTGGAAACGCTGGCCTTGAAGGACGCCACGCTGGGCGCCGACGAACGCCAGCGCTACCTCGGCATCGCGCTGGCGCAGAGCCGCAAGGTGGGCGCGCTGGCGCAGGCGCTGTTCGAACTGGCACGGCTGGAGCACGGCGGGGTCAGCCTGGACCTGCAGGCGTTCTCGCTGCCCGACCTGGTCCAGGACGTGTTCCAGAAGTTCGAGCTGGCCGCGCAGGCGCGCCGGCAGACGCTCACCGCCGACATTCCGCCGGGGCTGCCGGCGGTCGTGGCCGACCTGGGGCTGATCGAGCGGGTACTGACCAACCTGCTGGACAACGCGATCCGGCACACGCCCGAGGGCGGCCGCATCGAGGTGGTGCTGCGCGCGCAGGACGGCGAGGTGCAGGTGGCCATCGCCGACACCGGCCCGGGCATCGCGCCCGAGCGCCGCGCGTCGTTGTTCAGTACGCCGCCGGCGCTGGGCAGTGCGCGCCCGGACAGCGGCGGGCTGGGGCTGCTGATCGTGCATCGCATCCTGCAGTTGCATCACCGGCAGATTCGCCTGATGGACAGCCGCGAAGGCGCGTTGTTCGTGTTCATGCTGCCCGTGGCGGCCGGCAAGGCCGGCCACCCGTAGAGCGGGGCTCTGCCCCGCTGCTTGCGATCGGGCGGTGCACCTGCCGGGCAGAGCCCGGCGCTACGCGTGGCGATGGTGCACCGGAACGCGCCCAAAAAAAGACCCGACAGAGGGAGGGTTCTGTCGGGTCTGGGATTGCGTGGGGGGAGGGACCCACGCAAATTCGATGCGGGTGTGGCTCAGCGCTTGGCAGCGCCCGCCTTGGCAGGGGCGTCCGCGGACGGACCCCGGACCAGCTCGCTGAACGCCTCGGAGGCTTTGAGCCCCAGGTCGACCACGTCCTGGTGGGCACGGGTCCAACGGGCGAGGTTGTCGCGGGCCAGCTGCGCGCCCTTGGGCAACAGCGTGCCGGGTTCCTGTGACTGCGCGATTTCACCGAAGAACCCGCTGGTGGCGGTGATGCTCTTTTCCAGCGTCTTCAACTGCACGCCGAACATGCTTTCGGCATTTTCCAGTGCGAGCCGATTGGCACGCGTGGCCGTTGCGGCCAGCTGGCGGGTGTAGTCGCTGAAGGAATCGGTGAACGCGGACGCCATGGGAGCGGCTCGAGAACGTTGATGCAATGCAGCATACGCCGAAAATATTGCATTGCAACATGTTGTTGCCAGTTGTGGTCCGGTTTCAGCTAAACCGGTTTCCAATCAATGGGTTGCGTAGGCTTGCGGGCGATGATGATGGGTCGGGAGCCGACCAACGGTCGGCTCTACCGCGCTGCTGCCGGGTCAGCCGCGGTAGCGGCAGCCGGAGGTGCAGGTTTCGTGGACGGTCACTTCGCTCAGCTGCGGCAGGGCCGGCTTGAGTTCGTTCCAGATCCAGATCGCCAGGCGCTCGCTGGTCGGATTCTCCAGGCCCGGGATGTCGTTGAGGTAGTGGTGGTCCAGGCGGTCGTAGATCGGCTGGAAGGCCGCCTTGACGTCGCCGAAGTCCATGATCCAGCCGGTCTGCTCGCCCGGTTCGCCTTCCACTTTCAGTTCCACCCGGAACGAGTGCCCGTGCAGGCGCGCGCACTTGTGGCCCGGCGGCACGTTGGGCAGGCGGTGGGCCGCTTCGAGGGTAAAGACTTTGAAGATTTCCATGCCGCCATTGTAGCGGTCGGCCCATGCCGGCGTGGGGGCGGGACATGGATGCAGTTGTAACAAAATCTATCCATCCGGATGAAGAGATGTTAGTTTCTCTTATATCCGTATGAAGAGATGTTATTGGCCCGTTCATGGCCAGGCATGGACTACTGCGGAACTTGTCGTCCACCACCCCACTGAAGTTCATGCCCAAGCACACTCTTCTTGTAGCAGCGTTGTCTGCTGCACTGGCCACGCCTTTGCCTGCGTTTGCCGATACCGCCACCGATGCCGCCGCTGCCGGCGACAGCAAGACCCTTGCCGCTGTGCGCGTCACCGGCTCCAACATCAAGCGCACCGACACCGAGTCGGCCAACCCGGTCCAGGTGATCGACCGCCAGCAGCTGGAGGAGACCGGCAAGGCCACCGTCGCCGACCTGCTGCGCTCGATCTCGGCCAACACCGGCAACGCCAACAACGAGACCACCAACAATGGCTGGGCCTCCGGCTCGGCCGGCATCGGCCTGCGCGGCCTGTCACAGAAGAACACGCTGGTACTGCTCAACGGCCGCCGCCTGGCCAACTACGGCTTCCCGGCCGGTGGCCTGTCGGACACCTTCGTCAACCTCAACGCGCTGCCGCTGGTGGCCGTGGAACGCATCGAAGTGCTCAAGGACGGCGCCTCGGCGGTGTACGGATCGGATGCCGTGGCCGGCGTGGTCAACATCATCACCCGGCAGAACTTCCAAGGCGCCGAACTCGGCGGCAGCCTGGGCACCGCCGACCAGGGCGGGCTGGACGAGCAGAACCTGAAGTTCATCGGCGGCATCGGCGACCTGGACACGGACGGCTACAACATCCTGGTCAGCCTGGAAGGCTACAACCGCGAACGCCTGGACCAGGACCAGCGTGACCTGACCAAGTCCGGCATCTACACCGACAAGCCCGGCGGCCGCTGGAACGGCTGGTCGGCCAAGGGCGCGCGCTATCTGGTCAACGGCACCTCGGTGCCGATGCTGGATGCCAGCGGCAACTGCCCGGACGGCACCACGCTTGTCGCCAGTGCGCCGATCGACGGCCTGGCCGGCAACACCTGCGGTTTCAACCAGGCGCCGTACACCACGCTGATCCCCTCGACCAAGCGCTACCAGGCCTACGTCAACGGCACCTTCCGGGTGAACGACAATGTCGAAGCCTTCGGCGAGGTGCTCTACAGCGACATCAAGGGCGTGTCCTGGTTCGGCAGCAGCCCGTTCTTCACCCTGGAAAGCGGCCGCTTCGCGCTCAACGCCGATACCGGCCTGGCCGAGCCGGTGTCGTCCAACCTGCCGGCGAGCAGCCCGTACAACCCGTACGGCCGCGCCGTGCCGATCGAGTACACCTTCTTCAACCTCGGCCCGACCATCAAGACCAACCGTTCGCAGGCCTACCGTGGCCTGGTCGGGCTGCGCGGCAGCCTGCAGAACTGGGACTGGGAAGTGGGCGCGTTCGGCGCACGCAGCAGCGAGCGCGAGACCGTGTCCGGCGGCTTCGCCAACCGCTACGCGCTGGCCGATGCGCTGGCCAGCGGCAGCTACAACCTGCTCAACCCGTCGGCCACCGCGCCGGAGGTGCTCAACGCGATCAACATCAGCACGCTGCGCCCGGCCGAGTCGGTGCTGCAGGGCGTGGACGCGAAGATTTCCGGCGCGCTGGGCCACACCTGGGCCGGTGAGATCGGGTTCGCCGCCGGTGCCGAATGGCGCCGCGAGAAGCTCGACTCCAACAACCCGTGGCAGATCGACGCGGGTCTGCAGATCCGCCCGGCGATCGCCGAGGTGCACGGTGAGCGCAAGGTCACCGCGGCCTATGCCGAAGTGAACGTGCCGCTGGCCGAGCGTCTGGAACTGCAGGCGGCTGCGCGCGCCGATCACTACAGCGATTTCGGCGATGCGTTCTCGCCCAAGCTCAGCCTGCGCTGGCAGCCGTGGGACATCCTGCTGGTGCGCGCCGCCGCCTCCAAGGGCTTCCGTGCGCCGTCGCTGTCGGAGAACTCCAACAGCACCAGCATCGCCTACGGCAGCGTGATCGATCCGCGCGACCCGGACGTGCCGGGCTCGCGCCAGAACCCGACCTTCTTCACCGTCGGCAACAACGACCTCAAGCCCGAGCGCACCAAGAGCTTCAACGCCGGCATCGTGCTCTCGCCGTGGACCAACACCAGCCTGAGCGTGGATTACTACCGCATCGAGCTGGAGAACCTGGTGGGCACCAACAACACCCAGACCCTGGTCACCGACAACGTGCCGGGTGCGGTCAGCCGCGATGAGCGCGGCAAGCTGCTGGCGGTGTTCAACCGCTACCAGAACCTGAGCGAGCTGAAGACCTCCGGCTTCGACGTGGAACTGCGCCAGCGCTTCCCGACCGCGCGCGCCGGTGACTTCGCGCTCAGCAGCGCCTTCACCCACGTGCGCAATTACAGCCGCCCCACGGTGGTTGGTGGCCCGCTGGTGGACTACGCCGGCAGCAACCTCGGTGCCACCCTGCCCAAGAACAAGGCCACCACCACGTTCGACTGGAGCTACGGCGACTTCCGCACCGCACTGACCTGGTACTACACCAGCGGCTATGACCAGAAGGCCAGCGCAGCGGCCACCGCCGTGCAGGACCGCGTGGATGCGTACAGCCAGTTCGATCTGTACCTGGCCTACACCGGCGTGGAGAAGCTGACCCTGTACGCCAAGATCCAGAACCTGGCCGACGAAGAGCCGCCGTACGACGCGTCCTTCCCGGGCATCCGCGCGCCGTACGACTTCAGCCAATACGACCTGCGCGGGCGCTACTTCACGGTGGGCTTCGACTACCGCTTCTGAACCTGCGGGCCGGTCGCCTTCGCGCGCCGGCCCGGCACCTGGCTGCACCGGAGCGTGCGCATTCAAACGGGGCCGGCGGAGAGGCCGGCCCGCTTCATGGGGAACTGCTGTGTCTTTGCATCGTGTCGTGTCACGTCCCATCACCTGGCTGCTGGGTGCGTTGTGGTTGCTGGCCGCGCCAGCGTTCGCGCAGAGCGCGTATTTCTTCCCGCAGGGCGGCGAGTTCGACCCGTCCATTCCCACCCCGCAGCAGTTCCTCGGCTACGAGATCGGCAGCCGCTACACGCGGCACGACCAGCTGGTGGCCTACTTCAACGAACTGGCCAAACACTCGGACAAGATCAAGGTCGAGCAGATCGGCAGCAGTTACGAGGGCCGCCCGCTGGTGATCGCCACGGTGACCTCGGCGCAGAACCAGCAGCAGCTGGAAACGCTGCGCCGCCAGCACGTCACCCTGGCCGATCCGGCCCAGCCGCTGAGCGCGGCCGGCAACAGCCCGGTGGTGGTGTGGCTGGGCTACAGCGTGCACGGCAATGAAACCTCCAGCGGCGAAGCCGCGCTGCTCACCGCCTACTACCTGGTCGCCAGCCGCAGCGCCGACACCGCGCAGTGGCTGCAGCAGGCGGTGGTGCTGTTCGACCCGGCGCAGAACCCGGACGGGCGCGACCGCGCGGCCAGCTGGCACAACGCCTATGCGTCTTCGCCGGCCTCGGCCGATCCTGCTGACAAGGAACATGTCGAACCGTTCCCGCAGGGCCGTACCAACCATTACTTCACCGACCTCAACCGCGACTGGCTGGCCCTGACCCAGCAGGACACGCGGCCGAAGATCGCCTACTTCCACCGCTGGTATCCCAACGTCCAGATCGATTTCCACGAGATGGGCAAGGACAGCACCTACTACTTCGAACCGTCGCCGGCGAGCATGCACAGCCCGCTGTTGCCGGCGGCGTCGTACGCCTTCAACAAGACGCTGGCCAAGTATCACGCGCAGGCGCTGGATGCGCTGGGGTCGCTGTATTACACCGGCGAGAACTTCGACAATTTCTCGCCGGTGTACGGCTCCACCTATCCGGATTTCCATGGTGCGGTCGGCGTCACTGTGGAACAGGCCAGTTCGCGCGGTCGCGTGCAGGAATCGGTCAATGGCCTGCTGACCTTCCCCTTTACCATCCGCAACCAGGTGGCCACCGGGCTGGGCACCCTCCGCGGCGCGGTGACCGAACGCGATGGCCTGCTCAAACTGCAGAAGGACTTCTTCCAGTCGGCGCTGAAGCAGGCCGGCCAGCAGCCGGTGAAGGCGTTTGTGTTCGGCGACGCGCACGATCCGGGGCTGACCGCCAAGCTGTTGGACCTGCTGTTGCAGCACCAGATCACGGTGGAGGCCTTGAGCACCGCCGTGACCGTGGAGGGGCAGCGCTTCGAGCCGGGCAGCGCCTACGTGGTGCCCACCGCGCAACCGCAGTTCCGGCTGGTCCATTCGATCTTTGCCGACACGCCGCCGATCAAGGGTGACGTGTTCTACGGCAGCACCTCCTATGCGATCGCACCGGCCTACGGCGTGGCGTTTGCCGGCAGCCGCAGCCGTATCGGCGGTGGCCAGCGCGTAACCGCGGTGGCGCCGGCCCAGGGCGGTGTAGTGGGCGGGCAGGCCGGCTACGCCTATGTGCTGGACTGGCGCGACTACAACGCCAGCCGCGCGCTATACGCGCTGCAGGCACGTGGCCTGCTGACCCGCGCCGCGTTCCAGCCGTTCACCGCCGCCACCGCCGGTGGCGAGCAGGCGTTCGCACGCGGCAGCGTGGTGATTCCGGTGGCCGGGCAACCGCTGGCCGGCGCGGCGCTGCTGGCGGCGGTCGACGAGGCCGCACGTGCTGCCGGTGTGCGCGTGCAGGCGCTGGCCAGTGGCCAGAGCCGCAGTGGCATCGACCTGGGCAGTGACAGCGTCAAGGCGCTGCGCAAACCGGCCGTGGCGCTGGTGATGGGCGAGGGCGTCAGTGCCACCGAGATCGGCTCGGCCTGGTTCGTGCTCGACCAGCAGGTGCAGCTGCCGGCCAGCAAGCTTGATCCGGCCCAGCTCGGCAAGGTGGAACTGGATCGCTACACCACGATCGTGCTGGCCGGTGGCACCTACACCGGCGTGGACGCGGCAGCGGTGGCCGCACTCAAGCGCTGGATCAACGCGGGCGGTTCGCTGGTGACCTACGGCACCGCCGCGCGCTGGGCGATCGAACAGAAGCTGGCCGATGAAGTACTGGGCGAAGACGAGAAGGAACCCGACGCAGCGCGGCGTGCCTTCGGCGACCAGCGCGACATTGCTGCCATCGAGCGGGTGAGCGGCAACATCCTCAGTGCGCAGGTGGATACCAGCCATCCGCTGGGCTTCGGCCTGCCGCGCACGCAGCTGGCGATCAACAAGGAAAACGGCATCCGCTTCAAGCCCAGCCGCAACCCGTTCTCCACCGTGGTCCGCGTGGATGAGACCCCGCGCGTCAACGGCTACCTGTCCGAGACCAACCGCAACCGCGTCGCAGGTGCGGCCTGGCTGCTGGTATCGCCGCAGGGGCAGGGCAACGTGGTGCTGTTTGCCGACGACCCGGCCCACCGCAAGTACTGGCACGGCACCGAGCGCCTGCTGTTGAACGCCATCTTCTTCGGCAACCAGCTCAACCCGACCAAACAACGCAGCTGACGGTAGAGCCGACCAACGGTCGGCTCTACGCTGCAGGCATCCGCTCGCGCCGGCGATCGCGACGCCTCCCGAGGTAGAGCCGACCGTTGGTCGGCTATCGCCATGCCCGAACGAAGAGCAGCCGACCAACGGTCGGCTCTACGCCGCAGGCATCTGCTCGCGCCGGCCATCGCCACGCCTCCCGAGGTAGAGCCGACCGTTGGTCGGCTATCGCAATACCCGAACGGAGAGCAGCCGACCAACGGTCGGCTCTACGCGGCAGGCATCCGCTCGCGCCGGCCATCGCCACGCCTCCCGAGGTAGAGCCGACCGTTGGTCGGCTATCGCCATGCCCGAACGAAGAGCAGCCGACCAACGGTCGGCTCTACGCTGCAGCCATCCGCTCGCGCCGGCCATCGCCACGCCTCCCGAGGTAGAGCCGACCGTTGGTCGGCTATCGCAATGCTCCCCGGGTAGAGCCGACCGTTGGTCGGCTATCGCAATGTCCGAACGGAGAGCAGCCGACCAACGGTCGGCTCTACGCTGCAGGCATCCGCTCGCGCCGGCGATCGCCACGCCTCCCCCGGATTCAAACCAAAAAAAGGGCGACGCATGAAGCGTCGCCCTTGTCTGTTTCACCGGTCCGCGAACGGATCAGCTGGCGCGAGCGCCACCGCCGCCCTGGCCACGGCCACCACCGCCGGCATTGCCACCGCCACGGCGCTGGCCCTGCGGCTGGCCGCCACGCGGGGCGCCGCGGCCGGCGCCATCACGCTGGCCGCCACCGGTCTTCTTCGGACCGGCATGGGCGTGGCGCGGGGCCTCGGCATGCGGACGACGTGCGTGCTTGCGCGGCGAACGATCGCCACCCGGCAGTTCGGCCTTGCCCGGCGCGCTGTTGCCCCAGCGAATCGGGGTCTGCGGCTCGAAGCCGGGCACGTCGCGGATGTCCATGTCCTTGTCGAGCAGGCGCACGATCTGGCGCAGCAGCTTGGCCTCGTCCTGGGCCACCAGCGAGATCGCCTGGCCGGTCGAGCCGTTACGGCCGGTACGGCCGATGCGGTGCACGTAATCCTCGGCCACCATCGGCAGGTCATAGTTGATGACCTTCGGCAGCTCGTTGATGTCGATGCCGCGCGCGGCGATGTCGGTGGCCACCAGCACGGTCACGCGGCCGGCCTTGAAGTCACCCAGCGCACGCAGGCGCTGGCCCTGGCTCTTGTTGCCGTGGATCGCCGCGGTCTTGATGCCCGACTTGTCCAGGAACATGGCCAGCTTGTCGCAGCCGTGCTTGGTACGGCCGAACACCAGGGTCTGCTCACGGCTGTCCTGGGCCAGCAGGTGCAGCAACAGCTCGCGCTTGCGCGGGCCATCGACCGGGTGCACGCGGTGGCTGATGTTCTCGGCAACGGTGTTCTTCGGCGTGACCTGGATCTGCTCCGGGTTGCGCATGAACTCCAGCGCCAGCTGCTTGATGCTCTCTTCGAAGGTCGCCGAGAACAGCAGGGTCTGGCGGTTCTGACGCGGCAGCTTGGCGAGGATCTTCTTGATCGACGGCAGGAAGCCCATGTCGAGCATGCGGTCGGCTTCGTCCAGCACCAGGATTTCGATGCCGGAGAGGTCGACGCTGCGACGCTCGATGTGATCGATCAGGCGGCCCGGGCAGGCGACCAGCAGGTCCACGCCACGGCGCAGCACGTCGAACTGGTTGCCCATGCCGACGCCGCCGTAGATGCAGGCGCTCGGGATGCGCAGGTACTTGCTGTAGCCGCGCAGGCTGTCATGCACCTGGGTGGCCAGCTCGCGGGTCGGGGTCAGCACCAGCGCACGCGGACGGCGCGGGCCATCAACGGCCTGCGGGTTGGTGCCCAGGTGCTGCAGCAGCGGCAGGCCGAACGCGGCTGTCTTGCCGGTACCGGTCTGTGCGCCGGCCAGCAGGTCGCGGCCTTCCAGGGCGAGCGGGATGGCCTGCTCCTGGATCGGGGTGGGGGTTTCGTAGCCCTGCTCGGCCAACGCGCGCAGCAGGAACGGGGCAAGGCCCAAGGATTCAAAAGACATCGGGTGGAAGCTCCAAAGACAAAGTAACGCCAGGCCGAATGGCCGGACGCGAGGCAGATCAAGGTGATCGGCTGACTCGGAGCGTTCCCGTAAACCGCGCTGCGAGAATTGGGTGCAGCCGGCGCGGTGCGCAGACTGGAATGCATGACGAATGGCGTCGGAGTGGGGGCGGGCGACGGATCGATGATCCATATCGCCGGCGATCCCGAAGGGAAACGGACGGCCGCTGCAGACCCGCATAGTCTAGCGGATGTTTGAGATCCGTACCAAATTGGCCTGTTCAGGTTGGGAGTGGGGGCGCGCTGCGCCCGGGGGGCTGCAACGGCCACAGCAACGGCAACGGCAACGGCAACGGCGCGGGTGTGCGGGGGGGGGGCGGGGTGGGTCCGGTTGCAGGGGACGCTGCAAGTACGTCCCTGTAAGCTCGGTCGCGCCATCCATGGCGCTCACGCCCCTGCAACCGGACCCACCCCGCCTCCTCCTGACATGGCGTGGGCGTTGCGTTTGGGGCCGAGGCAGAAGCAGACGTAAAGGCATTAGGTAAAGGGATAGGGATAGGTAAAGGGGTGGGCATAGGGATAGAGAGATTCGCGGGAGAGGGAGGTGGGGGCCGAGGATGTTGGTTGGGTGGGCGCGTGACGTGCGGTAGGGTGGGATGTCGCGTTGCAGCTTGGTGGTGCGACAATTTTGGTTACACTCGAAACCTATTTTTCGCGATCCCGGATACCCACCCATGAAGCTTGGTTCTTTGAAGGAAGGCGGCCGTGACGGCACCCTGATCGTGGTCTCGCGCGACCTGCGCCACGGCGCGCGCGCCACCGGCATCGCCGCCACCCTGCAGCAGGCGCTGGAAGACTGGAGCCACCTGGCGCCGCGCCTGAACGCCTTGTACGAGTCGCTCAACGATGGCAGCGCCGACGGCGTCTTCGACATCGACCTGCAGGCGCTGGCCGCGCCGCTGCCGCGGTCCTACGAGTTCGTGGATGGCAGCGCGTACCTGCCGCACGTCGAGCGCGTCCGCCGCGCCCGCGGTGCCGAGGTGCCGGAAAGCTTCTACACCGACCCGCTGATGTACCAGGCCACCAGCGCCGGCTTCCACGGCCCGCGTGATGCGGTGAAGGTGGTCAGCGAGGAATACGGCATCGACCTGGAAGCGGAGATCGTGGTGATCACCGACGACGTGCCGATGGCCGTCACCGCCGAACAGGCCGCCGGCCACATCCAGCTGGTGGGCCTGGTCAACGATGTGTCGCTGCGCAACCTGATCCCGGGCGAGCTGGCCAAGGGCTTCGGCTTCCTGCAGTCCAAGCCGCGCTCGGCGCTGTCGCCGGTGTTCGTCACCCCCGACGAGCTGGGCGACGCCTGGCAGGACAGCAAGGTGCACCTGCCGCTGCTGACCCACATCAATGGTGCCTGGTTCGGCGCCCCGGAAGCGGGCGTGGACATGCAGTTCAACTTTGCCCAGCTGGTCGCGCACGCCGCCAAGACCCGCCCGCTGGGCGCCGGTGCGATCGTCGGCTCGGGCACCATCGCCAACGAGGACACCAGCAAGGGCGCCTCCTGTTTTGCCGAGCTGCGCACGGTGGAAACCCTGCGCGATGGCAAGCCGAGCACGCCGTTCATGTCCTTCGGCGACGTGGTCCGCATCGAGATGCTGGACGCGGCCGGTGAGAGCATCTTCGGCGCCATCGAACAGCGCATCGAACAGGCCGCCAAGCCCTGAACGCCACCGCCGCCAGCGCCGATGCCGCCCTCGAACTGTTCAGCTACTGGCGGTCCAGCGCGGCCTACCGCGTGCGGATCGGGCTGAACCTCAAGCAGCTGGCGCACCGGATCACCCCGGTGCACCTGGTCCGCGATGGCGGCCAGCAGCACAGCGAGGCCTATGCGGCGCTCAACCCGCAGGAGCTGGTGCCCACGCTGCGCCATGACGGGCAGGTGCTGCACCAGTCGATGGCGATCCTGGAGTACCTGGACGAGGTGTTCCCGCTGCCGGCGCTGCTGCCCGACGATGCACCCGGGCGTGCGCGGGTGCGCGCGCTGGCGCAACTGGTGGCCTGCGACATCCACCCGCTCAACAATCTGCGGGTGATGCAGTTCTTCAGCGATACCTGGAGCGTGCCGCAGCCTGAGCGCGACGACTGGACCCGGCATTGGATGCGGGTCGGGTTCGAGGCGATGGAGCGGCTGCTGGTCGAATCGGTGGACACCGGCCGGTTCTGCCATGGCGACAGCCCGACCTTGGCCGACTGCTGCCTGGTGCCGCAGCTCTACAACGCGCGCCGCTTCAACCTGGACCTGGACGCGTACCCGACCCTGGTCCGGATCGACGCGGCCTGCCTGGCACTGCCGGCCTTCGATGCGGCCCGCCCGGAAAACCAGATCGACGCGGGGTGAGCCGGCACGCATCGATCGATGGTCGATGCGCCGTGGTGCAGGCCCCCACCAACGGTGGGGGCCTACCGTGGGACCGGTTGGGTCGATGCGGCGTCACCCGCGATCGGAACCGGTAGGCATCGACCGTTGGTCGATGCGCCGCATCACCCGCGCATCAGAACCCGTGGGTGATCGACGCCGGTGCGCTGTTGGCCGAGAAATCCGCGTACGGATCGTGCTCGCCGCTGCCGCCTTCGGACAGGCGGAACTTCAGCGCCAGGCCATCGCGCGAGTCGGCCGCGCGCAGCGCTTCCTCCTGCTCGATGATGTCGTTCTTGGCCATCCGGAACAGGCACTGGTCGAAGCTCTCCATGCCTTCTTCCAGCGAGGCTTCCATCGCTGCCTTGATCTCGTGCACCTGGCCGCGGCGCAGCAGGTCGCGGATCATCGGGGTGTTGATCAACACCTCGGTGGCCGGCAGGCGGCGCCCGTCCTTGCCCTTCACCAGGCGCTGGGACACCACCGCGCGTAGGTTCAGCGACAGGTTCATCAGCACGTTGCGGTGCGCGCTTTCCGGGAAGAAGTTGAGGATGCGCTCGATGGTCTGGTCGGCGTTGTTGGAGTGCAGCGTGGCCAGGCACAGGTGCCCGGTCTCGGCGAAGGCGATGGCCGCCTCCATCGTTTCGGCATCCAGGA
Source organism: Stenotrophomonas sp. 10N36 (assembly GCF_056395005.1). Lineage (NCBI taxonomy): Bacteria > Pseudomonadati > Pseudomonadota > Gammaproteobacteria > Lysobacterales > Lysobacteraceae > Stenotrophomonas > Stenotrophomonas sp. 10N36. Next base: position 114,952 of record NZ_JBFTIS010000002.1, on the reverse strand, counting down.
TTTCGCCGATCAGGATCACGTCCGGCGCTTCACGCATCGCGTTCTTCAGTGCGTTGTGGAAGGCGTGCGTATCCAGCCCCACCTCGCGCTGGTTGACGATGGACATCTTGTGCTTGTGCAGGTACTCGATCGGATCCTCGATGGTGAGGATGTGACCGGTGGTGGTGCTGTTGCGGTGGTCGATCATCGACGCCAGCGAGGTGGACTTGCCCGAACCGGTCGAGCCCACCACCAGCACCAGCCCGCGCGGGGTCATGATGACGTCCTTGAGCACCTGCGGCAGGTTGAGCTCTTCGATGCTGGGGATCTTGCTGCGGATCGCACGGATCACCATGCCGACCTCGCCGCGCTGCTTGAACACGTTGACGCGGAAACGCCCCGCCTCGGCCAGGGCGATGGCCATGTTCAGCTCCAGCTCGCGCTCGAACTCGGGCACCTGGCCCTCGTCCATCAGCGAGTAGGCGATTTTCTTGACCATGCCCGGGGGCAAGCCGGTGTTCCCCAACGGGTACAGCTTGCCCTCGATCTTGATGTAGACCGGGGCGCCGGTGGTCAAGAACATGTCCGACGCGTTCTTTTCGGTCATCAGCTTCAGGAAATAGCCGATATCCATGCGAAATGTTTCCCCAACAATCGGCCGCGTGCCATTGCAAGCACGCCGCAGGCTTCCGACAATGGCCGCGCTCCTACTTCTGGCGACGGCACCCCCAATGAATAGCTTCGCACAAATACGACGTATCCCGTCGGTGGTCATGATTGTTTGCGTGATGGCGTGCACATTCGCGCTCGCAGGCGCCGCCCAGGCCCAGGACGGCGCCCTGGAACTGATGCAGGCCCGGCAGGCGGTGGACAAGGCCACCCAGGCCGATGCCGACCAGTACGCCCCGGATCTGATCGCCGTGGCCCGCCAAGGCCTGGAACAGGCCCAGCGCGCCGCCGGCGACCGCCGCGAGCGCAAGAACGCCCCGGCCCTGGCCGTGCGCGCCACCGTGGACGCCGACCTGGCGCGCGCCCGCAGCGAAGAAGCCACCGCCACCGCCCAGCTGCAGCTGCGTCGCAATGAAGTGACCCAGCTGCAACGCCAGCTCGCCACCGGGGAGAACCGTTGATGACCGTCGCGCCGAAGAAGTCCCGCACCCTGCGCGCGTCCACCCTGGTGCTGGCCGCCGGCCTGGCCCTGCCGCTGCTGGCCCAGGCCGCCGAAGACCCGGCCGTGGCCCAGCTGACCCAGCGCCTGATGGCCATGCAGGCCAATCCCGACGCCTCGCAGCTGGCTGCCTTCGAGCGCCTGCAGGCCCAGCAGGCCGTGGCCGACCTGGCCAAGGCCAAGCGCCGCGACCTGGACCAGGCCCGTTACCTGGCCGAACGCCGGGTCGAGATCGCCGAAACCAGCGTGCGTGCGGCCCTGGCCCAGCGCGAGGTGGACCAGCTGGAACGTACCCGCAGCGAGCTGCTGATCGAAGCCAGCCGCCGCGACGCCCAGCGCGCCCGGCAGGAAACCGAGAGGCTGCGCGTGCAGGCGCAGATCCAGGCCGAGGAAACCGAGCGCCTGCGCCAGTCGGCCGAGCAGGAGGCCCTGGCCCGCCAGGACGCCGAAACGGCGCTGACCAGCGTGGCCGGCAAGCAGACCGCCCGCCTGAGCGCGGCCCAGCAGAGCGCGGCCAAGCTGGCCCGCGAGGAAGCCGAACTGGTCTCGGGCAGCAAGCTGCCGGGGTCGAAGTTCGACAGCCGCGGCGAGGTGTTCACCTTCAATGGCGACGCCTTCGCGGCCGGCAAGGGCAGCCTGTCCGGTGGCGCCAAGGGCCAGGCCAAGGCACTGGCCGAGTACCTGAACATCGGCAAGAAGGGCCGGGTCCGGATCGAGGCCTATGACGCCGCGGCCGGGGTGGGCGACCAGCGCGCCCAGGCCCTGCGCGACGCCCTGGTGGCCGCCGGCGTCAGCGCCAGCCGCCTGCAGGTGGCGGGCAAGAAGGCCGCGGCCACCAAGGCGCGTTCGGCCGAGGTCATCATCGCCCCCTGAGCCGGGTCTGCGGGGTCACCGTAGGTCGCCGGCAACGGTCGGTCATGACCGTTGGTCATGACGCAACTTGCTGTTTTTGTTTAATTTTCGTTGAAGTGCGCGTTCAGCCTGAACCCCGGCTGGAGCGCATCGAAAATTTCAGATGAAACGCTTGAAGACCCCTTCGGGCAGGCGTAGGGTCAGTTGTCCGGGGCGCCTTCCGCGACCCGGACGATTGGAGGGCCGGGCCGATGAACCGAGGGCACGAACCACAGCAGTCTGCAGTCCGGGCAGTCCCGGTTGCGCATGCGGGTTCGGTCGCGGTGATCGTCAGGTGCTCCACCCAAAAGCAACGCCCCGTGCCGTCAGGCCGGGGCGTTCTTGTTTCTGCCGTACAGCGATAGGAGGTTCATCATGTTTGAAGGTCAGCCCCAGAGCGAGATCGACGCACGCCGCAAGCGTGATCCGGAATTCAAGGCACTTTACGAACGGCACCAGAAGTTGAACAAAAAGTGCATGGATGCCCAACTCGGTGTACTGCCGATAGACGATCTCACCTTGGGCCAGATGAAGCGTGAGAAGCTGCTGGCCAAGCAGAAGCTGGAACGGATGTACGACTCCCCCATGCATTGATGTAAGGTTTTGACCCAACGCCGCGGGCGGCGTCCGTCACCTCGTCGACGGGCGCCGTTCGCGTCGCTCCGCTGTCGCGGCCGGCATCACTCCGCCGCCGACAGCCCGGCATCGGCCGTTGATCGCCACAACCTGACTTTCCGCGTCAACCGTCGGATAATCACCGGTCCGGCCGCATTGCGGCGCGAACGATGTGATCCGATGGCAATCCACTCCTCCGTACTCGACCTCATTGGGCACACCCCGATCGTCAAGGCCCAGCGCCTGGACACCGGTGTCTGCGAGCTCTACCTGAAGCTGGAGAGCGCCAATCCCGGAGGATCGATCAAGGACCGCATCGGCCTGTCGATGATCGAGGCCGCTGAGAAGCGCGGCGAGCTCACCCCGGGCGCGACCCTGGTCGAGGGCACCGCCGGCAACACCGGCCTGGGCCTGGCCCTGGTGGCCCAGCAGAAGGGCTACAAGCTGATCCTGGTCGTGCCCGACAAGATGAGCCGCGAGAAGATCTTCAACCTGAAGGCGATGGGCGCCGAAGTGCGCCTGACCCGTTCGGACGTGGCCAAGGGCCACCCGGAGTACTACCAGGACATGGCCAAGCGCGTGGCCGAGGAAACCCCCGGCGCGTACTTCATCAACCAGTTCGGCAACCCGGACAACCCGGCCGCCCATGAGTTCGGCACCGGCCCGGAGATCCTGGAACAGATGGACGGCGACCTGGACGCGATCGTGTTCGGCTGCGGCAGCTCGGGCACCATGACCGGCCTGTCCCGCGCCTTCGCCAGCGCCTCGCCGAAGACCGAGCTGGTCCTGGCCGACCCGGTCGGCTCGATCCTGGCCGAGTACATCAACGACGGCGTGCTCAACGACAAGTCGGGCAGCTGGCTGGTGGAAGGCATCGGCGAAGACTTCCTGCCCTCCATTGCCGATTTCAGCCGGGTCACCAAGGCCTATGCCATCACCGATGCGGAGAGCTTCCACACCGCGCGCGAGCTGCTGGGCAAGGAAGGCATCCTGGGCGGGTCCTCTACCGGCACCCTGCTGGCGGCGGCGCTGAAGTACTGCAAAGAGCAGACCACCCCGAAGAAGGTGCTGGTGCTGGTCTGCGACACCGGCAACAAGTACCTGTCCAAGATGTACAACGACTACTGGATGCTGGACAACGGCTTCCTGGAGCGCCCGCAGAGCGGCGACCTGCGCGACCTGATCCTGCGCCCGTACGGCCAGCGCGACACTGTCGTGATCGGCCCGAACGACCTGCTGACCACCGCCTACCAGCGCATGAAGCTGTACGACGTGTCGCAGCTGCCGGTGATGGACGGCGACCAGCTGGTGGGCATCGTGGATGAAAGCGACGTGCTGCTGCACGTATATGGCGATGAAGCCCGCTTCCGCGACCCGGTGGCCACGGCCATGGTCAGCAAGCTGGACCGGCTGGACGTGAAGTCCCCGATCGAGGCGCTGCTGCCGGTGTTCGACCGGGGCCAGGTGGCCATCGTCATGGACGGCGGCACGTTCCTGGGCCTGATCACCCGCATCGACCTGCTGAACTACCTGCGTCGCCGCGTTCAGTAAGCGCCTGGCCCCGGCCGCCGCTGCTCTGAATCTGCGTTTATCCGCGTCAACGGCCGATTAAGCCGCCGCTGATAGACTTCCGCTCCTTTTGCGGGAGCCCCCACCGGGGCTCTCCTTGCTGGGAAACAACATGTCCGACCACGCTTCCTCCGGGCACGGCAACCGTGCGCTTGCCCTGGCTACCCTGGCCATCCACGGCGGACAGTCGCCGGATCCGAGCACCGGCGCAGTGATGCCGCCGATCTACGCGACCTCCACCTACGCCCAGTCCAGCCCCGGTGAACACCAGGGCTTCGAGTACTCGCGTACTCACAACCCGACCCGCTTCGCCTACGAGCGCTGCGTGGCCTCCCTGGAAGGCGGCAGCCGCGGCTTCGCGTTCGCCTCGGGCATGGCCGCCAGCTCCACCGTGATGGAGCTGCTGGACGCCGGCAGCCACGTCGTGGCGATGGATGACATCTACGGCGGCACCTTCCGCCTGTTCGAGCGCGTGCGGAAGCGCACCGCCAACCTGCAGTTCAGCTTCGTCGACCTGACCGACCTGGCCGCGTTCGAGGCCTCGATCACCCCGCAGACCAAGATGGTCTGGATCGAAACCCCGACCAACCCGATGCTGAAGATCGTGGACATCGCCGCGGTGGCCGCCATCGCCAAGCGCCACGGCCTGGTCGTGGTGGTGGACAACACCTTCGCCTCGCCGATGCTGCAGCGCCCGCTGGAACTGGGCGCGGACCTGGTCCTGCACTCGGCCACCAAGTACCTCAACGGGCACTCGGACATGGTCGGCGGCATGGTGGTGGTGGGCGACAACGCCGAGCTGGCCGAACAGATGGCCTTCCTGCAGAACTCCATCGGGGGCGTGCAGGGCCCGTTCGACAGCTTCCTGGCCCTGCGTGGCCTGAAGACGCTGCCGTTGCGCATGAAGGCCCACTGCGCCAACGCGCTGGCCCTGGCCCAGTGGCTGGAGACCCACCCGGCGGTAGAGAAAGTGATCTACCCCGGCTTGGCCTCGCACCCGCAGCATGAGCTGGCCACGCGCCAGATGAACGGCTACGGTGGCATTGTCTCGATCGTCCTCAAGGGCGGTTTCGAGGCGGCCAAGCGCTTCTGCGAGAAGACCGAACTGTTCACCCTGGCCGAGTCGCTCGGCGGCGTGGAAAGCCTGGTCAACCACCCGGCAGTGATGACCCATGCCTCGATCCCGGTGGAACGCCGCGCCCAGCTGGGCATCAGCGATGCGCTGGTGCGGCTGAGCGTGGGCGTGGAGGAGCTGGGGGATCTGCAGGTGGATCTGGAAGGTGCGCTTTCGTGAGCACGCCCCGCCCCTGGCCTGCACCCGGATCGCCGTGATGGCGGCACCTGTGCCGACAGGCAGTCGCTGGTTGCGGCTGTCGGCATGGCTGCGCAGCCAGGGTCTGGTGCGGGCCTTGTATCGCCCGCTGCCGCGGGCGTGGCGCGAAAAGGTGTCTTCGGCGATGGCCGGCAGTGTGGTGGAGCAACTGCGCTTCGCCCGCACGCCGGCCTGGTCGCAGCCCATCCAGCGGCCGGCCGCGCCGACGGTCCGTCCATCCGAACCCGGTGCGCCCGGGTTGAACGTGTTCGGCCATTTTTCGGGCGAGTTCGGTCTGGCCGAAGTGGCGCGTGCGTATGCGCGCGCCCTGGCAGGCAACGGCGTGCCCGTCGCACTGGTGGACATCGGTGCCCCGGGCAACGGCGCCGATCCACACCTGGCCCGCTACCACGACGCGTCCGCCCCGCACGCCGTCAACCTGGTCTGTACCAATCCGGATGATTTTTCCGAGGTGCTCGACCGCATCGGCTCCGCGCGCCTGCAGGGCAAGCCGCTGCTGGCCAGCTGGTTCTGGGAGCTGGAGGCTATTCCCGAGGCATGGCAGCCGGCTATCGCGCGCGTGGATGGCATCGTCGTGGCAACGCAGTTCATCCAGGATGCCTTTGCCCGCGCGTGCAGCACGCCGTTGTTCCACGTACCGGTACCGATGCACGCAGCGGTGGATAGCGGCCTGCAACGCAGCGATTTTGGACTGGAAGAGGCGCCTTTCCTGTTCCTGTACAGTTTCGACTTCAATTCGTGGATGCAGCGCAAGAATCCCGGTGCGGTGATTGCGGCCTTCCGCACGGCGTTTCCGCCCGGCGATCGTTCGGTGCGCCTGCTGCTCAAGACCAGCCACGGGCACCGGCATCCGGAGCAGCTGCAGACGCTGCTGTCCCTTGCCGGCGCCGACGACCGCGTGCAGGTGCGTGACGACCTGATCGCCCCTGCGCATGTGGCCGCGCTGCAGCGGTGCTGCGACGCCTTTGTATCCCTGCATCGCAGCGAAGGACTGGGGTTGGGGATGGCCGAATGCATGGCCATCGGCAAGCCGGTGATCGCCACGGCGTGGTCGGGCAACCTGGACTTCATGACGGCGCAGAACAGCCTGCTGGTTGATGCGCAGCTGGTGCCGGTGCAGCCTGGCGACTACCCGGGTGATCCGCGCGCGCGCTGGGCCGACGCCGATATCGATCAGGCCGCCCTTGCCATGCGCCGCGTCCGCGGCGAGCCGGCCCTGGCCGGGGCGCTGGGCGCGCAGGCACGTACGGATATCCATAAGACCTTGTCATCGGCGGCGTGCGCATCGGGCCTGCGCAGCGCCATCACCCACCTGCTTGAACGCACTTCCTTGCCGGGCGACCGGCATTCCCAACAAAGGGTGTCATGAAAGAACTTCTACGTGCGGTGTGGGCTTACCGCCACTTCATCCTCTCATCGATCAAGAACGACCTGCGGTCGCGCTTCATCCGAAGCAAGCTGGGCGGGTTGTGGATGATCATCCATCCACTGGCCCAGGTGCTTATTTTTGCGCTGATCCTGTCCGAAGTGCTGGCTGCCAAGCTGCCCGGAATCGACAACAAGTATGCGTACGCGATCTTCCTGATGGCCGGGCAGCTGTGCTGGACGCTGTTCTCTGAAACGCTGCAGAAGTGCACCAATCTATTCATCGATAATGGCAACCTGATGAAGAAGATGGCGTTCCCGCGGCTGTGCCTGCCGTTGATCGCGGCCGGCCAGATGCTGGTCACCAACGTGCTGCTGATGGTGGCCATCTTCGGGGTGTTCGCCGCGTTGGGCCACCTGCCGGATGCGCAGGCCCTGTGGCTGCCGCCGCTGATGCTGCTGACGCTGCTGTTGTCCATGTCGGTGGGCATCCTGCTTGGCTCACTCAACGTGTTCATGCGCGACATCGGGCAGGTGGTGCCGGTGGTCCTGCAGGCGCTGTTCTGGCTCACCCCGGTGGTCTACAGCATCAACATCCTGCCCGAGCGCGTGCAGCAGTTCTTCAAGCTCAATCCGTTGTACCCGCTGGTGGCCAGTTATCAGAACGTGCTTGTGTTCGGCAAGCCGCCGATGCTGCGTGAGCTGGCGGTGCTGACCGTCTTTACCCTGGCTGCTGCGTTGGTGGCGATGATCGTGTTCCGGCGGGCCTCGCCTGAGATGGTGGATGCACTATGAGCGGCGAACTGACACTTTCCGGCGTTGGCAAGTCCTACCGGACCTGGGGCAGCGAATGGAAGCGGGTGGCCTCCTGGTTTGGCATTCCCGCCCGTCCCACCGATGAGCACTGGGTGCTCCAGGACATCGACCTGCACGTCGGGCCGGGCGAGGCCATTGGCCTCATCGGTCAGAACGGCGCAGGAAAGAGCACCCTGCTCAAGATCGTGACCGGCACCGTGCGGCCCACCGTTGGCCAGGTGGGCCGGCGCGGACGCATTGCCGCCATCCTTGAACTGGGCATGGGCTTCAACCCCGAGCTGACCGGTCGCCAGAACGCCACCCATGCCGCCGGCCTGATGGGCTACGAGATGAGCCAAGTGCTCGAGGCGATGCCGGCGATCGAAGCGTTTGCCGAGATCGGCGACTACTTCGATCAGCCCGTCCGCACCTACTCCAGCGGCATGCAGATGCGCGTGGCCTTCAGCGTGGCCACCGCCTTCAAGCCGGACATCCTCATCGTCGACGAAGCGTTGTCGGTGGGCGACTCCTATTTCCAGCACAAGAGCTTCGACCGCATCCGGGCGTTCCGCGAGCAGGGGACGTCGATCCTGTTCGTCTCCCACGGCATGTCCGAAGTGAAGACGCTGTGCGATCGCGTAATCCTGCTGGACGCTGGCCGCGTGCTCAAGGATGGGTCGCCCGATGAAGTGGTGGACTACTACAACGCGCTGGTGGCGAAGAAGGAAAATGCCTCGCTCAACATCGAGCAGCATCGCGAAGCGGATGGCTGGATGCTGACGCGCAGTGGCACGCGCGAAGTGACCTGCAATTCACTGGCACTGCTGGATGCGCAGGGCAACCCGATCCAGGTCGCCACGGTGGGGCAGAAGGTGGAGCTTCGCCTGGTTGCCGGCGTGCACGCGCCGGTGGACCGGCTGGTGCTGGGCTACATGGTCCGCGACAAGTATGGGCACGTGGTCTGGGGCACCAATACCTGGCATACCAAACAGGTGGAGCATGGGCTGGTAGCCGGCGAGACGGTGGTGTTCTCGCTTCCGTTCACCTGCACGCTCGGCCCGGGTTCCTACTCGGTCTCGCCGGCGCTGGTGAGCGGGGACAACCATCTTGAGAACAACTACGAATGGGTCGACAACCTGCTGGTTTTCGACGTGGTGAATGTTGATCGGGACGTGTTCATTGGTACGACCTGGCTCGATGGCGATTTCGTCATCGAACGGGGTACCGCCCAGCATGTGCCTGCGAAGGGGGGCATCGCATGAAGGACGGCATCATTTCCTATGCGCAGAATTTTGAGGACGTGATCCTCTGGCGCGCACTGGGTCACGTGCCGGCAGGCAACTACGTGGACATCGGTGCGCAGAGCGCCTACGAGGACTCGGTCAGCCGCGCCTTCCATGAGCAGGGCTGGAAGGGCGTGCACGTGGAGCCCATGCCGTTCTATGCGGACCAGCTTCGCAAGGAGCGGCCGGGTGACGTGGTGATGCAGGTGATGGTCGGTGCCGAAGAAGGGATCGGTGCCCTGTTTGCGATGTCCGGCACCGGCTTGAGCACCTCGCGCGAAGACCTTGCCGAGGGCTACGAGCGCGACGGCCGGGACGTCACCCGCGTCGTGGTGCCGGTGGTCACGCTCGATCAGGTCCTGGCGATCGTCGAAGGCGATGTCCACTGGTTGAAGATCGACGTCGAAGGTGCCGAAAAGCAGGTCCTGGAGGGCTGGCATGGCCCCTTGCGCCCGTGGGTGCTGGTGATCGAAAGCACGCGCCCCATGAGCCAGGAACAGAACTACGAGGAGTGGGACGCGCTGGTGGTCGAGAAGGGCTACCGGTTCGTGTATTTCGACGGCCTCAACCGCTTCTACGTCAGTGACGCCCACCCGGAGCTGGCCGATGCCTTCCACGTCGGGCCGAACGTATTCGACCGCTTCCAACTGGCCGGCACCGCCACATCCACCTTCGCCGCCAAGTTGAACCTCGATGCCGCCGTCGCCCACGGCGAAGCCGCACGCAGGGGAGAAGACCTGACGCGGATATCCGCCGAGCTGGCGCAGACCAAGGACGTGTTGTCGAGCACCCAACAGGCCAATACGGAGTTCGAGCTGCGCCTGCTGCAGCAGCGGCTGGACGCCAGCGAGCGGCAGAAGGCGCTGCTGGCAGACCAGGCATGGGCCATGAGCCATGCGGGTCGCCTGCAGGAAGAGTTGATGCAGACCAAGGCCGCCGCGGCCGAGGCAGTGGCGGCGGCCGTCGCACAGGTCTCCGACGAGCGCGACCTCGCGCTGTCCCAGGTGGCCAAGCTGCATGGCGATCTCACGATCATCCATAACAGCACCTCGTGGATCGTCACGGCGCCCCTGCGGGTGTTGTCGCGCGTGCTGCGCGCCGTCGCCAAGGCGCCGGTCAGCCTGGCGCGGCACGGGGTGCAGGCGTTCAAGCCGGCAGTGAAGCGGGTCGTCTTCGGCGTCCTTCGCCGTGCGTCGCGCTCGCCGAGGCTCCGGCGTACGGCGGGCAACGTCCTGGCGTCGATGCCGGCGCTGGATGCGCGCCTTCGCGCCTGGCATGGTGCCGCCCTGGGCAGGCCGACGGTGATTCACCCGGGCCCGCAGGCGATCACGGCGGTGGATTCAACGGCCCTCCGGCAACTGCTCGCTGAGCCGTTGCCGGCGGATGTTTCGGCCCAGGCAAGGCAGCGTTTGCTGCGCCTGCGCCATGCAGTGGTAGGAGCGAAGGCCTAAGTGCGCATCGTAATCGACCTTCAGGGGGCGCAGTCCGGCAGCCGCTTCCGTGGTATCGGCCGCTATTCGTTGTCGCTGGCGTTGGCCATGGTGCGCAATGCGGGCAGCCACGAGATCCATGCCGTGCTCAATGGCCGCTTCGAGGACAGCATCGAGCCCATCATCAAGGCGTTCGGTGACACGCTTCCGGCGAACCGTTTCCACATCTGGCTGCCTGTGCGCACGGCCGGACTGGTCGGTGACGATGGGGTGGATGAGCGGCTGCGTGAAGCCTTCCTGCAGGCGTTGAAGCCGGACATCGTGCATGTGTCCAGTCTGTTTGAAGGGCTGGGCGAGCCTGCCATCACCAGCATCGGCGTTGGCAGTACCCCGATGCGCACGGCGGTGACCCTGTTCGATCTGATTCCGCTGATCTACCGCAAGCGTTACCTGGACAACCCGGTGATGGCGCGCTGGTATCACGGCAAGATCGCGCAGATGCGGCGGGCCGACCTGCTGCTGGGCATCTCCGCCTCGGCCGCGCAGGAGGCAGTGGACCATCTCGGGTTCGATGCCGACGGCGTGGTCAATATTTCTTCGGCCATCGACGAGGGCTTCCAGCGCCTGGGTGCCGATGCCCTGGACGAGGCGGCGGTCCGTGGCAGGTACGCGCTGACGCGTCCCTTTGTGATGTACACCGGCGGCATCGACCATCGCAAGAACATTGAAGGGCTGATCCGCGCCTATGCGAAGTTGCCCAAGAACGTGCGATCGGCGCATCAGCTGGCCATCGTGTGCTCCGTGCACGAAGAGCCGCGACGCCTGTTGACCGCCCTCATGCGCGACTGTGGATTGCGCGAGGACGAAGTGGTGCTCACCGGGTTCGTGCCGGAGGAGGACCTGGTGGCGCTGTACAACATCGCGCGGCTGTTCGTGTTCCCGTCCTGGCATGAAGGATTTGGCCTGCCCGCGCTGGAGGCGATGCAGTGCGGTGCGCCGGTGATCGGTGCGGCCACGTCCAGCCTGCCGGAGGTCATCGGCCTGGAAGAGGCCCTGTTCGACCCCTATGACGATCTGGCCATCATGCAGAAGATGGCGCAGGGCCTGACCGACGAGGCCTTCCGCGCGCGGCTGCTTGCGCACGCGCCGGTGCAGGCGCTGAAGTTCTCCTGGGATGCCAGCGCCATCAAGGCCATCGCGGCCATGGAGGCATGCTGTGAGCGTCCGCTGGCGGCCCCGCGGCCCCGCTTGGCCTACGTTTCGCCGATGCCGCCGGAGCGCAGCGGGATCGCCGACTACAGTGCCGAGCTGGTGCCCGAGCTGGCGCGCTTCTATGAGATCGATGTGATCCTCACCCAGCCCGACATCGACGACCATGCCGTGGAGGGCACGGCGCGGGTGCGTGATATGGCGTGGTTCCAGGCGCACGGCGCCGGCTACGACCGGGTGATCTACCATTTCGGCAACTCGATGTACCACGCCCACATGGTGGAGATGCTGGAGCGGGTGCCGGGCGTGGTGGTGCTGCACGATTTCTTCCTCAGTGGCCTGTTCGCCTACCGCGAACTGGCCATGGGAATGCGTGGCACGTGGAACGAGGCGTTGTACCGCTCGCATGGTTACGTGCCCATGCCGGCCAAGGCCGACCGCCAGCACGAACAGCTCATGCAGGACTATCCGTGCAATTTCACGGTGCTGTCTGCGGCGCAGGGCGTGGTTGTCCATTCCGCCGTTTCGCGGCGGATGGCCCAGCAGTACTACCCGTGCGGTGATACGGCGTCGTGGCGTGAGGTTCCCCTCATGCGTGCGCCGGCGTTCCCCGGCACGGCCGAGCGCCGTGCTGCACGCGCAGCGCTGGGCCTGCCGGAAAACGCCTTCGTGGTCTGCAGCTTCGGCTTCATGGCGCCATCCAAGCAGAACGCACGCCTTGTCGACGCGTGGCTGGCGTCACCGCTGGCCAAGGACGAGCGGTGCCACCTGGTCTTCGTCGGCCAGGCCGATCCGAACGACTACGGCCATGCGCTTGAGCGCAGCATCCAGTCCAGTCCGGCAGGCAAGCGTATCCACATCACCGGGTTCGCCGAGCGGGACGATTTCCGCCGCTACCTGATGGCCGGCGACGTTGCCGTGCAGCTGCGGACCTTCTCGCGAGGCGAGACGTCGGCTGCGGTCCTGGACGCGATGAACCATGGGCTGGCCACGGTGGTGAATGCCAACGGCGCCATGGCCGACCTGCCGGACCATGTCGTCATCAAGTTGCCCGATGCGTTCGACGATGCGTCGCTGCAGGATGCACTGGTCACGCTCTACCGCGATGACGCGCTGCGCGCGCGCCTGTCCGCCGACGCCCGGGCGTTCATGCTCGACGTCCACGGGCCGCGTCGATGCGCAGAGGCGTACCACCAGGCCATCGAAGCGTTCCATGCCGCTGCCCAGGCGTCACCGCAGGCGTTGGTTACCTCGCTCGGTCGTTACCTGGCCCACGGCGGCGGGATGGTGGATGAAGCCGCGCTTGGCCAGGCCATGGCCTGGAGTTTCCCGGCGGCGTCGACCTGCCCCCAGGCATTGGTGGATATCGATGCGCTGAGCGCGGCCGGCAACGAGAGCGCGCTGGAGCGACTGCGCGTGCTGCTGCTGGCGCCGCCGCCGGGCTGGCGGATCGAGCCGGTGACCTGCCGCGGTGACGGCGTCTACCACTATGCGCGCAAGGCAACGCTGGCGTTGCTGGGCTGTCCTGACGACATGCTGGCCGATGATCCCGTGGATGCAGCACCGGGTGACCTGCTGCTCGGCATGCCCGGCGCGCAGGCGGTGGACAGCGTGGCGCGCCGGCATCTGCGCTGGACCGGCGTGCAGGAGGCGAACTGGGATGACTGGGCACCGAGGATGCACGCTGGATAACGTGCTCGACCACCGTATCGCGACGGCAACCGGGCCGGCGCTGCTACAGCGGACACTGGCAGGGCGGGCCGGTGCTGCAGGCTGTGATGGGCGTGTCGCGGGGAATGTGAAGACCCGTGGCAGAATATCCCGCTTCAGCCTACTGCCAGGCTCGCTGGGGGTCCGGGCGCGCGGCTTCGCTGCGCAGCCACCTGGCGCGTAGAGAACGTCGCTCCCGTTTGCTGCCGGATCTGCAGCAGGGACCGACCTGCCAAAACCGTATCAATCATTGAAGAAGAAAACACATCATGAAGAAGGCAATCATCACGGGTATCACGGGTCAGGACGGTGCTTACCTGACCGAACTGCTGCTTGAGAAGGGCTACGAGGTCCATGGCACGTACCGTCGCACCAGCTCGGTGAACTTCTGGCGCCTGGACGAAGTGGGCGTGCTCAACCACCCGAACCTGCATCTGGTCGAGTACGACCTCACCGACCTGGGCACCACCATCTCGATGGTGCAGAAGATCCAGCCGGACGAGATCTACAACCTGGCCGCGCAGAGCTTCGTGGGCGTGAGCTTCGAACAGCCCACCACCACCGCACAGATCACCGGCGTCGGCGCGCTCCACCTGCTGGAAGCGATCCGCCTGATCAATCCGAAGATCCGCTTCTACCAGGCGTCGACCTCGGAAATGTTCGGCAAGGTGCAGGCCATCCCGCAGATCGAAGAGACGCCGTTCTACCCGCGCAGCCCGTATGGCGTGGCCAAGCTCTACGCGCACTGGATCACGGTGAACTACCGCGAGAGCTACGACATCTTCGGTTCCAGCGGCATCCTGTTCAACCACGAAAGCCCGCTGCGCGGCCGTGAGTTCGTGACCCGAAAGATCACCGACTCGGTGGCCAAGATCAAGCTCGGCCAGCTGGACTGCCTGGAGCTGGGCAACCTGGATGCCAAGCGCGACTGGGGCTTTGCCAAGGAATACGTGGAAGGCATGTGGCGCATGCTGCAGGTCGACCAGCCCGACACCTTCGTGCTGGCAACCAACCGCACCGAGACCGTGCGCGACTTCGTGCAGATGGCCTTCAAGGGCGCGGGCATCGACGTCGAGTTCCGTGGCAAGGACCAGGACGAAACCGCGGTCGATACGGCTACCGGAAAGACGGTGATGCGCATCAATGCGAAGTTCCACCGCCCGGCCGAAGTCGACCTGCTGATCGGCAATCCGGAGAAAGCCGCGCGCGTGCTGGGCTGGAAGCCGACGACCACCCTGGAACAGCTGTGCCAGATGATGGTTGAGGCGGACCTGAAGAGGAACGAACGTGGTTTCTCCTTCTGAGATCCCCGGTAAGCGTGTCCTGATCACGGGGGCGTCCGGCTTCACCGGACGCTACGTGATCGAGCGGCTGCAGGCCGATGGGTACGAGGTGGTGACCCTGGGGTCGCACGCGGGCCCGTCGGGCACCGCGTCGGTGGATCTGCTCGATCGCGCCGCGCTGCAGGTCGCCCTTGAGGCGCTGCAGCCGGCCTATGTCATCCACCTGGCGGCGATCTCATTTGTCGCCCATGGGGATGCCGATGAAATCTACCGGGTCAACATCGTAGGCACGCGCAACCTGCTCGAGGCCCTTGCCGGGTTGCCGACGCCGCCGGCGCATGTGCTGCTGGCCAGCAGCGCGAACGTGTATGGCAACGTGGGCGGTGTGCTCGGCGAAGACGCGCCGTTGTCGCCGCAGAATGACTATGCCGTCAGCAAGATGGCCATGGAGGCGATGGCGTCGCTGTGGAAGGACCGGCTGCCGATCACCGTGGTCAGGCCGTTCAACTACACCGGGGTAGGGCAGTCCGAACGGTTCCTGATTCCCAAGATCGTGGGGCATTTCAAGCGTCGCGCGCCGGTGATCGAGCTGGGCAACATCGACGTGTCACGCGATTTCTACGACGTGCGCTGGGTTGCCGAGTTGTACGCGCGGTTGCTCGCCACGCCGGGCGTTGGCGAGGTGTACAACGTCTGCTCCGGCGTGGAGTGGTCGCTGCAGCAGGTGATCGACACGCTCAACGCACTCGCCGGCTACACCATCGAGGTGCGGGTGAACCCCGCCTTTGTGCGCGGCAACGAAGTCAAATCGCTGCGCGGCTCCAACGACAAGGTGTTGGCCAAGGTCGGTGAGATGCCCGCGTTCGACTTCGCCTCCACCCTGTCCTGGATGTACGGAAGCACCCCGTGAGCCAATCTCCATTGAACGTTGCCCCCGCCCAACAACGCGGTTGGCCGGACGCCCTCCTGCGGGCCGGGCAGTTCCTGTGCGATGACCGCCGCCGCACCCTGCTGGCGGCGTTCCTGCTGGCGATCAATTTCGTCCTGCTGGTGGTGTTTCTCTTCGTCAGCTACAAGGGCATCTTCCACTCCGATTCGGCGGTCCGTGTACTGCTGGCGCAGGAGATGCACGACACCGGCCGGTTCTTCCCGGCGGGCTGGAACTACGTCAACAAGGATCTGATGATCCTGTTCGCCCAGCTCGGCGTGTGGCCGCTTCAGTTCTTCTATGAAGGCAGTTACACGCTTTATGCGGTGACCGGCGTTGCCGTGGCCGTGCTGATCCTGGGCAGTGTCTGGTGGTTTACCGGGCTGCTCGGGGGCAGTACCTGGCAGCGTGTGCTGGCGTTGGCCGTGCTCGCCGGCGGGGTCTCGGCGGGCATCGAGGAAGACATCTTCGGCCAGGCGGCGTACGGCATCCTGCTGATGCTCAGCTGCCTGATCACGGTGCTGACCTGGAAGTCGATGACGGCCGTGCCGCAGCGACGTCCGGTGTGGTGGGCGCTGTTGTTCGTCCTGGTTGCCCTGTGCACGTGGAGCAATCCGCAGCGCGCCGCGGCCACCTATCTGCTGCCGTTGTACTGCGGCCTGGCCGCCTACCTGTGGGGCGGGGACTGGAAGCCGCGCCTGCGGGCATCTGTGCCGGTAGTGGCTGCCACGGTGCTCGGGTTCGTCATCGGCGCCGGCCTCAGCGTATGGACGCTGACGCACGTCAACAACAATGCGGGCGTGGGCGCAGCCCATTGGCTCGATTTCAACGCGATGGCCACCAACATCGTGCACACCGCCCACGGCCTGGTGGCCCTGCTGGGCGGCGTGCCGGCCGGTGGCGGCAATGTCATCAGCGCACCGGGCATCTACGCGGCGCTGCGGCTGCTTGCCGCGGTGATCCTGCTGGTGCTGATGGGGCGCAAGGTCGTTGCGCTGTGCCGAAGTGCCAGCCCGCAGGCACGCTTCGTGGGCGGGATGGTGGCGGGTCTGGCCGCGTGCTTCCTGTTCCTGCATGTCACCACCACCGTGGCCGACATGAACGACCCGGTCAGCGTGGCCCGCTATCTGGCTCCGGCGACCACGCTGGCGCTGCTGCTGGTGATCTGCTCGCCGCTCCAGAGCGCGTCCCGCCTGGGGGCACTGCTTGTGGTCGGACTCAGCCTGCTGTTGGCCACCAACAGCGTGGTCCGTTTCAACCCGGGCTCGATGATCCACCCCGCCTGGCAGAACCCGCAGCGTGATGCGCTGGTGGCCGAACTGAAGGCCATGGGGCTGCAGTATGGGTATGCCACCTATTGGAATGCCGGTGCGCTCACCGTCCTCAGCGGCGGCGACGTCAAGATCCGGCAGGTCGAGGTGTTCAACGGTTTGCCGGTTCCGATGCGCCACCTTTCGTCGGACCATTGGTACGAGCCGGAAGCCTGGCAGGGCGAGACGTTCCTGCTGCTGACCGACACCGAAGTGGCGTCGATCAACTGGGGCACGCTGACCCACTACGCCGGCCAGCCGATCCGGCAGGCCAGGATCGGTGACAAGCAGGTGTTCGTGTTCAAGCAGAACCTGGCCCTGGACGTTCCCGGCTGGAGTGCGGTGCTGCGCAAGCCGCTGCGGATCAACGCCGGGCCGGACGGGTCGAAAACGGTCGGGCGCTGGGTCGACTCGACCCAGTCGCTGAAGGCCATGCCCGGCGAGTCCGGCTACCTTCAGTTCGGGCCCTACGTGTTGCTTGGCCGCGGACGCTACAGCGTCACGTTCGATGTCGCCGGCCAGGCCGATCCTGCACAGCAGGTGGTGGCGGTCGTGGATGTGGTCGCCGAAGGCGGGGCGCAGGTGATGGGCGTGGCGGAGGTGCGCGGCGACGGCACTGCCCAGCACACCATCGAGTTCACCCTGGACAAGCCCGTGGCCACCCTGGAGATGCGCGTGGTTGCCAACGGCACCGGCGAGGTCACCTACAAGGGCGTGACACTGTCCGCGCGTTGATCGCGCCCCTCGCCAGCGCCCATCGGGGCGCCGGCGCAGGGTGTTTCACCGGGCCGAGAGCGTGAGTCCTCTGTACGCCACCTCGCCGCTGCCCGTTGCCATGATCCGTAGTTCAAGGTCGGTGACCGGCTGATCCAGGCGGAACTGGACCGTATGCGTGGTCTGGCCGTCTGCGCGAACCTCCGCGGAGCCCAGAATGCCGGTGCCGCCGGCAACCGATACATCCACAACGGCCACCACCTGTCCCGTCGGCTCGCTGCTGCCGGTGACGTCATAGGTCACCTGGTAGGTGCCGCGACGCAGCGGCCGGTACGGGCCGTACTGAAGGAAGCCGGACTCGCCCAACCGTGTCCGCAGCGCGCCTTCCGCATCGACCCATCGGCCGACCATTTTCGCGCTGTCAGGCGCGGCCGACAGGTGGTACGGCGCGTTCAGTGCATTGCTCCAGTTGGGCAGGTCCCGCGCGATGTTGTGCTTGAAGACGTACAGGTGCAGGTTGCCGACGCGCGATTCGCGGATCGGCGCCCCGGCATGCCGGGTCATGGCACTCCAGTCCATCGCGGCCATGTCGGTGTCATTGAGCAGCAGGAAGGTCTCGCCCTGCCACGCCTCCGGCTCGTACCAGCGATCGGATGACAGGTGGCGCATGGGCAGCGGCAGGCCACTGGAAATGATGATCTGGCGAATCCGGATCTCGCTGCCGCTGAGGACGGTCAGCGATCCGGCGTTCCAGTAGTTGGCATAGCCGTAGCGCAGCCCCAGGGTCTTCAGCTCGGCGACCAGTGCGTCGCGTTGTGGATTCTGCCAGCCCGGATTGATCATCGACCCGGGATTGAAGGACACCACACTGCTGGTGGCCAGCAGCAGGCTCATGCCCACCACCAGCAGCGACCGCAGCGGCGCGGCGGCATCCAGCGGCGAGCAGACCACGGCCATCACCCCGAGGACGACCATCGGCGTCAGGTAACGTGCCGCGCTGACCGGGTCGTTGATGTCGGGAATGGTGGTGGTGGCCTGCAGGAACAGGAAGCACAGTGAAAGTCCCGCCAGCAGCCCGCCCACGAACCGCGCACGATCGCCGGGCCCCGCACACATCACCACGATCCTCCGGCCGATCATCACCAGCAGCACCAGGGCCGCCAGAAGCCTCACCGCGGCGTACAGTCCGGCCGCGGTGGTCACGCTGCCACCGCCGACCGGCACGCCGCCCAGCAGGCCCATCAGCGCATGCCCGGTGTGCACCACGTTCGCGGCCATCCCATCAAAACTCAGCCAGCGTGCGGCCCCCGCACCGGCATTGTTGTTGACCCGGGTCAGCGTCAGCACGCTCAGAACCGCGCCTGCGGCGAAGCCGCCCAGGGCCGCCACGACAACCGGCACGCAGCGCTGCAGGCGTCGCTTCCACTCTCCGCCCCAGGCATAGGCGGCCAGCCCACAGAACAGCGGCAGCAGGTAGGACGCGGCCGACCGCTGCGGATTGCTCCAGGTGATCAGGGTCACCAGCCCGAAGAGCAGGGCGCACCACAGAACGCGCCGCGCCATCGCGGTGCTCATGACCTTCCAGGCCAGCACCGTGACCAGGCAGGTGAACATCACCACCGCACCGTAGGCGGCCTGTCCGAACACATCCTCCGCGACGCCGCCCGAGATGCCGCCGGCCAGCACCGCCACGGCCAGCACCCGCTGCCAGGGTCTGCCGTCCAGCAGCCCGGTGAACCAGCCGGCGCTGGCCAGAATGAGCAGGGCCACCACGCTGCTGGAGATCGCATAGAGCGTGTAGCTGTTGTCGAAGAAGAACAGCAGGGGAAAGATGCCCAGCTGGCCGAACAGGACCATCAGGTCCTTGTTGACGTAGTTCCAGCCCGGCGGGAAGAACCGCGCCGTATCGTGCATTTCCTGTGCGAGCAGATTCTTGACGGCCGAATCGGAGTGGAAGATGCCCTTGTAGCTGACGAACAGGTAGGTGATCAGCAGGACCACATTGATCACCAGCAGCACTGACGCCACTGCGGTGCGCCCGCGCTCACGGGTCAGGAAGCCGGTCACACCGGCGCGCCAGCGCTTTTCCCCGCGCACGTGCGGTACCGCAGTCGAGTGCATCGATGCTCTGCTCACAGGTCGATTCCGCAGGAAGAACCACGTTTGGTCTCTACCGGGTCTCACCCAACCCGGGCATCATCTGGCAGTGCTGTTCTTGCTCAGGTTGCTCTGTGTCGCCGCGCTTCCCCGCGCGGCGCTGTAGCACGATGCCGCCGTCAGCCTCCCGTGGCTGACGCGCGCTCAGGCATCGTTCGCCCTCAGGCGCGGCACTCCATTACGCAATGCGTGTAGGGAACGTAGATCATGTCGTGGCGAACGGTGACTTTGACGTCCTGGAAGGCCTTCTCCGCCAAGGCGCGGTAGGCATCCGGTGTGCGGATGTTCTGGCCGCGGTCGCGCAGGATCAGGTTGCGTGCCAGGGAGGACTGGTCGTCCACCAAGGTGCCATCCATGGTGACCAGATGGCCACCGGGCTTGAGCTTGCTGCGCGCCGACTGCATCAACTTCACCACGATATCGTCGTCCAGGTGGTGCAGGATGCCGACGGCCAGGACCACGTCGGCCAGTTCGTCGCCGTCCTGTGGCTGGTAGTCGGCAATGTCCATGCAGTGGAACGTGGCGCGGTTGCCGAAGCGGCGGTTGGCCGATTCGATGTAAAGCGGGGACAGGTCGAAGCCGTGGTAGCCGGCTCCCTTTGGCAGGTGGGGGACGATCTCACCGGTCCCGCACCCGATATCCAGGATGGTCGCGTTGGGCCCCGGCCGCGCATGGTCGTTGAGCAGGCGCTTGCGCGCCTTCTGTGCGCCCAGGATGTTCTGCAGCAGGTCGTAGGCCCACGGGGCCGAGAGAATTGCGTGAAGGCCGGTCGTCTTCTGGGCCATGGCTAACCTCTCGAGGTACGGGGTGGCGGGAGGCCGGAGTGACCCTCCTGACTGCTGATAGTCCTGCACTTGCCGCTGGCCACGCAAGTGCGACTGCGGCATGCCGGACCGATGCACGCCCACCAGATGCAGAAAACCCCGCCGAAGCGGGGTCTTGAGAGACTGCCAACTACCCGCGCGCGTGCTCAGGCCCGGCCGTAGCTGTCCTCGAAGCGCACGATGTCGTCTTCGCCCAGATAGCTGCCCGACTGCACTTCGATCAGCTCCAACGGCAGCTTGCCCGGGTTCTTCAGGCGATGGGTAACGCCCAGCGGGATGTAGGTGCTCTGGTTTTCGGTCAGCAGGATGACCTCCTCGCCACGGGTGACCTCGGCAGTGCCGCTGACCACGATCCAGTGTTCGGCCCGGTGGTGGTGCATCTGCAGGCTGAGCGTGGCGCCCGGCTTGACGGTGATGCGCTTGACCTGGAACCGGGCGCCGTTATCGATCGAGTCGTAGGCGCCCCACGGGCGGTAGACCTTGCGGTGCGCGGCTGCTTCGCTGCGGCCGTCGCGCTTGATCCGGGCCACGATTTCCTTGACGTCCTGCACGCGGTCCTTGTGGCCCACGAACACCGCATCATCGGTTTCCACCACCACCACGTCATCCAGCCCGACCATGGCGATCAGGCGGCTGCCGTAGGCGTAACTGTTGCGGCAATCGACCGCGATCACGTCGCCGTGGCAGGCATTGCCCGAGGCATCCTTGTCCGACACTTCCCACAGCGCCGACCACGAGCCCACGTCGTTCCAGCCGGCATCCAGCGGCACCACGGCCGCATCGGCGGTCTTTTCCATCACTGCGTAATCGATGGAATCGTTCGGGCTGGCGGCGAAGGCGTCGGCATCCAGGCGGATGAAGTCGCTGTCGCGCGACGCCTTGTCCAGCGCGGCACGGCTGGCGGCCAGGATGGCCGGCTGCAGGGCTTCAAGCTCGGCCAGGTAACGCGAGGCCTTGAACAGGAACATGCCGCTGTTCCAGAAGTACTCGCCGGACCGCACGTACTGTTCGGCGGTTTCCAGGTTCGGTTTCTCGACGAAGCGCTCGACCGCGCGCACGCCCTGGCCAGCCGCGGCCTTGATGTAGCCGTAGCCGGTTTCCGGTGCGGTCGGCACGATGCCGAAGGTGACCAGCTTGCCCGTCTGCGCGGCGGCCGCGGCCTGCTCGACCGCCTCGTGGAACGCCTTTTCATCGCGCACCACGTGGTCCGACGGCAACACCAGCAGCAGCGCGTCATCGCCGTTGGCCATTGCCTGCAGCGCGGCAATGGCGATCGCCGGGGCGGTGTTGCGGCCGATCGGTTCGAGGATCAGCGCCTGCGGCGTGACATTGCACTCGCGCAGCTGCTCGGCGGCCATGAAACGGTGTTCCTGGTTGGCCACCACGATCGGTGCGGCACCGGCGACCTGCGCAACGCGCTTCCACGTGGCCTGGAGCATGGTGTCCTCCCCGACCAGCGGCAGGAACTGCTTCGGATAGGCCTCGCGCGAGACGGGCCACAGGCGGGTGCCGGAACCACCGGAGAGGATGACGGGAACGATGGGCAACATGGATGCGTCCTGGATCAGTGTTGGGCCGCGCTGCCGCCGATCAGGGCGGTCAGCTCGTCGGTACGGGTGCGCAGCAGGGCGGCGTCACCACGGGTCTCCACGTTCAAGCGGAGCAGGGGTTCGGTGTTGGAGCTGCGCAGGTTGAAGCGCCAGTCCTTGAATTCGGCGCTGACACCGTCGGTGTTGTCCAGGGTCGGCTGCTCGCTGGCGTAATGCGCCATCACGCGGGCAACGGTGGCCTTGGCATCGTCGACGCGGAAATTGATCTCGCCGCTGCACGGGAATGCCTGCATGCGGTCGGCAACCAGATCACCCAGCGACGTGCCGGTCTGCGATACCAGCTCGGCGATCAGCAGCCACGGAATCATGCCCGAATCGCAGTAGGCGAACTCCCGGAAGTAATGGTGCGCGCTCATCTCGCCGCCGTAGATGGCGTCTTCGGCGCGCATGCGCTCCTTGATGAACGCATGGCCGGTCTTGCTCATGATCGGCACGCCACCGGCCTGCTGCACCATTTCCACGGTGTTCCAGGTCAGGCGCGGGTCGTGGATGATCTTGCCGCCCGGGTAGCGCTTGAGCAGCGCGGTGGCCAGCAGGCCCACCAGGTAGTAGCCCTCGATGAAGTCGCCCTTCGCGTCGAAGAAGAAGCAGCGGTCGAAATCACCGTCCCAGGCAATGCCGAAATCGGCACCATGCTCGCGCACGGCGGTGGCGGTGGCGGCGCGGTTTTCCGGCAGCAGCGGATTGGGAATGCCGTTGGGGAAACTGCCATCGGGCTCATGCTGGATGCGGATGAACTCGAAGGGCAGGTGCGGCGCAAGCTGGTCGATCACCAGGCCGGCGCCACCGTTGCCGGCGTTGACCACGATCTTCAGCGGCTTCAGGACGCTGCGGTCCACATAGCCCAGCAGGTGCTCGATGTAGGCGCTCTTGTCGGTGTCCTGGCGCAACTGACCGTTGCCGCCTTCCGGCAGCGCAGTGTCAGCGGCGGCGTAGTCACGCACGTCGAACAACCCGGTGTCGCCGCTGATCGGGCGCGCTTGCTCACGCACCAGCTTCATGCCGTTGTAGTCCATCGGGTTGTGGCTGGCGGTCACCATCACGCCGCCGGCGGCCTGCCGGTGGAAGGTCTGGAAATAGACCTCCTCGGTGCCGCACAGCCCGATGTCGATGATGTCGCGGCCCGAGGCACGGAAGCCCTCGGCCAGCGCCTGATGCAGCTCGGGGCTGCTCAGGCGGATGTCGTAGCCCAATACCACCGGGCCCGGGCCCAGCAGCGTGGCGGTTCCTGCACCAATGCGCTTGGCCAGCGGCGGGTTGAGTTCTTCGGGCACCCGGCCACGGATGTCATAGGCCTTGAAGCAGGGAAGCGTCATCAAAGAAGTCCTTTTTGGGGTGACCGTCGATTATAGCGACAGGCCCCGTAAGGGCGCGTCAGCCTGCCCGGCCCGCGTACTCGCCTGTATTCAGCTTGCGTGATGCCTGCGCCCCGGCCCCGTAAGGGTGGGCGCAGGCAGGCCGTTCCACCCGCCCCTGGCCGGGTCAGGCCAGCGCGGCGCGCAGCGCCTCGTCGGCGTGCTGCAGGATCGTGTCCATCTGCTGTTCCACGCCCACCCACAGCGGCAGGCGCACCAGACGCGCGCTGATGTCGTCGGTAACCGGCATCGCCGAACCGCAGCGGCCATGTTCCAGCCCGGCCGGCGACGAATGCAGCGGGATGTAATGGAAAACACTCTGCACACCGCGCTGCTTCAGCTCGGCGATGAAGCGGGTGCGTACCTCCAGCGAGGGAAGCAGCAGGTAGTACATGTGCGCATTGTGCGTGCAGTCGGCCGGTATGCTGGGACGCTGCACGGTGCCTGCGCGCTCATGCGCCTCGGCCCAGGCGTGGTATCGGTCCCAGATGGCCAGGCGCTGGTCGGTGATCTGCCCGGCCGCATCCATCTGCGCGGTCAGGAACGCCGCGGTGATCTCACCGGGCAGGAACGAGGAGCCCACGTCCACCCAGGTGTACTTGTCGACCTGGCCGCGGAAGAAGCGGCTGCGGTTGGTGCCCTTCTCACGGATGATCTCGGCGCGTTCGGCGTAGGTGCTGTCGCGGCAGAGCAGCGCGCCGCCTTCGCCGGAAATGATGTTCTTGGTTTCATGGAAGCTGAGCGCGCCCAGCTCGCCGATGGTGCCCAGCGGGCGTCCCTTGTAGGTGGACATGATGGCCTGCGCCGCGTCTTCCACCACCACCAGCCCATGCCGCGCGGCGATGTCCATGATCGTGTCCATCTCACAGGCCACGCCCGCGTAATGCACCACGCAGATGGCCTTGGTGCGCGGGGTGATCGCCGCCTCGACCAGCTGTTCGTCGAGGTTCAACGTGTCGGCACGGACGTCGACGAACACCGGAATGGCGCCACGCAGCGCGAACGCATTGGCCGTGGAAACGAAGGTATACGACGGCATGATGACCTCGTCGCCTTCCTCCAGATCCAGCAGCAGCGCCGCCATTTCCAGGGCCGAGGTGCAGCTGTGGGTCAGCAGGGCGCGGGCGGCGCCGGTGTTCTGCTCAAGCCATGCGTGGCAGCGTTTGGTGAACGGGCCGTCGCCGGACAGATGGCCGTTGGCATGTGCCTGGGCGATGTGCTCCAGTTCGCTACCCGTCATGAATGGTTTGTTGAATGGAATCACGATGGCTCTCAGGGTAGGTGTCGGGGCGGGTCAGGCGACGGATCGGGACAGGACGACCACGCCCAGCATGATAATCAGCGTGCCGGCGATCTTGTAGGCGTCCAGCTGTTCGCGGAAGAGCACCGCGGCGAACAGGGCGACGATGAAGAAATTGATCGCCATGTACGGGTAGGCACGGCTGAGCGGCATGCGGCTCAAGGCGGCCATCCAGCACAGCGATGCGCCGAAGGCGGCCACGAAGGCCGAGATCACCCACGGCTTCAGCAGCAGCTGCAGCAGGTTGAGGGGTTGGATCGGGCTGGCCAGAAGATGGCCGTGCAGTCCCACCTGCCACTTCAGGACAAGTTGTCCGTAAGCAGTCAGCAGGATGGTCATGCCGATGAATACATAGCTCATGCAGAAAGGCGCCTGGAAAATAAGGGCGGCAGGCAGGCCCCGGTGTCGGGACGTGCCTGCGGAAAGAGGGGCATCATGGGCGGCGCAACGCGCTCGATCGCGCCAGCCTGCGGTCCAGATGGTAGGTGTCCAGTGCAGCGTACAGCCGGAGGCCGGCCTTGGCCCATTGCCGCTGTACGCCGTAGTTCCAGACCTGGGTCGAGATGATCAGGCGCTGCAGCGACTGTTGCGCGTAGTGGTGCGCCAGGTGGCCGAGCAGGCGCCCATAGTGGCCGCGGCGCTCGAAATCGGGGTGGACCGCATTGAGCACGATGTCGACGGTGTCGCCATGCCGGTCACAGGTGGCGAACCCGGCAATGGCACCGCCGTCGGTGACCACCCAGGTGGCGGCGCGGTCGGGGGTGTCGTCCAGCCGGCTCTGGGCCCACTCGACGTAGCCGGCGTGCACCTTGTCCTGGGGCAACAGGGGGTTGGCGGCGTAGTGGGCGCGGTAGCCCTGGAAACTGGCCGCGGCGATCAGGGCGATCGCGTCACGGTCGGCGGCCGTGGCGACACGGACATTGGGGGCCAACGCGCCCGATCCGGCGGCCAATGGCATGCCGTGGTAGACCAGCGTGTCGGCATGGATGACGAATTCTCCCTGCTGCTGCAGCGCGGTGGCGATGTCCGAGCGTCCTGCGGCAGTGCGCAGGATGATCAGGTCGGCCGCCGAGCGTGCGACCGCCGCCACGATGGTGGACAGGGCGGTGTCCTCGTCGAACGCAGCGCGCTCGACCAGGATGCCGAAACGGGCCGAATCCAGGGCGGCCGGTACAAGGCCGGAGACGGCATTCATGCCGCGTCCTTCCAGGTGTCCTGCCAGACAATGAAAGCCGGCCGCTGCTTGGTCTCGTAATGGATGCGGCCCAGATAAAGCCCGACCACGCCCAGGCTGGCCATGATGAAGCTGCCCACCAGCCAGACCGAGGCGAGGATGCTGGTGAAGCCGGCCACCTGGATGTCACCGGCCAGGTAGCGGAGCATCGCGAACAGCGCGATGCACACGCCCACTGTGGCCAGTGCGAACGCAAGGGACATGACCAGCCGCAGCGGCTTGTCCGAGAAGGACAGCACGATCCGGGTGGCCATCTGGATCAGCTTGCGCAGGCTGTAGCCGCTCTGGCCTTCGGTACGCCGTCCGTGCGACACCGGGATGGCGCGCGTACGGAAACCGGTCCAACGTGCCATCAGTGGCAGGAACCGGTCCATCTCGGGCATGCCGTTCATCGCATCCACGACTTTCCGGCTGTACGCCCCGAAGTTGGCCGTCGAGGCGTCATAGCGGGTATCGGTGAGCCAGCCAAGCGTGCGGTAGAACAGGCGCGAACCAGAGCGCTTGAGCCAACTGTCCTGGCGTTCGACGCGCTGGCCGAGCACGATCTCGTGTTCGCCATCCAGGCCCGCCAGCAGCGCGGGAATCTCTTCCGGAACGTCCTGCAGATCGCAGTCCATGACCACCACCGTCGCCCCCCGCGCGCGGGACAACCCGGCGCTGATGGCGGCGTGCTGGCCGAAATTGCGCGACAGCCTGAGCCCCCGCACGGCGGCCGATCGCGAACTGATCTCGCAGATGCGGCGCCACGCGTTGTCCGGGCTGTCATCGTCCACCAGAATCAGCTCGTGGGTCAGGCCCGCACCGGACAGGCTGGCGCCTACCCGGTCGGCAAGATCCTCCAGACAACTGGCGCACCCGTACACAGGCACGACCACCGACACGTCGGGGGGCGTGCCCGGAAGGCCACTCACCGCGGTTTCATCGCAGCCGATCACGGCAGGCACCTATCTGGAGGGAGCGGACAGTGTGGATCAAAGTGCCGCTTCCAGCTCCGGCAGCAGCGTGAACAGATCCCCCACCAAGCCGATATCGGCGATCTCGAAGATCGGCGAATCCGGATCCTTGTTGATCGCCACGATGGTGCCGGCGTCCTTGATGCCGGTCAGGTGCTGGATCGCACCGCTGATGCCGACGGCCACGTACAGCTCCGGGGAGATGATCTTGCCGGTCTGGCCCACCTGCAGGTCGCTGGGCACGTAGCCGGCGTCCACGGCGGCGCGCGAGGCACCCACGGCGGCGCCGAGCTTGTCGGCCAGCTGGAAGATCACCTTGAAGTTCTCTTCCGAGCCCACGCCACGGCCGCCGGACACCACGCGCTTGGCGCTCTGCAGGTCCGGACGGTCGGTGGCACCGGCGGCGAGGCCGATGAAGCGGGTGTGCGACGGCAGGGTCGCCTCCACGCTCGCCGCTTCAACCGCGGCGCTGCCGCCCTTGGCCGCTTCCGGCCAGGACGCGGCACGCACGGTGGCCACGACGATCTGGTCGGCCGGGACCTCCACGGTGATGATCGCGTTGCCGGCGTAGATCGGGCGCTTGAAGCTGTGGCTGCCTTCGACGGTCATCAGGTCCGAGACCTGGTTGACGCCCAGCAGGGCTGCCACGCACGGCATCAGGTCCTTGCCGAAGGTGGTCGACGGGCCGAACACGTGGGTGTAGCCGGTGGCCAGCGCGGCGATCTGCGGCGCCAGTACCTGGGCCAGCGCCTGCGCGTTGGCCGGGTTGGCCACGGTCAGCACCTTGGCTACGCCCGCCAGTTGCGCGGCCTCGGCGGCCACGGCGGCCGGGTCGGCGGCCAGCACCAGCACGTCGATGCTGGCGCCGCTGATGGCGGCGGCGGCGCTGACGGTCTTGGCGGTGGCGGCGTTGAGCTTGCCGTCATGGTGTTCGGCAACAACGAGGATCTTGGTCATTACAGCAACCCCTTCTGCTTGAGTGCAGCGACCAGTTCGGCCGCATCCTTGACCATCACGCCCTTGCTGCGCTTGACCGGCGCGGCGTACTGGGTGGTCTTGAAGGTATCGGCGGCGTCCACGCCGAGGTCAGCCAGCTGCAGGGTCTCCAGTGGCTTGGCCTTGGCCTTCATGATGTCGGGCAGCTTGATGAAGCGCGGCTCGTTCAGGCGCAGGTCGGTGGTGACCACGGCCGGCAGATCCACTTCCAGCGTTTCCAGGCCGGCGTCGACTTCACGGGTGACCGTGGCCTTGCCGTCGGCAATGTCCAGCTTGCTGGCGAAGGTCGCCTGCGGGCGGCCCCACAGCGTGGCCAGCATCTGCCCGGTCTGGTTGGCATCATCGTCGATGGCCTGCTTGCCCAGGATCACCAGGTCCGGCTGTTCCTTCTCGACCAGCTTGAGCAGGGTGCGCGCCGCGGTGAGCGGCTGGATGGCCTGGTCGGTCACGACATGGATGGCGCGATTGGCGCCCATGGCCAGGCCGTTGCGCAGGTGCGCCTGGGCATCGGCGGGGGCGATGGTGGCGACCACGACTTCGGTGGCGATGCCCTTGTCACGCAGGCGCAGGGCTTCTTCCAGCGCGATTTCGTCAAAGGGGTTGGGCGACAGCTTGACGCCGTCGGTGACCACGCCGGAACCGTCCGGCTTGACCTGAATGCGGACGTTGTAGTCCACCACGCGCTTGTACGCGACGAGGATTTTCATCTGCTGCTCGATCCTTGTAGTGCCGGCCGCTGGCCGGCTCACAGTAACGGGGAACGTCCGGTCCTGGACTGCAACCGGTTCGGGGGGTGGGACCCGGATTCTAACTGGCGAAGGTCGACCATGCGAATGCGTATGGTTATGCTGCATTGCCGCACGCCTGCGCGCGTGGCACCGCCGCGTTCACCTGCGGCAGGCAGTCGTGAAGACAGGCGCGATGTATCCTGTTCCGCTGTGTCGGAGGTTCGTGAATGCGACGCCCCGACCAATATCCAACAGGAGAACAGGTAGTGCCCACATGGCTTGTCACCGGCGGTGCCGGATTCATTGGCGGTAACTTTGTCCTCGAAGCCGTCGCCAAGGGCGTGCGGGTGATCAACCTGGATGCGCTGACCTACGCGGGCAACCTGAAGACCCTGGCCCCGCTGGAGGGCAACCCGGACCACGTGTTCGTGCACGGCGACATCGGCGACCACGCGCTGGTGGCCCGCCTGCTGGCCGAACACCGGCCTGATGCGGTGGTGAACTTCGCCGCCGAGAGCCACGTCGACCGCTCCATCGACGGTCCCGGTGCGTTCATCCAGACCAACGTGGTCGGTACCCTGGCCCTGCTGGAAGCGGTGCGCGACTACTGGAAGGCGCTGCCGGCCGACAAGGGCGCCGCGTTCCGCTTCCTGCATGTGTCCACCGACGAGGTGTACGGCACGCTGGGCGAGACCGGCAAGTTCAGCGAAACCACCCCGTTCGCGCCCAACTCGCCGTACTCGGCGTCCAAGGCCGCCTCGGACCACCTGGTGCGCGCGTTCCACCACACCTACGGGTTGCCGGTGCTGACCACCAACTGCTCCAACAACTACGGTCCGTACCACTTCCCCGAAAAGCTGATCCCGCTGGTGATCGCTAAGGCGCTGGCCGGCGAGCCGCTGCCGGTGTACGGCGATGGCAAGCAGGTGCGCGACTGGCTGTTCGTGTCCGACCATTGCGAGGCGATCCGCACCGTGCTGGCCAAGGGCCAGGTCGGCGAGACCTACAACGTCGGCGGCAACGCGGAGAAGGAAAACATCGAAGTGGTGCACGCGATCTGCGCGCTGCTCGATGCCCGCCGGCCGCGCGAGGACGGTCAGCCGCGCAGCAGCCAGATAACCCACGTGGCCGACCGCCCGGGGCATGACCGCCGCTATGCGATCGACGCCAGCAAGTTGAAGAACCAGCTGGGCTGGGAACCGACGTACACCTTCGACCAGGGCATTGCCTTCACCGTCGACTGGTACCTGGACAACCAGGCCTGGGTGAACGGCGTGCTTGACGGCAGCTACCGCCTGCAGCGTATCGGCACCGCCGCTTGAGTGGCACTGCCCCACAGACTGAGGAACACCGCATGACTCAACGCAAGGGCATCATCCTGGCGGGCGGCTCGGGCACGCGCCTGTACCCGATCACCAAAGGCGTCAGCAAGCAGCTGCTGCCGGTGTACGACAAGCCGATGATCTACTACCCGCTCAGCGTGCTGATGCTGGCGGGTATCCGCGATGTACTGATCATCAACACGCCGCACGAGCAGGCGCTGTTCCAGGCGCTGCTGGGCGATGGTTCGCAGTGGGGCATGAACATCCAGTACGCCGTGCAGCCGAGCCCGGACGGGCTGGCGCAGGCCTACCTGATCGGCCGCGACTTCGTCGACGGCAAGCCGAGCTGCCTGGTGCTGGGCGACAACATCTTCCACGGCCATGGGCTGAGCCAGCTGCTGCGCAGCGCGGACGAGCGCGCGTCGGGTGCCACCGTGTTCGGCTACTGGGTGAACGATCCCGAGCGCTACGGCGTGGCCGAATTCGATGCGGCCGGCAAGGTCATCGATCTCGTCGAGAAGCCTGCGCAACCGCGCTCCAACTATGCGGTGACCGGCCTGTATTTCTACGATGGCCATGCCAGCGATTACGCCGCCGAACTGAAGCCGTCGCCCCGCGGCGAGCTGGAAATCACCGACCTCAACCAGCGCTACCTGCGCGAGGGCAGCCTGCACCTGGAAGCCCTGGGGCGCGGGTACGCCTGGCTGGATACCGGTACCCACCAGTCGCTGCTGGAAGCGTCCAATTTCATCGAAACCATCCAGACCCGCCAGGGCCTGCAGGTCTGCTGTCCGGAGGAAATTGCCTTCGGTCGGGGCTGGATCGATGCCGCGCAGCTGGAAGCACTGGCGGCGCCGCTGATCAAGAACGGTTACGGCCAGTACCTGCACAAGCTGGTGCAGCGCGGTGTTGTGCCGTGAAAGTAATCCAGACTTCGCTGCCGGGCCTGGTCCTGCTTGAACCGGTGGTGTTCGGCGATGCCCGTGGGTTCTTCTTCGAAACCTGGAACGCCGAGCGCTACGCGGCGCAGGGCCTGCCCAGCAGCTTCGTGCAGAGCAACGTGTCCTCGTCCAGCAAGGGCGTGCTGCGCGGCCTGCATTACCAGTGGCCGCGGCCACAGGGAAAACTGGTGACGGTTCTGCAGGGCGAGGTCTACGACGTCGCCGTGGACATCCGTCGTGGTTCGCCCACGTTCGGTCGATGGGAGGCGTTCATCCTGAGCGGGGAAAACCGCCGCCAGCTGTGGATTCCGCCGGGCTTCGCGCACGGGTTCGCGGTCCTGTCCGACGATGCGCTGTTCAATTACCTGTGCACCGATGTGTACGTCAAGGAAGCCGACGCCAGCGTGCGCTGGAACGATGCCGACATTGCGGTGGACTGGCCGATCAGTGCGCCGACGCTTTCATCCAAGGATGAGCAGGCGCCGTTTCTGCAGGACATTCCCGCCGAGCGGCTGCCGGTCTACCTGCCGTGAACGTGCTGGTGTTCGGTGGCAATGGCCAGGTTGGCCAGGCGTTGCTGCGTACGCTGGCACCGCTGGGCACGCTGGTGGCGACCACCCGCAGCGGTGCATTGCCCGATGGCAGCCCCTGCGAGGTAGCCGACTTCGACGATCCGGCGTCGTTGCCTGCCTTGCTGGACCGGATCGGTCCGGACGTGGTGGTCAACGCCGCGGCGTATACCGCGGTGGACCGCGCCGAAGCAGATCCTGATGCGGCCTGGCGTGCGAACGCCGAGGCGCCCGGCGTGATCGCCCGCTGGTGCGCGGCAGCCGGCGTGCCGCTGCTGCACTATTCCACCGACTACGTGTTCGACGGCACCGCCACGCGCCCGTACCGCGAAGACGATCCCACCGCGCCCCTGGGCGTCTACGGCACCAGCAAGCTTGCCGGCGAGCAGGCGATCCGCGCGGCCGGTGGCCGCCACCTGATCTTCCGAACGGCATGGGTGTATGCCGCGCACGGTGCCAACTTCCTGCGCACGATGCTGCGCGTTGGCGCCGAGCGCGATGTGCTGCGCGTGGTGGCCGATCAGATCGGCACACCCACGCCGGCCACGCTGATTGCCGATGTCAGCGCGCACATCCTGCAGCAGCGTCTTGCGCTGTCGGGGACGTACCACCTGACCGCGACAGGTGCCACCAGTTGGCACGGGTTCGCCGAGGCCATTTTTGCCGAGGCCGTGGCGCGGGGCATCCTGCCGCGTGCACCGCGGGTAGAGGCGATCACCACGGCCGAGTATCCAACCGCCGCCCGCCGGCCTGCGTACTCGTGCCTGGACGTGCGCCGGCTGCAGTCCGACGCCGGGTTGCAGCTGCCTGCCTGGCAGGACGGTCTGGCCAGCGTGATGGACGCCGTTCGCGGTCACTGAACGTGCCGCGGCGCGGCAGGGGAACGGCAGGCCCACCCGCTACAATGCCCGCTTACATCAACGAGGTGAGGGCGTAGATGAGCAAGTCCCCAGATACGGCCGGCCGGCGCAGCAAGCGCTACGCCAGCGCCGCCGAGGCGCTGCACGGCGTGGTTGCCGATGGCCAGACGCTGGCGGTGGGCGGTTTCGGCCTGTGCGGCATCCCCGAGGCGCTGATCGCCGCGCTGCGCGACAGCGCGGTCAAGGGCCTGACGGTGATCTCCAACAATGCCGGCGTGGATGGCTTCGGCCTGGGCCAGCTGCTGGAAACCCGCCAGATCCAGAAGATGATTTCGTCCTACGTGGGCGAGAACAAGGAATTCGAACGGCAGTTCCTGGCCGGCGAGCTGGAGCTGGAGTTCAACCCGCAGGGCACCCTGGCCGAGCGCCTGCGCGCCGGCGGTGCCGGCATCCCGGCCTTCTTCACCGCCACCGGCTACGGCACGGTGGTGGCCGAAGGCAAGGAAACCCGCGAATTCGACGGCAAGCACTTCGTGCTGGAAACCGCGCTGCGCGCCGACGTGGCCCTGGTCAAGGCGTGGAAGGCCGACGAGGCCGGCAACCTGGTGTTCCGCAAGACCGCGCGCAACTTCAACCCGGCCTGCGCGATGGCCGGCAAGGTCTGCATCGTCGAGGTTGAAGAAGTGGTGCCGCTGGGCAGCATCGACCCCGACCAGGTGCATCTGCCGGGCATCTACGTGCACCGCATCGTGCACAACCCCACGCCTGAAAAGCGTATCGAACAGCGCACCGTCCGCGCGGAGGGCAACTGAGATGGCTTGGACCCGCGATGAAATGGCCGCGCGCGCAGCGCGTGAGCTCACCGATGGCGCTTACGTCAACCTGGGCATCGGCCTGCCGACGCTGGTGGCCAACCACATTCCCGAGGGTGTGGGTGTGTGGCTGCAGTCGGAGAACGGCCTGCTTGGTATCGGCCCGTTCCCGACCGATGCCGAGGTCGATGCCGACCTGATCAATGCCGGCAAGCAGACCGTTACCGCGCGCGCTGGCGCCAGCTATTTCGGCAGCCACGACAGCTTCGCGATGATCCGCGGTGGCCACATCAACCTGGCCATCCTGGGCGCGATGCAGGTGACCGCCAGCGGTGATCTGGCCAACTGGATGGTGCCGGGCAAGATGGTCAAGGGCATGGGCGGGGCGATGGACCTGGTGGCCGGCGTGCAGCGCGTGGTGGTACTGATGGAGCACACCGCCAAGAACGGCGAGCACAAGATCCTGCCCGAGTGCACGCTGCCGCTGACCGGCGTGGGCGTGGTCGACCGCATCATCACCGACCTGGCCGTGTTCGACGTGACCGACACCGGCCTGGTGCTGGTTGAAGCCGCACCGGGCGTCGGCATCGACGAGCTGAAGGAAAAGACCGGCGTGGCCTTCGACCAGGCCTGACCCGGCGTGCCGGGGTGCCCGTGCAAGCGGGCGCTCCGGCCACCCACGAGGACCGCATGGACCTGCATCTGCGCGACGCCGACGTACGCTGGCACCGCCACTGGCTGGCGGCTGCCGATGCCGATGCCCTGCAGCGCACCCTGCGCGAGCAGGTGCCGTGGGAGGTGCACCGCATCCGCATGTTCGGCCGCCAGGTGGACTCGCCGCGGCTGAGCTGCTGGATGGGCGACCCGGCGGCGCGCTACCGCTATTCGGGCACCGACTTCGTGCCCGCGCCGTGGCACCCGGCGTTGCTGCCGCTGCGCGAGCGACTGGCGGCGTTCTGCGGGAGGGACTTCAACAGCGTGCTGCTCAATCGCTACCGCGACGGTGACGACGGCATGGGCTGGCACAGCGACAACGAACCCGAGCTGGGTCCGGCACCGCTGATCGCCTCAGTGAGCCTGGGTGCCGAACGCCGCTTCGCGCTGCGCCGTCGCGACGACCATGCAAAGAAGGCCGAAGTGGTGCTGGGCCATGGCGACCTGCTGCTGATGGGCGGCGCCACCCAGCGCCATTACCAGCACGCGCTGCCGAAAAGCACCCGGCCGCTGGCCGAGCGCATCAACCTTACTTTCCGCTGGATTGACGCAGCCGGGTCGGCGTGACCTGCGCCTGCTGGTAATCGGCCTGGCCGCTCACCAGCGTCCAGCCCACCACCTCGGACGTGGTCGCCTGCAGGCCCTGCTCGAACGCGCGGGCGACATCGGCGGTGGCGGTGCTGGGCACCGGCTGCTCCTGGCGGAAGGTGCGGTCGGCAACCACGCGCTGGTCCACCACGTGGATCAGCTTGGCGTTCACTTCGATCAGCGCGGTGGGCGTGGTCTGGCCGCGGTAGTCGGCCTCGAAGCGGCGCACATCCAGCGCCAGCTTGTAGTCGGCGCGGATGCCGGTGGTGGCGCGGGCCACCCCTTGGATGCGGCCGGAATCCTCGAAGCCGCGCACCAGGGCGTCATCCAGCATGTCGGTGGCCGGCTGCGCCCAGCTCACGCCCTTGTACACCTCCAGCTCGGAGGGGGAGGGGCGCACGTTGATGCGCGGGCTGTCGACCACGCGTGCGGCGCTGGGCTTCACCAGCACCAGCTGCCAGTCGACCTTGGGCCAGCTGGGGTCGGCCTGGATGCGCACGACCGGGGAATAGATGGTGACCGCGCTGCGTTCGTTGCTGCCCAGCAGCGAGCAGCCGCCCAGCAGGGCGAGCATCGCCGCCGGCAACAGGATCCGGGTGAGAGTCGGGCGGCTCATTTGGGTTCGAACTCCTTGGGCGCGTCACGGCCCAGCAGATAGCGTGCCGGGTTGTTGTCGAGGCGGTCGCTGACCCGGCGCAGGTCGCGGATCAGCCCGCGCAGCTCGGTCAGGGTCGGGCCAAGCTGGGCCAGGCCATCGTTGGCGAAGCTGTTGATCGCCGCACGGTTCTCGCCGAGGATCGAATCGGCATTGCCGGCGGCCGAATCCAGCTTGCTCAGGGTGGTTTCCAGCTTGTCCAGGATCGGCGGCAACTGCTGCACCAGGTTCTTGTCCAGGCGCTGGATGGTGCCGTTGGTGCTCTTGAGAGTCACATCCAGGCTGCGCGCGGCGTCGCGCGCGCTGAGCAGCAGCGCCTGGGTGCCCTGGTCGCGGTCGGCCAGGCCGCCGCTGATGGTTTCCAGGTTGGCCAGGGTGGCGTTGATGCTGGCCACGTTGCGGTCGCTCAGCACCTGGTCCATGCGCTCGACGATGCGGTTGGCCACGTCGGTGATGTTCTGCAGCGCCGAGGGCGTGGTCGGAATGATCGGCGCCGGGTCCTTGTTGACCGCGGTCAGCGCAGCGGCCTGCGGGGTGCCACCGCTGAGCTGGATGATCGACGGGCCGGTCAGGCTGGTGATGGCCAGCTTGGCGCGGGTGTCGGTCTTGATCGGGGTGTTGGAGTTCAGGCGGATGCGCGCCACCACCTGGCGCGGGTCATCCGGCACCAGGTTCAGTTCGGTGATCGAGCCGACCGCGATGCCGTTGTACTGCACCGGGCTGCCTACCGTCAGGCCGGTGACGGCCTCGCGGAAGACCACCCGGTACTCGGTCCAGGTGCGGTCGGAGGAGTACTTGGCCGCCCACAGGCCGAAGGCCAGCAGCGCCAGTCCCACCACCAGGGTGAAGGCGCCGATCAGGACGTAATTGGCTTTGGTTTC
Organism: Stenotrophomonas sp. 10N36; assembly: GCF_056395005.1. Lineage (NCBI taxonomy): Bacteria > Pseudomonadati > Pseudomonadota > Gammaproteobacteria > Lysobacterales > Lysobacteraceae > Stenotrophomonas > Stenotrophomonas sp. 10N36. The sequence goes on along the minus strand of NZ_JBFTIS010000002.1, from coordinate 78,871 downwards.
CATGGCTTACTCGATCTCGTTCTTTGCGCTTCGCGCCGCGCGGGCGCGTGGTCCGTGGAAATACTCCTGGATCCACGGGTGGTCCAGCTGTTCGATCTCGTGCAGCGGTGCGTTGGCGATGACCTTCTTGTCGGCCAGCACCGCCACCCGGTCACAGATGGCATACAGCGTGTCCAGATCGTGTGTGATCAGGAAGACGGTCAGGCCCAGCGCTTCCTGCAGGGTCTTGATGAGCCGGTCGAAGGCGGCCGCGCCGATCGGGTCCAGCCCGGCGGTGGGTTCGTCCAGGAACAGCAGTGGCGGATCCAGCGCCAGCGCACGGGCCAGGCCGGCGCGCTTGCGCATGCCGCCGGACAACTGCGAGGGCAGCTTGTTGATCGCATCGGCCGGCAGCCCGGCCAGCTTCACCTTGAGCAGGGCCAGTTCGTAGTGCCAGCGCTCGGGCAGTTCGCGGTGGTGTTCCTTCAGCGGCACCTGCACGTTCTCGCCCACGGTCAGCGACGAAAACAGCGCACCGTCCTGGAACAGCACGCCGGTATTGCGTTCGATGTGCAGGCGACTGGCCGGGTCGCTGGAGCGTGCATCCACGCCCAGTACCTCGATCTGGCCATCGTCGGGCTCGCGCAGGCCGAGGATGCTGCGCATCAGCACCGACTTGCCGGTGCCCGAGCCGCCCACCACGCCCAGGATTTCGCCGCGACGCACGTCCAGGTCGACGCCGTCGTGCACCAGCTGCGCACCGAAGCGATTGACCAGCCCACGCACGCGGATCACCAGGTCGGGATCGGCGCTGGCGGGCGCGCTGTGGTCGGCGGCAGGGGCGGTGTCGAGGGTCATCCGGTTACCAGCCCATCTTCATGAACCACAGCGCGGCGAACGCGTCGAGGATGATCACCAGCGAAATGGCCTGGACCACGCTGGAGGTGGTGCGCTCACCGACCGACTGCGCGGTGCCTTCCACCTTGAGGCCTTCCAGGCAGCCGATCAGGCCGATCACCAGCGCGAACACGGGCGCCTTGGACAAGCCCACCAGCATGTTGCGTACTTCCATGGTCTCGTACATGCGCGCGATATACATCTGCGGCGGGATGCCGAGATCGAACGCGCCCACGGTGACGCCACCGGCAAGCCCGGCCATCATCGCGATGAAGGTCAGCAGCGGCAGGGTGATCAGCAGCGCGACCAGTCGCGGCAGCACCAGCAGGTCGATCGGGTCCAGGCCGAGGGTTTTCATCGCATCGATTTCTTCGCGTGCCTTCATCGCGCCGATCTGCGCGGTGAAGGCGCTGGCGGTGCGGCCGGCCAGCACGATGGCGGTGAGCAGTACGGCAAATTCGCGCAGGAAGGCGATGCTGACCAGCTCGACCACGTAAATCTCCGCGCCGAAGTCGCGCAGGATGGTCGAGCCGAGGAAGGCGATCACCGCGCCCACGAGATAGGACAGCAGGGCCACCAACGGGACGGCATCGAGCCCGACCTGTTCCATCTGGGCCACGGTGGCGGTGAGCCGGAAACGGCGCGGTTCCTTGACCAGGCGCGCGCCCTTGACCAGGTTCTCGCCGAGGAAACTGGCCAGGGCCACGATGTTGTGGCCCATGCCGTGCACGCTGACGCCCAGGCGTTCGAGCGCGGCCAGGACGCCGAAATCACGCTTGGGGCGGGGGCGGTCGTCGGCGACTTCTTCGATGGTGCACACCAGCGCGCGGTGTTCTTCGCGGAAGGCCAGGGCGTCTTCGCCCAGGTCGGCACGCCGCGCCACGCGCAGGACCTGCAGCACGCCGGCCGAGTCGAGCACGGTGATGCCGCTGGCGTCGATGCCGGTGAGCGTGTCGGGAATACCGCGCAGCACTTCGGCCGCGGCCAGCGCGGTATGCAGGGTCCAGTGGCCGGACAACCGGACCAGGCCGGGGTCCTGCGCATCCTGTTCGAGATGGGGGGCTTGTGTGTGCGTCATGGGCGTCCTGCCGCGCAGCATACCTTGTCCGTGTAGACGGCAAGTGTGTGGCAGGCAACATGAATGTTCAGCCGGGCAGGCTTCGGGTAATACTACGAAACATGTCCGCCGATACCGCCACCATCGTTACCCCCCAGGCCACCTACGCGCAGCGCGTGGCATTCGTATCGGAAATGGCCGGGCGCCTGCACAGCTATGGCACGACGGCGCAGCGGCTGGAGGCGGCAGTGGTCGCGCTGGCGCAGCGGCTGGACCTGGATTGCGAGCCGTGGTCGAACCCGACCGGGCTGATCCTGAGTTTCAGCGACCCGACCAAGGCGATCGGTTCGTCGGACATCACGCGGGTGATCCGGCTGGCGCCGGGCGAGAACGACCTGCATAAACTGAGCATCGCCGACCAGATCACCGATGCGGTGGCCAACGGCACGATGAGCATCGCGCAGGGTCACACGGCGCTGCGGCAGTTGGACAAGGATCCGGGCCGGCGGGGCAAAATCCGGATGATTCTGTCCTACAGCCTGGGGGCGGCGGGCGTGGCCGGCTTGTGGAAGCTGCCGTGGCTGGATATCGCGACGGCGGGGATGATCGGGTTGTTGATCGGGCTGATGACGCTGTACACCGACCGCCGGCCGGCCAGCCGGGAGGCAAGCGAGGCGTTGGCGGCGCTGCTGGCCGGTACGGTGGCGGCGCTGGTGGCGTCGTTCCTGGGGCCGTTGAATCTCAATACGGTGATCATCGCGTCGCTGGTGGTGATGCTGCCGGGGATGTCGTTGACCAATGCGGTAAACGAGCTGGCGAGTCAGCATTGGGTTTCGGGGACGGCGCGGTTTGCCGGTGCGATCACGACGATTCTGAAACTGACGGTAGGCGCGGTGATCGCGGTGACGCTGTCGGGGATCATCGGGCTGGACCCGCAGGTGCGGGCATCGCGGCCGCAGGCTGACTGGGTGGAATGGAGCGCGCTGTTGGTGGCGGCGTTCGCGTTCGCGATGCTGTTCAAGGCGAATCGGCGAGATTATCCGTGGGTGATGGCGGCCTCTGTGGCCGGTTATGCGATTTCGAAATTCGCCGGGCAGGCATGGGGGTTGCCGGCGGGTATCTTCATGTCGGCGATGGTGATGACGGCGGCAGGCAATCTGTTCGGTCGGTGGGTGCAACGGCCGGGCGCGATCATCCGGTTGCCGGGGATCATCATGCTGGTGCCGGGCAGTACGAGTCTGCGCGGGGTGCTGACGCTGGTGCAGCAGCAGGATATGAGCGCGGGCCAGACGGTGCTGATGACGGTGCTCAATGTGGTGATGGCGCTGGTGGCCGGGCTGCTGTTTGGCAACCTGCTGGTGCCGGCGCGGAAGAATCTTTGAGCGTTCGGATCAAGATCCAGATCCAGATCCAAATCCAGATCCAAATCAAGACCAAGACCAAGACCAAGACCAAGACCAAGACCTTGTAACCTCCTGCATCGTGCTGGGCCGGGGGGTGTGGGTTCCCGGGACACGCCGCAAGTACGTCCGTGTAGGCTCCGTCGGCGCATCCATGCGCCTCAGGGTCCCGGGAACCCACACCCCCCGACCCTCGACAGTTTGCTGGTGGCCATAATCAAGCAAGAGCGGAAGCCGCTTCGGCCGATAACCGCTTTTCGCTTTTTCGTTGGGTACCGAAACACTGTCAGAGGGCGGGTACGGGTGGGTTGGCGGGACCGTTGGGCGCCATGGATGGCGCCCACGAGCCTCCAGGGATGGATTCACGGCGTGTCCCGCCAACCCACCCGTACCCGACCAGCCAGGGAAAGCACGCACACGGCGTTGCAGCTGTTGCTCTGGCATTTGGCGTACTCCGCAGAACCGCCAGCGACATAAGAACACAGACACAAAAAACGCCGGCTTTCGCCGGCGTTTTGAGATTCGGTTTCTGATGAAACCAGAATCGATTACTTCTTGATCAGGAACTCTTCGACCTTCTTGCCCTTGGTCGTCAGCGCGGCCAGCCAGCGCGGCTGCTTGCCGCGGCCGGTCCAGGTTTCCTTCGGGTTGGCCGGGTTGCGGTACTTCGGGGCAACCTTGCCCAGCTTGCGCACGGCCTTCTTGGCCGGGGCCTTGGTGGCCTTCGCTGCACGGCCGCGGGCCGGGGCCACGCCGCCGAACACTTCTTCGATCGAATACCCGTGCGCCTTCGCCAGCTTGGTCAGCTGCGCGCGCACCTTGGTCACCGCCGGGCGCTTGGCCACGATGGTCTGCTGCTTCTTCGCGTTCTTGATCAGGGCGCCCAGCTCTTTGGCGGACAGGCCACTCAGGTCAATGCTCATCAACTACTCCGGAATCTATTTAAGGACGGGGTGGGCCAGTCCTTGGCGTCGGCGACAGCATACATATCCCATCGGGTGCTGCACAGAGTTAACCCGGATATTCAATCGGAACGCGCAAAAGAAAAGCCGGGATATTCCACCCGGCTTTCTTCGACACCCTGTTCCGGTCAGCCTGCCAGGCGGGCCAGCAGCGTCTCGCGGTCCAGGCTCTCGGCCTCGCTCGCGCTGCGCGACCGGTACTCGTAGGTCCCGGCGGCCAGCCCGCGCTCGGACACCACCACCCGGTGCGGCACACCGATCAACTCCATATCGGCAAACATCTGGCCCGGGCGCAGACCCCGGTCGTCCAGCGCCGCGTCCAGCCCCGCCGCCTGCAGCTGCGCCAGCAGCTCGGCCGCCGCGGTGGCCACTGCCTCGTCCTGCTTCGGGTTGATCACGCAGACCACCACCTGCCACGGCGCCATTGCCGCCGGCCAGATAATCCCGGCCTCGTCGTGGTTCTGCTCGATCGCCGCCGCCACGATGCGCGAAATGCCGATGCCGTAGCAGCCCATCGCCATCACCGCCGCCTTGCCGTTCTCATCCAGCACCGTGGCCTTCAGCGCCTGCGCGTACTGGCGGCCCAGCTGGAACACATGGCCCACTTCGATACCGCGCGCGATCTTCAGCTCACCACCGTCGGTGGCGCGGTCGCCGGCCTTCGCATTGCGGATATCGGCCACGTCCGGCTCGGGCAGGTCGCGGCCCCAGTTCACCCCGGCAACATGGAAACCGGCCTCGTTGGCGCCGATCACGAAGTCGGCCATCGCCGCCACGTCGCGGTCGGCCACGATGCGGATCGGCTTGACCGGGTTCAGCGGGCCCAGGAAGCCCGGCTCGCTGCCCAGGTGCGCGGTGATTTCCGCTTCGCCGGCCATGCGGTGACCCTGCAGACCCTCCACCTTGCCCAGCTTGATCTCATTGACCTCGTGGTCGCCACGCACCAGCGCCAGCACGAACCCGGCTTCGGTCATCAGCGCGATCGACTTCACGGTGCGCTCCAGGCCCAGGCCCAGCAGCTCGGCCACCGCTTCGCAGGTCTTCTGGGTCGGCGTTTCTACCTTGCGCATCGCCTCGCTGGCCGCGGCGCGGGCGCCCGGGGCGGCGGCCACGGCCGCTTCCATGTTGGCCGCGTAGTCCGAGCCGGTGGAGAACACCAGCGCGTCTTCGCCGGAATCGGCGATCACGTGGAATTCCTGCGAGGCGTCGCCGCCGATCGCGCCGGAATCGGCCTGCACCATGCGGAAATCCAGGCCCAGGCGGGTGAAGATGCGGCTGTAGGCCGCCTTCATGTTCTCGTACTCGCGCACCAGGCAGTCATCGTGCAGGTGGAAAGAGTAGGCGTCCTTCATCAGGAACTCGCGCGAACGCATCACGCCGAAGCGCGGGCGGATCTCGTCGCGGAACTTGGTCTGGATCTGGAAGAAGTTGACCGGCAGCTGCTTGTAGCTGGACAGCTCCTGGCGCGCGAAGTCGGCCGCGGCCTCTTCGGCGGTGGGGCTGTAGCAGAACACCTGGTCCTTGCGATCCTTGATCTTCAGCAGCTGCGGACCGAACTTTTCCCAGCGCCCGGTGGTTTCCCACAGTTCCTTGGGCTGGATGGTCGGAATCTGGAATTCCACCGCGCCGGCGCGCTCCATTTCCTCGCGCACGATGCGCTCGACCTTGCGCAGCACGCGCAGGCCCAGCGGCGACCAGGTGTACAACCCCGAGGCCAGCTTGCGGATCATGCCCGCGCGCAGCATCAAGCGGTGGCTGGTGAGCTCCGCGTCACTGGGGGTTTCCTTGGTGGTGTGCAGGTGGAACTGGGAAAGGCGCATCGTCGGCTTCGCTGAACGGCAGAAGCCGATATTCTGCCAGCCCGGCCGCCGCCCTGCCCATCACGGCCCTGGCCGTGGGCGCAACCGCCTGTTGCCGGCAGCCGCCAGCCGGCCGGTCAGGTGCCGGTGGCCGGCTTGCAATACGCCTGGATCGCGGCCTCGGCCAAGGTCTTCTGGGCGGCGCGCTGCGGGTCGGTCAAGGCGGTGTCGGCCTTGCCGTCGCCATTGGTGTCCTGCATCACCACGCCCTGGCCGTTGAGCAGCGTGAGGTTGCCGCGCGCGGTGGTGCACTCGCTGGACTCGGCCGGGGCGGCGGCCGCGGCGGCTGGCCGGGTGGCTGGCGAGGGATTCTGCACCTTGCGCGCTTCGAACGCCTGCCCGGCCGGGGGCTTTTCCGAATACTGGGTCACGCCGTTGGCGTCCTTCCACTTATAGACGGTACCGGCCTGGGCCGAGGCGCTGGCGAGCAGCAGCAGGCAGCACAGCGAGGGCAGGGCACGCATGGCAACTCCGGGCATCAAGGCAAGGCGCCGATTGCAGCACCCCGGCCCGGCGCTGGCAAGCCGTGGGCGACCGGCGGGCCGGTGGGTACCGGCAACGGTCTCCCCGACCCCGAGAGCACCGGGCTGCCCCAAAGGCCACCACACCCACTAAACTGGCCGGTATGGATCAGATGAAACCCCCGCCGCGCTCCCGCAGTATCTACCTGCTGCCCAACCTGTTCACCACCGCAGGCCTGTTCGCCGGCTTCTACGCGATCATCGCCGCGGCCAACGGCGACTTCGTCAACGCGGCCATTGCCGTGTTCGTGGCCGCGGTCATGGACGGCCTGGACGGCCGCGTGGCCCGGCTCACCGGGACCAGCAGCGAATTCGGCGTGCAGTACGACTCGCTGGCCGACCTGGTCAGCTTCGGCATGGCCCCGGCGCTGGTGATGTACCACTGGTCGCTGTCGTGGCTGAAATTCGATGACCCGGTCTGGGGCCGGGTCGGCTGGGCGGTCGCCTTCCTGTATGCGGCCTGCGCCGCGCTGCGCCTGGCCCGCTTCAATACCCAGGTCACCGTGGTCGACAAGCGCTGGTTTGTCGGCCTGGCCAGCCCGGCCGCCGCCGGGCTGATGATGTCCTTCGTCTGGGCCTTCGCCGATGGCAACCTGGGCTGGGATGGCAATCAGCTGCGCTACGTGTCGTTGGGCGTGACCCTGGTGGCGGCGTTGCTGATGGTCAGCCGGATCCGCTTCTGGAGCTTCAAGGGCAGCGGCGAACGCGGCCCGCGCGCCGATCGCGTCCCCTTCCTGGCCCTGGCGCTGGTGCCCATCGCCATTGCCATCATGGTCATCGACCTGCCGCGCGTGCTGTTTGCGGTTGGCATCGTGTACGCCCTGTCCGGCCCGTTCTACTGGCTGTGGCAGCGCGCCCGCAAGACGGCTGAGCCGCGCGCGTGAGCGAGGCCGGCCTGCCGCCGCTGTGGTCGCCGGCGCAGCAGTCGTGGCTGCAGGCGATGGGCTACACGGTGTTCGTGGACGGGCAGATCGACGAGGTCGCCCCGGCACCGATCACGCTGAGTGTAGCCGCCCATGCGGCGCCGGCCGAGCGCACCGTGGCGCCGCCCGCGTCCGCATCGGCGGCAGACACCCCGGCGCAGGCTGCGCCACCGCCGCGGCGCACTGCGCCGACCAGCATCGATGCACCGGCCGCCGCGGGCAATGGCAGTGCAACGCAGGCCCCGGCAGCGACGCGCGAACGCAGCACCGGGCGCCGCCCGGCCGTGCGCATGCCCGACCGCCTGCAGATCGCCCTGCTGCGGGCCTCCGGCTGCAATCCCGCCGAGCCGGAGACGCAGGCGTTGATGGCCGGGTGGAACCTGGACGACCTGCGCGGCAATGCCGCCGCCAAGCGCGCGCTGTGGCCGCAACTGCGGGCCCTGCGCAAGCGGGGCCGGCCGTGAGCGCGGTCAGTTCACCGCGCCCACTGGCGTTGCGCGCGCTGCGCGAAAGCGATATCGACACCCTGATGCCGATCGAACTGCGCGGCTACCCGTTCCCGTGGACGCGCGGCATTTTCGTGGACTGCCTGCGTGCGGGCTACCCGGCGCTGGCGCTGGAAGATGACGGCGTCCTGGTCGGCTACGGTGTGCTCAGCATCGCGGCCGACGAAGCCCACGTCTTGAACGTGTGCGTGGATCCCCAGACCCAGTCGCGCGGGCTGGGCCGGTTTCTGTTCCGCGCGCTGGTGCAGCTGGCACGCGACCATGGCGCCCAGCGCGTGTTCCTGGAAGTGCGCCCGTCCAACACGCCGGCGGTGGCGCTGTACCACAGCGAAGGCTTCAACGAGATCGGCCGCCGCCCGCGCTACTACCCGGCCCGGGAGGGGCGCGAGGACGCCCTGGTGATGGCGATGGAGCTGGTGGACGACGACATCCAGACCATGCCGCCGTTGTAACGGCGCGACCCGACCATAACGGCGCAAGGCAGCCGACCAACGGTCGGCTCTACCGACCCTCGTAGAGCCGACCGTTGGTCGGCTGCACGCATCGTCCGGCGGTAGAGCCGACCGTTGGTCGGCTGCACGCATCGTCCGGCGGTAGAGCCGACCGTTGGTCGGCTGCACGCATCGTCCGGAGGTAGAGCCGACCGTTGGTCGGCTGCGCGCATCGTCCGGAGGTAGAGCCGACCGTTGGTCGGCTGCACGCCATGCCGGACCGGCGCCGCCACGCACGGCTGGTCACACCCCTCACGCCACCCGCAACACCGCCGCGCCCGCAACGATCAACCCCGCCGCGATCCACCGCATCCGCGTCACCCGCTCACGCAGGACGAATGCGGAGATCAGGATGCCGAACAGGATCGAGGTTTCGCGCAGCGCCGAAATCATCGCCACCGGCGCGATGGTCATGGCCCACAGCGCCAGTCCATACGAGGTCAGCGTGCCGATCCCGCCGACCACGCCAAAGCCCGCGTTTTCCCGCGCGTAGGCCCATAGTCGGGACGCACGCGTGCAGACCGCCCACACCGGCAGCGGCAGCCCGGACAACAGGAACAGCCACAGCGTGTAGCTGAGCGCCGCACCGGACTGGCGCGCACCCCATGCATCAACCAGCGTGTAGGTGGCAATCACCCCGGCGTTGAGCAGCGGCAGCCACAGGTGCTGGCGTGCGCCGCCGCGTGCCATGCACAGGATGCCGGCACAGATCAGTGCAATGCCGCACCATGCCACCGCATGCAGGCGTTCGCCCAGGAACACGGTGCCCACCAGCGCCACCAGGATCGGTGCGCAGCCGCGCATCAGCGGGTAGGACGCGCTCATGTCGGTCACCCGGTAGGTGCGCGCGACCAGAACGTAATAGAGGACCTGCAACACCGTGGAGGCGGCCAGCCATGGCCAGCTGCGTGGCAGCGGCGCGGGCACGAAGGGCAGCAGGACGGCCGCGATCAGCGCGGCCGACCCGGTGACCAGGATCGTGGTCAGCAGCGTATCGCTGCCGCGTTTGACGATCGCATTCCAGCTGGCATGCAGCAGGGCAGCGAACAGCACGCTACAGAAAATGGAGAGTGACATCGTGTCGGCAGGCACGCATTCCATGGACGAACACGCATCATGCCCCGGTAGAGCCACCCCATGGGTGGCTGCGTCCATCGTCCCACCCGGCAGGTACCGACCGGTGGTCGGTACCTCCCAACAAACACCGCCGCGTTACAACTTCGCGCGCTGCTCGACCAGGCCGGCCAGCTGCGCGGTCCATTCCACCAGACGCACGCGTTCCTGCTCGACCACCGCGGCCGGCACCTTGTCGGTGAACTTGCCCAGCTTGGTCTGGCTCTTCTCCTTCTCCGACTCCACCCGGGCAATTTCCTTGTCCAGGCGGGCGCGCTCGGCGCCCAGGTCGACCAGGCCTTCCAGCGGCACCAGCAGCTTCAGCTCACCGACAATGGCCGCCGCCGACGGCGGGGTATCGGCCGCGTCGGCCAGCCAATCGATGCGCGCCAACTTCAGCAGGAACGACAGCGAGGCCGTGAAGCGGGCCACGCGGGTGCGGTCGTCCGCGGTGCCGCCCTGCAGCAGCAACGTGACCTGCTTGGCCGGCGGCACGTTCAGTTCGCTGCGCACGCGGCGCAGCGCATTGACCATGCCCTTGAGCCATTCCACGTCGGCCTCGGCACGGGCGAAATCGCCCGCGAATTCGTCCGCCGTCGGGTACGGACGCAGCGACAGGGTGTCTTCGCCCAGGCCCAGGCGCGGGGCCACCTGGCGCCACAGCTGTTCGGTGACGAACGGAATCAGCGGGTGCAGCAGGCGCAGCAGCGCTTCCAGCACGTACAGCAGGGTGTGGCGGGTGCTGGCCGCGTCGTCGGCGTTGTCGCCGTTGAGCGCCGGCTTGGTCAGTTCCAGGAACCAGTCGCAGAACTCGTTCCAGGCAAACTCGTACAGGCACTGGGCCAGCAGGTCGAACCGGTAGTTGGCGTAGTGCGTCTGTGCCTCGGCCGAGACCGCCGCCAGGCGCGCCAGGATCCAGCGCTCGGCATCGGTGCGCGGCTGCGGCACGCCGGTGAAGCTGCTGCCCTCGGTGTTCATCAGGGTGAAGCGGCTGGCGTTCCACAGCTTGTTGCAGAAGTTCTTGTAGCCCTCGGCGCGGCTCATGTCGAACTTGATGTCGCGGCCGTGCGTGGCCAGTGCGGCGATGGTGAAGCGCAGCGCGTCGGCACCGTGGGCAATGATGCCGTCGGGGAATTCCTTGCGCGTGGCCTTCTCGATCTTCGGCGCATCCTTGGGCTTCATCAGCCCGGTGGTGCGCTTGGCAACCAGGTCTTCCAGCGAGATGCCGTCGATGATGTCCAGCGGGTCGAGCACGTTGCCCTTGGACTTGGACATCTTCTGACCCTGCGCATCGCGGATCAGGCCGGTCATGTAGATGTCCTTGAACGGAATCTTCCCGGTGAAGCTGTCGGTGGCCATGATCATGCGGGCCACCCAGAAGAAGATGATGTCGAAGCCGGTGACCAGCACCGCCGACGGCAGGTAGCGCTCGAAACCGCGGTCGGCCATCGCCTGTTCGTTCGGCCAGCCCAGGGTGGAGAAAGGCCACAGCTGCGAGGAGAACCAGGTCTCCAGTACGTCGCTGTCATGGTGCAGGGCGACGTCGGCGCCGACGTTGTTGCGCGCGCGCGCATCGGCCTCGTCGCGGCCGACATAGCAGTTGCCCGCGTCATCGAACCACGCCGGAATGCGGTGTCCCCACCACAGCTGGCGGCTGATGCACCAGTCCTGGATGTTCTCCATCCAGTGGCGGTAGGTGTTGATCCAGTTGGCCGGAACGAACTGGATGCTGCCGTTCTCGACCAGCTCCAGGCCGCGCTTTGCCAGCACGTCCATCTTCACGAACCACTGGTCGGTGAGGTAGGGCTCGATCACCTGCTGGGTGCGGTCGCCGCGCGGCACCTGCAGCTTGTGCGGCTTGGTTTCGACCAGGATGCCCAGGTCTTCCAGCTCGGCCAGGATCACCTTGCGCGCTTCATAACGGTCCAGCCCGCGGTATTTCTCCGGGGCGTTGTCGTTGATGGCGGCCACCGGGGTGAACAGGTTGATCATCGGCAGGTTGTGGCGCACACCCACCTGGTAATCGTTGAAGTCGTGCGCGGGGGTCACCTTGACCACGCCGGTACCGAACTCGCGGTCCACGTAGTCATCGGCGATCACCGGAATTTCGCGGTCGGTCAGCGGCAGCTTGACCATCTTGCCGATCAGGTGCGCGTAGCGCTCGTCCTCGGGATGCACCATCACCGCGGTGTCGCCCAGCATGGTTTCCGGCCGGGTGGTGGCCACGGTCAGCGTGCCGCTGCCATCGGCCAGCGGGTAGCTGATCGACCACAGGAAGCCGTCTTCTTCCACGCTCTCCACTTCCAGGTCGGAAATGGCGGTCTTCAGCACCGGGTCCCAGTTGACCAGGCGCTGGCCGCGGTAGATCAGGCCCTGCTCGTGCCAGCGCAGGAAGGCCTCGATCACCGCTTCGGACGGCTGCGGGTCCATGGTGAAGGTGCTGCGCGACCAGTCCGCCGAGGTGCCCAGGCGGCGCATCTGGCGTTCGATGGTGTCACCGGAAAACGCCTTCCACTCCCAGACCTTCTCGATGAAGCCCTCGCGGCCCAGCGAATCGCGGGTCTCGCCCTTGCCTTCCAGCGCCAGGTTGCGGCTGACCACCATTTCGGTGGCGATGCCGGCGTGGTCGGTACCCACCTGCCACAGCGTGTCGTAGCCGCGCATGCGGTGGTAGCGCACCAGCGCGTCCATCAGGGTCTGCTGGAAGGCATGGCCCATGTGCAGCGTGCCGGTCACGTTCGGCGGCGGCAGCAGGATGGTGTACGGCTCGCCCTTGCCGGACGGCTTGAAATGGCCGGCCTTCTCCCACGCGTCGTACAGCGCGGTTTCGAAGGTTTTGGGGTCGTAGCTGGAGGCGAGTTGGGTCATGCGGGAACCAGGATCGAAGACGGGAGGTGGGGGTGCCGGAACATCAGCGCCCGAGGGCGCGCTGGATCTTCTGGTCGGTATGGAACTGCGAAACCGCGTAGGCGGCCCAGATCGCGGCCGGGAGCCAGCCAATCAGGGTGATTTGCAGGATCAGGCAGAGGATGCCTGCGAACGGGCGGCCAATGGTGAAGAAGGCGAACCAGGGAAAGATCAGGGCGATCAACAGGCGCATCAAGGGTCTCCGGGCTCGGTGGCGGCACCACGGCGGGCGCCGCGCGGGTTACATGTCGTACTTGTTCAGGTTAAAGCCCAGCGCCTTGTACTGGCGCCAGCGCTCGCGCAGCGGTTCGCGCGCTTCCGGGTCGGCCGGCACCACTTCCAGCACCCGGTCGCACTCGGCCAGGTACGGGTCGTCGCGCAGGTTGATCACCAGCGGGCGCGCCGGGGCCGGCGTGCCGGGCACGGCGATCAGCACCAGCGCCTCCTCCTCGTCCATGTCCTCACCGGCGATCTGGTGGGGGATGTAGGCCTCGTCGTCGAACGACCACAGCAGCTCGTCCAGCTCCTCGGCCTGGGCCTGGTCGCGTGCCAGCACCAGGGTGAACAGCCCGGCGTCGTTGGCCTTGCGGGCCAGCTCACAGACCAGGCGCAGCGGCTCGGTCAGGAAGCGGGGCTTGGCGATCAGGTAGAAATCAGCACGGGACATGGGCAGGCCAGGAGCGAAAGGGAAGGCCCGGCAGCAGGCCGGGCGGGATCGGGGCGGCGCTCAGGCCACCCCGATCGGGCACGGCATCAGGCGCGGGCGACCTGGTCCAGCAGCCACTGGCTGAGCAGGCCAACCGGGCGGCCGGTGGCCATGCCACGCTTGCCTTCGTCGCTGGCCACGCCGGCGATGTCCAGGTGGGCCCAGCGCTGGCCTTCGGCGAAGCGCGACAGGAAGCAGCCGGCGGTGATCGCGCCGGCCCAGCGGCCGCCGATGTTGTAGACGTCGGCGAAGCTGGAATCCAGCATCGGCTGGTACTCATCCCACAGCGGCAGGCGCCAGGCGCGGTCGAACACGTGCTCGCCGGCGGCCAGCAGTTCGTTGGCCAGGTCGTCGTGCTTGGTCATCAGGCCGGCGGTCTGGTGGCCCAGGGCAACCAGGCAGGCACCGGTCAGGGTGGCCACGTCGACCAGCGCGGCCGGCTCGAAGCGCTGCGCGTAGGTGAGCGCGTCGCACAGGATCAGGCGGCCTTCGGCGTCGGTGTTGCCCACTTCAATGGTCTTGCCCGACATCGAGGTGATCACGTCCGACGGGCGGTAGGCATTGCCGTCGATGGCGTTTTCCACCGCCGGCACCACCACCACCAGGTTCAGCGGCAGCTTGGCGGTGACCGCCGCGACGAAGGTGCCGATGACGTTGGCGCCACCGCACATGTCGTACTTCATCTCTTCGATGCCGCCCTGGGTCTTCAGGTTGACGCCGCCGGTGTCGAAGGTGATGCCCTTGCCGACCAGTACGTAGGGCTTGGCGTCGCCGCCGTTGCTCCACTTCAGCACCACCAGGCGCGGGCGGTTGGCCGAGCCGCGGGCCACGGCCAGCAGCGAGCCCATGCCCAGCGCTTCCATCTGGTGCTCGTCCAGGATCTCCGCCTCGGCACCGGCATGGGCCTGGGCGAAGGCGACCGAGGACTCGGCCAGGTAGGCCGGGGTGCACAGGTTCGGCGGCAGGTTGCCCAGCTCGCGGGCGTACTGCACGCCGGCGGCGATGGCCTGGCCCTGGGCCAGGGCCTGGGCGTCGGTACCGGCGATGGCCAGCTGGGTCAGGCCGGGTTCGTCGGCCTTCTTCTTGCCCAGGGTGGCGCTGTAGCGGTAGGCGGCGTGGTCGGCGGTGATGATGGCCTGGCGGATGTTCCAGGCGGCGTCGCGGCCCTTGACCTCCAGCTCGGTCAGGGTGAACAGCGCGTGGTGGTTGACCCCGCTCTTCAGGGCGCGGCTGGCATCGCCCACCGCCTTGAGGTACTGCGGGACGCCGAACTTGGCCGGTTCGCCCAGCCCCACCACCAGCACGCGCGGGGCGGTGACGCCCGGCAGATCGTGCAGCAGGGTGGTGTTGCCGGTCTTGCCGCCGACGTCGCCGCGGGCCACCAGGGCCGTCAGGCGACCGCCGGACGCGGTGTCCAGGGCCTGTGCCGCCGGGCTCAGGGTCTGGTCGGCGTAGGCGCCGACGATGACGCAATCGAACGCGGCCGAGGCCGGCGTTGCGTGGTTCAGGGTGAATTCCAGGGCCATTGATCAGATTCCGTTGGCAAATCCGTACAATCGCGAGCTGTTTACGTCCCGTCAGTAGACTGGGCAGCACCGCGAACGAATCCGAGAGTTTAAACCACCGCCCCATGTCGAAGCTCGATCGCTATCTCCTGCGTGATTTCGTCCAGAGTTTCCTGGCCACTTTGATCGTGCTGCTGGTGGTAAGCGTCGGTGGTGTCCTGGTGGACATCCTCGGCAATATCGCCGACGGCCGCGTACCGGCCCGCCTGCTGTTCTCGCAGCTGGGCCTGCAGTTCATCGTCTACATGCCGCTGATCCTGCCGCTGGCGCTGATGCTGGGCCTGCTGCTGGCCACCGCCCGGCTCTACCGGGACTCGGAAATGGCGGTGCTGACCGCCATCGGGGTGGGGCCCAGGCGGCTGCTGCGCCCGGTGCTGATGCTGGTGCTGCCGGTGGTGGGCCTGATCGGCCTGTGCTCGCTGTGGCTGGGCCCCTGGGCCGACCGCACCAGCGAGACCATGATCGTGGAAGCCAACCGCAGCGTGGCCATGGCCGGGCTGGAGTCGGGCAAGTTCACCAACCTGCCCAACAACGGCGGGGTGGTCTACCTGTCCTCGTTGTCGCCGGACGGCACCCGGCTGGGCAAGGTGTTCCTGCAGCGGCAGAAGGACGACCGCATCGAGGTGGTGTCGGCCGACCACGGCCGCATGTTCTTCGAGGGCGAGCGCCAGCGCTACCTGGAGCTGGATGACGGCCACCAGGTGGAAGGGCCGGCCAACGGCGCGCTGGACTACAAGCTGATGACCTTCGCGCGCAACGACGTGGCCATGCCCGACGGCGCCGATACCCGCCAGAAGGATGACCCCGAACTGCTGCCCACCACCCAGTTGCTGGGTGACCCGCGTCCGGCGGCGCAGGCGCAGCTGCATTCGCGCATCACCCCGCCACTGATCGCGCTGGCGTTCGCGCTGATGACGCTGCCGCTGGCGCGCAGTTCGCCGCGCCAGCAGCGCTACGGGCGGATGATGCTGGCGTTCCTGGCCTATCTGGTGGGCATGAACCTGATGTTCATCGGCACCCGCTGGATCGCCGATGGCAAATTGTCCGGCAGTGTCGGTCTGTGGTGGCTGAGCCTGCCACTGCTGGCGCTGGCGATCTGGATGTACCTGCGTGACGGCAAGCTGTCGCGCCCGCGGAGGACCGCATGAAGCTTCGCCCGATGCGGTTTGATCTTTATCTTGGCCGGTCGGTGTTCGGCACGGTGCTGCTGACCTGGGCCGTCCTGTTGGGGCTGGACGTGGTGATGGCCTTCTCCGGCGAATTCAAGGACGTGGGCAAGGGCGGCTACACGATCGGCCATGCGGCCGCGTGGGTGCTGTACACGGTGCCGCGCCGGGCCTACACGTTCTTCCCGACGGCGGCGGTGATCGGTTCGCTGATGGGGCTGGGGCAGTTGGCGGCGACCTCCGAACTGACCGCGCTGCGCGCGCTGGGCCTGTCGCGCAAGCGCCTGAGCGCGTCGGTGGCGATCGCGCTGTCGTTGTTGACGGCGGTGATGGTGTTGACCGGCGAGACGCTGGCACCGTGGGCGCAGAGCCGGGCCGACGACATCCGGATGAGCGCCAAGTGGGGCAACGACATGGCGGTGGCCCGCTATTCGGGCGTGTGGGCACGCGAGGGCGATACGTTCCTCAACGCGGGCGCAGGCGACGAGCAGCTGCTGCCGGGCGGTGGGACCAAGCTGGTGCTGCGCGATGTGCGGCTGTACAAGATCGGCGACGACGGCAAGCTGGCGTCGTTGACGTATGCGGGCACGGCCGAGCACGGCGATACGGGCTGGGTGTTGAACAAGGTGCGCCGGGATACGTTTGGGGAGCGCTCGGCGACGCGTGAGACGGTGGAATCGGAGCCGTGGAACTCGAAGCTGGATGCGGCGGCGCTGGCCAGCGGCATGTCCAAGCCGCGCAACCTGCGCGCGTCGGACCTGCGCACGAGTATCGAGTACCGCAAGCGCAATGGGCTGGATGCGCGCGATTACGAGGACATCTACTGGAGCCGGTGGTTCTACCCGGTGAATGTGCTGGCGCTGTGCCTGGCGGCGGTGCCGTTCGCATTCGGTTCGCTGCGCAGCGGCGGGATGGGCAAGCGGCTGTTCCTGGGCATTCTGTTCGCGCTGGGCTTCTGGCTGCTGCAGTTGTTCTTCGGGCGGATGGCCGGTGCGTTGAAGTTCGATTACCGCATTGCCTACGCGCTGCCGCCGATCGTGATGCTGGTGGTGTCGGGGATGCTGTTCCGGCGCAAGTCGGGGTAACGCGGCGGCGTTGTGGCGGCGCGCTTTTCTGGGCTACCTGATGGGTGGCTGTGCGCTGACCATCTGCGTGTGGCGTTTCCGTTGCCATCGCGGAGCGGGCCAGGCAGCCCCCTCCAGGACACGCCGTGAACCCATCCATGGGGGCTCCATCCACAACATCCATGTTGTGGAGGGTCCTGGAGGGGGCTGCCTGGCCCGCTCTGGAAGGTGGGTCGGGTGCGGCCAGAATGGTGCCGCCAGGGCCGGCCGCTGGCAGGCTCCCCGCAGAATCTTCACCGCCCAGGTAATTCCGGCCGCTGGCCGGCTCCCCGCAGAATCTTCACCGTCCGGGTAGTGCCGGCCGCTGGCCGGCTCCCCGCAGAATCTTCACCGTCCGGGTAGTGCCGGCCGCTGGCCGGCTCCACGGAACATGTCGGGCAATATCGGGTGCCGGCCAGCGGCCGGCACTACGGTGATGCGTCGGGCGGTATCGGGCGCCGGCCAGCGGCCGGCACTACGCTGATGCGTCAGGCGGTATCGGGCGCCGGCCAGCGGCCGGCACTGCCGTGGGGCGCGGTCAGCGCTTCGGCAGGCGTCGCATGCGGGTGCCGCTGGCGCGGTCGTGCCAGGTCAGGCGCTGGCGGTCGATCAGCGACCACCACAGGCCGAGCCCGCCGAGCAGGACCGAGACGGTGCCGACGGCGTAGCGCAGCCACAGTTGTCGGCGGCTGGGGGCGGTGCCGTCGGTGCTAGTGACCTGCAGGCGCCAAGGGCGCATGCCCAGGGTCTGGCCGCCACGGCGCCAGCTGAGCGTGGCGTACAGGCCGGTGACGATCCAGCAGCACAGCCAGAGCAACCATTGCAGCGCGCTGAAGGGGGCGATGTTGTCGCGCTCGGCATGGCCGGACAGCGTGTAGCCCACGGTGAACAGCGTGCCGGCCAGCATCCACAGCGCCAGCGCGGGGAACAGGTCGTAGAGCAGGGCCAGCAGGCGCCACAGCAGCAGGCTGGCGGGGCGATCGGTGGCGGCAGCGGGAGCGGTGGTGGTGGCCATGGGCCGAGCATACCTGCGCCATGGCGCAGGTTCGATGGCCGGCCCGTGTTCGGCTCCGTATGCTGGTCGCATGTCCGATGCCTCTACCCCCGCGCTGCGCCGCCAGCTGGTGCAGCAACTCCCGCCCCTGCGCGATGCCGACAACGTGCTGATCCAGCGTTTCCTCGATGCGATCTGGGCCGAACAGGGCCTGGCGCAGGCCAGCCTGGACAGCTATCGACGCGACCTGGAGGGCGTGGCGCGCTGGCGCGATGGCGCCGCGGGCGGGTTGGCGGCGATCGACCGGGCCGGCCTGTTCGACTACCTGGCCTGGCGTGCACGGCACGGCTGGTCGCCGCGCAGCAACGCGCGGCTGCTGTCGGCGCTACGCGCGTTTTTCGCCGACGCGCTGCGCCGCGGGCAACGCAGCGAGGACCCCAGCGTGCTGCTGGATCCCCCGCGGCTGCCGCGGTTGCTGCCCAAGGCGCTGGCCGAAAGCCAGATCGAGGCACTGCTGGATGCGCCGGACATCGACACGCCCCTGGGCCTGCGCGACCGGGCGATGCTGGAGCTGATGTACGCCGCCGGCCTGCGCGTGAGCGAACTGGTGCAGCTGCCGGCCAATGCGGTCAACCTGCGCCAGGGCGTGCTGCGGGTGACCGGCAAGGGCAGCAAGGAACGGCTGGTGCCCTTGGGGGAGGAATCCCAGCATTGGCTGGAACGCTACTTGGCGCAGTCGCGGCCGCTGCTGGCCGGCAAGCGCGCAGTGCCGGCCGGGGCCGACGGCTCGGTGCCGATGYTCCTGGAACCGTCGCTGCACCCGCTCAGCCGCCAGCAGTTCTGGGCGCTGGTGAAGAAGTACGCGGCGCTGGCCGGGATCGATCCGGTGCGGATCAGCCCGCATGGGCTGCGCCACAGCTTCGCCACCCACCTGCTCAACCACGGCGCGGACCTGCGGGCGCTGCAGATGCTGCTGGGCCACAGCTCGCTGTCCACCACCCAGATCTACACGCTGGTGGCGCGTGAGCACCTGCAGAAGCTGCACGCCCGGCATCACCCGCGCGGCTGACCTCGCGGGTGGGCCGGCGGGGCGCCCTGTTTCGCTGCGGTCCAGCTGTGCGCCGGGGCGGCTGTGCGAGAATCGCGCTTACCTTCTTTCCTGACGGACTGCTCGATGCTCCGTGTTGCCATTGCCGCCCTCTTCGGCGCGCTCAGCCTGACTGCCTGCGCGCAGCAACCGTCCGCGCCTGCCGCCAGCAAGGGCGCCAGCCCCGCCGCGGCCGCCACTGCGGCACCTGCCGCCGGCAGTGCCGACGAGCGCGTGCGCAGCGCACTGCAGAAACTGGATCCCAAGTTCGCGCCGGATTACATCGGCGCCGCGCCGTTCCCGGGCTTCCGCGAAGTGCTGGTGGGCGGGCAGGTGCTGTACGTCACCGATGACGGCCGCTACCTGATGCAGTCCCAGCCCTACGACATCCAGAACAAGGCGCCGGTCAGCAGTGCCGGTCTGCTGGCATACCGGCAGAAGCTGCTGGCGAAGGTGCCGCAGGCCGAACGCATCGTGTTTGCCGCGCCCAATGCCAAGTACACCGTCAGCGTGTTCACCGATATCGAGTGCGGGTACTGCCGCAAGCTGCACCAGGACATCGCCGAGCTCAACCGCAACGGCATCACCGTGGAATACCTCGCGTTCCCGCGCATGGGCCTGGGCAGCCAGGACTACACCGACATGATTTCGGTGTGGTGCGCGGCCGATCGCAAGCAGGCGCTCACCGCGGCCAAGACCGGCAAGCCGGTGACGCCGAAGAACTGCACCAACCCGGTGGCCATGCAGTACACGCTGGGCCAGCAGATGGGCGTGAACGGCACTCCGGCGATCTTCGCCGCCGATGGCACCCAACTGGGCGGTTACGTGCCGCCGGCACAGCTGAAGGCCGCGCTGGAGCGCACCACGGCCGGCGGCAGCCGCTGAAACCAGAACGCCCCGGCAATGCCGGGGCGTTTTTTTTTGGCGGGTAGAGCCGGGCTCTGCCCGGCTGCACATCACCGTTTCGGTAGAGCCGGGCTCTGCCCGGCTGCACATCACCGTTTCGGTAGAGCCGGGCTCTGCCCGGCTGCACGTTTGCAATGACGTGGTCATCGATCAGCGGGGCAGAGCCCCGCTCTACGTGGTTGCGATCAGCGGGGCAGAGCCCCGCTCTACGGGTCAGTTCAACCCGTCGCTGATGGCCTTGGTCAGGGTGCCCTGCGGGTCATCGCCGCTGAACTCCCAGAAGAACGCGCCGCCCAGTCCCTGGGCTTTCACGTAGCCCATCTTCTCGGTGACCATCGCCGGGGTATCCACGCTCCAGAAGGTGGTGCCGTTGGAGATCCACGTGGCCTTGGCAACGTTGTCGGTGTAGACCGGCCAGTTCAGGTTCTTGAGCACCTTCCAGTCTTCGATGCCGGCTTCATACGTGCCCGGCGCCGCGCCGCTGGCGCTCTTGTACAGGCCGTTGTTGCCACTGGCCACGCCGGTCCAGCCGCGCCCGTAGTAGCCGATGCCCAGGTTCAACTTGGACGCCGGCACGCCACGGCTCAGGAACGCCTCCATCGCATCGTTGCTGTTGTAGAGCTTCTGGTCGCCGGTGGACGGATCGGCCGGGGAGTCGAACAGCGCCGAGTGATGGTTGGTCTGCGGATCCCACGCACCGTGGAAGTCGTAGGTCATCACGTTGATGAAGTCCAGGTACGGGTGGTACGCCGCCGGGTCGGTAACGCGGATCTTGTCGATCCCCGCGCCCACCGCCACGGTCAGCAGCAGCCCGGGCCGCACCGCATCGAGCTGGCGGCGGAACTCGGCCAGCAGCGCGGTGTAGTTGGCGTTGTCGGCCGGGGTACCGCAGCTCAGCCCGCACGCCACCGGGTATTCCCAGTCGATGTCGATGCCATCGAACACGCCCGCCGCCGCGCCCGCGCCACCGGCGCCATCGGTCACCGGCAGGTTGCCCTTGATGTAGGCATCCACGCACGAGGCCACGAAGGCCTGGCGGTTGGCCGGCTGCGCCGCGCTGGAGAAGCCGCGCGACCAGGTCCAGCCACCCAGCGAGATCAGCACCTTCACGTTCGGGTGCTTGGCCTTGAGCTGCTTGAGCTGGTTCCAGTTGCCGCGCAGCGGCTGGTCCCAGGTATCGGCACCGCCACTGACGCTCTCGCCGGCACCGAAGGCCTTGGTGTAGTCGGCGAACGCATCCCCGCCCACGCCGGTGTTCGGGTCGGAGGCCTGGGTCACGCCCACTTCGCAGCGATTGTTGCGCACGTTGCCGAAGGCGTAGTTGATGTGGGTCAGCTTGGCCGCCGAACCGCTGGTGTCGATGTTCTTGACCCGGTAGTTGCGCCCGTAGATGCCCCACTGGGTGAAGTAGCCGATCACC
Source organism: Stenotrophomonas sp. 10N36 (assembly GCF_056395005.1). Classification (NCBI taxonomy): domain Bacteria; kingdom Pseudomonadati; phylum Pseudomonadota; class Gammaproteobacteria; order Lysobacterales; family Lysobacteraceae; genus Stenotrophomonas; species Stenotrophomonas sp. 10N36. The sequence continues at coordinate 57,309 of NZ_JBFTIS010000002.1, read as the reverse complement.
CGCTTGGTGCCGCCGCCGCCGCCGGCCGCGGTGGTCACGCTGATGGAGCCGCTCTGCGCCGAGGCATTGCCGGCGTTGTCGCGGGCACGCACGGTGTAGGTGTAGGCGGTGCTGGCGGTGAGCCCGCCGTCGGTGTACTGGGTGGCGCTGGGCGAGCCGACCAGGCTGCCGTTGCGGTACACGTCATACCCGGCCACGCCGCTGCCGCCGCTGTTGTCGGTGGCTGCGCTCCAGGCCAGGTTGACCGTGGTGGCGGTTTTGGACGGCGAGGCCAGGCCGCCAGGCACGCTGGGCGGGGTGGTGTCGTTGCTGGCGGYGGTGACGGTCACGCTGACCGTGGCCGAGGACGTCACCGCGTTGTTGTTGTCGGTGGCCACCGCCTTGAAGGTGTGGCTGCCGGCCGATGCATTGGCCCAGGTCACGCTGTAGGGCGCGCTGGTGTCGATGCCCAGCGAGGTGCCGCCGCGGAAGAACTCGACCTTGCTGACGCTGCCGTCGCTGTCGGCGGCGTTGGCGCTGACGGTGATGCTGCTGCCGGCGGTGAAGCTGGCTCCGGCGCTGGGCGAGGTCAGGCTGACGGTGGGGGGCTGGTTGCTGCCGCTGCCATCGCAGGCGCCCAGGTTGGTGTAGTAGGGCGCGCCGGCCGGGTGGTCGGGCGGGGCATTCCAGATGTCCTGGTTGGCCCGGTACAGCACGCCCCCTTTCTGCAGGGTGGTGCCGGCGAGGTAGATCACCGCGCCGTTCCATTCCGGCGCGCCGGTACAGTTGGCGGCCAGCGCCACGGTGGGCGTGGCGGCCGCCGCCAGGGCAAGGGCCAGCAGCCAGCGTTTGTGGCGCGCGGCTGGCTGGGAGGATATCGATGTCACCGCACTGCGCATCATCGGGTCAGGCATGGTCTTACTCCGATCTAGTGATGGGCGCGGGCCGCCGGGTGGGGCGGCCCGCGTGCAGCAGGTCCGGGCGCCGGTGAGAGAGGCCGGCAACAGCAGTGGGGGCGGACGAGGGCCTGACCGGCAGGGGTGCCGGGCAGGCGAGGACAACGTTGTCATGCATTCGTCCGCCAATCCGTGAGCCAGCGCAAGGTTCGGCCGTGAAGACGGCGCGGCCGTGCTGACCGCCCGCCAAGCCCCGGCGGCGGACTTCGGTACAATGGTGGGCCCCGTTCCCAACCACGGTTCCCCGGACATGATGGTCCTCGAGGGCGCATCCGCCCTTTCGCCGTTCCGCCGCGAACGTCTTGAATCCCGCCTGCAGTCCCTGGCCGCCGATCTGCGCATCACCGGTGCCTGGCATGTCTACTTCATCCAGACCGAGGGCGATGCGGCCCCGGACCCGGCGATCCTGAGCCGGATCCTGGAAGCCCAGCCGGCACTGGCCGGGCAGGAAGCGGGGGCGGTAACGCGCTTCGTGGTCCCGCGCCTCGGCACCTTGTCGCCGTGGTCGAGCAAGGCCACCGAACTGGTGCGCGGCGCCGGGCAGCCGATCCGCCGGGTGGAGCGCGGCCTGCGCATCGACCTGGCCGGGTGGCCGGCCGATGCCGCCGCCCAGGCGGCAGTGGTGCGCGCGCTGCACGACCCGATGACCCAGTCGGTGCTGGACCAGGCAGACCAGGCCCAGGCGCTGTTCAGCGCGCCGGCCCGGGGTGAACTGGAACGCATCGCGCTGGAGGACCTGGAAGCGGCCAACCGCCGCCTCGGCCTGGCGATGGCCCAGGACGAGATCGACTACCTGCGCCAGCGCTTCGGCGAACTGGGCCGCAAGCCGTCGGACGTGGAACTGATGATGTTCGCGCAGGCCAATTCCGAGCACTGCCGCCACAAGATCTTCAACGCCAGCTGGACCATCGACGGCGCCGACCAGCCGCATTCGCTGTTCCGCATGATCAAGAACACCCACCAGCAGACCCCGCAGCACACGTTGAGCGCGTACAGCGACAACGCCGCGGTGGTCGCCGGCCTGCCCGCATCGCGCTACCGCCCCGATCCGGCCAGTGGCCAGTACCGCAGCGAAGCGGTGGTCGATTCGGCGTTCTGCATCAAGGTGGAAACCCACAACCATCCCACCGCGATCGCCCCGTTCCCGGGTGCGTCGACCGGTGCCGGCGGTGAAATCCGCGACGAAGGCGCCACCGGCCGCGGCGGCAAGCCGAAGGCCGGCCTGACCGGCTTCTCGGTCTCGCACCTGCGCATCCCGACGCTGCCGCAGCCGTGGGAAGCGCCGCGCGCGCTGAACCCGCGCATGGCCCCGGCGCTGGACATCATGCTGGACGGCCCGCTGGGCGGCGCCGCCTTCAACAACGAGTTCGGCCGCCCCAACCTGCTGGGGTATTTCCGCAGCTTCGAACTGCCCGAAGGGCAGGGCCTGACCCGCGCCTACGACAAGCCGATCATGCTCGCCGGCGGCCTGGGCGCCATCGACCAGAACCAGGTCGAAAAGCTGACCCTGCAGCCGGGCGATGCGGTGATCGTGCTGGGTGGCCCGGCCATGCTGATCGGCCTGGGCGGCGGTGCCGCCAGTTCGGTGGCCTCCGGTGAAAGCGCCGAAGACCTCGACTTTGCCAGCGTGCAGCGCGACAACCCGGAAATGGAGCGTCGCTGCCAGGAAGTGATCGACCGTTGCGTGGCGCTTGGGCTGGACAACCCGATCCGCTGGTTCCATGACGTGGGCGCGGGCGGTCTGTCCAACGCGATTCCCGAGCTGCTGCACGACTCCGGCGTGGGCGGTGTGATCGACCTGGGCAAGGTGCCCGCCGATGACCCGTCGTTGTCGCCGATGCAGTTGTGGTGCAACGAATCGCAGGAACGCTACGTGCTGGGCGTGCCGCAGGCGCGGCTGGCCGAGTTCGCCGCGATCTGTGCGCGCGAGCGCTGCCCGTTCGCCGCTGTTGGCGTCGCGACCGCTGAAGAGCGGCTCGTCGTGGCCTACGGCGCCACCGTGGGCAACATCCCGGCCGATGCCCCGATCGACCTGCCGATGGACGTGCTGTTCGGCAAGGCGCCGAAGATGCACCGCGACACCGCGCACCCGCCCGCACCGCGCTGGCCGGCGCTGAAGACCGCCGGGCTGGACCTGCATGAAGCGGGCCTGCGCGTGCTGGCGCATCCTTCGGTCGCCTCGAAGAACTTCCTGGTCACCATCGGCGACCGCAGCGTGGGCGGGTTGACCGCACGCGAGCAGATGATCGGCCCGTGGCAGCTGCCGCTGGCCAACGTCGCCATCACCCTGGCCGGTTTCGACACCGTGGCCGGTGAAGCGATGGCCATTGGCGAACGCACCCCGCTGGCCCTGCTCGATGCAGCGGCCTCGGCCCGCATGGCCGTGGGCGAGGCGATCACCAACCTGTGCGCCGCCCCGGTGGATGCACTGGAGACGGTGAAGCTGTCGGCCAACTGGATGGCCGCCGCCGGCCACAACGGCGAAGACGCGCTGCTGTACGACGCGGTGCGCGCGGTGGGCATGGAGCTGTGCCCGCAGCTGGACCTGAGCATTCCGGTCGGCAAGGACTCGCTGTCGATGCAGGCGCAGTGGCACGCCGATGGCCAGGCGCACAAGTCGGTGTCGCCGGTCTCGCTGGTGATCTCCGCGTTCGCGCCGGTGGCCGATGCCAACGCGCAGCTCACCCCGCTGCTGGACCGCGACACCGACAGCGAGTTGTGGCTGATCGGCCTGGGCGCCGGCAAGCAGCGCCTGGGCGGCTCGATCCTGGCCCAGGTGCATGCCGACCACAGCGACCTGCCCGCGTTTGCCGGCGCCGTGCCGGACCTGGACGACGCGCAGCGCCTGCGCGCGTTCTTCGAACTGATCCGCGATGCGCGCCAGGCCGGCCTGCTGCTGGCCTACCACGACCGCAGCGACGGCGGTGCCTTCGCCGCGCTCTGCGAAATGGCGTTCGCCTCGCGGCTGGGCCTGGACATCACCCTGGATGCCTGGGGCGATGATCCGTTCCGCAGCCTGTTCAATGAAGAACTGGGTGCGGTGGTGCAGATCGCCAAGGAAGACCGTGCTGCGTTCGCTGATCTGGTCGAGCGCCATGCACTGACCGAATGCGCGCAGCGCATCGCGCGTCCGACCACCGCCCCGGTGGTGCGTGTCTCGCTGCAGGGCGAAAGCCTGGTCGAGTGGCGCTGGGAAGCGCTGTTCGATGCCTGGTGGTCGGTCACCCACGCCATGCAGAAGCTGCGCGACAACCCCGACAACGCCGACCAGGAGCGTGCGATCGCGCGCAACTTCAACGCGCCGGGCCTGAAGCCGAAGCTGACCTTCGATATCAACGAAGACGTGGGAGCCCCGTTCATCAACACCGGCGCGCGCCCGCGCGTGGCGGTGCTGCGCGAGCAGGGCGTCAACGGCCAGATTGAAATGGCCAACGTCTTCGAACGTGCCGGCTTCAGTTCGTTCGATGTGCACATGAGCGACCTGATCGAAGGCCGCGTCGCGCTGTCCGATTTCACCGGTCTGGTCGCCTGCGGTGGCTTCAGCTACGGCGACGTGCTGGGGGCTGGCCGCGGTTGGGCCACTTCGGTGCTGGAACGCAGCGCACTGCGCGATGCCTTCGCCGCGTTCTTCGCGCGTGACGACAGCTTCGCCCTGGGCGTGTGCAACGGCTGCCAGATGATGAGCCAGCTCAAGGACATCATCCCCGGTGCCGAGCACTGGCCGCAGTTCCGCCGCAACCGCAGCGAGCAGTTTGAAGCGCGTACCGCGTTGCTGGAAGTGGTGGAGTCGCCGTCGATCCTGCTGCGTGGCATGGCCGGCTCGCGCCTGCCGGTCGCGGTGGCCCATGGCGAAGGCCAGGCGGTGTTCGCCACGGCCGTGGACCAGGCCGCCGCACGCGTCTCGCTGCGCTACGTGGATGGCGATGGCAACGTGGCCACCCAGTACCCGCTCAACCCGAACGGTTCGCCGGACGGCATCACCGGCCTGACCACCAGCGACGGCCGCGTCACCATCATGATGCCGCACCCCGAGCGCACCCCGCGCGCGCTCAACCTGAGCTGGCGTCCGAGTGAGTGGCAGGGTGACTCGCCGTGGCTACGGATGTTCCGCAACGCACGCGTATGGTGCGGCTGATACTGCGCACGCCATTGTTGTCGACGCGGTGAAAATCGCGTGAAGAAACCGCCGGCACGTCCGGCGGTTTTCTTTTGTGCGGAATGGAAAATGATCGGCAGCAAGGAGTTACACCGCGTTACAACGTGAAAATGCGTTATAGCCATTACTCACATGAAACTAACGTAATCAGCATGTTTCTCGTCAGTTTTGTGACGCAGATCGCTGTCGGAAGTTTTTCTACGTCAAAGTCTTGACGTTCCTGAAACTGTACGTTAACACTGCATCCTCATTTCGAAAGCGTTCAGTTCTGCAGTAACCGCATGGATGGCGAGTCGGCTGTACTTCTGTAGCAAGCCATTCGGCGCAACGCAGTAAATCAAGCGAGTACACGCCCCCAGGGGACGTTGGACCACACGGTCCGGCGTTGGCGTCGCTTTGCCCAAAACCAGCCCACTCAGGAGTCGCATCGATGAATCGGATTTATCGCAAGGTCTGGAACAAAGCACTGGGGCAGATGGTTGTCGCCTCGGAATTGGCCACCAGCCAGTCTGCCGGCGTGGTCATCGACCAGCGACGATCCACCGACACGCGCGCCTCGTCGCTGCTGTCGGGTGCCATCGCGTTGACACTCGGGTTGGGCATGGCGGGGCTCGCGCCGGCGGCGTTGGCGCAGTCGGTGGAAGTGGGCGGCAATGCCAACTGCGTCGTGCTCAACAGCAAGATCCTCGACAGTTGCGTGGTGGATGGCAGCGCCAGCGCGACCGGCAGCAATGCGGTGGCCATCGGCAGCAACAGCACCGCGTCGGCCAATAACAGCGTCGCGCTCGGTGCCGGCTCCAAGGCCAACCGCGTCAACACGGTGTCGGTGGGTGACGCCGGCAAGGAGCGCCAGGTCACCAACGTGGCCGCCGGCACCGCCGCCACCGATGCGGTGAACAAGGCCCAGCTGGACAAGGTGGCGGTCGCTGCCGAAGGCGCGACCCGCTATTTCAAGGCAGACGGCGCAGGCAACAGCAGCGACGCGGCCACGATCGACGGTGACGGCGCGCTTGCCGCCGGTGCCGATGCCAACGCCGATGGCGACGGCGCCACCGCCGTGGGGCAGGGCAGCCAGGCGCTGGCCAATGCCACCACGGCGACCGGCAGCCAGGCCATTGCGGGCGGCCTGGGCGCCAGCGCCTTCGGCCAGAACTCGCTGGCCTTCGGTGACGCCAGCACGGCGGTGGGGCAGAGCGCCGCCGCCTTCGGTCTGGGTGACGTAGCGCTGGGCGCACACGCACTGGCCGCCAGCGAGAACGGTGCGGCCACCGCGATTGGCGGCCTGGCCGAAGCCAGCGCCGACGGTGCCACCGCCATTGGTGGCGGCGCATTGGCCATCGGCGCGGGCAGCACCTCGCTCGGCCGTGGCGCCGGCAGCGGCGGTGAAGCCTCGGTGGCGGTCGGCGCGTTCAGCGTGGCCGTGGCCGATTTCAGCGCCGCGCTCGGGTCCAATTCCGCGGCCGTGGCCGTGGGCAGCGTGGCGCTCGGCGCCGGTTCCTACGCCGATCGCATCGACACGGTATCGGTAGGCAACGGCGAAACCGGTCTGCGCCGCCAGATCACCAACGTGGCCGATGGCACCGACGCCAACGATGCCGTGAACAAATCCCAGCTGGATGCCGTGGGCGAAGTGGCGGCCACCACCCGCAAGTACTTCCAGGCGACCGGCAGCGACGACAGCGATGCCGGCGCGTACGCCGACGGCGACAACGCGACCGCCATCGGTGAAGCGTCCAACGCACTCGGCAACGGTGCCACCGCGCTCGGCAGTGGTGCCACCGCGGTGGCACAGAACGCCACGGCGGTCGGCTTCAATGCCGTAGCCAGCGGCCAGAACAGCGCCGCCTTCGGCAACAACGCGCAGGCCAACGGCCCGGGCAGCGTGGCGGTCGGTGGCGCGGCGGTGGATGCCGATGGCAACCCGCTGATCACTAACGGCGGCGTGCCGGTCGATACCGGTGCCACCAGCGCCGGCGTCGGCGGTACCGCCGTGGGTGCCAGTGCCGAAGCGGCCGGCTTCGCCTCGTCGTCCTACGGTGTCGGCGCGTACGCCGGCGGCGCGCAGTCGTCCGCCTTCGGCGCGGTGTCCAACGCCATCGGCGACTACTCCACCGCCGTCGGCACGCAGAGCGTGGCCACCGGCAACAGCAGCACCGCCATCGGCGGCCCGGCCGACCTGCTGCCGGGCCTGGGCTTCTTCGTGCAGACCCAGGCCAGTGGTGAAGCGGCGACCGCCGTGGGCGCCGGCGCGATCGCCAGCGGCGATTACGCCACCGCCAACGGCACCCTGACTGAAGCGTCGGGCACCGAAGCCACCGCCGTGGGCTACTTCGCCTACGCGCCGGGTGAGGGTGCCACCGCGCTGGGCGCGGAAACCTGGGCCAGCGGCGAACTCAGCACCGCAGTCGGTTTCTACGCCACCGCACGCGGCGCCAACAGCGTTGCGCTGGGCGCCAATTCCACCGCCACCCGCGCCAACACCGTCTCGGTGGGCGATGTCGGCAACGAACGCCAGATCACCCATGTGGCGGCCGGTACCGACGCCACCGATGCGGTCAACAAGGCGCAGCTGGATGGTGTGGCCCAGGTGGCCAACGTCACCGCCAGCCGCTTCAAGGCCAATGGCTCCGATGACAGCGACGTGGGCGCCTTTGCCGACGGCGACGGCGCGCTCGCCGCGGGCGAAGCCAGCAATGCGCTGGGCGCCGGTGCGGCCGCACTCGGCAACGGGGCCAACGCACTGGGCGACGACACCGTGGCCGTGGGCCGCAATGTCAGCGCGAACGGCAACGGCAGCGTCGCCATCGGCGGCCTCGGCCAGGCCTATGACGAGTTCAACCAGCCGCTGGTCGATGCCGACGGCAACGCCGTCAAGGTAGGCACCACCGCGGCCCAGGATGCGGTGGCCGTGGGTGCGGGGGCATTGGCCACCGGCACCACCAGCAACGCGTTCGGCAGCGGTGCGCAGGCCACCGGCAACAACAGCCTGGCCGCCGGCTACAAGGCGCGCGCCACCGGCGACTACAGCGTTGCGCAGGGCGACAACGCCTTCGCCAGCGGCGAGGAAACCACCGCCACCGGCGCCTACGCATGGGCCACCGAAGACGGTGCCACCGCGTTCGGCGCCAGCGCTTGGGCCACCGCGGCCAACGGCACTGCGGTGGGTCAATCGGCGTGGGCCAGCGGCACCGGCTCCACCTCGATCGGCTACAACAGCTGGGCCCGCGGCAGCAGCGCCACCGCGCTGGGCCGCGGGGCATTCGGCTACGGCGACAACAGCGTCGCGGTCGGTTTCCAGGCGCTGGGCAACAGCATCAACACCATCGCCATCGGCACCAACGTGGTGGCCGGCGGTGAAAGCGCGATCGGCATCGGTGCCGGCAGCAATGCCAGTGCGTCCAATGCGGTGGCACTCGGCGCCGGTTCGGTCGCCGACCGCGCGTACACCGTATCGGTGGGCAGCAGCACCCGCCAGCGCCAGGTCACCAACGTCGCCGCCGGTACCCAGGGCACCGATGCGGTGAACCTGGACCAGCTCACCGACGCCACCGCGCAGTTCCAGGCCAGCGGTGAAGGCGTGGCCGTGGCCGGGGGTGAGGAAAGCGTGGCCGCCGGTTCCAACGCGGCCACCGATGGCGACTACGCCACCGCCGTGGGCTCGGCCAGCTTCGCTGCCGGCAGCGGTGCCACCGCGCTGGGCAGCGGTGCGTTCGCACTGGCCGACAACGCCAGTGCGGTGGGCTTCAATGCACTGGCCAGCGGTGCCAACGCGATCGCCGTGGGCGCCAATGCGCAGGCCAGCGGCGAATACGCCACCGCCACCGGCGCCGAAAGCGAGGCCTCCGGCGAGCAGAGCACCGCTACCGGTGCGGCCAGCGTCGCATCCGGTGCGGGCAGCTTCGCCGGCGGTGCGTTGTCCGACGCGGCCGGCGAAGAGTCGGTGGCGCTGGGCTACTACAGCAGCGCCAGCGGCCAGGGCGCCACCGCCGTGGGCGCCGAAAGCGTGGTCAGCGGCACCTTGTCGGCCGGCTACGGCTTCGGTGCTGAAGCCACCGCCGGCTACACCACCGCCATCGGTGGCCTGGCCGTGGCCAGCGCCTTCAACGCCACCGCGCTGGGCAGCTTCGCCCAGGCCACCGGGTCCAACAGCGTGGCCGTCGGCGGCGATGCCGAAGCCTCCGGGGCCTACAGCACCGCCACCGGCCAGGGCAGCCTGGCCACCGGCACCAACAGCGTGGCCGTGGGTGGTTCGCTGTTCGGCCTGCTGGCCACCGAAGCCTCGGGCAACTACTCCACCGCCGTGGGCGGCGGGGCGTGGTCGCCGGGCGTGAACAGCACCGCGCTCGGCAACGCCGCCACCTCCAGTGGTGAAAACAGCGTGGCCCTCGGTGCCGATTCCATCGCCGACCGCGACGACAGCGTGTCGGTGGGCAGTGCCGATGCGCAGCGCCAGATCACCAACGTCGCCGCTGGTACCGAAGGCACCGACGCGGTCAACCTCAACCAGTTGAACGCGGTAGCCGCCGCGGGCGAAGCCACCAGCAAGTACTTCCAGGCCAGCGGCAGCGACAACAGCGATGCCGGTGCGTACGTGGAAGGCGACGACGCCCTGGCCGCCGGTGAAGCGGCCAATGCGATCGGCGACGGTGCCACCGCACTGGGTGCCGGCGCCAATGCGCTGGCCGCCAGCAGCACGGCGGTGGGCACCAACGCACTGGCCAGCGCCGACGGCGCGGCGGCCGTGGGCAGCAATGCGCAGGCCACGGGCGAGAACAGCGTGGCGCTGGGCAGCAACGCCAGCGCCAGCGAGATCGGCGCCAGCGCGGTCGGCGGCGGTGCCATCGCCAGCGGCGCCTATGCCACCGCCAACGGCTTTGAGTCGTCGGCCAGTGGCCAGCAGGCCACCGCAACCGGCTTCCGCAGCACCGCCTCGGACGCGGGCGCCTCGGCGTTCGGCAGTTACAGCGAAGCCACCGGGCGCCTGTCCAACGCATTGGGCTACGGCGCGATCGCGTCCAACGCCCTGGCCACCGCCGTCGGTACGTCGGCCACGGCCTCCGGTGCCAGTTCGGTGGCGCTGGGTGAATCCAGCGAAGCGACCGGCGATGAAAGCGTGGCCATCGGCGGCTCGACCTTCTTCGGCCTGCTGCCGGCCCGTGCCAGCGGCACCGGTGCGGCGGCGTTCGGCGCCGGTGCATGGGCGACCGACGACTACGCCACCGCGATCGGCTGGAACTCGTGGGCCGATGCGGCCAACAGCACCGCACTCGGTGCCAATGCCATTGCCGAAGGCGTCAACAGCGTCGCGCTGGGCGCCGGTTCGTCGGCCGAGCGTGACAACACGGTCTCGGTGGGTACGGCAACCGCGCAGCGCCAGATCACCAACGTGGCCGACGGCACCGAAGGCACCGATGCGGTCAACGTCAACCAGTTGAGCGCCGTGGCCGAGGTGGCCGAGCAGACCAACCGCCAGTTCAAGGCATCCGGCAGCGGCAACGGCGATGACGTGGGTGCCTATGTCGATGGCGCCTACGCCACTGCCGCCGGTGAAGCCGCCAACGCGTTCGGCACCGGTGCATCGGCCTATGGCAGCGGCGCGCTGGCCTCCGGTCGCAATGCGTCGGCGTCCGGTTTCAACGCCTCGGCCACCGCCGATTCGGCCACCGCCATCGGTGGCGCGCTGTACTACGAAGATGCCAACGGCAACGTGATCCTGGACAAGGCCACCAGCGCCAGCGGTACCGGCGCCACCGCGCTCGGTGCCGGTGCGCAGGCCACCGGGGTGTTCAGCACCGCCAGCGGTGCCGGCGCCACCTCGGCCGGGCTGCAGTCGGCGGCGTTCGGCTACAGCGCCGAAGCGGGCAGCGACTACAGCACCGCAGTGGGCGCGTTCAGCGCGGCCAGCGGGGTGCGGACCACCGCGCTCGGCTACGGCGCCGAGGCCAGCGGCGACTACGCGTCCGCACTGGGCTGGGGCAGCACCGCATCCGGTGCCTACGCCAACGCCATCGGCTACGCCTCGCAGGCCAGCGGCGCCAACAGCGTGGCCGCCGGTTCCAATGCCTGGGCCACCGCGGCGCAGACCACCGCTGTCGGCCAGCTGGCGTGGGCCACGTCGGCCGGCTCCACCGCGATCGGTCAGGACAGCTACGCCTACAGCGGTCTCAATGCCACGGCAGTGGGCAAGAGCTCCTCGGCCAGTGGCGCCGGCAGCGTCGCGCTGGGCGCCGGTGCACGCACCAGTGAAGCCAACGTGGTCTCGGTCGGTGGCGGTAACGGCACCACCGGTCCGGCCACGCGCCGCATCACCAACGTCGGTGCGGCAGTGAACGCCAACGACGCGGTGAACAAGGCGCAGCTGGACAGCGTGGCGGCCACCGCCGATGCAGTCGGCAAGCACTTCCAGGCCAGCGGCACCGGCGTGGCCACCGCCGGCGGCAGCGATGCGCTTGCTGCCGGGTCGGGCGCTGCCGCCAGTGGCAACCGCAGCAGCGCACTGGGCGCAGCATCGGTGGCCTCGGCCACGGGTGCCACGGCCATCGGCGCCGATGCATCGGCACGGGGTGACAACAGCACGGTGATCGGCCGCTCGGCCTCCACCAATGCCACCAACGGCGTGGCCATCGGCAACGGTGCCTTCGCCAGCAACGGCGCCGGCAGCATCGCCATCGGCGCGGGGGCCGGCGTGTCCGGCGCCGGTTCGGTGGCGCTGGGCGCAGGCGCACGTGCGGTTGAAGCCAACGTGGTGTCGGTGGGCGGTGGCAACGGCACCGATGGTCCGGCCACGCGCCGCATCGTCAACGTCGCGGCCGGCCGCATCGCTGCCGGCAGCACCGATGCGGTGACCGGTGGCCAGCTCAACACCACCAACCAGCGCGTGGGCGCGGTGGAAACCCGTGTGGGTGACATCGACGAGCGCATCGGCTCGGTGGAAACCGTCACCGCCAATGCACTCAGCTACGACGACGCCAGCCGCGACAAGGTCACCTTGTCGGGCGTGCAGGGCACGGTGCTGGACAACGTGGGCAGCGGGTCCATCGCTTCCGGCAGCCGCCAGGCCATCAACGGTGGCCAGCTGTTCCAGTCGCTGTCCGATGCCGCCAGCTTCCTCGGCGGTGGTGCCAGCGTGGGCATGCAGGGCGTGTTCGTGGCCCCCAACTATGTGATCCAGGGGACCACCTACAACAACGTGGGTGACGCGTTGGGTGCGCTCGACCGCAAGGTCAGCGACCTCGACCAGCGCGTGGCCGGTTCGTCCAATGCACGCGCACGCAGCGCAGCGGCACCGACCGCCGATGTGGCCAGTGCGTCGCTGGCCACGGCCGATGAGCGCGTGGCTACTGCCAGCGTGCAGGGCACCCCCACGGCCGCCACTGTCGGCAGTGCACAGGTGGCCAACGCACCGGCCGCCGCCGCACCCACCGCGGTCAACGCGGTGGCCATGGGCGATGGCGCTGTCGCCAGCGGGGCCTCGGCCACCGCGATCGGCCAGGGCGCCTCCGCGACCGCGGCCAACTCGGTCGCGCTGGGCCAGGGCTCGGTTGCCGATCGTGCCGATACGGTGTCGGTGGGCAGCGTGGGCAACGAACGCCAGGTCGCCAACGTTGCCGCCGGCACGCAGGCCACCGATGCGGTCAACAAGGGCCAGCTGGACGGCGGCATCGCCACGGCCAACAGCTACACCGACCAGCGCTTCGGCGCGATGGCCGACAGCTTCGACATCTACAAGGGCGAAATCGACCAGCGCCTGCGCCACCAGGACCGTCGCATCGATCGCCAGGGTGCGATGAGCGCGGCGATGCTCAACATGGCCACCAGTGCCGCCGGCGTGCGGACCCAGAACCGGGTGGGCGTGGGCGTGGGCTACCAGGGCGGGGAGTCGGCGTTGTCGCTGGGCTACCAGCGTGCGCTCAGCGAGCGCGCCACGGTGACCATCGGCGGTGCCTTCAGCAGCGATGACAGCTCGGTGGGCGTGGGTGCCGGCTTCGGCTGGTAAGCAGACGTGGCAAGGCGTGGCCTGGTAGGGGCCACGCTGCAAGCAATGCAAGGCCTGAGGGGGCGGGTCACGGGAACCCTGGCCAGGGCCGGCCAGGGAACTCGCATGGAATGTTGGCCTGAACAGTCGTTTGATCATGACCTTGAAGAGGATTTCAACGTGACCAGTAAGCAGAACCTTCGCATCAACGTGCTGGCAGCCGCGCTGCTGTCGATCTCGGCCGGCTCGGCGTTCGCCGCCAGCCCGCGTACCGAGGAACCCAAGCGCCCGGCCACTGCCGCGCAGCAGAGCAGCAACGGCATCATCGTCAAGTACCGTGCCGGCAGCGCCGCGGCCTCGGACCGCTCGGCCAAGCTGGCGGTGGTCAACTCGGCGCTGTCGCGCGCCACCCTCAACGGTGGCACGGCGCGCGCCGGTGCGCTCAACCCGCAGGTGGTGCGCAAGCTCGGCGTGGGTGCCGACCTGATCCGCCTGCAGAGCCGCCTGGGCGATGCCGAACTGCAGAAGGTGCTGGCCGAACTGAAGGCCGACCCGACCGTGGAATACGCCGTGGTCAATGCGCGCATGCAGCGCGCCGACCTGCGCGCCAAGCCGACCGAAACCAAGCAGCTGGTGCCCAACGATCCGTACTACGCGCAGTACCAGTGGCACTTCGGCAACGCCACCGGCGGCATCAACGCGCCGTCGGCGTGGGACGTGTCGCAGGGCGAGGGCGTGGTGGTGGCGGTGATCGATACCGGCATCCTGCCCAACCATGAAGACTTCAGCGGCAACCTGCTGGAAGGCTACGACTTCATCAGCGATGCCGAAACCTCGCGCCGCCCGACCGACGCCCGCGTCCCGGGTGCGCTGGATTACGGTGACTGGGTGGAGAACGACAACGAGTGCTACACCGGCTCGCTGGCCGAAGACAGCTCCTGGCACGGCACCCACGTGGCCGGCACGGTCGCCGAAGCCACCAACAACGGCGTCGGCATGGCCGGCGTCGCGTACAAGGCGAAGGTGTTGCCGGTGCGCGTGCTCGGCAAGTGCGGCGGCAGCCTGGCCGACATCGCCGATGCCATCACCTGGGCCTCGGGCGGCACCGTGGCGGGCATTCCGGCCAACGCCAACCCGGCTGAAATCATCAACATGAGCCTGGGCGGCAGCGGCGCCTGCGACCCGGTCTACCAGGCCGCGATCAACGGTGCGGTGTCGCGTGGCACGCTGGTGGTGGTGGCGGCAGGCAACGCGGGCGGCAACGTCTCCAATGCACGTCCGGCCAACTGCAACAACGTCGTTGCGGTGGGCGCCACGCGCATCACCGGCGGCATCACCTACTACTCCAACTACGGCGCGGCGGTGGATCTGTCGGCCCCGGGTGGCGGTGGCAGCGTCGACGGCAACCCGGGCGGCTACATCTGGCAGGCCATTTCCAGCAGCACCACCTCGCCGGAACTGGGGACCTCCGATTACGGCGGCAAGGGCGGCACCTCGATGTCCTCGCCGCACGTGGCGGCGGTGGCAGCCCTGGTGCAGAGCGCACGCATCGCCAACAACCGCGACGCGTTCACCCCGGCCCAGCTGGAAACCCTGCTCAAGGAAACCGCGCGCAAGTTCCCGGTGACCATCCCGGCGGCCACCCCGATCGGCACCGGCATCGTCGACGCCAAGGCCGCGCTGGCCAAGGCGCTTGAGGAAGAGTGCACCGAGAACTGCGGTCCCACCGCGATCCCGCTGACCAACAAGGTGGCCGTGGGCGGCCTGAGCGGTGCCGGTGGCAGCGAAGTGCTGTACAGCTTCGACGCACAGGCCGGCAAGGTGCTGAGCCTGCTCACCTACGGCGGCAGCGGCAACGTGTCGGTGTACGTCAGCCAGGGCAAGGAGCCGACCGCGACGGTGTTCGACGCCAAGTCGACCCGCCCGGGCAACAGTGAAACCGTGCGCTTCACCGCGCCGGTGGCGGGCACGTACTACATCAAGCTGGTCGGCGAGTCCGCGTTCAGCGGCGTCAGCGTCATCGCCAACCAGTAACGGGTGTGTGGTTCTTGGGGAGCCGATCTTGTGATCGGCTCCCCATTTTTTTGGGTCCTTGCCTACACCCGCCGGGTAGAGCCACCCCACGGGTGGCTACGCGCGGTGCGCGATCAACGCGGCAGCCACCCATGGGGTGGCTCTACCGGCCGTGGCCGCAGGCCACGTCTGCCACGATTGGCCCAGCCAAGCCGCAGTCGCACGGGCTGCGTCCAATTCACATCGCACCGGCACGTAAAGCGACGCGCTGAACTGCTAAAGTCATGCAGTCGCCAGGAGAGCTTCGTGAACGCGGTTGCCCACGATCCCACTGCAGAAACCACTGCGGAAACCCGCATCGTCGAAGCGTTGCTGCGCAACGGGCGCCTGAAGGAAGGCGACCTGGCGCGGGCACGTCCGCTGCACCGCGAATCCGGCGGCAGCCTGCTGCAGTTGCTGGTGCGGCTGGGCCTGGTGTCCGAACGCGACCACGCCCAGGCCAGCGCCGAGGTGCTGGGGCTGGCCCTGCTCGACGCGCGTGCCGTGCCCGAAGTGGCGCCCGAATCGCTGCTCGATGCACTGCCGCTGTCGTTGCGCTTCCTCAAGCAGTTCCATGTCTGTCCGCTGGCCCTGCACGACGGCGTGCTGGACCTGTGGCTCAGCGATCCGCAGGACCCCTATGCCGCCGACGCCGTGCGCCTGGCGATGGGTGTGCCGGTGCGGCTGCATGTCGGGCTGCGCTCGGAAATCGATGACCTGATCGAGCGCTGGTACGGCCAGGGCCGCAGTGCGATGGGGGCGATCGTCGAAACCGCCGATGGCGAAGGCAGCGCGGTCGACGACATCGAACACCTGCGTGACCTCGCCTCCGAGGCCCCGGTGATCCGCCTGGTCAACCTGGTGATCCAGCGCGCCTTCGAACTGCGCGCCTCGGACATCCACATCGAGCCGTTTGAGAACCGCCTCAAGGTGCGTTACCGCGTCGACGGCGTGTTGATCGAGGGCGAAAGCCCGCCGGCCAACCTCACCGCCGCGGTGATCAGCCGCGTCAAGATCATGGCCCGGCTCAACATCGCCGAACGCCGCCTGCCGCAGGACGGTCGCATCATGCTGCGCGTGCAGGGCAAGGAACTGGACCTGCGCGTGAGCACCGTGCCCACCGCGCACGGCGAGAGCGTGGTGATGCGCCTGCTCGATCGCGATACCGTCATCTTCGATTTCCACCGGCTCGGCTTCACCGATGCGTTCCTGCCCCAGTTCCGCAAGGTGCTCGAGCAGCCGCACGGCATCCTGCTGGTCACCGGCCCGACCGGCTCGGGCAAGACCACCACGCTGTACACCGCGCTCAGCCAGCTCAATACCGCCGACGTCAAGATCATCACCGTGGAAGACCCGGTGGAGTATCAGATCGAAGGCATCAACCAGATCCAGGCCAAGCCGCAGATCGGGCTCGACTTCGCCCACGCGCTGCGCAGCATCGTGCGCCAGGATCCGGACATCATCATGATCGGCGAAATGCGCGACCTGGAAACGGCGCGCATCGCCATCCAGTCCGCGCTTACCGGCCACCTGGTGCTGTCCACGCTGCACACCAACAACGCGGCAGGCGGCATCACCCGCCTGCTCGACATGGGCGTGGAGGATTACCTGCTTACCTCCACCATCAACGGCATCCTGGCCCAGCGCCTGGTGCGCCGGCTGGAGCCCGAACACGCGCAGCGCTACCTGGCCTCGCCGGAGGAAATCGAGAAGTTCGGCCTGCGTCGCCTGCAGCCGCAGGGCGATATTTTCCTGTACCGCGCGCAGCCTTCGGCGATCGCGCCCACCGGCTACCTGGGCCGGACCACCATCATGGAATTCCTGGTGATGAACGACGAGCTGCGCCGCGCGGTGATGCGTCGCGCCGGCATGGGCGAGATCGAGCAGATCGCACGCGCGGCCGGCATGCGCACGATGTACGAGGACGGTCTGGCCAAGGCATTGCAGGGTCACACCACGCTGGAGGAAATCCTGCGCGTGACCGAGGAATCCTGATGCGCATGCATCGCCCCTGGCCGGCGGGCCGCTGAGCATGGCGCTGTACCGCTACAAGGCGCTCAACGCGCACGGCGAACTGTTCGACGGGCAGATGGAGGCCGCCAGCGAGGCCGACGTAGTCAGCCGCCTGCAGGACCAGGGCCACCTGCCGATGGAAGCGCGCCTGGCCAGCGAAGGCGTGGCCACGCCTACCTCGTGGGCCGCACTGCTGCGCCGCAAACCCTTCGACGGCGCCGCGCTGGTGCAGTTCACCCAGCAGCTGGCCACCCTGCTGGGGGCCGGGCAGCCGCTCGACCGCGCGCTGACCATCCTGCTGGACCTGCCCGAAGACGAGCGCAGCCGTCGCGCCATCACCGACATCCGCGACGTGGTGCGCGGCGGCGCGCCATTGTCCACCGCGCTGGAACGCCAGCACGGGCTGTTCTCGCGGCTGTACATCAACATGGTGCGTGCCGGTGAAGCCGGTGGCAGCCTGCACGACACCCTGCAACGCCTGTCGGAGTACCTCGAGCGCAGCGCCGAACTCAAGGGCAGGGTGATCAACGCGTTGATCTACCCGGCGATCCTGCTGGCGGTGGTCGGCGGCGCGCTGCTGTTCCTGCTGGGCTACGTGGTGCCGCAGTTCGCGCTGATGTACGAAAGCCTGGACGTGGCCCTGCCGTGGTTCACCCAGTGGGTGCTGGCCGCCGGCCTGGTGGTGCGCGATGGCTGGCTGGCGATGATCGTGGTGCCGGCGCTGGCCTTGCTGGTGATCGAACGCAAGCTGCGCCAGCCGGCGTTCCGCCTGGCGATGGACGGCTGGCTGCTGCAGCGCAAAGGCATCGGCCCGCTGCTGGCCAAGCTGGAAACCGCGCGGCTGGCGCGCACCCTGGGCACCCTGCTGCGCAACGGCGTGCCGTTGCTGGCCGGGCTGGGCATCGCGCGCAACGTGCTGGGCAACCGCGCGCTGGCCGCCGATGTCGATGCGGCCAGCGACGACGTCAAGAACGGCAACGGCTTGTCGGTGTCGCTGGCGCGCGGCAAGCGCTTCCCCCGCCTTGCCCTGCAGATGATCCAGGTGGGCGAGGAATCCGGCGCGCTGGACACCATGCTGCTCAAGACCGCCGACACCTTCGAGCAGGAAAGCGCGCGTGCCATCGACCGCCTTTTGTCGGCGATGGTGCCGGTGATCACCCTGGTGCTGGCATCGGTGGTCGGGCTGGTGATCGTCGCCGTGCTGGTGCCGCTGTATGACCTGACCAATGCCATCGGCTGACGATGGCGCTTTCGCATTCCCCTGAACCCTGCAAGGAGCCTGCCGCATGCAACGCCGCCTGATCCGCTTCACCTCGCCGCGCCGCCAGGCCGGCATGAGCCTGTTGGAAATCATCATCGTGATCGTGCTGATCGGCGCGGTGCTCACGCTGGTGGGCAGCCGCGTGCTGGGCGGTGCCGACCGCGGCAAGGCCAACATCGCCAAATCGCAGGTCCAGACCGTGGCCGGCAAGGTGGAAAACTACCAGCTGGATACCGGCAAGCTGCCGGCCAAGCTTGATGACCTGGTCACCCAGCCCGGCGGCACCAGTGGCTGGCTGGGCCCGTATGCCAAGCCGGCCGAACTCAATGACCCGTGGGGCCACCCGCTGGAATACCGCGCCCCCGGCGAAGGCCAGCCGTTCGACCTGTTCAGCCTGGGCAAGGATGGCAAGGTGGGTGGCAGCAGCTACGACGCCGACATCAAGTACGAGTAAGCCAGCTTGCTGGTCATCGCCCTGCCACGCCTGCCCATGCCCCGCCGCCCGCCGCGTTCCCCGCGCCGGGTGGCCGGGCTGTCGTTGCTGGAAATGCTGCTGGTGGTGGCGCTGATCGCGATCATCGGGGCGGTCACCGCCACGGCGATGAACGGCGGCATCGACGGCATGCGGTTGCGCAATGCCGGCAAGGAACTGGCCAGCCAGCTGCGTTACACCCGCACCCAGGCCATCGCCACCGGTGAGCGGCAGCGCTTCCTGATCGACCCGCAGGCACGCACCTGGCAGGCCGCCAACGGTCGCCACGGCACGGTGCCGCCCAGCCTGGAGGTGCGCTTCCGCGGCGCGCGCGAAGTGGCCACGGCTGCCGGCCAGGGCGCCATCGCGTTCTACCCCGATGGCGCCTCCAGCGGCGGCAGCATCGACCTGCAGGTGCGCGACGCGGTCTGGCACATCGACGTGGGCTGGATCACCGGCGACGTACGCTCGGGCCCACGGCGGGAGGGCCCATGAAACACCAGCGCGGCTACTCGCTGCTTGAGGTGATCGTGGCCTTCGCGGTGCTGGCACTGGCGTTGACGTTGTTGCTGGGCAGCCTGTCCGGGGCCTCGCGGCAGATCAAGCAGGCCGACCTGCGCAGCCGTGCGGTGCTGCATGCGCAATCGCTGCTGGCCGTCACCGGCGTGGTCGAGCCGTTGCAGGACGGCGAGCGCAGCGGGGAATGGGAAGACGGGCGTTACCGCTGGCAACTGCAGGTGGCGCCGTACCAGGAGCCGCGCACCGACGCGTTGCCGGTGGCCGACACCGTCGCCGGCCCGCGCCTGGCACAGCTGACCCTGCAGGTCTCCTGGGGCGACACCGACGCCGATCGCATGCAATGGCGCAGCCTGCGCCTGCTGCCCGCCGATACGGGGACGCCGCGATGAGCCGTGCACATCGCGGCTTCACCCTGATCGAAGTGCTGCTGGCCACCGCGTTGCTGGTCGGGGGGCTGGCCCTGGCGTTTGCCACCGTGCGTTCGGCGCTGGCCATCAGCCAGCGCGGCGAACAGATGGCCGCGCACAATGAGCGCATGCGGGCGGTGGAAGGTTTCCTGCGGCGGCGCCTGTCGATGGCCATGCTGACCGCCACCACGCCACCGGACCCGACCCGCGAACCGGTGTACTTCCTGGGCGAGCCGCAGCACATGCTGTTCGTGTCCGATCTGCCCGGCTACCTCGGCCGCGGCGGCCCGTATGTACACGAACTGCAGGTGCGCGGCAGCGGCGACGCGCAGCGCCTGGATCTGGCGCTGACCCTGGTGCAGAACGGCGAGCGCATCGAGGAGACCCCGCCGCGCCCGCCCGAGGCACTGGCCGATGCGCTGCGCGCGGTGACGTTCCGGTACCGCGGCATCGACCCGCGCAACGGTCAGCTGGGTGAGTGGCAGGACCGCTGGGACGACACCCGCCGCCTGCCCAGCCTGGTGTCCATCAGCGTCACCCCACGCCAGGGTCCGGCATGGCCGCCCATGGTGGTGGCCTTGGCACAGCAGTCGCGCGGAGCGCGCCCATGAGGCGCGCGCGCGGCGCCGCGCTGGTGCTGGTGCTGTGGCTGATCGCGCTGCTTACCGCGGTGGTAGGCGCGTTCGCGCTGAGTGCCCGTATCGAACACATGCAGCAGCGCGTCATCAACGACGATGCCATCGGCCAGGAGCACGCACGTGCCGGGCTGGAGTACGCGTTGTACCGGCTGCAGCCCAGTGCAACCCGACCACCGTGGGTGGCCGACGGCCGCCGCTATCGCTGGGAATTCGACCAGCGCCGGATCGACCTGCGGATCGTCGATGAGAACGGCAAGATCAACCTGAACCTGGCCGACGCCACGTTGCTGCGCGCGTTCCTCGCGGCGATGGACGTGGCGCCCGAACGTGCGGGCCCGCTGGCCGGCGCGATCGTTGACTGGCGCGATGCCGACAGTCTCAAGCAGCCCGGCGGCGGCGCCGAATTGCCTGAGTATGTCGCCGCCGGCCTGCCGTATGGCCCGCGCAACAACCGCTTCGAGACACTCGGCGAACTGCAGCGCGTGCTCGGCATGGATGCGGCGCTGTATGAACAGCTGGAGCCGATGCTGACCCTGTACAGTCGGCAGTCGCGTCCGGATCCGCGTTTCGCGGCCGGTCCGGTGTTGACCGCACTTGGGCTGGATGCTCCGCGGCTGCTTGCCGAACGCGAGCGGGCCCAGGCCGGTGAAGATGCGAAAGTGGGCGGTGCAGCGCTTGCCAGTGGCAGCGGCACCTATAGTATCGAGAGCCGCGCAACGGATGAACGCGGCAAGGTATCGGTTCTGCGGGGCGTGGTGCGGACGGGGACCGCCGGCACGCCGGGAACCCCTTACACAGTCCTTCGGTGGGAACAGGGAATGGCAGCACGATGACGGCATGGCGGGACACTCTGGTGCGGGCACAGGGGCAGATGGCGCCGGGCGTGGTCAATGGCCTGCGCTGGTGGCGGCGTTCGTTGCTGGCATGGCTGCCCGAGCGCTGGCAGTGGGCGCTGGGCTGGTCTCGCTCGCGGCTGTTGTTGCAGCAGCAGGGCGATCAACTGCACGTGCTGCGCGATGGCGGCCTGCATACCGAGCGGGTGCTGGAACTGCCCTGGCCACAGACCCCGGCCGCGCTGGAGCAGCGCCTGGATGCGCGCCTGCGCACACTGCCGCGGCATTGGCTGCTGCCGGCCGCGGCCGCACTGCGCCGCCCGCTGCGCCTGCCGGCAGCGGCCGCCAGCCGCCTGCGCGACGTGGTGGGGTTCGAAATCGACCGCCAGACGCCGTTTGAACCGGCGCAGGTCAGCTTCGACGTGCGCGAATTGGGCGCGCTGGATGACGGCCAGCTGCAGGTGGAACTGGTGGTGATGCCACGCCAGGCGCTGGAACAGTGGGCGCAGCAGGTGGGGCCGTGGGCGCAGGGCCTGGCCGGCGTGGATATTGCCGATGCCGAGGGCCAGCCGCTGGGCGTGAACCTGCTGCCGCTGGACCAGCGGCAGGCGCAGCGCGATCCGATGCGCCGCTGGAACCTGCTGATGGGGCTGGCGGCGCTGGTGCTGCTGGCCCTGTCCGGCCAGCAGATCCTGGACAACCGCCAGGCAGCGGCCGATGCGCTGGCCGAGCAGGTCAACGCGGCCGCACGCGATGCGCGCCAGGTGGCCGCCGAGCGCCAGCACCTGCAGACGCTGGTGGAAGGCGCGGCCTTCCTCGAACAGAAACGCATGGCCCATGCCAGCACGGTGGAGCTGTGGAATGAACTGACCCAGCTGCTGCCCGATGGCACCTACCTGGAAAAGCTGTCGGTGGAAGGCGATTCCCTGCAGTTGATCGGGCTGAGCCGCGAGGCGTCGCAACTGGTGCCGCTGCTGCAGGACTCGCCGCTGTGGCGCAAGGTCAACCTGACCGGCGTGCTGCAGGCCGATGGTGGCGCGGCCGGCCGCGACCGCTTCACCCTGACCGCCGAACTGCAGCCGTTGCCCGGTGCCACCCCCGCAGCGCCCGCCGCTGCACCTGCCGCGGAGGGTGCCGATGGCAATGCCGACCACACGCCGTGACCGCTGGCTGGCGCTGGCGTTGCTGCTGGCGGTGATCGCACTGGCCTACCTGGTGCTGGTGCACCCGTGGTTCACCCGGCCGCTGCTGGCCATCAATACCGACATCAGCGACCTGCAGGAGCGCGATCAGCGCGTGCAGGCCCAGCTGCAGCAGCGCGGCGCCGTCGCGCGGGGTCTGCAGCAGGCACAGGCGGCCCTGGCGGGCCGGCCCGGTTTCCTGCGTGAGGCCACCGCCGAGTCGGCGGCCGCAGCGTTGTCCTCGCGCCTGCAGGACGCCGTGGCATCGGCCAGCCCCGGCAACCGCAGCTGCACCATCAGCAACCGCTCGCCACTGCAGGACACCAGCGCCGATGCCGTGTTCCCCAAGGTGGCGCTGCAGGTGCGGTTGCGCTGCGGCATTCCGGAAATGGCCGCCGTGCTGTACACCCTGGAAACCGGCAGCCCGCGCCTGTTCGTCAACAACCTCAACCTGCTCGCACAGCGCTTCCAGCAATCGCCGAATGAAACCGGCACCGGGCTGGACGTGTCCTTCGAACTGGTGGGCTACCTTCAGCCCGGGGGCGCCGCGGATCCGGTCGCGCCGGCGCCGACCGGTGCCGCGATGCCGGCCGATGGCAGCGGCCTGACCCCGGCCGGCCCCGTGCCGGCCGATGCCCCGTCCGCCGCCAACGCCCAGGCCGCCGCCGACGCCCGGACAGACGCCAACGCCAACGCAGCCGCGTATGCAGCGCAGGCCGCCGACGATGCGGCCGCAACCGCGACCAACGCTGCCGATGCGGCTGCCGACGCCGCCGCTGCTGCAGAGGCCGACCATGAAGATTGAGCTCACCTCCCTGCGCAGTTGGTGGCTGGCCACCGTAGTGGCATGGGCCGCCGCGATCTGGATCGCCAGCCTGTTCGGGCTGGGCAGCCATCTCCCGGTGGCCGCCGAGGGCGACCGTACCGCGTCGCCGCTGCCGGTGCTGTCGGCGGCCGCGCCGGAGCGCATCGCCTCAGCCGAGGCCTACGCCCAGATCGGCGCGCGCCCGTTGTTCGCCGAAGACCGCCGGCCGCGTCCGTACCTGCTCGGCGGCAGCGAACCGGGCGCGTCCAGTGCAGTCAGCCTGACCGGTGTGCTGCTCACGTCCGAATTCAGCATGGCCATCCTCACCACCGACCAGAAGCAGTCGTTGCGCCTGCGCCTCAACGGCGACCCGGTCAACGGCTGGCAGCTGCTGGCACTGGAACCGCGCAGCGCCACGGTCAGTGGCCCCGGCGGCACCCAGGTGCTGGAACTGACCGTGTTCAACGGGCAGGGCGGCGAGCCGCCGACCGTGCTGGGCAATCCGGTCAATGGCGCGGTGCCGCCGGCCGGCGCCGGCGTGATGCCGTTGCCGCCGCCGCCGCCACCGCCTGGCCAGCCCGTGCGGCCGGTGCAGGTGGCCGCCCCCGCGGCACCGGCACCGTCGGCACCCGCCGCCCCCACTACTCCGGCCCAAGGCCCCAGTGATGCACAGATGCAGGCCATCCGTGCGCGCATCCAGGCGCGCCGCCAGCAACTGCAGCAACAACAACAATCGCAGCGACCGCCCGCGGGCGGCTCCGGCCAGAACCCTTAGAGTGACAGCATGACACTGCGCCTTTTCTCACCGCGTCTCTTCTCCCTGTCCCTGCTTGCCAGCGTGCTGGTCGGCTGCGCCACGGTGCCTGCACCGGAAGTGCGCCGCAACGCCGTGCTCGACAGCCACCAGGTGGTCGCCGGGGATGGTTCCCGCGACGGCGTGAATGCCGAACCGCTGGAAGCCACCGGCGCACCGCAGCCGGTGATCCGCCGCGGCACCGGCACCATGATCAACCGCAGCGCGGCAGCCGCGGCGGCACCGTCGCTGGGGCAGGCCGGCAACGGCACGGCCACCTTCAACTTCGAAGGGGAATCGGTGCACGCGGTGGTCAAGGCGATCCTGGGCGACATGCTCGGCCAGAACTACGTCATCGCCCCCGGGGTGCAGGGCACCGTCACCCTGGCCACGCCCAAGCCGGTGTCGTCGGCACAGGCGTTGAACCTGCTGGAGATGGTGCTGGGCTGGAACAACGCCCGCATGGTCTACAGCGGTGGCCGCTACAACATCGTTGCCGCCGACCAGGCCCTGGCCGGCACCGTCGCACCGAGCACCGCCCCGGCGGCCAACGCGCGCGGCTTCGAGGTGCGGGTGATCCCGCTGCAGTACATCTCGGCCACCGAAATGAAGAAGGTGCTGGAGCCGTACGCGCGCCCCAACGCCATCGTCAACGTCGACAGTGGCCGCAACGTCATTACCCTGGGCGGCACCCGCAGCGAACTGGAAAACTACCTGCGCACGGTGGAGATCTTCGACGTCGACTGGTTGTCGGGCATGTCGGTGGGCGTGTTCCCGATCCAGACCGGCAAGGCCGAACAGGTCGCCGCCGACCTGGAGAAAGTGTTCGGTGAGGAAAGCAAGACGCCCAGCGCCGGCATGTTCCGTTTCCTGCCGCTGGAGAACGCCAATGCCGTGCTGGTGATCACCCCGCAGGCGCGGTATCTCGACCAGATCCAGCAGTGGCTGGAGCGCATCGACACCGCCGGTGGCAGCGCACGGTTGTTCTCCTACGAGCTGCGTTACGTCAAGGCCAAGGACCTGGCCGAGCGCCTGGCCGAAGCCTTCGCCAACGAAAACAGCCGCGGTGGGCGCGGCAGCAGTGGTTCACTGGCGCCGGGCGCAACCCAGATGGACCTGGGCGGGCGCGACAACGCTAACAACTCCACCACGCTCAACACCGGGTCCGGCAGCGGCAGTGGCCGCGGCGGGCTGGGCGAGGGCACCCTGAGCCTGCCGCAGCGGCAGAACGGCAACGCCAGTTTCAGCCTGGAAGTGCAGGGCGACACCGTGGGCATCTCGGCGGTGGAAGAAACCAATACGCTGCTGGTGCGCTCCACCCCGCAAGCCTGGCGGTCGATCCGCGAGGTCATTGAAAAGCTCGACGTGATGCCGATGCAGGTGCACATCGAAGCGCAGGTGGCCGAAGTGTCGCTGACCGGCGACCTCAGCTACGGCGTCAACTGGTTCTTCGAGCAGGCCGTGGCCACCGGCAAGACCGAAAGCGGCATCGACCTGCCCAGCGCGCTGGGGCGTTCGATCTGGGGCAGCATTTCCGGCGCGGTCGGCGATGGTGGGGTGGGCTGGACCTTCCTCGGCAAGAACGCGGCGGCGGTGGTGACGGCGCTGGACAAGGTCAGCAACCTGCGCCTGCTGCAGACCCCGTCGCTGTTCGTGCGCAACAACGCCGAAGCCACGCTCAACGTGGGCACCCAGATCCCGATCAACTCGGTGTCGGTCAACACCGGCACCGGCGGCGACAACACCTACAGCCAGGTGCAGTACCTGGACACCGGCGTGATCCTCAAGGTCCGCCCGCGCATCACCCGCGATGGCGTGGTGTTCCTGGACATCGTGCAGGAAGTCAGCTCGGCCGGTGCCATTCCGGCCGGCTGCGACCCGACCAAGACCACCTGCAACCCGCCCATCAACACGCGCAAGATTTCCACCGAAGCGGCCGTGCAGAGCGGGGACACCATCATGCTGGCGGGGTTGATCACCAACTCCGACGAAGACGGCTCCAACGGCGTTCCGGGGCTGAGCAAGATTCCGGTGCTGGGCGCCCTGTTCGGCAGGAAGACCCAGAACACCGGTCGTTCGGAAGTGATCGTGCTGCTCACGCCCACCATCGTCCGCAACGCGCAGGAATCGCGCACCCTCACCGACGAGTACAGCAACCGCTTCCGCGCCATGGAGCCGTTCCCGAACCACCCGAAGCCGAAGAACTGAGCTACGCTGCGGCCACGCGTGCCGCACACAGGGGGACCGATGGGGACGATCGTGCTGCTGCCGATCGGGGTCGATGACACCGCCCTGGATCTATGCCTGGGCGCACTGGACGCCGGCACGCCGGCCGACACCGCGGTATGGCTGGCCGACGACGGCCAGGCCGGCCCGCGCGTACAGCCGGTGATCGAGCACTGGCTGGCCCACACCCGGCTGCGTGCCGAATACACCCGGCGCGCGCGCAGCATCGGCGAGGTGGCCCACCTGGATGAGATGTTGCGCGCCTGTGCAGGCGCCGACGTGGTGGTGCTGGCGCCCGACGCCATTCCCGCGCCGGGCTGGCTGCAGCAGCTGGATGCCTGTTTCGCGCGCGACCCGTCGATCGGCTCGGCCACGCCGTGGTGCAACGCCGGTGAAACCGCGGCCTGGCCACGGCTGGGCGAGATCGATCCGGTACCGGCCGACCTCAACGCGATGGCCCAGGCCTGCGCCGGATTGCCGCCGATGCATCCCGAACTGCCCTCGGCGGTCACCCACGCGGTACTGCTGCGGGCCAATGCACGGCGCAAGGCCGGTGGCCTGGACATGCACAGTTACGGCTCGTGGAATGCCGCACTGGTCGACCTGAGCCTGCGCATGGCCGGGCTGGGCTGGCGCAACGCATTGTGCGAAACCGCCTTCGTGGCGCGCGCCGGCGAAGCCACCGCCTTCGATGGCGACATGGACGCGTTGGGCACGCGCTGGCCGGGCTGGCAGCCTCGCCTGGCCGCGTTCCTGATGGCCGACCCGCTGCGCAGCACCCGTGAAACCCTGCAGCAGTTGCACCGGCAGGCGATAATGCCGCGTTCGCAGGGCGACTTGTTCGCCCCGCCGCCTGCATCCCTTCCGGAGTCACCCGTGTGAGCATTGCCATCGCCGCGATCGTTGTCAGCTACCAGAGCGCGAGCACGCTGGATGCCTGTCTGGCCAGGCTGCGCGGGGCCGACGGCGTGGTCGAGATCCGGGTAGTCGA
This sequence comes from Stenotrophomonas sp. 10N36, assembly GCF_056395005.1. NCBI lineage: Bacteria > Pseudomonadati > Pseudomonadota > Gammaproteobacteria > Lysobacterales > Lysobacteraceae > Stenotrophomonas > Stenotrophomonas sp. 10N36. Next base: position 30,052 of record NZ_JBFTIS010000002.1, on the reverse strand, counting down.
CAACGGCTCCACCGATGCCACCCTGGATATCGTGCAACGCCACGCCACCGCCGACCCGCGCGTGCGGTTCATCGCCAACCCGGACAACCCTGGCTTCGCGGCCGCCAACAACCAGGGCGTGGCCGACAGCCGCGCACCGTGGCTGGCCTTCATCAACCCCGACCTGCTGGTCGAGCCCGGCACCCTGGCCGCGTTGTGCGAACGTGGCATGGCCATCGGCGATTGCCTGCTGGGCATTGAACAGGTCGACGAGCAGGGCCAGCCCGACCCGGCCGTGCGCCGTCGCGACCCGGACTTCGGGGCGATGCTGCGCTCGCCGGGGCAGGGCGCCAAGCTGGCGATCCCGGTCGACCACAGCCTGCCGCTGCAGCCGGTGCCGGCGCTGTCGGGGGCGTTGCTGCTGATGCCGCGCACCCTGTTCGACCGCATCGGCGGCTGGGATGCCGGTTACCGCCTGCACGCCGAAGACCTCGACCTGTGCCGTCGCGTGCGCCAGGCCGGCGCGCTGGTGGCGATCGCCAACGACCTGCAGGCGGTGCACGTGCGCGGGGTGTCCAGCCGCTCGCGGCCGTTCTTCGTGGAATGGCACAAGCACCGCGGCCTGTGGCGCTACTTCCGCAAGTTCGAAGCCAACCAGCGCAGCCTGCCGGTACAGGGCGCGGTGTTCGCCGCGATCTGGGCCCACGCGGTGGTACAGATTCCAAGGCTGCTGCGCGCGCGGTAACGACCGACCGCGAGCCGGCAGGCGTACCGCGGTACCGATATCGACCAACGGTCGATACCTACCCCACATTGCCACGCATCCGGGGTGTACCCACCGTTGGTGGGCACATTCACGCAGGCGCCCAATCGCCGCATCCCGGTAGGTACCCACCGTTGGTGGGTACATCCACACAGGCACACAATCGCCGCATCCCGGTAGGTACCCACCGTTGGTGGGTACCTCCACGCAGGCACCCAATCACCGCATCCCGGTAGGTACCCACCGCTGGTGGGTACATCCACGCAGGCACCCAATCGCCGCATCCCGGTAGGTACCCACCGTTGGTGGGTACATCCACGCAGGCGCCCAATCGCCGCGTCCCGGTAGGTACCCACCGTTGGTGGGTACATCCACGCAGGCACCCAATCGCCGCATCCCGGTAGGTACCCACCGTTGGTGGGTACAATCCACGCAGGCGCCCAATCGCCGCATCCCGGTAGGTACCCACCGTTGGTGGGTACATCCACGCAGGCACCCAATCGCCGCATCCCCGGTAGGTACCCACCGCTGGTGGGTACCTCCACGCAGGCGTCCAATCACCGCATCCCCGGTAGGTACCCACCGTTGGTGGGTACATCCACGCAGGCGCATAATCGCAGCATGATCATCCAGTCCCTGCTCGACACCGACCTGTACAAATTCACCATGATGCAGGCGGTGCTGCATCAGCATCCCGGCGCCCAGGTCCAGTACCGGTTCAAGTGCCGCACCCCCGGCATCGACCTGGCCAGCTACATCGACCAGATCAACGCCGAGATCGACCACCTGTGCCAGCTCCGCTTCAGCACCGAAGAGCTGGAGTACATGCGCGGCCTGCGCTTCGTCAAAGCGGATTTCGCCGACTTCCTCGGCCTGTTCCACCTGGACCGCAAGTACATCCGGCTGCAGCCGTCGGCCAGCGTGCCCGGCGAGATCGAGCTGGACATCACCGGCCCCTGGCTGCACACCATCCTGTTTGAAGTGCCCTTGCTGGCGATCATCAACGAGGTGTGGTTCCGCAACACCACCACCGCCGATTTCGCCGAAGGCGAGCGCCGCCTGCAGGCCAAGACCGCGCTGCTGCGCGACACGCCCGGCTTCGAGCTGTGCCGTATCGCCGACTACGGTAGCCGTCGCCGCTACTCGCGCGAGTGGCATGCGCGCATGCTGCCGATGATGCGCGACGCGCTGGGGTCGCAGTTCGTGGGCACCAGCAACGTGCATTTCGCCCGCCTGTACGGCATGACCCCACACGGCACCATGGCCCACGAGTACCTGCAGGCGTTCCAGGCATTGGGCCCGCGCCTGCGCGATTCGCAGGTGGCGGCGCTGGAATCCTGGGCGCGCGAATACCGCGGCGATCTCGGCATCGCGCTCTCCGACGTGGTCGGCCTGGACGCGTTCCTGCGCGACTTCGACATGTACTTCTGCAAGCTGTTCGATGGCGTGCGCCACGACTCCGGCGACCCCTTCGCCTGGGGCGACCGCATGCTCGCGCACTTCAAGGATCGCCGCGTCGATCCGCGCAGCAAGGTGCTGGTCTTCAGCGATGGCTTGAACATCGAGAAGGTGATGCAGCTGTTCGACTACTTCCGTGGCCGCTGTCAGGTCGCCTTCGGCGTCGGTACGCACCTCACCAACGACCTGGGGCCGACCCCGCTCAACATCGTCATCAAGATGGTCCGCTGCAATGGCCAGCCGGTGGCCAAGCTGAGCGATTCGCCGGGCAAGAGCATGTGCGATGACCCCGGCTACCTGGCCTACCTGCGCCAGGTATTCGAACTTTCACCGGGGTGAAACGAACAAAAGCGCCACAATGAGCCGTGTTCCGGGGCAATAAGTGACGCACAGCGTCACTTTTCGGGAAAATGTGATCTCCATCACGTTGCACTGGCTAGCTCGCCGCACTTGGCCTACGATTTGCGTGATGGAAGTCACAGTCGTTGGTCATCACAGGGAGCAGTCGGGTGAAGGTTCTATCTGTTTTTGGTACGCGGCCTGAAGCCATCAAGATGGGACCGCTGGTCCGCGCGCTGCATGCCGCGCCGGGCATCGAGTCCATCGTCTGCATCACCGGCCAACACCGGGCGATGCTCGACCAGGTGATGTCGCTGTTCGACATCCACCCCGATCACGACCTCGATGTCATGGTCGCCAACCAGACCCTCAACGGGCTGTGTTCCCGCCTGTTCGCCAAACTCGACGCGCTCTACGAGCAGGTGCAGCCGGACCGCGTTCTGGTCCACGGCGATACCAGCACGGCGATGACCGCGGCGCTGGCGGCCTTCCACCGCCGCATTCCGGTGGCGCACGTTGAAGCCGGCCTGCGCACCGGCGACCTGCAGCAGCCGTGGCCCGAAGAGATGAACCGCCGCGTGATCGACGTGGTCGCCGATCATCTGTTCGCCCCCACCAACAGCTCGCGCTACAACCTGGAACAGGAAAACCTGGCCGGGCGCATCAGCGTGACCGGCAACACCGTCATCGACGCGCTCAAGCAGACCGTCGAACGCATCGACCAGGACGCGACGCTGCGCACCTCGATCGACGCGCATTTCCCGTTCCTGGAAAGCCAGCGCAAGCTGCTGCTGGTCACCGGCCACCGCCGCGAGAACTTCGGCGGCGGCTTCGAGAACATCTGCCGCGCGCTGGCCGAGCTGGCCCTGCGCGACGACCTGCAGATCGTGTACCCGGTGCATCTCAACCCGAACGTGCAGGGGCCGGTGCATGCCCATCTGGGCGGGCTGGACAACGTGCACCTGATTCCACCGCAGGACTACCTCAGCTTCGTGCGCCTGATGCAGCGTGCGCATGTGGTGCTGACCGACTCCGGCGGCGTGCAGGAAGAAGCCCCGGCGCTGGGCCGCCCGGTCCTGGTAATGCGCGATGTCACCGAGCGCCCCGAAGCGGTGCAGGCCGGCGTGGTGCGCCTGGTGGGCACCGATCCGGCGCGGATCGTGGCGGCCGTGCACGACGCCTGCAACGGGCCGCGGGTGGCGGCGCACTTCATCGCCGATGCCAGCCCGTACGGCGACGGACGCGCCTCGGCGCGGATCGTTGCCGCGCTGCGCGGTGAACCGTTCGACGAGTTCGTGGCCGCCCATGCGGCGCCGCTGTCCCAACCCTCCCTTTCCGAAGTGACGCCATGACCCCGACCAACCGTAGTACCGCTCGTTTTCCCCAGGTATTACCGCTGGCCCTGGTCCTGGCACTCCCCCTCAGTCCTGCCTACGCCGCCGACACCGCGGCCGGGCAGTTCACCGAGTGGGCGGCCGACGCCACCGTGACGCGCAGCATGACGCTGCGTGAGCTGGGCTTCCGCCAGCCGCTGACCCTCAGCGGCCAGGAAAGCCAGCGCGAAATCTACCTGCCTGTTCCGGCTGGCGTGCCCACCCGCGACGCGCAGTTGCAGCTGGACGGCCGCTACGTGCGCGGTCACACCGGGCGCAGTTCGGGCTTGTGGTCGGTCGATGGCGACCCGGTCGCGGCGCGGTCGATCACCGATGCGCAGGGCGATGCCAGCCAGCTGCTGGCCATCGATGGCCTGCCGCGTGACAACGGCTTCGTCCGCGTGGCCGTGGGCTGGTGGTCGGTGGTGTCCGACTACCGCTGCGCCGACCAGAGCGCGCCGGCCAACGTGCTGCGGCTGTCGCCGGACTCGCGTTTCAGCTACCGCTTCGACGGGCGTGCGGTGAACACCGTGGCCAAGGCCTGGGGCGCACTGCCGACGCGCGTGCGCGTGCTGGTGGATGGCAAGACGCTGCAGGCGCCGGCCTACGACGCCGCGTGGCGGGTGGGCGCGGCGCTGCGCAACGGCGGCAAGCAGGTGGACGTGGTGGCACTGCCGGCGGTGGGCAGCACGGTGGACCTCACCGGCATCACCATTCCGGCCAGCCTGCAGGGCGTGCCGGCGTATGCGGCGCTGGCCGCAGGCGGCACCCAGCATCGCATTGCCAGCCTGGCCGAAGTCGGCGCGCTGCTGTCGCTGCGCGACAGCGGTCCGCTGGCCATTGATGTGGCGATCAGTACCGACCCGCTGCGCGCCGGTGTGCGCGCGGCACTGGATGCCCTGGCCACCGAGGTCGGTGCCAGTGGTGGCGATGCCGCCAGCGCCTTTACCGCCTGGCGCGGCAGCGACATGGCCGCGCTGGAGAAGGGCACCGGCACCGCGTCGGTCAGCGTCGCCGCCGTGGCCGGGCGCCCGACCCTGGTGGTGGCGGCCAACGCCGGCGCCAAGGTGGCCGGCCTGCTGAGTGAGCAGTGGCGCGCCTATGCACTGGGCCACACCCTGCAGGTGGCCGAGGCCAGCCCGGCCCCGGTGGGCGACAACGCGGTGCTGCTCAGCCGCCTGGGCGACATCGCCGGCACCCTGGACATCGTGACCCGCGGCGATCGCACCGCCAGCTTCGCACTCGGCGCGCTGTCGGCCGACGGCCGCCTGCCCGATCAGGTGGTGGTCGACGTCTCCGCTGCACCCAATGCGGCCGGGCAGGGCGCGGTGGCGAGCCTCTACTTCAACGATTACCTGCTGGGCGCCAAGGTGCTCGCCGCCGATGGCAAGCCGCAGCGGCTGGTGGCCAAGGTGCCGGCCTATGCGCTGGCCGCACGCAACGAGGTGCGCATCAGCTTCCTGCGCCAGCCGGCACGTCCGTACTGTCATGACCCGGCCACCGCGTTCCCGGTGTCGATCCTGCCCAGCAGCCACCTGACGCTGGCCAAGCGCACCCTGGACGCCGACTTCGTCGGTGCCGCCAGCCAGCTGGCCCACGCCAATGAGGTGTTCGTGCCGGCCACCTGGCTGCAGGACGCCCCGGCGTCGCTGGCCAAGGTGATCGCCATCGCCAGCGCGGTCGGTGTGTCGCCGCAGGGGGCCGAACTGAAGGTAGTCGCGGCCGGTACCGCGATCAGCCCGGCGCGGCCTTACCTGGCCTTCGCACTGGCCCCCTCCGGGGTCACGCCGGCCGGTCTGAAGGACGGCCGCCTGGTGGTCAACGGTGCCACCCAGCCGCTGCTCGACCTGGCCGGCCTGGACCGTGCCGCAGCGGTGCAGGTGGTGGACGGGGGCGGCCATACCGGCGTGCTCTACAACGACCTCGGCGCGCAGGGCCCGGCGCTGGACCAGCCGTTCCGTCTGTTGCGCGGCGACCTGGCCGTGCTCGACGGCAGCGGCGTGGTCAGCGATTTCGACAGCCACGACCCCTATGGCGCGCGCCTGGCCGAGAGCGGCAATCCGCAGCCCTGGTGGCAACAGCACATGGTGTGGTTGCTGGTCCTGGTCGGGCTGGTGGTGTTCGCGCTGTTGGCGGCTCGTGTAACCCAGGTCCGTCGTCGCCGCACGTCCGCAAGCAACGGTCACTGACCGGCCGTGGACGGTCTGTTCTGGAACATCCAGCTGGCCAACTACTACGCTGCCCTGGAAACAGTGGCAGCGGCGGTCGCCGTGCTGATCCTGATCTCCAGCCTCGACGACCTGTTCATCGACATCTGGTACTGGGTGCGCGAAAGCTGGCGCACCCTGACCGTCAAGAAGCGCCGCGAATACCGCCCGCTGACCCAGCAGGACCTGCTGCAGCGTCCGGAACAACCCCTGGCGATCATGGTGCCGGCCTGGGCCGAGTACGACGTGATCGCGCAGATGGTGGAAAACATGATCGATGTACTCGACTACCGCGAGTACATCGTCTTTGTCGGCACCTATCCCAACGACGCCGAGACCATCGCCGAAGTAGAGCGCATGCGGCGGCGCTACAAACGCCTGCGCCGCGTGGAAGTGCCGCATGCCGGACCGACCAGCAAGGCCGACTGCCTGAACTGGCTGATCCTGTCGATCTTCGACTACGAGAAGCGCCACGACATCGAATTTGCCGGGGTGGTCCTGCACGACAGCGAAGACGTGCTGCACCCGATGGAGCTGCGCTTCTTCAACTACCTGCTGCCGCGCAAGGACATGATCCAGCTGCCGGTCACCTCGCTGGACCGCGAGTGGTACGAGCTGATCGCCGGCGTGTACATGGACGAGTTCGCCGAGTGGCATGCCAAGGACTTGGTGGTGCGCGAAAGCGTGTCTGGCATGGTGCCCTCGGCCGGCGTCGGCACCTGCTTCTCGCGCAAGGCGCTGCTTGCGCTGAGTGCGGCCACCGACAACCAGCCGTTCAACACCGACAGCCTCACCGAAGACTACGACGTGGGTGCGCGGCTGGCGGCGATGGGCATGCATTCGATCTTCGCCCGCTTCCCGGTGCAGTTCCGCGTGCGCCGGCCGTCGTGGTTCGGGTGGGGCCCGGTGCGCGAGAGCACCCAGTCGATGGCGCTGTGCGTGCGCGAGTATTTCCCCGACAACTTCCGCGCCTCGTACCGGCAGAAGGCACGCTGGGTGCTGGGTATCGGCCTGCAGAGCTGGGAGACGCTGGGCTGGCGCGGTTCGCTGGCCACCAAATACCTGCTGGCGCGCGACCGCAAGGGCATCGTCACCTCGTTCATCAGCATCATCGCCTACATCATCTTCCTGCAGCTGCTGCTGTTCTGGCTGCTCAAGGTGACCGGGGTATGGACCACCCAGTTCCCGACCATCTTCCAGGCCGGCACCTGGCAGATGAACGTGGCGCTGATCACCACCGCCGCGCTGGCCACCCGCGTGGTGCAGCGCTTCTACTTCGTCAACAAGCTGTACGGCTGGGAACACGGGTTGATGTCGATCCCGCGCATGGTGGTCGGCAACATGATCAACTTCATGGCCACCGCACGCGCGTGGCGGATGTTCCTGCTGTACCTGCTGTTCGGCAAGCGCATGGTGTGGGACAAGACCATGCACGATTTCCCCAGTGCCTCGCAGCTGGTGCAGACCCGCAAGCGCCTGGGCGAACTGCTCACCACCTGGCAGGCCGTGGAGCCGGAGCGGCTGGAGCAGGCGCTGCAGCAACAGCAGGGCGGGCGCCAGCAACCGCTGGGCCGCATCCTGGTGTCGCAGGGCTGGCTGGACGATGAAACCCTGGCCGAGGCGATCGCCTTCCAGGGCGACCTGGCCCGCGCGGTGATCGACGTCGACTACCTGCAGGCCGGGCAGTTCCCGCTTTCGGTCGAAGCCTGCGTGCAGTGGCGCCTGTTGCCGCTGCCGGGCAGCACCGCCGATACCTTGTCGATCGCGGTGGCCAACCCGCTCAGCGAGGCCGAGCAGGCCCAGTTGCTGCACGATGTGCATGCCACCGCACTGACGCAGTCGATCGCGCGCGAAAGCGAAATCAATGCCGGCCTGCGCCTGATCAGCGGTGAAACCTACCGCATCGACGCGGTGCCGCTGCTGGGCGACCTGCTGGTGGAGATGCAGCTGATCGCACGCGACCAGTTCGAGCGCATGCTGGACGAATACAAGCCCCAGCGTGACGGCCGCATCGGCGACTACCTGGTCAAGCACGGTGTCGCCACCGAAGCGGCGATTGCCAAAGCCGTGCGCGAGCAGCATCGTCGCTCGGGCCAACCCCAATACAGCGCCACCGGAGAGCTGAAGGCATGAGAACCACCCTGCTTTCCAGCGTGATCGCGCTGAGCCTGATCGGCCTGGGCAGTGCCAGCGTGCACGCCCAGGAATCGCTGCCGCTGTCGGGCAACGCCTACCGCATCGCCGAACAGGCGTTCGGTGCCTACGACCGTGGCGACTACCAACAGGCCTACCGTACCGCCAGCGAAGCGGTGCGGCTGCGGCCCGACGTGGCGCGCCTGCGCCTGCTGCAGATCTACGCGGCGCAGAAGCTGGGCCGCACCGACGAGGCGCGCGCGCTGGCGCGACGGGCACTTGCCGATGGCATCACCGACCCGGCCCTGCCGGGCCTGGCCGCCGCTGCACCGCGTGCCGGCACCGCCGCGGGCACCAACGTGCGCGGTGCCACCGCCGCCCGCCCCACCGCGGCCGAGCTGGCCTATCAACGCGCGTTTCCCTTGGCGGCCCAGGCCTACGAGGCGTTCAACAGCGACCGCATGGAAGAAGCCGCCAGCAAGGCCGAGCAGGCCTTCCGCCAGCAACCGCAGCAGGGCGCCTGGGCGATCCTGTGGGTGGCCTCGCTGGAGGCCGGCGGCAAGCTGGACGAGGCGCAGCAGGCGGCGGCCACCGCGCTGTCGCTGGGCGCGCCGAACCGCACCGATATTCTTGCCGCTCAGTTGCGGATCAAACGCGAGCAGGCGGTCGTGCCGGCGCAGGCCGGCTACCAGGCGCTGATCGCCTTGCGTCCGCAGGATGCTGTGGCACCTGCGCGCCAAGCGGTGGAACTGGCGCCGGAGTCGGGCAGCCATCGCTTGCTGCTGATGACCGCGTTGCTGCTCAGCAACCAGTTGCCCGAGGCGGTGGATGCGGCATCCGATGCGATTAAACAGGACAATGAAGACACCAACGCGCTGGTGATGCGCGGCTACCTGCAGCAACGGCTGGGCCGCAGCGCGCAGGCCAATGCAGACTTCGACCGCGTGCTGGCCCAGGATTGGCTGGATGGCCAGCAGCAACGCAACGTGCGTCTGCTGGCGGTGGATGCGGCGCTGGCCGCGGGCGACCGTGAGCGTGCCGAGCGCCTGCTGGCCCCGCTGCGCACCGATCCACTGACCGACGAAGATGCCGATACGCGCCGTGCCATTGCCGACGCGGTGGCCCTGCGCACCCGTTCGATGCGCTCGGCGCGACCGGGCGTGGCGCTTACCGACACCAGCTATCCTGCGCCGATCCAGCAGTGCCGTGAAACGCCCTACGGCACCCAATGCGAACTGACCCCGACCGACCTGCAGGGCGAGGGCGGCGCGGCCCAGCGTGCCTATGCCGCCTACGGCCGGCAGGACTACCAGCAGGCCATCGAAGAAGCGCGCAAGGCCGTGCAGGCCGCGCAGGACAGCGCGCCGCTGCAGTCGCTGCTGACCACCTCGCTGGCCGCCGGCGACCGCAGCCAGCAGGCCGAAGCCCGTCAGCGTCTGGATACCGCCCTGGCCACCACGCCGCAGGATGCCGGGCTGCTGATGCAGCGCGGCTACCTCAACCAGCGTGCGGGTGATCCGCGCAGCGCACTGGGGGATTTTCAGGCGGCCGAGGCAACCGGCAAGGCACCGCCCACGGTGGTGCTGGACCAGGCCTATTCCAACGCGGCGCTCGGCCAGCACCCGCAGGCGGTGACGCTGCTGCGCGGGGCGATCGACAGCGCCGACGCCGGCACGCTGCCCTTGGACGCCGCGCAGCGCTACAACACGCGTAGCTCCATCGCCAACTATTCGCGGGAATGGGGCATGACGCTGTCGGCGGGCTATCGCGGCGCGCGCCAGGCCGCCACCAACCTGGGCGGTGCGGCGATCAGCACGCCCGGCGACTCGGTGTTCGGCACGCTCGAAGCGTTCTGGCGGCCGCAGAAACTCAACAACCAGCACGGCACGATGGAACTGTATGCGCGCCTGGCCAACACGCTGTATGACGAAGGCGGCACCTTCGAATCGCTGCAGGCGGTGGACCCGTGCACCGGCATCCCCAGCGAGGATGCCCGCACGCGCGCCGAGCGCCTCAGCCGCTCGCGGTCCATCGCCGGGTGGCCGTCCACCATCGGCGCGTTCGGTGCGCGCTACACCTTCGGCCAGACCGGCCTGAGCGCCGGCATCGAGCGCCGCCAGTTCCTCGGCACCGCCACCCGCAACGGCGGCGTGTACCCGGATTCGGCCGCCATCCAGTGCCGGATCCAGATCGAATCGAGCCAGCCGCTGCAGATGACCACCGCGGCCCGCTACCGCCTGCAGGACAACGCCGGCGGCTGGATGTCCTACCTCACCTACGGCTTCTACAAAGGCACCGGGGTGCGCACCGACGTCAACCAGTGGTGGACGCTCAGTGGGTACGCCCAGGCCGGCTTTACCTGGGATGACAACCGCGCGCGCTTCACCGTGGATCAGATCGACAGCAACGGCGACATCGTGGCGCGGCTGACCGACTCCGACGGTCGCCTGCGTCGCCAGCAGTGGTTCGGTGCCGCCGAACTGCGCGCCGGCCGCAGCTACCGCTTCGGTGCCGAGCAGACACGCTGGGTGTTGAGCCCGTACCTGGTGATCGGCGCGGACTGGATCGACCAGCGCTCCAGGGTGCGCGGCATCGCCTACCCGCTGATCGGCGCGCAATCGTTCGACCTGTCCGACACCGACCGCAGCTGGTCGCTCGGTGCCGGCCCCGGCGTGGGCGTGCGCTACTGGTTCCGCGAAGACCACTACAACGCGGCGCGGTCCTACCTGGACCTGGCCGTGCAGTACCGGTTCGCTCTTGGCGGCGGCGATACGCAGCGCGCCAAGGGGCTGTTCGCTACCGCCACCTTGTACTACTGACATCGAAAAGGCATGAACGACATGGATACGCATTCCTTGCTGACCCCCACCGCTCCCCGCCGACGCCTGCATGCCGGTCTGCCGCTGTTGGCCGTGCTGTGTGCACTGGCCGGTACCGGTGTCGCGCAGGCGCAGGCGCCCGCCGCCGCACCGCCCGCGGCCAGCAAGGACGACTCGGCCATCGTGCTGGTCGGCAAGGACGGCTGGCTGTTCCCGGCGTGGGGCAGCTTGAGCGAGGTGGACATGCAGGCGGTCGATGCCTCCACCCGCCTGATCGCCGAAACCAAGGCCCGCCTTGCCGCACGTGGCGTGCGCCTGGAGCTGCTGCTGCTGCCCGACAAGGTGCTGTTCTACGAAGATCGCCTGCCCGCGGGCAAGGTGGTGAGTGCGTCGGTGGAAAAGCGCTACGACACCATTCTTGGCTCGCTGCAGAACGCCGGCGTCGATGCCCTGGATGCGCGCAAAGTGCTGGCCGGCGTGCGTGCGGGCGGCACCGACGTCTTCTATCGCAGCGACCAGCATTGGACCCAGGCCGCCGCCGATGCCACCGCCGATGCGCTGGCGGCACGGATCAAGCAGACCGTGCCGAACCTGGCCGGCGAGCCCGGCACGGGCACGCCGCTGGGCAAGGAAACCCGCGAGCGTCGCTACGGCGACCTGGCCGAACTGTTCCTGCCACCGGAACAGCGTGCCGCGGTGGGCCGCGAAACCTTCACCGTGCGCCGCGCCGCCGAATCGCAGGGCCTGCTCGACAGTGGCAAGGCACCGGTGCACGTGACCGGGCACAGCATGGTGCAGGCCTACTTCGGTTTCCCGCAGAAGCTCTCCAACGCGCTGGACCGCCCGGTCACGGTGAACTGGAAGGCCGGCAACGTGGGCCCGTGGATCATGCTGCTGGAGTACCTGGAGTCCGACGACTTCCGCGCCAATCCGCCGCAGGTACTGGTCTGGCAGATGTTCGAACCGGTGTACGGGTTCGGTCCGCAGGCCCAGGGCCAGTGGGACAACGCGTCGATCATGACCCCGGCGCAGTTCACCGCGCGCGTGAACAAGGCATTGGGGCAGTAACCCGATGAGTGCACGTCCCGGCGCGCCCGCGCCCCTGCCACCGGCCGCGCCGCCCGGTGCCCACCGTCCCACCGCCGCGCTGGTGATCGCGCTGCTGGTCGTCGGCCTGCTGGCCGGTGGCTGGATGCTGGGCAAGGCGAAGATCCCCGCGGCCGCGTTGGCACCGGCACGCTGGGCCGACGGCGAAGCTGGCCGCGCGATCAACGAAGCGCTCAAGTTGCCGGTGCAGGCCCAGGCCGACCTGGCCACAGCCGCGCTGCGCTATCGCCTGCTCGGCGACCTGGGGCCGCAGGTGGCACTGGGGTGCCCGGACTGGCTGTTCTACCGCGACGGGCTGCGCCCGCCGCCGGGTGCAGGCGAGCAGGTGCTGAAGCAACGCGTGCGGCTGATGCAGCACTGGACCACGCAGCTCAAGGCGCAGGGCGTGCAGGTGCTGGTGGTGGTGGTGCCGGACAAGTCACGGATCGAGCAGGCGCATACCTGCGGGTTGCGCCATTCAACGGCCATGCGCGCGCGGTTGGGCCAGTGGCAGCAGGCGCTGGGTGCCGCCCAGGTGGCCTCCACCGACCTGCTGCCGGTACTGCAGCAGGGCGCGGCGCCGGTGTTCTTCCGCACCGACGTGCACATGAACCGGATCGGCGCGCAGCGCGCCGCCGACGCGGTGGCCGCCTCGGCGCTGCCGCTGCTGGGCGGGCGTGGCGCGCAGGCGTTCGAGGTGGGCGCGCCCGGTGCGGCCAAGCCACGCATGGGCGACCTGATCGTGCTGGCCGGGCTGGAGAAGGCGCCGCCGGCCTGGCGCCCGGCGCTGGACCGCGAACCGGAACAGGTGATCGCGCCGCTGCGCAGTGGTGGCCTGCTCGATGACACCCCGCCGGTGGAGGTGCTGCTGCTGGGCAGCTCCAACGGCCGCCGCAGCCTGTTCGCCGAACGCCTGGGCCATGCGCTGGGGCGCGAAGTGTGGAACCAGAGCCTGGATGGCGGGCAGTTCTCCGGCGCGCTGCTGGCCGCCTGGCCGCAGCGTGCGCAGTGGCCGCCCACGCTGAAGCTGGTGGTCTGGGAATTTTCTGAAATGGCCCTGTCCTTGCCGTTGACCGACGGTGAGCAGGCAACGCTGGCCGAGATCGACTGAGCGCTACGGACGATGCTTTTCAACTCCTTCCTGTTCCTGCTGGTGTTCCTGCCGATCGCGCTGGGCGTGCATTACGCCCTGGGCGCGGTAAAACCGCGCCTGGCCGCGCTGTGGCTGTGCGTGGCGTCCATCGTGTTCTACGGCTGGTGGAACCCGCAGTTCGTGATCCTGCTGTCGGGCTCGATCGTCTTCAACTACCTGGTCAGCCTGGTGATCCTGTCGCTGGCCAAGCGACCGAAACTGCAGCTGCTGGCCACCGTGCTGGGCGTGGCCGCCGACCTGCTGTTGCTGGTGCATTACAAGTACTTCGCGGCGATGGTGAACTTCGTCGGCGAGATGGGCTTCAACGTCGGCCCGATGGATGCGTTGATCCTGCCGTTGGGCATCTCCTTCTTCACCTTCACCCAGATCGGCTACCTGCTCGACTGCCGCGCCGGCGTGGTCAACGACCGCAGCCCGCTCAGCTACGTGCTGTTTGTGACTTTCTTCCCGCACCTGATCGCCGGCCCCATCCTCCACCACAAGGAGATGATGCCGCAGTTCAGCAAGCGCGAAACCTACCGGTTCCAGGCCGACAACCTGTCGGTGGGCGGCATGCTGTTCGTGATCGGGCTGGCCAAGAAAGTGCTGCTGGCCGACACCATCGCCCCGTATGCCGATGCCGGCTTTGCCTCCACCGGCGAGGTGCAGTTCTGGGGCGCCTGGGCCACCGCGCTCAGCTACGCGCTGCAGCTGTACTTCGATTTTTCCGGGTACTCGGACATGGCGCTGGGCCTGGCGCGCATGTTCGGCATCCGCTTCCCGCTCAACTTCAATTCGCCCTACAAGGCGACCAGCGTGATCGACTTCTGGGCGCGCTGGCACATGACGCTCACCCGTTACATCACCGCCTACCTGTACTACCCGGTGGCGATGGCGGTCACCCGCTGGCGCACCCGCCATGGCCGCGCCACCGGCCCGGCGGCGGTGGCCTCGGCCGGCGGCTTCCTGTCGATGATCGTGCTGCCCACGGTGTGGGCGATGGGCCTGGCCGGCATCTGGCATGGCGCGGGCCTGCAGTTCCTGATCTTCGGCCTGCTGCATGCCGGCTACCTGTCCATCAACCACGCGTGGCGCGTGTTCGTGGGCGGCCGCAAACCGGCCGCGCTGCGCCAGCTGCGCTGGTACCAGCACGCCGGCTATGTGCTGCTCACCTTCGGTGCGGTACTGGTGGCGCAGGCGTTCTTCCGCGCAGACGGCGTGCACGATGCCTGGGAGCTGGTGCAGGCCATGTTCGGCGTGCGCGGCTGGGAAAGCCTGGAGAACCTGGGCTACCTTGCCGGCATGGGGCTGGGCGACAGCTGGCGCCTGCTGGCTGGCCACCACGTGCAGCTGCTCTACATCCTGGTGCTGCTGGCCATCGTCTGGCTGGCACCCAACGCGCAGCAGATCATGGGCGTGTACGGCCCGTCGCTGGCCAAGCCCAGCCCGGCCCCGCGCGCGTGGATGCGCTGGCAGCCCAACTGGCCGTGGCTGCTGGTGATGCTGCTGATGCTGGGGCTGTCGCTGCTGAGCCTGCACAAAGAATCCCGTTTCCTCTACTTCCAGTTCTGACAAGGTGAACCCGATGGATATCCAGACCCTCCAGACCCAGTTGATCGACATCGTCGAAGCGGTGATCGGCACCCGCGTGCAGCCGGACGAATACATGGAGTCGCTGTTCGACTCGATGTCCAAGGTGCAGCTGATGGTCGAGGTCAAGGACCGCCTGGGCGTGACCTTGCCGGTCGATGAGATCGATGCGCTGGTCGATTCGGTGCAGGTGCTGGCCGACTACGTGGCCGCGCACCAGCGCTGATCCCACCCCACCTGCAGGAGCTGTCCGCATGCGTTTCGATTTCGAACACTGCCGCTTCGTCGCGCTGGAGCACGCCCCGCATGCGCCGGCCCTGCACGATGCCGACGGCAGCCTGGACTGGGCCGCGCTGCATGCAGCCACCCAGGCCTGGATCGGGCGCGCGCAGGCGGCCGGCGTGCAGCCCGGCTACGCGCTGGTGATCTCCGGGCACAAGCAGTCTGCGTTCGTGGTGGCCATGCTGGGCTGCCTGCAGATGGGCGTCACCTATGTGCCGGTGGATACCATCAACCCAGCCGCGCGGCTGCAGCGGATCACCCAGCTCACCCATGCCGGCGCGGTCTACGATGCCGCCACCGACAGCTTCGGGCCCGGTGCCGACGCACCGCGCGCGCTCAGCGTGCCGGACCTGGCCTACATCATGTTCACCTCCGGCAGCACCGGTGACCCGAAGGGCGTGCAGATCGGCCGCGACAGCGTGGCGCTGTTCACCGGCTGGATCACCGACTGCCTGCAGCTGGGCGAGGCGCCGGCCTTCCTCAACCAGATGCTCTTCAGCTTCGATTTCTCGCTGTTCGACCTGTGCGGTGCGCTCGGCACCGGCGGCAGCTGCGTGCTGTGCCCGCGCGAGGTGATCGCCGACAGCGAACGGTTTGTCGAACACCTGCGTCAGTCGGCGGTGGCGGTGTGGGCCTCCACGCCCTCGTTCGTGCGCCAGCAGATGCTCAACCCGCGCTTCAACGCCGAGCACCTGCCCTCGTTGCGCGTGTTCGTGTTCGGCGCCGAATCGCTCACCCCGCGCGTGGCCGAAGAGCTGTGGGCGCGCTTCCCGCAGGCGCGCATCATCAACTCCTACGGTCCCACCGAGGCCACCTGTTCCACCACCTGGGTGGAGATCGACCCGGCGCTGCGCGCGGCCGCGCCCAACCCGTTCCCGATCGGCGTGGCCAAGCCCTATGCCGAGGTCTTCATCGACGACGGCGAAATATGCATGTCCGGCGACCACGTCATGCGCGGCTACCTGGATCGCCCGGACCTGGACCAGGGCGTGCTGTTCACCCATCACGGCAAGCGGGCCTACCGCAGCGGTGACCTGGGCGACCTGGACGCGGAAGGGCGGGTGACCTTCCGCGGCCGCAAGGATGACCAGATCAAACTCAACGGCTACCGCATCGAACTGGCCGAAGTGGACGCCTCGCTGTCCACCCTGGACGGCGTGGTGGCCGGTGCGGCGGTGGTCCTGCGCCGGCCCGATGGCACCCTGGTGCGCATGATCGGCTTCGTCGAACTGTCCCAGCCCGGCGAAGGCGAGGTGCAGCCGCTGCCGGCGTCGCTGCAGGACTGGAAGGCGCAGCTGGGCCGTCGCGTGCCGCCGTACATGATTCCCTCTGAACTGATCGCCGTTGATGCGCTGCCGACCGGCACCAGCAACAAGGTGGATCGCCGTCAACTGGAGCAGCGCTACGCAATGGCGCGCACGCTTCGCCGCCAGGAACCCGCCGCATGAAACTGCCCTTGATATCGCTCGCCGCCGCCGTACTGGCCCTTTCGCCGCTGGCCGCCAGCGCCCAGCAGGCCGCCCCCGAAGGTCGCTTGGCCCAGCTGTATGCAGCGCGCCCGCCAGCCGGTTCGGCGTTCGTGCGCGTGCTCAACCCGGGCAGTGCCGCGCTCAAGGTCGCCGTCGGCCCGGGCGCCGAACAGAACATCGGCCCGGCCACGCGGGCCAGCCGCTACGCCATCGTGGAGGGCGGCAAACCGTTCACCGTCCGCGTGGCCGGCAAGCCCCGCAGCCAGCCGCAGGTTGCCGCCGGCAGCTTCACCACGCTGGTGCTGGACGCCGCCGCCCCGTCAAAGCCGCTGGCCGCACTGGCCGATGGCGGTGGCACCAGCGATGCGCTCAAGGCCGAGATCCGCTTCTACAACCTGGCCAGCGGCTGCGCGCAGGGGCGCCTGGCCATGGCCGACAAGGGCGCCGTGGTGTTCCCGGCGGTGGCCAGCGGCAGCAGCAGTGCGCGCGGCATCAACCCGGTCAAGGCACGCCTGGTGGCCGGCTGCGGCGGCAAGGACAGCGCGCCGCTGGCCCTGCCGGCGCTGCAGCCCGGCGACCACTACAGCCTGTTCCTGACCGGCAGTGCCACCGCCCCGGTACTGCAGGGCCAGCTCAGCGGCACCGACCCGGTGGGCCGCTGATCCATGCACACCCGTCCGGTATTCGGTGAAGACCACGCGCTGTTCCGCGCGCAGGTAAGGCGTTTCATCGCCGAACAGATCGCCCCGCACTACGCGCAGTGGGAGCGCGACGGCATCACCCCGCGCGCGCTGTGGCGTGCGGCCGGGGACGCCGGCCTGCTCAACTGCCAGCTGCCCGAGCCGTACGGCCTGGGCGGCGACATCGGCCACGCCGCCTGCGTGATCGAGGAACTGGCGCGCGCCAACTACCTGGGCATCGGCTTCTCGATCCACTCGGACATGGTGGCGCCGTACCTGATGCAGTACGGCAGCGATGAAGTACGCGCGCGCTGGTTACCGGCGATGGCGCGCGGCGAGGCGATCGGCGCCATTGCGATGACCGAGCCGGGCGCGGGCAGCGACCTCAAGGCGATCCGCACCCGCGCCGAACGCCAGGGCGAGCATTACCTGCTGAACGGCCAGAAGACCTGGATCACCAACGGCAGCAACGCCGACGTGGTGGTGGTGGTGGCCACCGTGGCGCCCGAGCTGGGCGCGCGTGGTCTCAGCCTGTTCTGCGTGGACACCACCTTGCCGGGTGTCACCCGCGGCGCGCCGATGGCCAAGATCGGCCAGCACGCGCAGGACACCAGCGAGCTGTTCTTCCATGACGTGGCGGTACCGGTGTCGCACCTGCTGGGTGAAGAACAGCGCGGCTTCGACTACCTGGGCGAACAGCTGGCGGCCGAGCGCATGGCCATCGCGCTGCGCGCGGCGGCATCGGCCGAGGGCATGCTCGATGAAACCGTGGCCTACGTGCGCCAGCGCAAAGTGTTCGGTCGCTTCCTGAACGACCACCAGAACACCCGGTTCGTGCTGGCAGGTGCAGCGGCCCAGCTGGCGATGCTACGCAGCTTCCTCGACCAGTGCCTGGCTGCGCAGCTGCAGGGCCGGCTGGACGAAACGGTGGCGGCGATGGCCAAACTCAACGCCACCGAACTGCAGGGCACGATCCTCGACGACCTGCTGCAGCTGCACGGTGGCTACGGCTACAGTAGCGAGTATGGCATCGGCCGCGCGTGGACCGACGCGCGCGCGCTGCGCATCTTCGGGGGCAGCAGCGAAATCCTGCGCGAGATCATCGGCCGCACGCTGTAACCGCGGCGGACTGCATGCCCTGAACAAACCGTGCGGTACCACCGGCTGCGCTTCCGCGACCGCATGTCCCACCCCGGTAGGTACCGACCGTTGGTCGGTACACCCCAACATTGGTCGGCACACACCCCGCGCGCCCTACAACCCCCACTGCCGCCGCAACGCCTTCGCCTGCGGCGTGTCCTGCGACAACCACGGGTCCAGCGCATACACCAGCACGTGTTCGGCACCGCTGTCGCGCGCCCACGCCAGTTGGCGTTCAATCCGCGCCGCGTCGGCGGTTTCGCCCTTGAACTGGGTGCCGTCGTGGTTCTCGCCGGGCAGTTCGCGGAACAGTTCCACGATCGCATCGAACGCCACGCCGCGTTGCTTCAGCATCGCCAGCAGGGGCTTGAGCTGCTGCACATTGCCGGCCCCGGCAACGCCCACACCGTCCTGCACCATCGGCCGCAGCGGTACCTGGTCCAGCAGGCTGGCCCAGACCGTCTCCAGCCGGCCGCTGGTCTGCAGACGGCTGAAGTAGGTGGAGATGGCGCAGTCGCCGCCGCGCGCCTGTGCGGCCTGGTGCAGGCCGTGCAGCCACTGGCCCAGCCACTGCACGCGGGCGGGATCGGCCCAGTGGTACTGCTCGATCTCATACGGCAGGTACCAGCCGCCGAAGGCCTGCAGGCGGGCCCACGGTGCCTGCGCCAGCCACTGTTGGGCGCGTGCCAGGCTGCTGGCGAAGAAGGCCTGCAGCGCGGCATCATCGCCGCCGATCGCCTGCCACCACGACTGCTCGAAGGGCAGTCCCACCCGCACCGTGATGCCCGCTTCGCCTGCGGCGGTGAACAGCATGCGCAGGCCGGCATCGGTCAGCTGCCAATCGCCTTCCGGCGCGCCGTGGATACCGGTCCACTGCAGCACCAGCTGCTTGCAGCCCAGGCGCTGGGCCAGCCCCACCGAGCGCTGCCAATCGGCCATGGTCCAGTCCAGGTGGCTGCGCCAGGGCTGCAGGAAGGTACCCTCCACCTGTACCGGCACCGAGCAGCCGGGCAGGGTGGCCAGTGCACCCACGGCGGGCGCCAGCAGCACGGCACGCAGCAGCCGGCGACGCAACGGCGAAGACAGATCGACAGGCAGGGGAGAATCGCTCATGCCCCATCATCCCAGAGCCGCGTTGCGTAGGGGTGAACCGCGCGGCGTGCGCCCTGGACGTGGATGATCGCGTTGCGTAGCGCAGGGCCGGCTTCGCCCCTGCGTCTTGCCGACATCGAACGTTGATCGGGTCACGGCAGTCGGCAGGGGCGCGACCCTACCAGGGCGGCATGGTCACGGTGCAGTTGCAGGCGCCAACGCTGCCGCCGATTCGGACACCGGAATCGCCACCGGAATCGCCACCGAAATCGCCGTCGCCGTTGCTGGTAGGGTCGCGCCCCTGCCGACTGCCGACCCTCTGCCCACATCCGGGAATGGCATGACCTTTATCGAGGTCATCGCCTTCGACGTTGCAGAGCCTGCTTCGCTCATGCGTCGTGCCGACATCGAACGTTGATCGGGTCACCGCAGTCCGCAGGGGCGCGACCCCGCCGGGGGTGCGGCTTACTCCAGCGCGTAGCGCAGCACGAACAGGCCGGCCACCAGCCACACCGCCGGGTGCACGTCGCGCCAACGACCGGTGCCGGCCTTGAGCACGGCATAGGCGATGAAACCGAACGCCAGGCCGTTGGCAATGGAGTAGGTGAACGGCATCGCCAGCGCACACAACGCGGCCGGCACCGATTCGGTCAGGTCGCTCCAGTCCACGTCCACCAGCTCGCGCAGCATCAGCCCAGCCACGAACAGCAGGGCAGGGGCGGTGGCATAGCCGGGCACCATCGCCGCCAGCGGCGAAAACAGCAGTGCGGCCAGGAACAGCGCGGCCACCACCAGCGCGGTCAGGCCGGTGCGGCCACCGGCCTGCACGCCCGACGCGCTTTCGGCAAACGCAGTGGTGCTGCTGGTACCCAGCAGCGAGCCGGCCACGATGGCGGTACTGTCGGCCAGCAGCGCACGCCCGAAGCGCTTGGGCGCGCCGGGCAACTTGAGCAGGCCCGCACGCCCCACCACGCCGTACAGCGTGCCGGTGGCGTCGAACACTTCCACCAGCACGAACACCAGCACCACCTGCAGCAACACCGCAATCGGCGCACCGCCGTTGTGGTGCAGCAGCCCGGGCAGGTCCAGCTGCAGGAAGGTGGGGGCCAGGCTGGGCGGCAGCGACAGCAGCCCATGGAACTGCACGTCACCGAGCAGCCACGCCGCGCCGGTGACAGCCAGAATGCCGATCAGGATCGCGCCACGCACCTTGCGTGCTTCCAGGATCGCAATCAGCAGGAAGCCGGCCAGGGCCAGCAGCGGTGGGGCGGTATTGAGCGGGCCCAGCGCCACCAGCGTGTCGGTGTTGGCGATGATCACCCCGGATTTCTGCAGCGCGATGATCGCCAGGAACAGGCCGATGCCCGCCACGATCGCCGCGCGCAGCGAGGGTGGAATGCCCGCCACCAGCCAGGCCCGCACGCCGGTGAGCGACAGCGTCAGGAACACCAGCCCGGAAATGAACACCGCCGCCAGCGCCTGCTGCCACGGCAGGCCGGCCGCGCCGACCACGGTGAAGGCGAAGAACGCGTTCAGGCCCATGCCCGGGGCCATGCCCACCGGGAAGTTGGCGGCGAACGCCATCACCAGCGAACCCAGTGCGGCGGCCAGGCAGGTGGCCACGAACACCGCGCCCGGGTCCATCCCGGTGGTGGCCAGGATGTCCGGATTGACGAAGACGATGTAGGACATCGTCAGGAAGGTGGTCAGCCCGGCCAGCACCTCGGTACGCACGGAGGTGCCGTGCTGCTGGAGCTGGAAGACGCGTTCGAACAGGGACATCGCAGATCTCTCGTGCCGGGGGCGCACTGCCTCGCCCAGGCGGACCTGCGGGTGCGTCGTGTGGCGGGTTAGAAGTGGTAATTCAACTTCAGCGTAACGCTGCTGTAGTCGGTATGGAAGCTGCGGCGGGCCGCATCGGGGTAGTTCGGATCGTGCAGCTGCACCGGGCTGGAGCCCAGGTTGGTGTAGCGGTACTCAACGCCGGCGGACAGGCGCTCGTTGACCCGCACCAGCACGCCTGCGCCGACATTGACGCCGGTGGAGACATGGCGGGCGCCGGTCTCGAATTCCGCCACGCGGCAGCCGTTGGTTTTCTCGACCAGCGATTTATCGCAGCCCAGGGTGTATTCCTGGCGGGCCACGGTCACGCCGGTGGTCAGGTAGGGCAGCACCGGGCCGACCGCATAGCCGAGCATCAGGTTGACCGACCCCGACCGGGTTACCGCGTCCTTGCCGTAGTACGGGCTGTGCGGGTGGTTTTCGCGGTCTTTCCAGTCGCGGTCGATGCTGCCGACGGCGAGGCTGCCTTCGATGCCCATCACCACGTTGCTGTCGAACTGCCAGGTGCGGCCGGCCTGCACGCCGCCGGTGAACCCGCGCGGGCTTTTTTCAGAGGCGTTGGCGTTGCTGCGGTCCTGGCTCTTGCCTTCTGCATGGCTCGCCTGAACGCCCATGTAGCTGCCTTCCCAGTTCGCCGGGGCCGCCGCGGCGGTGCCCGACAGCAGCAGGGCTGCGGTACTCATGACCAGTGTTTTCATTGGTGGTGTCCTACGTTGGTCGCAACTGCGTGGGGTGCAATTGCGTGAGGTGCGTAGGAGACCTGAAGTCGTTATCTATGGATATGCAATAAGTTGCATCCTGTTGCCTATGGCAAGCGGTGGGTACCGACCGGAATGCAAAACGGCCGCGCAGTGCGCGGCCGTCGGCGAAGCGTCACGACCAACGGTCGTGACCTGCCAGGTTACTTCAGCGCCTTGAAGCGCAGGCGCTTCGGTGCGGCGTCGTCGCCCATGCGGCGGCGCTTGTCTTCTTCGTACTCGCGGTAGTTGCCCTGGAAGAACTCCACGTGCGAGTCGCCTTCGAACGCCAGGATGTGGGTCGCGATGCGATCCAGGAACCAGCGGTCATGCGAAATCACGAAGGTGTTGCCCGGGAACTCCAGCAGCGCATCTTCCAGCGCACGCAGGGTTTCGATGTCCAGATCGTTGGACGGTTCATCGAGCAGCAGCACGTTGCCACCCTGCAGCAGGGTCTTGGCCATGTGCAGGCGGCCACGCTCACCACCGGACAGCGACCCCACCAGCTTCTGCTGGTCCTGGCCCTTGAAGTTGAAGCGGCCGATGTAGGCGCGCGACTGGATCTCCACGCCATTGATGTTGAGGATGTCCAGGCCGCCGGCGATTTCCTGGAAGACGTTGTGGTTGCCTTCCAGCGCGTCGCGGCTCTGGTCCACGTAGGACAGCTTGACGGTCGGGCCGACCACGATCTCGCCGGTATCGGGCTTTTCCTGGCCAGTGATCATCTTGAACAGGGTCGACTTACCGGCACCGTTGGGGCCGATGATGCCCACGATCGCGCCACCGGGCACCAGGAAGTTCAGGTCGTCGAACAGCAGGCGATCACCGAACTTCTTGGAGACGTTCTTGAACTCCATCACCGCATTGCCCAGGCGCTCGCCCGGCGGAATGAAGATTTCGTTGGTCTCGTTGCGCTTCTGGTAATCCACCGACTGCAGTTCTTCCAGGCGGGCCAGACGCGCCTTGCCCTTGGTACGGCCGCCCTTGGCGTTCTGCCGCGACCATTCCAGTTCCTTCTGGATCGCCTTCTGGCGGGACTTTTCCTGGTTGTCTTCCTGGCGCAGGCGGTCGTCCTTCTGGGTCAGCCAGTCGGTGTAGTTGCCCTTCCACGGAATGCCGCGGCCGCGATCCAGTTCCAGGATCCACTCGGCGGCGTTGTCCAGGAAGTAGCGATCATGGGTGACCGCCACGACGGTGCCGGTGTAGCGCGCCAGGAACTGTTCCAGCCATTCCACGGACTCGGCGTCCAGATGGTTGGTCGGTTCATCGAGCAACAGCATGTCAGGCTTCTGCAGCAGCAGGCGGCACAGCGCCACGCGGCGCTTTTCACCACCGGACAGGGTGCCGACCACGGCCTCCCACGGCGGCAGGCGCAGCGCATCGGCGGCCACGTCCAGCTGGTTTTCGAGGGTGTGCGCGTCGCCGGCGGCCAGGATCGCCTCCAGGCGCTCCTGTTCCTTGGCCAGCTTGTCGAAGTCGGCGCCTTCCTCGGCATAGGCCAGGTACACCGCGTCCAGCGCGGCCTGGGCCTGCAGCACTTCGCCCACGCCTTCCTCGACCGACTCGCGCACGGTCTTGGTCGGGTCCAGCTCCGGTTCCTGGGCCAAGTAGCCGACCTTGATGCCGGCCTGCGGGCGGGCTTCGCCCTCGAAGTCGGTATCCACGCCGGCCATGATCTTGAGCACCGTCGACTTGCCGGAGCCGTTCAGGCCCAGCAGGCCGATCTTGGCACCCGGGAAGAACGACAGCGAGATGTCCTTGATGATCTGCCGCTTGGGCGGGACCACCTTGCTGACGCGGTTCATGGTGTAGATGTATTGCGAGGACATGAGGTCTCCGAAGGCGCAACCCTGCGCCCGTTCCAGGCGGAACAGGAACAGATGAATAAAGGGGTACCCCCGATTATAGCCGGAAGCGATGACAGACGCCGGTCTGCCCATGGGGCGGGGCTTGCCGGGGCCTGAATGGGCCGTCAAAGCCGCTGGAATGGAAACCGTTTCCAGCCGGAAACCGTTCAGATGGCGTCAGCATGATGGAGCCATCAACCCACCAAGCGAGGCCAATCATGCGCATGAATCGATTTGTGGTCGGGGCCGTTGCCTCGCTGCTGGCCCTGGGCACGGTGGCACCGGCCTTCGCCGACAACGACCACCGCGGCCGTGGGCACGACCGCCATGATGACCGTCACGACCGCCGCCACGATCGCCACGACCGGCATGATCGCCGCGACTGGCGCGACGACCGCCGCCGCGAGGCCCACCATGACCGTCGCTACTACGACAACCGCGGCTATTACCGCCCGGCACCGCCGCCGCGCGTGGTCTATCGCCCGGCCCCGGGCTACGGCTCCTACGGCTGGGCGCGCGGCCACCGTTACCGCGAGTACTACGGCGGCCCGGTGTACGTGGTCAACGACTACAGCCGCTACTCGGTGCGCCGCCCGCCGCGTGACCACCACTGGATCCGCGACGACCGCGGCAACCTGCTGCTGGTCGCCATCGCCACCGGCATCATTGCCGACTACGTGATCAACAACCGGTAAGCCCCGCGGCAGGCACGCTGCCCGGCCTGGACGGCGCCCCTCGGGGCGCCGTTCTACGTTCCGGGGGCCGCGCGCCCGGATTGGTCACCCCGCGCCGCGGGGACTACAATCCAGAGCTCGCGCTGTACCCCCTCTGCCTGCCTGGAGTAACCGATGTTCCCGCGTGACGTCCGCATCGAAACCTACGATCCCGAACTGGCCAAGGCCATCGCCGCCGAAACCCAGCGCCAGGAAGACCACGTCGAGCTGATCGCCAGCGAGAACTACACCAGTCCGGCGGTGATGGAAGCCCAGGGCAGCCAGCTGACCAACAAGTACGCCGAAGGCTACCCGGGCAAGCGCTACTACGGTGGCTGCGAGTACGTGGACATCGCCGAGCAGCTGGCCATCGACCGCCTCAAGCAGCTGTTCGATGCCGACTACGCCAACGTGCAGCCGCACAGCGGTTCGCAGGCCAACCAGGCGGTGTACTTCGCGCTGCTGCAGCCGGGCGACACCATCCTGGGCATGAGCCTGGCCCATGGCGGCCACCTGACCCACGGCGCCAAGGTCAACGCGTCGGGCAAGCTCTTCAATGCGGTGCAGTACGGCGTGGACGAGGCCGGCCTGATCGACTACGACGAAGTGGAACGCCTGGCCGTCGAGCACAAGCCGAAGATGGTCGTCGCCGGTTTCTCGGCGTACTCGCAGGTGGTGGACTGGGCGCGCTTCCGCGCCATCGCCGACAAGGTCGGTGCCTACCTGTTCGTGGACATGGCGCACGTGGCCGGCCTGGTTGCCGCAGGCGTGTACCCGAGCCCGCTGCCGCACGCCCACGTGGTCACTTCGACCACCCACAAGACCCTGCGCGGCCCGCGCGGCGGCATCATCATCGCCAAGGGCGCCGACGAAGACCTGGTCAAGAAGCTGCAGTCGATCGTGTTCCCGGGCATCCAGGGCGGTCCGCTGATGCACGTCATCGCCGGCAAGGCCGTGGCCTTCAAGGAAGCGCTGGAACCGGCCTTCAAGACCTACCAGCAGCAGGTGGTCAAGAACGCCCAGGCGATCGCCAACACGCTCATCGCGCGCGGCTACAAGATCGTCTCCGGCGGCACCCAGAACCACCTGATGCTGGTCGACATGATCGGCAAGGATGTGTCGGGCAAGGACGCCGAAGCCGCGCTCGGCAAGGCCCACATCACCGTCAACAAGAACTCGGTGCCCAACGACCCGCGGTCGCCGTTCGTGACCTCCGGCCTGCGCCTGGGTACCCCGGCCGTCACCACCCGTGGCTACCTGGAGCAGGACTGCGTGGACCTGGCCAACTGGATCGCCGACGTGCTCGACGCCCCGGCTGACGAGGCCGTGATCGCCCGCGTGCGTGATGCGGTGAGCGCCCAGTGCGCGAAGTACCCGGTCTACGGCTGAGGATGGACGACCGCCGCCAGCGTCGTCGATACGCGCTGGTGGCGGGCGTGTTGGGCATTCCCGGTGCCGTCTGTGGCGGGGCCGGTGCAACGCTGATGCTCAGTGGGGTCTGGGAGGGCGCGTTCTGGCCGGCGCTGGTGGGACTGATCTGCTGGCTGGCCCTGATCGCCTGGGTCGTGCTGAGCTGGCGCTACCTGCGGCATGGCCGCGAGGGCCTGCGCGCGGGTCGCTGGCCCGTCCTGGACCGGGTGTTGTGGGGGCTGCTGACCCTGGGCCTGGTGGCTGCCGGCTGCGTGCTGGCCGTGTCGGGCCTGATGATGCTCGGGGCCCTGATGCAGCTGCAGCTGTTCATGCTCGGCGGCGCGGCGATGCTGTTGTTGTTCGGCCCGGCGCTGCTGTGGCCGGGGTTCCTGCTGGTTTCCCACCGGCACGCCCCTTCGGAGTGACCGGGCCTGGCCGGCGCCGGGGTCTCCCCCTTGGTTCGGCCCGTTGTTCCTGATTCCCCCGCGCAGCTGCTCCGGCGGCATGCGCGGCAAAGGCCTGTGCGTGGCAAGGTTGACCCCTGTCCACATGTCGCCGCGCAGGGTGATTGCTTCCCGCCTGGACACCTTCATGGACGACACCACGCAACGCCGTTTGTACTTCATCCAGGCCCTGGTGCTGGGCATCCCGGCCGTGGCCGCCGGCGGCACGCTGGCCGTGATCGCGGTGATGGTGTTCTTCTCGCGTAACAACTACGTGAGTGGACTGCAATCGGTCACGCTGCTGGCGTGGGGCCTGTCGGGCATCGTCGGTCTGCTGGCCTGGGCGTGGCTGAGCATCGTCTACCTGCGCGGCGGGCGCGA
Source organism: Stenotrophomonas sp. 10N36 (assembly GCF_056395005.1). NCBI lineage: Bacteria > Pseudomonadati > Pseudomonadota > Gammaproteobacteria > Lysobacterales > Lysobacteraceae > Stenotrophomonas > Stenotrophomonas sp. 10N36. The sequence continues at coordinate 3,137 of NZ_JBFTIS010000002.1, read as the reverse complement.
CGGGCTGCGCCGTACCGGCCCGCCGGGCTGGATCGGCATGGCGGCCGGCAGCCTGGGGGCGCTGGTCGTGGTGGTCTTCGTGGCCCGGCTGGTCCTGCAAGGGGGCTGGGCGCCGCTGGGCTACCTGGCGGCCGGGCCGCTGCTGCTGATCCCGAGCGCCCAGTTGGTGTGGTTGCGGTGGGGGCGCGGTGCTGTGCACGGCGCCACGTAACGTCGCTATTTGTGTGGACAGGTCTTCTCAGGTACCGTTGCGACGCTGCCGTGACCACGGCATGACGTTTTCCTGATGCAAGGCGTTCCATGTACTGTCCGTTCTGCCAGCATGCCGATACCCGTGTGATCGACTCGCGCGTCTCTGAAGACGGGGCGACGATCCGGCGTCGGCGTGAGTGCGAGGCCTGCAACGAACGCTTCAGCACGCTGGAAACCATCGAGTTGAAACTGCCGGCGATCGTCAAGAGTGACGGCAGCCGCGAAGCCTTCGACGCGCGCAAGGTGCGCAGCGGCTTCGATCGCGCGCTGCAGAAGCGCCCGGTGCCCGAAGACGAGATCGAACTGGCGGTGCGTGCGGTGATGCAGCAGGCACGCGTCTGCGGCGAACGCGAAATCCCCTCGATCAAGATTGGCGAGTTCGTGATGAACGAACTGCGCAAGCTCGACCATGTGGGCTATGTGCGCTTCGCCTCGGTGTACCGCAGCTTTGGCGACGTGGCTGATTTCCGCGAGGAAATCGAAAAACTCGAACGCGACCTGCCGGCCAGTACCGAGCAACTGCAGCTGCTGGGCGGTGTGATTCCGCTGGAAAAGAAAAAGAAGGGCTGATGCCGGCCGCCTCACGGCGACCCCGGCTGGGCTACCATCGGCGCTGCACGCCTGCCGCCGACTGATCATTGCCATGACTGAATTTTCCGCGCTCGACCACCTGCACATGGCCCAGGCGCTGCGCCTGGCCGAACGGGCGGCGTACACCGCGCGGCCCAATCCCATGGTGGGCTGTGTGATCGCCCACGGCAGCGAGGTGGTAGGGCAGGGTTGGCACCAGCGCACCGGTGGCCCGCACGCCGAAGTCTTTGCACTGCGCGAGGCCGGCGACCGCGCGCGGGGTGCCACCGCCTACGTCACCCTGGAACCTTGCGCGCACCACGGTCGCACTCCGCCCTGCGCGTTGGCGCTGATCGAAGCAGGTATCACCCGCGTGGTGGCGGCGATGCGCGACCCGTTTCCGAAGGTCGATGGCGGTGGCTTCGTGCTGCTGCGGGAAGCGGGTATCGAGGTTGCCGAAGGACTGATGGCCGCGCAGGCGTGCGAGCTCAACAAGGGCTTCCTGTCGCGTATCGAGCGCGGCCGACCGTGGCTGCGGGTGAAGCTGGCCGCCAGCCTGGATGGTCGCACCGCGATGGCCGACGGCACATCGAAGTGGATCACCGGTGCGGCCGCGCGCGAGGACGTGCAGCACTGGCGCGCGCGCGCGGGTGCGATCCTGACCGGCGCCGACACCGTGCTGACCGACGACCCGATGTTGACTGTGCGGCTGGCCGACACCGACGTGCTGCCGCCGCTGCGCGTGGTGCTCGATTCACGCCTGCGCTCGCTGGAATGCGCGCGCGTGCGCGAAGGCGGGGCGCCCACGCTGTACCTGCACGATGCCGCGGTGAGTGCGCCGGATGCAGCCGATGCGGCCTTTGCCAGCGTGGCCTGTCACGAGGGCCGCCTGGACCTGGGCGCGGTGCTGGCGCTGCTCGCCGAACGCGGCATCAATGAAGTGCACACCGAAGCCGGTGCGACGCTGGCCGGTGCGTTGCTGGCCGGCGGTTGGGTGGATGAGCTGCTGCTGTACCAGGCGCCCACGTTGCTGGGCGAGCAGGGCTTGCCGTTGTTGTCGGGGCTGGGCATCCATGCGATGGACCAGCAGCGTCGCCTGCGCGTGGTCGATCAGCGCCAGGTTGGCGACGATCTGCGGCTGCTGCTGCGGCCCTGATCCAGGGACCAGGGCCGGCTTTTCATCTCAACGGCAGGCGTCGGTCCACATCATTTCGGCAATCGAGCGCAGCGCTTTGCACTCCTGCACCATGGCCTCCACCGATTGGGTCTGGGCCTTGTCCCGCAACTCGTCGGCCATCGCATCCACGCCATTGAGCTGGTCCGGCGCGATCTTCGCCACGCACTGCCGGTGCTGCTGCAACAGCAGGTCGCAGCTGGCCAAGCCGGTCACCGTCGGCGCGTCCTTCGCGGCGGCCTCCTGCTGCCACGCATCGAACGGCAGCAGCGCCTCCACCACCGGCGCCACCAGCGCGTCGAGGTTGCCGCTGTACCAGTAACCGTTGTCCTTGGCCGGGTACAGATCCACGCTGCCGTGCACCTCGCGGCGCGGTCCGGTGCTGAGTGCCGCCACGTAGGCGTCGGTGAAGCGCTTCAACCCGGCCGGGGTGTTGTCGGCCACGCTGGCGTCGAACAACGGGCGCAGGCCATCCAGTGCGGTCACCTGACAGGTGAAGTCGACCGTGGCGACCTTCGCGCCGTCCACAGCGTCGTTGTCACGCAGGGTGCTGCCCTGCGCGCGGCACCGGGTCTTGCCCAGGTTGGCCGCGACCACGGCGGGCATCGCCTCGATACGCGCGTTTTCGCTGCCCGCTGCCGCGAGCAGGCCCTGCAGCGGCGCGGCGAGCGCACCGGCGAAGGCGCCCTTGTTGAATTCAAGCGAGTCCTTGCCATCGAAGGCCGGGCGCAGCGCGTCGTTGAGCGTGCGCGCCGCCGCGGCGTCGTCTTCCAGCATCACCCGTGCGTACAGGTCGAAGGTCTGTTCCGGTGTCAGCGGCGTCGGTGCGGCGGCAGCGGCCAGCACCGGCATGCACAGCAACAGCGAGGTGGCCAATACGTGGCGGGTTTTCATGGCGGTCAGCGTCCAATGCAGGGCGCGGAAGACTAGCGCATTTCACCTCTCCATCGATGGCGCGCCGGAGAAGAGCCAAAAAAAGGTTCTTCGTTCTGCGGGGCAAGCAGAAACGTGTTTTGACGCTTTGAAGGCGCAGCCGTCGGCGGGTCGGGCGCTGGGCCCCCATGCCCTTTCCGGCGAATGTCCTCCGGCGTCGGCCTGCGGCCGCCCCCTCCCCCTTTATTTCGCCTCCAAGGGCATGGGG